>NZ_DASVTH010000041.1:0-202380 GCF_036387615.1 Allosphingosinicella sp.
CGCCTGCCGCCCGAAGCCGCGTGGCACCACGGGGGTGGACGCAGCAATCGGCACGGCTTCAGTCAAATGGCAGGCCTAGGTTCGTGCGGCGTTTCCGCTGGTGGCTTACCGCGTCCGCAGCCGAATGCCGACCCGGAAAGCCCGCCCGAGCAGATCGCTGTAGGTGCTGTTCGCCGCGAGGCCGGTTTCGGGAAGAATGATCGGGTCCGCGTCGAACACATTGGTGACGTTGACGAAGAACTCCCCGTCGCCGCGACCGAGCGCGTTGAACTTCGAGGTCAGGTTCAGATCGACGTAGAACGCACCGGACACGGTGTTGTCGTCAGTCGTCGGGCGCTGCGTTGTCGAAACCGGGCAGCCGGTCTGACATTCGATCTGGTCGGCCCGATATCTGCCCGCGCTCACGCCGCGTGCCACTCCGGTGATCGAGAAGCTTGGCGCGTCGTAGGTTGCGCTGAAGCGATAGATCCACTTGGGCGTGCTGGACTGGCCGCCATTCACGCCGACCGTATTGAGCGGCACGACGTTCGCGATACCGGTGTCGATGATGTTGTCGATGTAGCGTGTGGCCACGCCGCGCAGCGCGATGCTGCCATCGGCGCCGGCAAAGAAGGTTTCCAGCGGCCGGCGGTAGGACGCGTCGAAGTCTACCCCGCGCACGAGCCGGCTGGCGAAGTTGAACGGCTGATTGCGCAAAAGGATACGCGCCGAACTGTTCGGATCAGGGGTGATGGCGTCGCAATATTCCTGGATGCCCTCGAAGCACCGATCGACGATGTCCTGCGCGGTGAGGAAGTCGATGACGTCCTCCATCTCGATGCGGAAATAATCGACCGAGGCACTGAAGCCGGGCAGGAAACGCGGCGAGACGACGGCGCCGACGTTGAATGAGTCGGCCTTTTCCGGGCGAAGGTTCGGATTTCCCGTAGCGGTTGCCGAAAAGGAAATGCTCGAGCCATAAACGAGGGAACCCGGCCCCGGGTTCTGCTGGCCTTGAACGAAGAACGGGTTGCGTACCGCGTCGGTGTTCGACGAACCCGCCTGGAACAGCTCGTTGAGGTTCGGAGCACGAACGTCCCGCGAGCGAGTGACCCGGAACCGGATGTCGTCGATCGGCTGCCACGTGGCGCCGGCCCGCCAGGTGGTGACATAGCCGGACGTCGAATATTCCGTGGCGCGTACTGCACCGTTGAATTCAAGCCCGAAGCCCAGCGGCACGACCGTCTCGAGATAAGCTTCCTTTACGTCGTATCGGCCCTTGCTCGGCAGGTAATTGCCGACCGACCAGGCGTTCAGGGTCGTGATACCTCCGGTCGGATTGGGTGTGATCACCGGCTGAAACTCGGCGGGAACGAAGCCCCTGATCTTCTCCTCGCGATATTCGCCGCCGACCGCGACGCTCACGTCGCCAGCCCAAGTTGCGAACGGCGTGAACGACAGGTTCGCGCCCGTAACGAACTGCTCGATAACCTGGTCGCGAAAGGGATCGCCGAGAATGTAGTCGATCGCCGCCGGATTCGCGACGCCAATCCCCAGCCGATTGAGCGGCACGCAATTGGGATCATTGTTGCTGGGGTTTGCGTCGGCATTGATGCGACAGACGATCGGGCTGGAGGTATTGCCCGGCACCGAGAACACGGCGTCAACCGCTTGCGCGGTCCGCTGTGTATGCATGATGTTGCGCAGCTGCTCGTGCAGATCGGCACGTCCATATTGTCCGAATACGTCCCATCGCGCCGGACCACGGAACAGGTCGAACTCGCCTTGGGCGCCGAGAACATAGCGCTGCACCTTGCGCACGTTGTTCGCGACACGGAATGGAAGGTCGGCCGCGGTGGTGCCGATCGTGACGGCGGTGATCCCGGCAAGCTGTTGCGGCCCGAGCGCCAGCAGGAGGTAAGCGTTATCGGGCGCGAGCGTGCTGGCCCCCGCAGCACCGGTACCGACATTGTTGCGGTTCGGCGTGGTCGTGGTCGACGCGAGATTTGGGCCAGAATTGAAGAACACCTCCTGCCAATTGTACGAGGCCTCGGCGAACAGCTCGACGTCGTCAGTGACTTCGAAGCTGAGCCGTCCGAAGACGCCATGACGATCATCTTCCGGGTCAAGGCCGATGCGGCGCCCGGAATCGTTGATCCGCCAATCGCCGCCCTGCGTGAGCGTCGGCGGGGAGGCGCCGGTGGGGGATGGAAAGGTCAGCGCGCCGTACTGGAACTGGTTCACCGACCCGCCCTGGCCGAAGTAAATGCCGCGCAGGCGGTTCGCGGTGCCGCCGGCGGAATTCAGAATGATGCTGCCTGGGGTGGAGTTGGTCGGCCCGACCTCGCTCCGGACCAGGAATTGCGGGACGGTGTTGTTCGTCGTCGCATTATAGGCCGGGTTCGTGATCCGGACGATCCCTCGCTGGTTCCACTCGCGGTCCACCTGGAAGATGCCGTCGCGGTGCGCGATCTCGCCGCTGACGATGAAGTGTCCGCGGCCATCCGCAAAGGACAGGCCTGCAGCCACGCCGGCCGAGTAATTGAACGCATCGCCATAAGTGGTGATGCCGCTGTCGGCCTGAACCGTCAGGCCCGTGAATTTCTTGTTGAGGATGAAGTTGACGACGCCGCCGACGGCGTCCGAGCCGTAGCTTGCCGAAGCGCCGCCCGTGACCACCTCGACGCGGTCAATGAGCAATTGCGGGATCGTGTTGACGTCGACCAGCCCGGTGATCGTCGAGGCGACCGAACGCCGCCCGTCGAGCAGGACCAGCGTGCGGACCTCGCCCAGGTTGCGCAGGTTGAGCGCGTTGATGCCCGCTTGGCCGCTGCTTAGGTTGAGCCGCGAGTTGGACGGCCGGGTCGATCCGGCGAGCGCGGGCAATTGATTGACGAAATCGGCAACGTTGTTGCTGGGCGACGTATTCTCGATGTCCTCGCGCGTCAGCACGGTGAGCGGGGTCGGGGCCTGGTAGCCGTCGCGAACGATGCGCGTGCCGGTGACCACGATGCTCTGATCGGCATCCTCGGCGGGCGCCTGGCCTGCGTCCGCGGCGACCGTCTCGGCTGGCTCATCTGCATCGGCCGGCACCGTTTGCGCCAAAGCGCCGCTGGCCATTCCAAGCGCAGCCAGGCTGGAGAAGGCCAGGAACGCGCTCTTGCCGCGTCCAAGCGTCGATCGATTGTTCATGTTGGTCCCCTTACGTGGCCCGGCCTCCTGCTTGCTTGGATGCCCGCCGCCCTCTCGCTTGTTATTGCATGCCCGGCATCTTTCGCGCCGGTTTTTTTCGCATGGTCTCAGCGGAACGTGCCGGGCCGCGCCGATGACCGTCAATGGCTCCTGCGGTACCATTGCTTTGCTAGGTCATAGACGCAGATTATGGCGTGGCCATAGCCTGTATCTATGGCCGGTCGAGCGGTTCAATGGAGCGCATCCTTCGGCGCAAAGGTAGCTTGTCGCCGCACCCCAGGGGAATATGCCGATGCTCAGCCGCCGATCGTTCCTGCTAGGCTCGGCCGCCACCCTGGCGCTCCCGACCACGGGCTGCCGCCAAGCAGGGCACACGGCGCTATCGCCTACGCTCCAGGTATCCGCCGCTGGCCTGTCCGCTCCCGTGGAGATCGTCGACGACCCCTATGGCGTTCCCCACATCCGCGCCGCCTCGATCCCGGATGCCTTCTTCGGTCAGGGGTACGTTGTCGCCCGCGATCGGCTGTTCCAGATCGACTTCTCGTACCGGCGCGAAATGGGCCGGATGGCGGAAGCCTTCGGAGCCGATTTCGCCAGCCACGACGCGCGGGCGCGGCTGCTCCATTTTCGCGGCGATCTGGACGCGGAGTTGGCAGTCGTGCCCGAGAACATCCTGGCCTGCGCGCGCGCTTATGTGGCCGGGATCAATGCGCGCATCGACGAGGTGCTCGCCGAACCTGCGCTGTTGCCCCTGGAATACGGCATTCTGCGCGTCGCACCCCTCAGGTGGGACCTGCGGGACCTGGTTCGCTCGCGTGGCTCCGTAATCGGCGGGACCGTCGAGGACGAGGTCCGCCGCGCCCAGTTAGCGGCCATCGGGCTGCTCGAACTCGACCAGGTCATGGCGCCGCTTCGCCCGGCATGGACGATGCGAGTGCCCGAGGGACTGGACCCTAAAAGCGTGTCGGAGGCCGATCTGGGCGTGCTGGCGCTTGGCGGCATGCCGCTCGAACTGCTTGCCCCGCGCGATCCGGTCGCACGCATGAACGCGCGCGCAAATGCCGGCAGCAACGCATGGACGATCGCGCCGAATCGAACCGCAACCGGCCGGCCGATCCTCGCCAACGATCCGCATCTCGGCATCGGCGGTTTCGGCCCGCGTCACGTCGCGCATCTCAGCGCGCCCGGCCTCGACGTGATCGGCGGCGGCGCGCCGGGACTGCCGGGGATCATGCAGGGGCATACGGACCGCTTCGCGTTCGGCCGAACGAACTTCCATATCGACCAGGAGGACCTCTTCATCCTGGAGCTGCATCCGGAGGATCCCGAGCGTTATCGACACGCCGGCGGTTGGCGGCGTTTCGAGAAGATCGACGTCTCGATACCGGTGAAAGGGAAGGCGCCGACGATCGCCACCTTGCGCTACGCCGTTCAGGGGCCGGTGATCTCCCACGATCCGGCAAAGCGACGCGCCACCGCCCTTGCCGCAGTAGAGTTGCAGCCCGGCGCCAGCGGCGCCTTCGCGATGATCGCGATCAATTTGGCGCGGGATTGGGCAAGCCTGCGCGACGCCTTCCGCTTCCACCCATCGCCGACCAACTTCCATTATGCCGACGTGGAGGGCAATCATGGCTGGCAGGTGATCGGCTTCATTCCGGTTCGGCGCCGGGGCGAGGGGCTGCTGCCTGTGCCCGGCGATGGCCGCTACGACTGGACCGGGATGCGCGACTTTCGCGCGCTGCCGAGCGAGTATAATCCCGCCAAGGGCTGGTTCGCCTCCGCCAATCAGAACAATCTTCCGGCAGGCTGGCCGCGAGAGCGGATACCCGCTTTCTCGTTTCGCGAGCCATATCGTTACAACCGGATCGTCGACGTGCTGTCGGCGCAGCGCAAGCACAGCCTGGCCGACAGCGTCGCGCTTCAACACGATACCCTGTCGACGCCGGCGCGGCAGCTGATTGCGTTACTCCCCATGCGCGGTTCGCAGGGCGCACAGCCGGCGATCGCGATGCTGCGTGGATGGGATGCGCGGATCGAGGCCGGCAGCGCGCCCGCCGCCCTGTTCGAGCTGCTGTGGCGTGAGCTCGGCGACCGCATGCTCGCCGCGATCGTGCCGGAACGGGCGCGCCCGCTCGTCACCGACATCGCGCCGTCGGTGCTGCTTGAGCTGCTCGCCCGCCCTGACAGGCGGCTGGGCGCCGACCCGGCCCGGACCCGCGACGCCATCTTCGATGCTGCCCTGGTCGCCGCCTGGAACGGCGCGCGCGAGCGGCTCGGTCCCGAGCCCGCCGCCTGGCGCTGGGGCACGCTGCATCAGGTGCGCATCGCGCATCCGCTGTCACGTATTCCCGCCATCGCCGCGGCCTTTCCGGCGATCGAGGGCGAAGGATCGGGGGGCGACGCCTACACCGTCATGGCGCGCGGTCTCCGCGAGGGGGCGAGTTGGCAGACGACGAGCGGCGCCAGCTACCTTCAGGTGATCGACGTCGGAGCGTGGGACAATTCGCTGATGCTCAATCTTCCCGGCCAGTCCAACGATCCGCGCTCGCCGCACTATCGCGACCATTACCGCCCTTGGGCCCGCGGCGAGATGCAGCCGCTGCTGTTCAGCCGCCGCGCCGTCGACGCGGCCGTTATCCGTCGCACCACTCTGCGGCCGGCGCGAAGCCTGTCATGACCTGCAGCCGTTCTCAGCCCCCAAAGCTTCTGACCTCCGCGCGAGGCTGGCCAGCCTGTTTCCGATAGCGCACACGCAGCGCGTATTTCACTTCCGTCCCGATGTTCCGGCACATATCAGCCGACTATCGGCAGGCGTCGTCGGCGAGGGACAATGGTAGGGTGAAGTGAAGCGTTCCCGAGCTTCAGGATATGTGGGCGCGGTCCTCGTTGCCGGCGCCGCGGTCGGGCTTCGCCTGGCGATCGATGACTATGTCACCGGTATCCAGTTCATCACCTTCTTCCCGGCGGCCATCCTGGTCGCGTTCATGTGGGGCACCAGGCCCGGGCTGCTGACCGCTCTGCTATGCGGAATCGCGGGATGGTATCTGTTCCTGGAACCGCTGCGCTCGTTTCGCATACAAAGAAGCCGCGAGATCATCAGTCTCCTGACCTATTTCGGCATCAGCGGCTTCATGGCGATCGCCACGGGAGGCCTGGTTGCCGCCCGAGAGCGGGAGCGGCAGACGGCCAAGACCCTGAAGGAAAGCGAGGAGCGCTTTCGCGCTGTCGTCGAGCAGATGCCGATCGGCGTCATTATCGCGAAGGTCTCGGACGGAGAAATCGTCACCTACAATCGCGCTGCCGAAGATCTGATGGGGCATCCGGTGCTGGGAGCGAGGATCGAGGAATATGGATCCTATGGGGCGATCCACGCGGAAGGCGCCCCGTACAACCCTGAGGATTACCCGACCGCGCGGGCCCTGCGGGGAGAAACCGTCTGCGCGGAAGAGATCAGCTATCGGCGCGGTGACGGAACGCTGACCTTCCTGTCCGTGGCCGCCACGCCCGTGATGGGCTCCGATGGTTCGACCGAACTCGCCGTCTGCACGTTCACCGACGTGTCCGAGCGCAAGCGCCAGGAGGAGCATCAACGACTCCTCATCCATGAACTCAACCACCGAGTGAAGAACACCCTCGCCATCATCCAGGCGCTGGCGCAGCAAACGTTCAAGCAGGATGCCGACGTGGCGCAGGCGCGCAGTGCCTTCGAGGGACGGCTTGCTGCATTGTCCAGCGCTCACGATGTGCTGACGGAGCAGCGGTGGGAGGCGGCGTCGCTGGACGAAATCGTGGAACATGCCGTGCGCCCGGTCAGCGTGAGCAACGATCGAGTGGAGATCGCCGGCCCTCGGGTGCTGCTTCCCCCGAAGACCGCAGTTTCGCTGACGATGGCCATACACGAACTCGCCACGAACGCTCTCAAATATGGGAGCCTCTCGACAGCAAAGGGCAGGGTTTCGGTCCGTTGGAATGTCGATCGGGATGTACTCCGGATCGAGTGGCGCGAACGTGGGGGTCCGCAAGTAAAGCCGCCTACGAATCGCGGTTTCGGGACCCGGCTACTTGAGAGCGGACTGGCGTCCGAGCTTCGCGGCACCGTCCGCATGTCGTTCGAACCGGCCGGGCTCGTATGCACCCTGGAAGCTTGCATTCCCGAAGTGACGGAGTGAACCTGCTGGCGGCATGAACAGCCGGCGCCGCTTCATTCGCCCGGCCGGAACCAGCCGGTGATCGACAGGCGCGGCTGCGGGCAGAACGGCGCAACCAGGCTGACGCTGTGGTCCTGCGGGACAGCGAACAGGCTGAGGCTGTTCATGCGGGGGATAAGGCCGCGCGATACGTCGCCGTTCTTGTGGAACAGGAGGAGACCACCCCATTCCGGCCGCCAGGTCTCGGTAAGCCCGAGCACATAAGCCGCGATTCGGCGGCTCCCTTCGCGCTTGTCGTGATGCTCGGTAAGAAAGTGCCCGGCGCGGTAGCGGGTCGCCTGCACGTCGGCGAAGTCGATCTCCGAACTCCCGGTGAGTGCCCGGAATAAGCTGATGACCGGCGCGCTGGACATGAACGCGGAGAATGCTCCCAGCACGGTGTCGCGCTCGGCAATCTGGTCCTGGTGAACGACGGCTTTGATCCGGTCGTAGGCGTATCGAAACCCTTCCGTGTCGAAGGGCTCGGCCGATTTGCTGAACCCCGCGATCTTTGCGCGCCGAGCTTGGCTTGCGCATTTTGGTCGAAGCTCAACTCGGCCTTTGCCGCCGTTCGAAGGGCGAGCGTCCAGTCTTCCCGGCCCAGCAGGTGGTCTCGTAGCGCGAGGGCTGACTCGGAATGGAGGAACGGCTGCAACTGAACGAAACCGTCGGCCTCGTACTTCCTGCGAGCCTGCGCAGGATCGATGTCGGGGTGCAGTCGAAAGTCCACACCGCTTCGTAGCGCGGGCGAACGGCTCCGGCGAGACCCACGGGGCATCCCGAAGCGGCTGCCAGGCAGGCTATACCCCCAATTCCGGCGCCCGCCGCCGATCCCGATAGCTGCCATTGGTTAGCAACAGTCTGGACGTGGGACTGGCTCACGTCGGAGCCGTGCCTTCATAGGGGCGCCCTTTTCGAGTGGGTGAATCTCGGTATGTCGCTGCTGGGGGCTGAGAGGCGCCCTAATCAGGTTGCCTCTCGGCGGAGCGCCTCCGAACTCAGCTTCCGGGGCGCTCTTTCTTTGGAACTTTCCTTGAGGATCAAGGGTATACCCGCACCCCCCCCCGGTGGTCAGCCCCCCCCCCCGCTGATCACCACCAAGCCCCGGCCGGAAACGGCTGGGGCTTTTCAATTTGCGACATGCGTGCTTCGGGACCGCTATGACCGAAGAAGACTTTTTAGCTCAGGCCGCTGCTCATCGTGCCGCAGCGGCCGACACCAGCCTCGCCAATCGTCGCGAGATGCACGAGAGATCGGCAACGTCCTGGGAGGCAATGGCCCGGGGCGCAGCCGATACGGCTGAACGAGCGCTCGTGAATGAGAACGCAAAGGCGCAGGTGAAGAAGGGTGCCGTCTAGAGCTCGCAGGGAGGTCCGTCGGGCCGCCATACGCGAGCAATGCGCTCCAACATCGGCTATCCCGTGTAGGACGGACGAGCTAGGGAAAACGAATGGCTGACCTGTACATGAAGGCGCTTGAATCCGAGCGAAAAAGTCTGTGGGCCGCGTGTCGGCTGAAGGGCCTCGCGCGGGACACGCCAGAACGGCTACGGATAGCCGAGATCGATGTCTTGCTCGCTGATCACAAGCGAAAGAAGAGCGGCTCAGCCGGCGATCAGGGGCGCTAGATCAGGTCGCTGCGATATCAGTCAGAACCTTTCCGGCGCCCGAGCCAATGCGCTGTCTCATCAGCGTTGCTTCTTCGCCGTGGCGGCGGTGAAATCGGGCTCCTTTTTCGCCACCCAATCGACGAATTTGCGCACGTTGGGGTTGGCCAGTAGGCCATCCACATCCATTCCATGGCGTTGCAGCTCGGAATTGCTGAAATTAGCGATCAGCGTCTGCTGGCAAATGGAGTGCATGGGAACAACATCACTCCCGCCCCGGCTTTTTGGCACGGGATGATGCCATATTGTGGTCTTGCCAGTAGGCCGGCCACAGAGCCAGCAGAGGATCACCGCCTCCGGCGCGTCATCCTGCTGATGCGAGCCTTCGTACGGACCATGTCTTGGATGTTTTCGGGCCATGCGTCGATCTGAATGCCTAAACGTGCGGAGACCACCTATAGCCGTGGCGTCAACATGAAATCACCCAGTTCGACCCTTCTCCAGCTCGGCTGGAAGCCGTTTTTCAGCAATCAATTATCTGCCGAGGAGGACGGCAGGTACCGACCTGTGCGCGTGATGTCCGTCCATCGCGGGATGGTGACCGTCCAGGGTGAAGGGCTCGAGGAATCACTGTCGTCCAGCCTACCTGTGTCCAAGGGGGCTGAAGACCGACCCACCGTGGGGGACTGGTTACTGGTGGACCGGGAGAGCCGGAACCTTGTGCGTATTCTGGACCGGACGAGCTTGTTCAAGCGGCCGGCCCCTGGTGACGACCGCAGGCTCCAGCTCATTGCCGCAAATGTCGATACACTTTTCGTCGTCACATCGTGCAACCGGGATTTCAACGTCGCCCGCATCGAGCGCTACCTCGTCGTTGCACGTGAGGTTGGGGTGCGTCCTGTTCTCGTGCTCACTAAAGCCGACCTAACGACGGACCCCAGGAGCTTTCTCGAGACGGCGCGCGCACTTCAGCCAGGGCTGCAGGTCGAACTGATCAATGGGCGCGAGCCTGAGAGCGTGGCTCGCCTGGCTGCCTACTGCGGCGTCGGCGACACCGTCGCGCTGGTTGGATCATCGGGTGTTGGCAAGTCGACTCTCGTCAATACGATGAGGGGGTCCGATAGCATCGCAACGCAGGCTGTCCGCGAAGATGACGGCAAAGGCCTTCACACCACCACCGTTCGAGAAATGCACCGCCTTGGATTCGGCCCAGAAGGAGGCGGCTGGCTGGTGGATACTCCCGGCATGCGGGAACTGCAGATGTCGGAAGTCACCGCTGGCGTTGCAGAGGTGTTCGAGGACATTGTCGCGATCACTCTTCAGTGCCGGTTTACCAACTGCACCCATGCTGACGAGCCGGGCTGCGCAATCAAAGGCGCCGTTGCACAAGGAACGCTTGAACCTGCGCGCCTAGACCGGTGGCGCAAGCTAGCCTTCGAGGATGGGCTGAACACGTCGGTGGCGGAGAGCCGCCGTGCCCGCCCCAAAAAGGTCGCCAAAAAGAAATAAGGGTGGCTGATGCGGCGCGTTCAGGCAGCGCCTGGCCGGGCAGAGCCTAGCGGCAGGTGGAAAATCGGTTTAGGTGTTTCCATCGGACATTCACGGGCTCGGACCATCATGTCCAAACCAACCTTTCGGAGCAACCGTCACGGCACGCAAACCAAATTACGACTTCGAGCGCCGCGAGCGCGAAAGAAGCAAGGCAGCCGATGCCGCTAAGAAGGCGCAGGCGAAGGCAGACAAGAAGGCATCCGGGCAAGGAGAGCCCGGCACTGAACCTGATTCTTGAAGTCTCAACTATTTGCCGGACTTTTGAGATCTCGCGCACGAACCTGTGTGGGTCGGATCGGAACTCCCATGACTAGCGGCCGCCCCCTTTTCCATCTTCGGGACGAGACAGCGAATCAAAGGTTTGTGGAACATCGATCGCACCGCGCTCTTCCTTCGAGCACAGGAGCATGATGACCCCACAATTCCGAGCAAATGCCGACCCGAAACTCAAGGCGCGGGTCACTGGGAGCCGGGCCATGATCTACGAGGAGGGAGCTTCGATCCAAGAGGATCGGCCTGCTCATGTGCGAGCTGCTTCAGGAATGAGCGCTTTCAGGGAGTATCTCGCCGTCATCCAGGATGACGCCAACTGGCTGGCGTTGATCGATGGCGACCAGCGGGTGGTGGCAGTCCCGCTC
Source organism: Allosphingosinicella sp. (assembly GCF_036387615.1). Taxonomy (GTDB): domain Bacteria; phylum Pseudomonadota; class Alphaproteobacteria; order Sphingomonadales; family Sphingomonadaceae; genus Allosphingosinicella. Next base: position 11,154 of record NZ_DASVTH010000041.1, read on the forward strand.
CCCCCAAGCCCCCACGGAGCCCGGGTGTTCAGCGAGCAGCGGGGAAACAAGCAAGAAAAGTATGACCTCGAAGCCTGCATCACGGTACCCTTCGAAGGAGGGCACGAGTTGATCGGATTCTCGTCCGGATCGCGCAGGGGATGCGAATGGATCCTCCGGGTCAGCGATTCAGGACCATCTACCGACCGCAAAGGTGACGAGGTGCCGGAGAATGCCTTAGCCGGTGATCTGCAAGCGTCATTCCTTGAAGCCGCGCCTTTCTATGATTCGATGAGGGCGAACGCCGCCTTCTGCGGTGCGGGGCTCAATATCGAGGGTGCCCTAACGCTCGACGATGACCGGATCGTGCTCTTCCAGCGTGGAAATGCGCAACCACGGGATGGCTTGCTACCGGTAGACGCGACTGCCGAAGTCTCCTGGGCTGCCCTGGGCCGGCACTTGGCAGATCCGCAGAAAGTCCCGCCGCCGTTGCTTCGGAACATCCGCACCTATGATTTGGGACGGCTGGAGGATGTGCGGCTCACGTTCTCAGACGCCGAGCACCTGGGCGAAGGTCGCGTCCTCTACTCCGCGTCCGCCGAGGACGCGGACAGCGACCGCATTGCTGGGTCGGTTCTGGGCGTGATCGAGGCTGATGGGGCTGCGCGGTGGGCCGAACTCATAGACCTGGACGGCAGCCCCTTCGAAGGCAAGATAGAGGGCCTCACGAGGGACATACGGGACGGGCGCAAGATCCATTTCGTCATCGATGATGACGACGAGGCGGTGCCATCGAAGATCTATGAAGCTCTGCTAAGCGAAACCTTCTTCAGCAGCCGCGGCGCGCAAGTTGCAACAGGATAGCTGCCTTCGAAGTCGCCGAGGCAAAGGCAGGTGGGCCAGAGTGTTAAGGCTCGGTGATCCCACACAAACGCCGACGGGTCAGATCCGATGACAGCGATGTTCGAAGAGATCGATCACCGTGACACGCGGATCGGCGTGCTGAGTTTGCGGAGGCGCCGGCTGACCCGCGACAGCAAGGACATCTGGGAGATCAAGCTCGACGAGGGCTATTTGATGTCGAGCCAGTTCGTTGAAGGGGAAATAGCACTTGCGACACTTGCCCTGAGCATGGTCGCCGGTGACCGGCTCAGGATCGTCGTTGGGGGCTTGGGCTTGGGTTACACAGCCAAGGCTGCCTTGGACGACCCCAGGGTCGCCCATCTTTCGGTGATCGAGTTGATCCCCGAGGTGATTGGTTGGCATCGTGAGCACTTGCTGCCGCTCGGCCAAGCTTTGACGAGCGATCCTCGCTGTACGCTCAAGGAGGGCGACTTCTTTGCGCTGTCACAAGCGGATGAAGGTTTCGGCGATGAGGCGGGACAACTCCAGGATGCGATCCTCGTCGATATCGATCACTCGACGACACATCTGATCCACGAGGCGAGTGCCGCCTTTTACCAGACATCCGCGATCGCATCGATGATCCGCAAGCTTAGGCCGGGTGGCGTCTTCGCGCTCTGGTCATCGGACGAGATCAGCCAGGAGTTCCTGGCCACGATGCGTGCCGCGCTTACGGATGTCCGGGCTGAACGGGTCGAATTCTACAATCCGTATCGCGATGAACCCGGGTTCAACATAATCTACATCGGGCGTAGGGCTTGAGGTCGCAGGTCCACCGGGCCAAGCTTGGATATCTTTGTCATCGGCGCGCAATGACCCCATGAAGGCTCGATCCGACTTTTTTGCAGCCTACTCGGGAGAGCAACGAGAGTGACTTCCGCTACGTCCCAGCCTCATCGCTGGCCCTCCCAGGATCTTCGTCGTGCCGTCGAGGCGGCCGGAATCGCGCTTTGGACGTGGGACGTCGATGACGACAGCTTCACCATGGACGAGCGCGGCTTCGAACTGTGGGGGCTGCCATGGAGAGATCGGGTCACCTTCGAAGAGCTGTCTGCGCATATTCATCCGGCAGATCGAGACCGCGTGCGCGCGGCCTTCTCGGCAACGCGAGGAATAGCGGGGGGTTATGAAACCGACTTCCGCATCATGCTTGGAAGCGAGGCACGCTGGATTGCTTCTCGAGGCCGTGGCGAAGACGTCGGCATCGTCGGAAGGAGCATGTTCGGGATTTTCTTGGACGTGACCGGCCGCAAGCAAGCGGAGGAAGGCCACGAACTGCTCGCCGGTGAGATGAGCCACCGAGTCAAGAACCTGTTGGCAATCGCGACTGGGCTTACTCACATCACCTCGAGGTCAACCTCGACCACGGCCGACATGGCGCGCGAGTTGACGCAAAGGCTGAGCGCGTTGGGCAGAGCTCATGACCTCGTCCGCCCGTTGCCGGGCGGACAGGGCACGGCCGCACTATTGGGTGATCTCCTTTCGGTACTGCTCGCCCCTTATGATGATCTCGGGGCCTTCAGCGGCCGGATCAGAGTCGCCGTCGAACGGATGGGGGTTGGGGAGGCCACGGCAACCAGTCTGGCTCTCGTCATTCATGAACTTGCTACCAATTCCCTCAAATACGGTGCGTTGTCGTCGGGTACCGGGACGTTGGATGTGACCACGGAAACAACGGACACTGAGCTCGCCCTGATCTGGATGGAGCGTGGCGGACCTCCGGTCGAGGCGCCACCTGCGCCAAATGGCTTTGGCAGCAAACTTGTACACCGGAGCGTATCGAAGCAGCTCGGTGGAGCCATAGAGTATGACTGGTCCGTCGATGGACTGATTGCCACGCTTCGGCTCGACCGGGAAAGGCTAGCCTTATAAAGACGGCCCCAGCTGAGCACAAAGCCGCCCCTCGAAACGTAGCGCAGAATTGCCCGTCTTCATGCCACCTGGGCGGACGGGCTACCTTCGATTTGTCTCAGCTCAGATTTGGCTGTCTTCACGGCCAGAGAGTACGGGCGGGAACTCAGTGCGTCGAAAAGCCACTCCGTTCGATTGCGTCCTGCAAAGTCGCTGCCGAGACTGGTTTGCCGAGCATTATCGCGCCTGGCGCCGCCTCTAGAGCGCGCTTTGCTGTGGTTGGGTCAGCATAAGCTGTGATGAAGATGATTTTGGGCGCCTGCTTTGCTCTGAGCTGGCTCGCTGTTTCAATGCCGTCAATTCCCTTGCCCAAATTGATGTCCATGCAGACGACGTCCAGTTCCTGATCTGCGAGACCGGCAAGTGCGTCCTCGCCGTTGGAAAACATGCCGATCACTTCGTGGCCGGCGTCCTCGAGCAGGGCCTCCAGCGTCCAAGCCACGAGAAGTTCGTCCTCAACGATGGCTACTCGCCTGCTTCGAGACGCCGCATGCACGACCCGCCCCGGGCTCGATCGCGATTTCGATGGGTCCTCAGCATTCGTCATCAGGTGCAGAGGGATCCCGGCCGTCCCACTGAGCACAGCCGAGATCATGATTTTGGCTCTTCTGCGGGGAACTCAAGCGTGAAGCAAAGGCCATCACTTTCCCAGTCCAGGCCAGCGGTGCCCGATAGTTCGTGGCCCGCACTCAAGGCGATCATCTTCAGCCCAAAGCCTTTGCGACTTGGCGGTTCGACCCCAGTCATCCCAAGCTCCTTCCAGGTCAGGCGAAGCAAGCCGGGCCCTTCCGCCGTGCTCCAGTTCCAGCTCACCGCCACTTTGCCCGCGGCATGGGCGAAGGCCCCATGTTTAGTGGCGTTAGTGATAAGCTCGTGAAGAACCATGCTGAGGCTCAAGACCTGTTTCGCATTCAAAGCAACGGGCGGCCCGCCAAAGCTTGCCCGCATGTCCCCGGGGAGCGCGTACGGTCCGAGCAGGGCCTCTACCAGGTCCGGGAGGGCCGCGCCCTCCCAGCTGCTGATCGTGAGCATATCGTGACCTCTGGCAAGAGCCTGGAGCCTTCCGGAAAAGGCGACGCCGAAGTCTTCCAGGGAAGAAGACGCTCGCGCAGTCTGGTGAGCCATCCCGGCGACCACCGCCAGCATGTTCTTCACCCGGTGGCTGAGCTCCGCGAGAAGCAACTCTTGCCGCCGGTGAGCCGCCTGTCTTTCGCTGATGTCCCTCAAGAAGCCGAGGAACATGGGTTCGTCGAATTGGCGCGTGAACGTGATGGAGAGTTCGATCGGCACTTCTTCTCCGTCTCGCCTCAATGCGGTGATCTCAAAATGCCTGTCCAGGACGGGCCCTTCGCCGGTGGCTAGGAAGTGGGTGAGACCGCGCTCGTGAGCTTCCCGATGCTGAACGGGAATGATCATCTCACTCATTCGACGCCCGTGTGCCTCATCGAAGGACCAGCCGAAAGTCCGTTCCGCCACGTCATTCCATGCAGCGATGGTGCCGTCAGTCCGCATCACAACAACGGCGTCCAGTGCCGTTTTGAGCACCGCGTTCAGATCAGCCCGTTTGGCAACCTTGGTGTCGGCCATGCCCGGCGCTTAGCTGTGTTAAACTGGTCCTGCCAGCAAAGTCCTTATACCCGCTCGCGCTGATTGCGGCCTACGGCTTGAAAAGACTAGGCAGTAGGACGACGCTGCTGACCTGAGCCGCCCACAGAAACGCAGTTCTCCGACCTCGCGTTTCGGTGTGTCTCTCCGCTCGGTTCGCTCGCGTTGTCGGCTTCTACCATTGCGAGGCGCAAAGCAGATGATCCTCTTACGGCGAGCTCCGGCTGTTCCGCTAAGGCGGAAAGCGACATAGCGGCGGAACATCTGGCGATGGGCCACGCCCCGCGTCAGCCGGGACCCGCCTCCTCGTTGGCGGCAGCCGCGGCGGCGCGGCCACTTCTGTTCGGCGCCGGTTCACGCCATATGCTGAAAACAAGATGTTTCGGAGGACCTATGGCGCGCAGAAAGCCTCTGGTTGTGCCCGGCGGAGAGGCTAACAAACGACGCCGCACCAGGGTGATGTTGCGTAATGGCGAGTATAATGCTGACAAGGTACGGCCGATGATGCGCCTTTTGCGTTTGCTGTTGCTCCTGGGGGGCAGCGCTGCACCGGCGCCGGCCTTGCAAGCGCAGCCCAGCCTGGCCGAGAGCTGCCCCAAGCTGACCAAGGAAGAGATTGCCGGGATCGAGAACTACAAGGGCCAGTTCGCCGAGAATGCGCTTTACGCGCGCGCTTATTGCGTGCCGGTCGAGGAGGCGGAGCGGCGGATGGCGATCCAGCTGCGCGACGCCGTCGGGTCTAAGACGGAACCGGGACCTCCGCCGGCGCCTCCGCAGGACAGTATCGGCGCCGTTGCTCAGGCGCTTGGCGAGAAAGAGGCCGCCACATTCGCCGGGCTGTGGATCCAGCATCAGCCGCGCTATCGTGTCGTCGTTGCCTTCACCAGCAATGCCGCGAAGACCCTTGCAAAATACACGCGCGACGCGCTGTTCGAGCCGCTGGATCGACCGGGCCCAACGCTTGCCGAGCTGACCGAGACTCAGGAGCGGCTTACCAGGATCTTCACGGAGCGGGGGTTCCGCTGGGCCTCGGCCGCCCGGATGGAGCAGCATGGGCAAGTGGTATTCGAGCTGGCTCAGGAGGCAGCGCCGATACGCGCCGCAGCGACTCGCGGCGAGTTCGTCCTGCCGACCTGGGTCGAGCTGAAGGAGCCTCGACCCTTTCCCTATCCAGCACCGCCGTCGCGGCGTCCTGATGACGAGCGGGTAAAGGCGTTCCCGCAGCTCAAACACCGCACCGACATGCAGATAAGCACGCTCGTCGGTGTACCGCCGATTTCCGCGACGCTGGAGCTTCGCAACGGCTGCCTCGTCCTTACCACTGCGACGGATTCGCGGGTCGCGCTGTGGGGCGCGGAGGTGGCTCTCGACCTGTCCGACCCGGCGCGGGCATCGCTCCTGGACCGCCTGAGCGGAGTGCGGATCAGTGTCGGCGAGCGCGTGAGCCTGAGGGGCTTGCAGCCGGGAGTGGAAGAGGCGCGCAACAAGGCGGAGAAAGTAGGGGAGTCTCCAGGCTGTCCCGGCCCGTACCGGGTGGTGAACGGCTTCGAGCCGCAGGCCGCTTACGACGCTCAACGGCGGGAAAGTCGTATCCTGGCGCTGATGAACCAGCATCGGCTAAGCCGCGCCGCGGCGCAGACGCGCTATGCCGAGGAGCGCAGGCGCGTGCCCCTGCTGCAGGCGCTGCGCACGCAGCTTCTGGCAGAGCATGGCGACCTGATCGGCGGGATGTGGATCAACGAAGAGGAAGCCAGCGCGCACCTCTTCCTCCTGCCGCAAGGGCGTTTGGCGAGCCTCGTTCCGGCCGAACTGCGGCCGCACGTGACGAGCCAGACGGTGCCGCGAAGCGGGCGCGAGCTCGAAACCGCCAAGGCAGCTCTGGAAGCGCAACTGGACGCAGCAGGTATTCAGGGGAGCGTGCAGAGCGAAGTCATTGGCGGGCACCTGCTCGTCACCGGCGTCGCCGATCCGCGTGCGCTCTCCGCGGCTGCGGTCGCGGGCAAGGTGACCTTCCCGGCGTTCGCTCGGCTGCAACTGCAGAACGCCATGCTCCTCGGCGGCTATAGCGGCATCGGCATGGAGCAGTTGATGCAGCGCTACGAGCAAAGGCCGGGATTTGATCGGCTTCGCGAGCTGGTCGCGGCGACGCCGGTACTCGGCTATCCGGACCCGAACAACGCTAACATGCGGCCGGCGAACAAGCCGACGCGCGCCCAGTCGCTCGACATCGCCCATTGGCTGGTGGCTTATGGCATCGACGATGCCGATCTGGTGGCGGCGCTGCAGCGGGCGGGCGCGGATCCGATCGACGCGTGGGTCCGACAGAACGGGCTGTCGACGCCCGGCAATCGCGCCATCATCGCCGAACAGGTGGTGGTCGCCGAGCCTGTCGACATCGACATGAAGGATCCAGCCAAGGACGGCTACCGTTCCACCGTCACTTGGCGTGTCGTGGAAACCCTGAAGGGCAGCGCGCGCGTCGGAGACACCTTGAAGCAGCGGCTGATCTCCGGAGAGGATCCGGACGGCAACCTCTCCTTCGGCATGGATGAGCCGCTGCTTCTGCCCGGCTTCCCGGACTCGCTGGAGAAAGGAAGCCGATGGTTGCTCCATTTCTCCCCCGGCCTCTACCGGCATCATTCGCTGCTGGTCGGCGGTCAAGGCGTGGCGCGGCCGGAGATGTTCGTCTCGTGGCAAGCGCCGGCAAGGATCAGCGACGGCAAGGTTCATGCTTCATCGGACCAGCAGCCGGTCACGCTCGACGTGCTCCGGGCCAAGATCGCCCCGGTGCAGCGCGCATTCCAGCACGCGGGCGCCTATCGCAGTGATGCAAGGGCGGGACGCTGATGCACCGCTGGTGATGGGTTGCTGCCCCGCTCGCGATCTTCAAGGCCGCGCCCGGTCAAGGTCAGGCTCGACCGGACGGTTCTTAAGGCAATCCACGGCGAATGGCGGCGCGGGCGAGAATGCTCTGGGCATCGCCTTCAGCGGCTATTCGATCGCCGAGATCGGTCGGATGCGGGGCGCGGGTATCCACTCCAGGCAGGGGGCCGCTCTCCGACCTTGAGCTGGTCCGGAGACTAGCATGAAGCCGCGTGAACTACTTGCAAAAGCCACTGTGCCGGGCGGGGGATATCTCAGCCTGTTTAGGCGCGGGGAGGACTTTATGATCGTGCTCGGCCGCAACGAGCTCATGAACAGTCGGATGAGCGGATCGGAAGAAGCGCTCGCCACGATGACGCTTGAACGTCTGCCCTGGCGAGGAGCGCCCCATCTCCTTATCGGCGGATATGGCATGGGCTTCACCCTGCGCGCGGCACTGGCGGCGCTCCCGACCGACTCGCGGGTTACGGTCGCGGAACTCGTGCCCGAGATCATCGAATGGGCGCGGGGACCGATGGCCAATTTAGCGGCAGGCTGTCTGGATGATCCACGCGTAAGTCTTGTCGAGAGCGATGTCGCAACCCTGATTCGCGAGGCAGACGGATGCTTCGACGCCATCCTACTCGACGTAGACAACGGCCCGGATGGGCTCTCCCGGGTGGCGAATGACGGGCTCTATTCGCCTCAGGGCTTAGCGGAGGCTATGGCGGCCCTCAAGACGGGAGGCACACTGGCCATCTGGTCGGCGGCACCTGACGACCGCTTCACCCGCCGTTTGGTCCAAGCCGGCTTCGCAGTTGAGCAAGCAGCCGTCCGCGCGAGAAGCAACGGAAAGGGGCCACGGCATTTCATCTGGTTAGCCATTCGCCGCTGACAGCGTCTCGGCTCCGTCTCCGAAATTCGTCGCGAAGCCTATAGAAAGCGAGCTTGTCAGGCTCCGGGTGCAAACCAAATCGCTCGAAAAATGGTGCTACGTAGTCCCTCCCGATATTGCCATCGGAGGGGTTTGCACCTCCAGAACCTCGTCCCACTAGTTCACGTCGTCGGGCGGGCTGATCGGCGGGCCTGGGCGTTCGATCTCTCCACCTCGCGAGCGGGAGGCGAATGAGAGACCCGAGTCGGACATGATCCAGTCCGCCTCGCCAGGTTATGCTGCCGACCAGGCCCTCGGAGCAGGTCCACCGCTCGGCAAGCCTAGCCACCGAGAACATGCCTGGAGCGAGGCGTTCCCGACTCGTTTGTACCTCAGCGTTATCGTCGCCTAGGCCAGGTAAGCAGGAATAGCGATAAACTGGCGCGCCCGGCAGGACTCGAACCTGCGACCCCAAGCTTAGAAGGCTCGTGCTCTATCCAGCTGAGCTACGGGCGCCCGTGCGCGATCTTAACGCGGATCGGGCAACGGCGAAACCTCGCGGCGCTTACACCTCCACCCCGTTGAGCAGGGCCCAGATTGCCGCAACGATCTCGTCGACCGAGAAAGGCTTTTGCACAACGATGCTGTTGGGTACGCCGCGCGCGGTCCAATCGCGGCTGGCGAACCCTGTCGTGTAGACGATGGGAAGATTGGGTTTCAGCTCCCGCGCCCGTTGCGCCACGCGCCAGCCGTCCAGTTCCGCGCCCAGATTAACGTCTGTGATCAGCCCCGCGAAATCATGTTTGCCGGCCTCCAGTAGCGCAATGGCTTCGTCGCCGCTCCGTGCGCGAACCACGGTATAGCCGCCTTCTTCCAGAGAATGCTCCGTCATCTTGAGCACAATCTCCTCGTCGTCCACCACGAGAAGTGTCGCATCCTGCTTCAAAACTGGTCTCCTGTTGGAATCCGACGCGCAACTTTTTTGGAGTTTGCGGTCAAAGCGGCGTCCAGCGAATTGCGCAACACCCACTTGTGCGGAGGATCGCGACCGAATGAGGGGCCATGAACGACTTCAGCCGACGCTTTCGAGCAGACCCTCGAAGATTCTGCGCCCGTCGGTGCGTCCATGCGCCGGCTCTACGGCGCGCTCGGGATGCGGCATCATTCCAAGCACATTGCCGGCTTCGTTGACGATACCTGCGATGTCGCGGGCAGAGCCGTTTACTTCGCCCGAATAGCGAAACACGATCCGGCCTTCTCCTTCCAGGCGATCGAGCGTTTCCGGATCGGCCTGGTAGTTGCCGTCATGATGGGCGACAGGAATCGTGATCCGCTCGCCGGCCTCGTAGCGACTTGTGAAAGCAAGCTGGCTGTTCTCCACGCTCAGAGAGACGTCCCGGCAGACGAAACTGATCGTCGAATTGCGCATCAGGGCGCCGGGCAGCATCCCCGCTTCGGCCAGGATTTGAAAACCGTTGCAGATGCCGAGCACCGACACGCCCCGTTCCGCTGCCCGAGCGACCTCGCGCATCACCCGCGATTGTGCCGCCATCGCGCCCGAGCGCAGATAGTCGCCATAAGAAAAGCCCCCCGGGACACCGATCAGGTCAAGGCCCTCCGGCAGATCGGCTTCGCGGTGCCAGACCATGACCGGCTCACGCCCCGTAACCTCGCGAAGCGCAACTGCCAGGTCCCGGTCGCAATTGGAGCCGGGAAAAACCACGACCGCGCTTTTCACGCCCGTTCGATCCGGAAGTTCTCGATGACCATGTTGGCAAGCAGGCGCCGGCACATCGCCTCGATGTCCCCATCCGCGACTCCTTCGTCCAGATCGAGTTCGATCAGCTTCCCCGCACGGACATCCCTGACGCCGTTGAAGCCGAGCCCCTCCAAGGCGTGGTGAATGGCCTTGCCCTGCGGATCGAGGACGCCGTTCTTCAAGGTCACGTAGACGCGGGCTTTCATGGGGCTCCCGTTGCGGTGGAAGGCTGGCGAGCCTATGGCCGGTAGCTGCAAAACGCACAAGCTTCACGGCCCGTTTACTACTCTGGTGGCATGCCTCTGTTCCTGTCGGAGGATCGAAGGCAATGGTGCCGCTCGCGCTTGGCTGTTTCCTGGGAGTGTTCCTGTTCGGCGGGCAGCTGCTCGGCTGGCACGATCCCGACGGCAAGATCAAGCTCGGGCTGTTCATGGTCTTCGTGTTCGGCCTTATCTGCGGCTATCGCGCCCGCTGACGCCAAGCCTTGCCCGGAAGCTCTCCGACGCTTACCTTTCCGGAATGACCGAAGCCCAGGAGATCGCGCTCACCCCCGCCGCTGCGGCCCGGGTCGCCGCCATCGCAACGCGACAGGGCAAGGCGCCGATCCTTCGGCTCTCGGTCGAGGGCGGCGGCTGCGCTGGCTTTCAGTATCGGTTCGGTCTGGCCGACGGCATCGAAGCCGACGATCGTTCAACCAGCCAAGACGGCGTGACCCTGGTGGTCGACGAGATCAGCCTGGATCTGGTCCGCGGCTCGGCCGTCGACTTCGTCGAATCCCTTGGCGGAGCCGCATTCCAGGTCACGAATCCGAATGCCGCCTCAGGGTGCGGCTGCGGAACCAGCTTCTCCGTCTAGCCAATCCGCATCGTCCTCGGCTTTACCGGATCGACCCCGCCGATCGGGCGTTAACCAGGCCGGGCGCACTGCCTTGTTCTGTGGGGACGCGCGATGAAAGGGAGATTGCTGACCTTGGGCCTCTGCGCGGTGCTGCTCGGCAGCGCGACCGTGCCCGATGCAGCACCTGCCGATGTCCACACCTCGGCCGAGCGGCCATCGCAGCCTCAGCTGCCGTACGAGTTCGCTGCGCTCGCCTGGCCTGCGGTCGTTTCCACCCCGAAGGTCGAGCCCGCTTCCACGGCAGCTGCAGAGCCACCGCCAGCTGATCGCGGCGTGCGGATCCTGGTGAGCCTGCCCCAGCAGAAAGCCTGGGTTTTCGACGATGGCAAGCTGGTCGATTCCTCGCCGGTCTCCACGGGTAAGCGTGGATACGCGACCCCTGCGGGAACCTTCCCGATCCTTCAGAAGAAGGTGCATCACCGTTCCAACAAGTACAGCAACGCGCCGATGCCTTACATGCAGCGGCTCACGTGGAGCGGCGTTGCGCTTCACGCAGGGCATGTACCCGGCTACCCCGCCTCGCACGGCTGCATCCGGTTTCCTCGCAAGTTCGCCAAGCGGCTTTATGGCCTGACGGACTTTGGAACGAAGGTCATCATTACGCGCCAGAGCGCCCGCAGCGCGCAAGCGGCGCTGGCGCTGATCGGCGACCATCCGCCGAAACTCCGGCATGACGTGGCCCTGGCCGCGCGCTAAGCGCAGCGGATGAAGATCGTTACCTACAATCTGAACGGTATTCGCGCCCGCCTGCCGCGGCTCATCGAATATCTGGAAGAGCAGAAGCCCGATCTCCTGTGTCTCCAGGAGATCAAGTGCGCCGACGAATTGGTCCCGAACAAGGATATCGAAGCGGCGGGCTATCAGGCGCTCTGGCATGGTCAGAAGGGCTTCAACGGCGTCGCTATACTCGCCCGTGAAACGCCGAAGCTCCGACGCATTGGCTTGCCCGGAGATCCGGACGACCTTCAGAGCCGCTATATCGAGGCCGAGCTCGGCGACGTGGTGATCGCCTCCATCTATCTGCCAAACGGCAATCCGGTCGGGACGGAGAAATTCAGCTACAAGCTCGCCTGGTTTGATCGACTGACCGCCCATAGCCGCGAGCTGCTGGCCGAGGAGCGTCCGGTGGTGCTCGCCGGCGATTGGAACGTGATCCCCACGGATGAGCCTGACGACGTATTCTCGGCAAAGGCGATGGCTCATGACGCGCTGATGCAGCCGGAGAGCCGCGCTGCGTTTCGTCGGCTCTCAAATCTCGGCTGGACCGACGCGATCCGCGCCCGCTACCCGGAAGGCGCGATCTATACCTTCTGGGACTACACGGCCGGCTGCTGGCAGCGCGACGCAGGCTTCCGGATCGATCATTTCATGTTGAGCCCGCAGGCTGCGGATCGCTTGCTCGATGCCGGCGTCCACAAGGATTATCGCGGCCGCGAGAAAGCCAGCGATCATGCCCCGACCTGGGTCAGTCTTGCCGATACAGAGGGCTGACCGGAGCTCCTGCACCGCTTTCTCACAAATTGACCACGGGCGGCGCGATTTCAGATGCATGTGGCTGGATTAGCTGAATGCTCATGCAACTCCGACCCTTGGCGCCGCCCCCGAAAGCGGCCGCTTTCAAGAACCGCAGCTTCCTTGACCGGCTCGGCTATGCCGTTGCTGGCATAACCATCGTCTTCAGCCGCGAGCGGAGCTTTCGGACCCAATCCGCTTTCGCCGCTGGTGTTTTGGTGGTCGGAGCGCTTTTGCCTATCGGTCCGCTCTGGGCGGCATTGGCCGCTCTGTGCGTCGGCATGGTCCTGGCGCTCGAGATGATCAACGCGTCGCTCGAATATTTGATGGACCTGCTGCACCCGGAGGTCGCCGAGGAGATCAAGCATGCCAAGGATGCTGCAGCAGGAGCGGTGCTGATCGCGAGTTGCGCGACGGTGGCTGTGGGGTTGCTGATGCTAGTTGCGTGGTTGCAACTCTCCTGAGCCGCCGATTATTGCGGCTGCGCATCCACCTTGGGTGGCGGCACGGGATCGCCTGGCGCATGCGGCTTTGCTCCCTTGCTGCTGTCGGCCGGGGCTTGTGGGCCGCTCACCGTACCTGCCTGGGCATTGCCGCCGGCCGCTAGCGCCTCCTGGGGGCTTGCGCCGTTGTCGATCGCCTGCTCGACCGCTTGCGCCGCCGCCGGGTCCATCTCAGTCGTCGCTTCCTCGACATCCTCGATCGAGTTGGTGGGGGCGTCCTGGCCGCCGCCGCACCCGGCGAGCAGGAGCAGGAATGGGAAGGCAAAGCCGGCTTTCATGACGCGTGCTCCTGTTCTGGCCGCACCTGAACGAGAAAGCCCGCCAAGGGTTGCCTAAAGCGCCTTCTCGTAGATTCGGTAGACTTTGTTGATCTTGCTCTCGATCGTCTCCGCGATCGAACGCATGCCTTGGTTATCCTCCAGGATCCAGCCGATCTCGCTCCGGGTGGCCCCGTATCGGGCGACAGAGTCGCGGCGAATATATTCTATCATCATGAAAGCGAGCTGACTTGCGAGTCGCGTCGCCTGCAGCCGCTTCACAACCCCCATCAGCGGCACCCGCATCGTCCGGACTTTGGGGTTGCGCAGACGAAGCAGCAGCTTCGCCCAGCCGAACGGGAACAGCCGCCCGTTCAGGTCGCGGGTGAATTCGTTCAGGTCCGGCAGGGTGATCATGAAGGCGACCGGCTCGCCATCCACCTCGGCCACTCGGATCAGGTCCTCGAAAACGATCGGCTTCAACTTCTTGCCGGCATAGGCGATCTCTTCGTCCGACAAGGGGACGAAGCCCCAATTGTCCGACCAGGCATCGTTCAGGATACCGAGGATCAGCGCCGCTTCCTCTTCGAACCTTTTCTTGTCGACATGCCGGATCCGGATGCGCTCATTGCGCTCGCCGCTGGATACGATGCGCTGGATGAGCGGCGGCAGCGGCTGCGTTATCTGCAGCTCGTAGGTGTAGAGATCCTTGACCCCGCTATAGCCGGCAGCCTCGATCCAGTCCTGATAATCCGGCTTGTTGTGCCCCATCATCACCGTCGGAGGATGATCGAAACCGCTGACCAGCAAACCCGGCTCGTCCCAGATCGACAGGCTGTACGGTCCGATCGCGCGGTGGCAGCGTCGCCCGCGCAGGAAATCCTCAGCCCGGGCGATCAGTTCGGCCGCGACTCGGGCGTCTGCCGCCTCGAACATTCCCCAATTGCCGGTTCCAGGTCCGCCCCCTTGCTCCACCGGCATGGCAATCACTTCTTGGTCGATCTGGGCCGAAATGCGCCCGACCACCTGTCCATCCCGCTCGGCAAGGAACAGTCGCGCCTCGGCATGCTCGAACCAGGGGTTGGTACGCGGGTCGATCAGACCATGCACTTCGGTCTTGAGCGGCGGTATCCAGTTCGGGTCGGCTTGGTTGAGCGTCCAGGCGAGATCGACGAACGCTTTTCGATCGGCGGCCTCCTCGACCGGGCGGATGGTCACCGGCGAAGCGGACAGGGCAGGGGACGCGCTCATGTCGCCATCACTAACCGGTCCATCCCGGACAAGTCGAGTAGGCGGCACCGGCTGGTGGCGCACTCCATCCGCCGTGCAACACCTTTTGAGCCGTTTCTCACTTGCGCTTTTCACGTTCAGATGCGTTGAAAGCGACATGCCATCCGGACTTGCAGCCCTGCTCGACGACATCGCCGGTATCACCAAGCTCGCCGCCGCCTCGATCGACGACATCGGCGCCGCCGCCGGCAAGGCCGGGACCAAGGCGGCCGGCGTGGTGATCGACGATACCGCCGTCACCCCCAGCTACGTCACCGGCTTCCATCCGGAGCGCGAACTGCCGATCATCTGGCGGATTGCGCGCGGCTCGCTCAAGAACAAGCTTCTTTACCTTCTGCCGGCAGCGCTGCTGCTTTCAGCCTTCGCGCCTTGGGCGATTACCCCGATCCTGATGATCGGAGGCGCCTATCTCTGCTTCGAAGGTGTGGAGAAGCTCGCTCACCGGCTTCAAGGTCACCATGGCGGCGATGAGGCGGTTCACGCGGCCGAGACCGGCCCGATCGACCATGCCGTAATCGAGGAGCAGAAGATCGGCGGCGCGATCCGGACCGATCTTATCCTCTCGGCCGAGATCATGGCGATCGCCTTGGCCGACCTCACCACGGCGTCAGGCGGTCCGCAAGGCGCGGCCGAAGCGGGCCAGCGCGTCGCCATCACCAGCGCGAATGTCCTGCCGCTGACTGCCAGCCTGGCGCTGGTCGCCTTCGCGGTGACCGTCGGCGTTTACGGCGTGGTCGCTCTCATCGTCAAAATGGACGATATCGGCCTTCATCTCGCGCAGCGCCGGAGCAGTGCTTCGGCCGCTTTGGGTCGCAGCATGGTCCGCCTGATGCCGGTGCTGCTCGGGGCGCTGTCCGCGATTGGCACGGCTGCGATGATCTGGGTCGGCGGCGGCATCATCGTGCACGGCGCGGAAGAATATCACCTAACCCGCTTTCCCGAGTGGCTGCACCATCTCTCGGTGGATGCCGGGACGGCAGCCCCGTTCGCAGGCGGCTTCGTTGAGTGGCTGGTGTTCGCCATCGGTGCCGGCATTGTGGGCCTGGTGGTCGGCGCGTTGATCGTAGCCGCCCTGCACCTGTTCAAACGCGGCAAATCCGGCCACCATTCCCCGGGGAAAGCAGAGACGACATGACACGGTCCGCCACAGATGTGATGCAGGACATCCTGTTCGCCGCCGTGATCGATGGGGTTGTCGCGCTGAAAGCGGCCTCCAAGGGGCTTCCGAACACGCTCCTGCGTGACCTCAATGCTATTCACGCCAATACCACTCTGGCGGACCTGCCGCCGGAACTCCAGGCCAGCATTCAGGCGAGCTTGCGCGCGGCGTTCACGCGTTTGCTGAAGGAAGGCTACAGCGTTTCACCCGGCCAGCCCGCGCCAACGCGCTCGCCTCCCGGCCCGCGGGATGGGCCCCGGGACGGGCCACGTCCCGCGACCCGGGAAGGACCGCGCGACAATCGGCGGCCGCCGCCCCGCCGGGAGCCGGGGGGGCCCAATCGGCCGCAGCGCCCAGGGCCGCGCGGCGGCCGCCCGCCTCGCAAGCCGACTTCCTGAACAGTTTCGAGAGCTTGGCTCAGGCGCCGCTCACGTCCTGAAAACCGACACGTTTCCCGCGCCGTCGAACGCGATCACCTGAAATGATTGAATGGTCCCGTCCGGCACTTCCATGCCGGGCGATCCGATCGGCATGCCGGGGACAGCGATACCCTTCACGCCTGCGGGCCGCTCTCGGATCAGCCGCGCGACCTCCTCCAGGGGTACGTGGCCTTCGATGACAAGCCCGTCGACCTCGGCGGTGTGGCAGGAGGCCAGCGCTTCCGGAACCCCGAGCCGTCTTTTCACTCCAGGCATGTCCTGGTCGTCGCGAACCGACACCTGATAACCCGCGTCGCGCGCGATCTTCGCCCAGTTCTGGCAGCATCCGCAGCTCGGATCCCGGTATACGGTCATCGCCAGACGGGAAGTTGAAGTGCGTGGGGAGTTGTTCTTCGCTTGCTCCTCTTCCGCCTCTGGAGCGCCGGAGGGGGAGCAGCCAAGGAACGTCAGCGCCCCGGATGCGAGCGCCCCCGCGAGCACAAGCCTTCGCGACAGGGACGGCTCGGACCCGGAACCGGCAACTTCCATCATGATGCTCCTCAACCAGCGGGCACGTGCGCCGAAGGTTCAATGGCGGCTGCCTACCTTACCGCCAGAGCTGCAGCGAGCGAATGGCGTTCGGCACCTGCGGATTGTCTTCCGGCCGGGAGAGGACGCGCTCGATCATCCGCCAGCCGCGCCGAACCCCGGTCTTGCGCCAAAGGTCCGTGACCCACAGGCGCCCGGACCAGTCATGGCCGTCCATCGTCGCCTGAACCTCGAGCTCGGATGCAAACAGAGCGACCGAACCCAGATCGCGCGCGTACACGTCGCCGAACCGATAGGATGTGCAAAGGTAGCGGGTCGTCGCGGCTTCGACCCAGCTTGCCGCGTCGAGGATCACGCACGGCTTCGATCCGATGAGCAGCATGAACTTCCGGGAGGTCAATCCCTTCAGGGTGCGGAGGTCACGGCCCACCCACGCCCGCATCCAGCGGTTTTCCATTGTCTCGAGGATGGGGAGGAGATCGGCCATTCTGGAAGCTCGGCACTACAGGAGGCGTGCCGACATGCAAGCACGGGCGGCCCGTTCTACTGCGCGTCGCGCTTCCTTGGGTGTCCGGTTGCCACTCCGCCCGACAGCCGTGCCACATGCGGCCACTTCTCCGCCACCTGGGGCGTGTAGCCGAGGTTGAACACGGTCGGGCTCTTGGTTGGCCGCTCCGCGCGGTCGTAATGGGTCCCGAACAGCTTGTCCCAGAAGAAGGTGGTGATCCCGAAATTGCCGGTCTCGTCGTGGAAATGATGCGCCATGTGGCGCTTCTTCATTTCGGCCAGCCACTTGGACTTGGGCTTGTACGCCAGATGCTGAATGCAATGGCAGAACTCGTAAAAACAGGTGGTGAGCAGCCCGGTCGCGAACGCGATCGCGGCTCCCCCGAAGCCCCCAATGGCATAGCCGATCGGGGCCGTTGCGATCGCGATCGTCGGGAGCGTCGTGTGGAGCGCGCCGAACAGCACTTCCAGGTGATTCGGATCCTGGTGATGATCGTAGTGGATGCGCTTCCAGGTCGATGCCAGCAGCGGCATCTTGAACATCCAGCGGCTGTGCAGCACCCAGCGATGGAGCACGTACCAGACAAGCGGATAGACCAAAGTCGCTACCGTGATCGCGGCAAGCGTGTTCACCAGGGGCGCCGGACGCCAAGCGTAGAGCCCAATCGCCACGGCCGAGAGCGCCAGATAGGCGATAATGGCCGGATAGCTGAAATAGGCCCCGATCAGCTCTTTCAGCGTCATCTTGTCGAGATGATGCGAGCGATTCCAAAAGCCTGTGGATGTCGTGCTCTTCACTGATATTCCTCGACTTTTCCGCCCCGGTGCGGTTCGAGACCGCTGCTGAATATATGGCTCGTCGTCATGAAATCGCAATAAGGCGCTTTTTGGGCCGCTTACCGGAAGAGTGGCGGGCTCAGACGAGCCGCAACCGCCGCGACAACCCGCCCAGCGCTTCCCGATCCCCGCGGGCGAGCCCATGTCGCAGCGCAAGCCAGCTCGTGACCGCCCACACCACCAGCACGGACCCGAACCGGACGGGGCCGCCCGTCAGTGACTCGGCGCTCGCCATGAGAGCGACGCCAACCAGCCCGATTGCAAGGCCGGCGGCAAGGCGGCGGTCGAACGGGGACAGCCCGTCGCTGATCCGCAGTTCGAGCGTCGCGGCATAAGCGATTGCGATGGTTGCCGCCGAAACGGCCAGGCCCATTCCAAGCGGACCCAGCTTCGGGACCAGCAGCCATGCCAGACATGCCCACAATCCCGCGCCGAGGAGGCTGTTGAGTAGCGGCAGCATTCGATGCCCGGTCATCTCCACGATCGGCGTCGCGGGGCCGACCACCGCTTCGGCGGCGCGGGCGGCGACCAGCAGGGTGAGGATGGGCAGCGCGGCCGCGGCTTCGGGGCGGTAGAGGCTCAGGATGTCTGCGCCGGCGAAGACGAGGAGCCCGGAGAGCGGTATCACGAGAGCGGTCGAGACGCGGCTGGCGAAACGATAAAGCGGGGCGATCTGGGCCCGGTCGACCTGGGCCTGCGCCGAGGACAGCGGCGCCATCACATATTGGAAAGCCTGACGGACGATGAGCGGGATGGTGGAGATTTTGCGCGCGATTTCGAACAGGCCGGCCGCGACCGCGCCGCGGGTTCCTGGAAGCATCAGGTTCAGGACGAGCGGCGGAGCATCGATCAAGAGACGCCTGGCGAGCGCAGCGGGCAGGAGCGCCACCCCTGTGCCGAGCAGATGGCGGGCAAGCGGCGCCGAGATCGGTGCACGCAAGAGCAGCTCGAGGTTATAATAGCGCGCCAGCAAAGGGACGCAGAGCAAGGCGGTGAGGGCGAGCGAGCAAAGATGGGCCGCGACAAGCCCGGTGCTGCCCAGGCCAACCGCGAAGAAGCCCAGGGCGAAGCCGATCCGGGCGACCTGCTCCCACAGGATGCGCAACCGGATCTCCGGACCGAACGCGCGGCGGGCGCGGGCGGCGGAGGTCGCAACCTCGACGAACACCCAGAGCGGCAGCGCCGGCGCGAACAGCGCGATCGTGAAGGGCAGGGTCGCGCGATCCTCCGGCGCGGCAGAGATTAGCGGCGCGATCGCGTCCGCCATGACGAAGATGCTTAGAGCCGCGACGGTGGAGGGGATCAGGGCTCCAAGCATCGCGATCTTGACCGCGCCATGCGCCTCGGCCTCGTCCCTTGCCGCTGGCACGACGCGCTGGAGGGCGGCGGTCATGGACAGGTCAAGCAGGTTTGAGAGAAGATTGATCGCGCCCCACAGCACGACATAAAGGCCGTAGCCGGCGAGTCCGAATAGCCAGGTGAAGAGCGGTTGCGCGAGCGCCTCGATCAGCGCGCCGGCCCGGGCGAGTCCTGCCAAGCCGGCGCCTCGGGCCACGTCGCTTCGGCTGACGCTCACTCTTCGGTTCGGATCAGGACCGTCTCTCCAATCAGCAGAAACAGTACGAACGGAGCCCAGGCGGCAAGCAGGGGGGGGTAGGCGCCGAAATTACCCATCGCGAGGGCGAAATTGTCCGCCACGAAATAGGCGAAGCCCAGAGCCATCCCGATTACCGCGCGAAGGGCGAGTTGGCCGGAACGGGCAAGGCCGAAGGCCGCCACTGCCGCCAGCAGCGGCATTAGCACGGCCGAAAGCGGCCCGGAGAATTTGTGCCAAAGCCCTGCCTGCAGCGGCCCGGTGGCGCGGCCCGCCGCCTCCATCTGCCGGATGGAATCCTGCAAGGTCCGAAAATCCTGCTCGTCAGGGTCGACATTGGCCAGCGTGAACTGCGTCGGATCGACGCCTCGCGCGACGAGGAGCGACGGCAGGGCGCGCTCGGCTGTGGTCGAGACGTCGAACAACACGGCCTTCTCCATCAGCCACCCGCCGTCGGCCGCCCTGGCCTGCGGAGCCTCGATCATCCTGACCAGGGTGCCACCCTCCCGATCATATACTTTGACGTTGCTCAGGCGGGTCGCCGGACCACGGCCTGCAACCGTCGCCGCGAAGATCAGGTCATCGCCGTTGCGGACCCAGACATTGTTCGCGACGCCGCTGTTCGGCGGGATCGGCCCGTACTCGACCGCTTGCCAGGCCGCGAGCGTCGCGCTTGCCCGAGTCACGACCCGTTCCTGGAAGACGAAGGTGACAGCTGCGATCAACAGGCTTGCCAAAACAAGCGGGGCGATAATCTGGTGCGCCGAGATTCCGGCCGCCTTCATGCTCACGATCTCGCTATTCTGGTTCAGCGTCGCCAGCGTGATCAGCGTCCCCAGCAGCACGGAAAAGGGGAGGAAGCGCGCGATGAGCTGGGGAATGCGCAATGACACATAGTGCCAGAGCTCAGCATCTCCATTGCCCGCGACCCGCAGGATCTTGCCCGATTCTCCGAGCAGATCCAGCGTCTGGAGGACGATGACCAAGGCTGCAAGAACGGCCAGACTGCGCAATACGAACAGTTTCGCCATGTAAAGGGCGATGCGCCTGGACGGGAAGAATCGCAGGTTCATCATTCGGCGGGAGCAAGCGTATCGCGCCGGCCGAACGGGAGCAGCCGGCCGACCGCCTTGCCCGCCTTGGCGAAGACGCGCTCCAACGCGCCGATCGGCTGGCCGCCCGGTTTGTGCGCCAGTGTCCAGTACATCCACAGGATCAACAGGGCGAACAGCGCGAATGGAGTCCAAAGCGCGATCACCGGATCGAACCGGTCCTGCGCGGCCATTTGCTCGGCATACTGATTGACCTTGTGATAGGTCACCACCATTACGATCGACAGGAAGATGCCGAGGCCGGAGGTGCTGCGTTTGGGCGGGACAGCGAGCGCCACGGCAAGAAGCGGCAGCAGCAGCATCATTGCGACTTCCACCATCCGGAAGTGGAAGTTGGCGCGGGCGGAGTCGCGCAGCTTCTCGGGCGTCGCATCGGATCCGCCAAGCTGGATGAGTTCGGGCAAGGTGAACTCGTCGTTGCCGTCGCCACGCCCGCGGAAGGCCTCGATCGCGGGCAGGTCGATCGGCAGGTCGTGCTGCTCGAAGCTCAGCACTCGCGGCGCCTTGTAGCTGGGCGCGTCATGGACAAGCCGCCCGCGTAGCAGCCTCAGCACGATGGTTTCATCATCCCTGGTGGCGAGAAAGGTACCGAGATCCGCTGTAGCGGCCAGCGAGCGGCCGTCCCGGGTTTCCGCACGCACGAAGACGTTGTGCAGATGCCGGCCGTCCTGGTCGCTGCGTTCGACCCGGAGCACCATGCGCCGGCCGAGCCGGTTGAACTCGCCGACCTTGATGGTCGCACCCAGCGCGCCCGAACGAAGCTCGAAACGCAGTTCCTCGTAGGCGTACCGGGCCTTTGGCTGGACGAACCCGACGATTGCGAGGTTCAGCGCCGCCAGTGCGACCGCATACATGTATGGCACGCGCAGCAACCGTCCGTAGCCGAGCCCGACGGCCCGCAGCGTGTCCAGCTCAGATGAAAGCGCCAGCTTCCGAAAGGCGATCAGGATGCCGAGTATGAGTCCGATCGGAATGCCGAGCCCGAGATATTCCGGGATGAGATTGGCGAGCATCTGCCAGACGATGTTGACCGGCCCGCCCTCGCTGACCACGAAGTCGAACAGGCGAAGCATCTTGTCCAGCAGCAGCAGCATGGCCGCCAGCGTCAGCGTCGCGAGCAGCGGCACGAAGATCAGCCGAGCAAGATAGCGGTCGACGCGAGTCAGCAATCTCAACTTCTTGACGCTCCATGACCATAATTTGGCCGCAACAGCTTCCTAGATGGATGTCATGGGGGCGAACACCACCATGCTGCGCCTAGGCTGGCGTGGCATAGCTCCAGGAGCGTGAAAGGTCATGTCGAAACTGATGCTACCGATCGCAGCCGCCGGGCTTGCGTTCGTCGCGCCGGCGACGCCCGCTCAGGCTGCGCTCGGCCCCGATGCGGCTTCGTGCCGGGCCGGCTCGAGCCAGCCGGCGGTGCTGGTCAATGTGAGCGGGTTCAAGTCGCGCAGCGGCCGCGTGCGCGTGCAGATTTACAATAGCTCGAATTTCCTCGTGAAGGGCCAGCGGGTCCGCCGCATCGATCTTCCGGTCACCGGCGGGTCCATGCCGATCTGCGTCGCTCTGCCCGGCCCGAGCACCTATGCCATCGCCGTGCGCCACGACACGGACGGTGACAACAAGTCGGGCGACTGGTCGGATGGCGGCGGTTTCTCGCGCAATCCGAAGCTGAGCCTGCTCAAGCTCAAGCCGAGCTTCAGCCAGGTCGCGGTTCCGGTCGGCAACGGAGTTCGTTCGCTGAATGTCGTTTTAAACTACCGGCAGGGTTTCTCGGTCGGACCGGTGGCTAAGAGCTGATCGGATGGCCCGGGTCGCGCTTCTTTCAAATCCGCGATCAACCGGGAACAGGTCATTGCTTCCACGGGTGAGGAGCTTTTGCGCCGAGCACCGCGACATCTTCCACTATGAAGTGGAGCAGGTGGATCAGATCGGTCAGGCGCTGAGGACGATCGCCCGGGTCAAGCCGAAGGTGCTGGTGATCAATGGCGGCGACGGCACCGTCCAGGCGGCGCTGACCGAACTCTATCATGGCGGCCATTTCGGCGCGAACCCGCCTCCCGTCGCCGTTCTGCCGAACGGCAAGACGAACCTCATTGCACTCGATCTCGGCGCGGGCGGCGATCCTATTGCCGCGCTCGAGCGGGTTCTGGAGCTCGCGCGCACCGACATGGTTCCGCACATCGTCAGCCGGGAGTTGATCTCCCTTACCCACGGCAGCGCGAGCGGCAGGCCAGTGCTCGGCATGTTCCTGGGCGGCGCCGGCCTTGCCGACACCATCCTCTTTTGCCGGCACAAGATCTACCCGCTCGGCCTGCCTAACGGCTTCAGCCACTTGCTGACTGCGCTCGCGACCCTGATCTCCCTCCTTCTGGGCATCAAGGGCGCTTTCCTGCCGCCCAGTCCGCGGCCGGTTCGCGTTTCCGTCCTGAAGCATGGCGAACACCAGGGCCGCTTCTCGCTGCTGATGGTGACTACTCTGGAGCGGCTGCTGCTCGGGAGCCACATGCCCGACCGCGCGGCCCTTGGCGGCGGCGCTCTACAATTGATCATGGTGGAGCGCAGCCCGATGGCGCTCCTTCGCGCGGTGGTCGCGGCTGTCCTGGGCAAGCTTGGACGCGACAAACTCACTGGCGTCTTCTTCGAACGCGGTGACGAAATCCGCATCGAGGGCGACCGGTCAAGCGTGATCCTGGACGGCGAGTTGTTCGAGGCGAACGTCGACAGGCCGATCGTCCTGAAGCCGACCGCGCCGGTGCCATTCCTGAGGCTTGCGGCTTGAATTGACTTCAGCCGCTTTCGCCGGTCGCTTTGGTGACGAAGCGGGCAACTGCGATAGCCCGTAGCAATGCAAATCGATAAAGTCGCTCCACGTCGGGTTCTTCCAGACCCGTTGTTGGCCAGTTTGCAACCGCGTCGCGCATCCTTCCCACGTCAAGGAGGCCCGCAATCGCCGTGCTGGTCGCCATCTCCTCAAGCCGCGCCGCGAGTTCCTCTCGCGCGGAATCCAGCCCCACATACCACAAAAACGGCCATGTCTGCTCCCCTTGTTCGCAATCCCGCCTAAGTCTCGGGCACGACTTCATTTGAGTTAAAAGTTAATCTGGGCCTCCGGCCCGCGTCAACGGCAAAGACGCGGCCTTCGAAGATCAGCCGAGCGCGTGCCGGAGCGAGGCGGCGGCCGAAGCGGCGCTACTCGCGTCGACATGGGCGTGAATCCAACTCTCGTCCCTGTCGGTGAGCTCCATCAGGAATCCTCCCAGGCCCCGGGCGGAGCGGTCCAGCTGCATCAACAGCTCGACTTGGGAGCCGCGCTGGTTTTCGAACACGATCTCCACTTCATCGAAGCGGAACTGGCCGTGATGAGTGGGTCGGAACTCGAATTCCTGCACCCATTTGCGGCCGAACCAGCTGGAGCGCGGCTCGATGTCCACCTTGGCGAGGCGAAAGCCGAGGCTTTCCATTGCGTGCAGCACATTGGCCTGGGCCTGGTTCGGGAACACTTCGAGCCCGTCGGTGTCGCTGGGGTCGATCGCCCAGGGCACGTCCAGGCCTGAGCGGAGCCAGACGAAATTCTGGCCGCCGATGCTGGTCACAGGCGCGTGCAGCGGCAGCTCGATGCTGAACGGCACTTCATGGTCCCGGCCGAGGGGGAAGGGACCGGGAATTTGAACACCGGCGATGGCCTCGTCGACATGATGCTCGTCGTCGCCCATCCTGTGGACCACGCGGGCGACGATCTCGATCACCGCGCGGCTGGCCGTCTTGCCATCCTCGCCCCCGCGGATGTGGAGCGTGCCGGAAACGGTGTCGCCCGGCTCGATCTGATGGTCGTCGAGGATGGCATCGATCTGCGCGCCGCCGAGCCCGAGCCGCCCCAGAATGGATTTGAGCGCCATCTGATCTCCCCCTCAAGGTGCACGTGCCTTATGGGCCTTCGCGCCCGGGTCTCGCAAGGGCGGAGCGGAAGCGGTTGACGCCCGTTCTCGCGCCATGCTGCTTCGCATCGCCGCGTTCGAACTTCGCCAGCAGCGCACCAGCCACGTCTTCTGGATCGTGTTCGCGATATCGACGCTGATGGTGGTCGGCGCGCTCTCGAACGAGCAGTTGCGGGTCGGCATCGGCGCGGAGCGCGGAGGCGCACTGGTCGTGCGCACGCACCTTCTGTGGTCGCTTTTCTACATGTTCACCGCCGCCGCCTTCGTCGCCGATGCCGTGCTGCGCGACGACATGACCGGGTTCGCGCCGATTATCCGGTCGGCCCCGGTGCGGCGGCGCGACTATCTGCTCGGCCGATTTCTGGGGGGCTATCTCGCGACCGTCCTATGCTATCTCAGCGTGCCGGCGGCCCTGATCGCCAGCCCCTTCCTGCCCTGGACGGACCCGGCATTGACGACAGGGTTCGACGGCGGGAGCTATGTCCGAGGCCTGCTCGTCCTGGCTCTGCCCAATCTGCTGATCAGCGCGGCCTTCTTCTTCGGACTGGCCACGGCGACGCGGTCGATGAATGGCACCCTGATCGGCGCGGTGGTGCTGCTGATCCTTTACGGGGCCGGTCGGGACGGCGGCGTGCCTGCCCTGGCGGAGCCGTTCGGCTTTGCAGCGCTGGAGCAAGGTGAGGGCACGCTGCTCCTGAACCGCGCGATCTGGCTGATGCTGAGCGCCGCACTGATCGCGGCGGCGGCCCTGCGCTTCCGGCCCCGCCAGTCGACGCATCGGCCAGTGCTTGCGGAAGTGTCAGCGGCGCCAGCGCAGGCCGGGCGGCTCCCGGCCCGGCGCTTCGGGCGGACAACCAGGCTCGCGCAATATCGGGCGCGGACGCGGCTGGAGCTCAGGCAGCTGACTGGCAGCCCCGTATTGGCCATCCTGCTCGCCCTGGGCCTTGCCCATGCCGCGCGGACGCTCTGGACCGCACCGGCCGGCGATCCGCTCCGCAACCTCATCGAGGCCTTCCTGCTGGTGCCGACGGTGGTCGCAATCTTCTTCGCGGGCGAATTGTGGTGGAGCGAGCGCGAGCACCGGGTCGAGCCGCTGATCGGCACGACGCCGCTGCCGCGCGCGGCGCTGCTGCTGCCGAAGCTGCTGGCCTTGTCGCTCGTGCTGATCGGACTCGCCGCGGCGAGCGGGGTGGCGGCGCTGATCGTGCCGGCGCTGGCGGGTAGGCCGGCTCCTGGTCTTGGCGCCCTGTTGCTCGGTTATGTGCTGCCCAAGGCGTTCGATTGGATCCTGGTCGGCGTGCTGGCGCTGTTTCTGCAATCGATCAGTGCCAACAAGCTCGCCGGCTGGGGGCTGATGGTGCTGTGGCTGATCGCGAGCCTGGCCATGGAATATACCGGCTATACGGACCCGTTGTATCGGTATGGCGAGACGCCCGTATACCCGCAGACGGAATGGACGGCGGGGGAGAGCTTCTCGCTGTACCGGCTCTATTGGGGCGCGATAGCGATCCTTCTGGTTGCGCTCACTTTGGCGCCACCCTGGGCAAGGGTTCCCCGCCACTCGTCGCCCCGGACATGATCCGGGGCAGGGCTGCTGTCCCGAGCTTCACAACAGTCCTGGCGTCGAGATCAGGCAGCCTCGGCGAGTCCACCTTCATCGACGTCCGGGTCGGTCTCGGCCGCGACACCCTGGTCCAGCTTTCTCTCAGCTGCTTCCAGTTCCGCCGCATCTTCCGGGAAGATACCGAACCGCGCCGCCACATCGGGCGCGAAGCGGAGCAGGTCCGGCTTTAGCTTGAGCAGGCTGAGATCCTTGGACTTCCCTTCCATCATGACGTCGAATTCCAGCCCTTCGGCCATGCGCATGAAGGTCGCGAATTCGAACGGGTTGGTGAAATCGGCGTGGCCGGTCCAGATCGGCGGCAGCAGCACGGTCTTGACCCTTGCGCTTGCCTTGACCGGCGCCTTTGTGACCTCGCCCTTGCGGCCTTTGACCTTGCCCACCTTGGCCGCGGCGCGCTGCTTCGCCGTGATCGCGCGCTTCACCTCGCGCATTTCCGTTCGCGGCGAGGAGAAGTGAATCTTGGGCCGGACGCCTTGGGGCCAGCTGGCGAGGAATTTCTCCAACGTCGGACGCATCTCCAGCCGCTCCGGGTTCAAGCACCAGAAATGCTGGTAGTCGAACACGCAGCGCACCCCGGTCCGCTCATGAATCCAGAGCACGTCGGCGGCCGAGAAGCGGACGTCGTCATTCTCCAGCACTAGCCGCCGCTGCACATGGTCAGGGCATTGCTCCCAGCCCTCGATCCAGCGCGCGCGGCTCGCCTCCCGATCGTCGTAGACGCCGCCTACATGGGTGACGAGCACGCCTTCCGGCCCCATGCCCATCCGGTCCAGCATCTCGGCCTGACTCGATAGGTCCCAGATGCTCTTGCGCGTGAGCTCCGGGTTGGGTGCATTCAGCAACACATATTGCGACGGATGAAAGCCCAGCCGAATGTCGTATTCGCGCGCCTTGGCGCCGAAGGCGGCCAGCTCGGCATCGCTCTCGGCGACCATGTTGTGGAATTGCGGCATGTCCGGATGGGTGGCGTAAGGCGCCAGGTCCGACGACAAGCGGTAGAAGTCGATCCCGACCTTGGCCAGATAGTCGAGAATCCTGTCGACATGCTCGAGCGAGCATTTGAGGTGCGGATTCTTGCGCCAGCCGCGCGTGTCGTTGGACTTGAGGTCCGGCCGGCCCATCACCTTGACGGGGAAGCCGAGCCGGAGCGGGCGGGCAGGGACGGCGTCGGTCATAATTGCTCCTCGGGAAAGCCGAGCTCGCGGACGAACTGGTTCCAGTCGTCCGGGCGCAGCGCGCCGCCTGTCGCCTGAGCGTGGCCGCTGCCGTAATTCTCGTCGGCCCCGCTGGGGCGGCGCTTCGCGAGGAAGTCGATCAGGTTGCGATCGGTGGCCGTGCGGGCGGCAAAGTGGACCCAGCCAGGCCGGTAACCGGTATTGGCGGCGAGCACGACCTTGTCCTTGAGCCGCCCGCGCCATTGCTGCGCAATCAGGGGGTGGATCTGGCAAGGCGAGTGGAACCGGATCAGCGCCACCTCGTCGCGGACCTTGGGTCCGACCCGCTTGGCGATGTCGAGCTCGCCTTTCACCTCTTCCTTGGCGGCCAAGAGGGCGGCCGTTTCCGGATACCTGCCGGAGGTGACGTCCTTGGGGCCGTCGCCCTTCAGCAGCAGCTCAAGCGCCGGGCCGGCATCGGCGGCGGCTGCTCGGCGCGGCGCATTGATCAGCGACACCGCATCGCGAAGCGCCGTCTTGCCGTAGCGCTGCTGCGCTTGCGCCATCTCCGGGAAGCCGGCGGCCTCGGCCATGTCGCCGATCAGCCCGAGCCCCGCGAGCCAGACGAGGTCGTGCGCATCGCCAAGCGCTTGCGCGCACCAGTATGCGAGGAGGGCGGAGGTCGGCTCCGGCTCAAGGCGGTTGCCGCTGATCACGACCGCGTCGCCCGGCGTTCCGCTCGGAACATGATGATCGATGATTATCGTTGGAACACCAGGGGCGATCGCGCCCTCGCGCACGCCTAAATCCACGACGATCAGCCCGCCGGGTCTGCGCTCCTCCAGCTCGCGTCGGATCACGGGCGACCAGGGGTTCTCGCCCTTGCCGACTAGGCGGATGTCGGAGTCGCGCCTGGCGTGGTCGAGCGCCCGCTTCAGGATCGCGACTGCAGAAAGACCGTCCGCATCGAAATGGCCCAGGATCAGGGCCGGACGATTCAAGTCGAAGCGCTCCAACGCGAAACGGAACGCGTCGCGCACAAGCGGTCGCGGGTCGGAAGCTTGTGATAGGTCGGGGCGCATGTCGCCCTAACCGCTAGCGCCGGAAAGGGTTCACCGGCTCAAATCGCTCCGACGAGGGGGAAAACCTCAGCGCTGATCCACCGGCACATAGTCCCGCTGCGTCGGGCCCGTGTAGAGCTGGCGGGGGCGGCCGATCTTCTGGTCGGGGTCCGAGATCATCTCGTTCCACTGCGCGACCCAGCCGACGGTGCGGGCGAGCGCGAACAAGGCGGTGAACATCGAGGTCGGGAAGCCGATCGCGGAGAGGATCACGCCCGAATAGAAGTCGACGTTCGGGTAGAGCTTCTTCTCGATGAAATAATCGTCGCTGAGCGCGATCTGCTCGAGCTCGCGGGCGACGTCGAAGATCGGATCGGTGATGCCGAGCTCGTTCAGCACCTCCTCGGCGGTCCGCTGCATCACCTTCGCACGCGGATCGAAGTTCTTGTAGACGCGGTGGCCGAAGCCCATCAGCCGGAACGGATCGTCCTTGTCCTTGGCGCGCGCGATATAGTGCGGAATGCGGTTGGGCGTCTTGATCTCGCGCAGCATGTTGAGCGCGGCTTCGTTGGCGCCGCCATGGGCCGGGCCCCACAGGCAGGCGATGCCGGCCGCGATGCAGGCGAACGGGTTGGCGCCCGAGGAGCCGGCCAGCCGCACCGTCGAGGTCGAGGCATTCTGCTCATGGTCGGCATGGAGGATGAAGATGCGCCGCATCGCCTGTTCGACGACCGGGTTGACCTCATAGGGCTCGGCGGGAACGCCGAAGGTCATGCGCAGGAAGTTGCCGGTGTAGGACAGGTTGTTCTGCGGATACATGAAAGGCTGGCCGACCGAATATTTGTAAGCCGCGGCGGCGATCGTCGGCATCTTGGCGATCAGTCTGTGACTGGCGATCATGCGCTGCTTGGGATCGGTGATGTCGGTCGAGTCATGATAGAAAGCGGAGAGCGCCCCGACCACGCCGCACATCACCGCCATCGGGTGCGCGTCACGCCGAAAGCCGCGGTAAAAGCCGAGCAGCTGCTCGTGCAGCATCGTATGCCGCGTGATCGTGTAGGTGAAGTTGTCCAGCTCCTGCTTGTCGGGCAATTCGCCGTTCAGCAGCAGGTAGGCGACTTCGGTGAAGGTCGAATGCTCGGCAAGCTGGTCAATCGGGTAGCCGCGGTGGAGCAGGATGCCCTCATCGCCATCGATATAGGTGATCGCGCTCTCGCAGCTTCCCGTCGAGGTATAGCCCGGATCGTAGGTGAACAGCCCCGTCTGTCCGTAGAGCTTGCGAACGTCGATCACGTCGGGCCCGACGGACCCTGACAGGAGCGGGAAGCTGTAGTCCTTTCCTCCGACCTTGAGGCTTGCGCTGTCCGCCATCCTATTGCTCCCCTTTGTTCATATGGTCCGCGATGCGGGCGAGGCTTTCCTCCCGCCCGAGCAGCACCAGCACATCGAAAATGCCCGGCGAGGTCGCTCGGCCGGTGAGCGCCGCGCGGAGCGGCTGCGCCACCTGGCCGAGCTTGACGCCGGCACCAACAGACACCCCACGCACGGCCTGCTCCGTCGCCTCCAGGCTCCATTCGGGCGCTTGGCCAAGCGCCGTATGAAGAAGGGCGAGCAGGTCCCTGGCTGGACCCTGTAGCAGGGCGGCGGCCTTCTCGTCCACGTCCAAGGGGCGTGGCTTGAACAGGAATGAAGCGGCCTCGGCGAGCTCGTTCAGGTCCTTCGCGCGCGGCTTCAGCTCCGGCATCGCCCGGGTGAGGAGCGCGAGGTCTCCGTTCGAGAGCTGTTGGCCCAGCGCGGCCTCGATCCGCGGCGCGACGAGGTCGGCCAGGCGGTCATCCGAAGCCTCGCGTATATAGTGGCCGTTGAGATTCTCGAGCTTCTTCTGGTCGAAGCGGGAAGGGGAGCGGCCCACGCCCGCCAGATCGAACCAGCGCACCGCGTCATCACGCGCGATGATTTCGTCGTCGCCATGCCCCCAGCCGAGCCGGAGCAGGTAGTTGGATAAAGCCTCGGGCAGGACGCCGAGCTCGTCATAGTCCATCACGCCGGTTGCGCCGTGGCGCTTGGACATCTTGGCGCCGTCCGCCCCGTGGATCAGCGGGACGTGCGCATAAGTGGGCTTTGGCCAGCCCATCGCATCGATGATGCCGAGCTGGCGGAAGGCGTTGTTGAGATGGTCGTCGCCGCGGATCACGTGGGTAACGCCCATGTCGTGATCGTCGACAACAACCGCCAGCATGTAGGTCGGGCTTCCATCGGATCGCAGCAGGATCATGTCGTCCAGCTCGCTATTCTGGACGACGACGCGGCCCTGCACGGCATCCTCGATCACCGTTTCGCCCTCACGCGGGGCTTTCAGCCGTACCGCGAACGGCAGCCCTTCCTGTTCCGGCCCGCATTCCCGCTCGCGCCAGCGGCCGTCATATCGCTGCGGCTGCTTGTTGGCGCGCTGTTCGGCCCGCATCGCCTGCAACTCTTCGGAGGTCGCATAGCAACGATAGCCGTTGCCGCTGGCGAGCAACTGGTGTGCGACCTCGGCGTGACGCGTGGCGCGAGTGGATTGGAAGACCGTGTCGCCGTCCCAATCCAGCTCCAGCCAGCGCATCCCTTCCAGGATCGCGTCAATCGCCGCCTGCGTGGAGCGCGCCTTGTCGGTGTCCTCGATCCGCAACAGGAACTTGCCGCCGTGGTGGCGCGCGAACAGCCAGTTGAAGAGCGCAGTCCGCGCGCCGCCGATATGAAGGAAGCCGGTCGGCGAGGGCGCGAAGCGGGTGACAACGGGGGGAATACTTGCGCTCAAGCGCGAACTCTCCAAGGATGGACAGGTGTCGGGTTGCAGCGCCCCTAGCACAGCGGTTCAAGCGGGCAACAGCCGCAGGCCGAGTCGCACCGGCCGGCCTTTCGGAAGGCAAACCGTCGAAGCGGTCTCGCGACGAGAGCCTCGCCGGCCTGACGCAAGAACAATGCGGTGATGGCCACGGCCGCGCAGCCCGGTCTGCCCGCATCCGGCGTAACGTCCGGTATCGTGCGGTGGTGGTCCGGGCTCGTGCCCCGTATCGAGACTCTTTTCGAGGCGGAGCGCGATCAGCTTCCATTGTGGCTTCCGGTCGGCCTCGGTACGGGCGTCGCCGCATGGTTCGCGCTCCCGGACCAGGCGGCCTGGATCGGTTTCCTGCTCACCTGCACAGCGCTGGCCGCCGTTGCCGTTGCGCTCGCCCCCGAAACGCGCTTCGCCCGAGCGTCGGCTGTCTTTTTCCTTGTCGCTTGCCTTGGCTGTGGCCTCGTCTGGTTCAAAGCCGAACGCGCGGACGCACCTCGGATCGAGCGCGCGCGCATGGCCGCGTTCGAGGCCCGGATCGAGACTGTCCAGAAACTGCCCTCGAGAAAGGCCGTGCGCCTGCTTCTCGCGCCCTCGGATTCGGAATTGCCGCCGCGGGTGCGCGTCAACGTCGACGAGAAGAACGCCAGTCCCGCTCTCCAGCCCGGCGCCAGGATACGCCTCCGCACCTGGCTGATGCCGCCCGCGCCGATGGCCGTGCCGGGCGCGTTCGACTTCGCCCAGCATGCCTGGTTCCAGCGGATCGGCGGCACCGGACGCGTTCTTGGCGGGGTCGAGATCGTCTCGCCCGCCGCCGAGCAGGGCTGGCGCGCGCGACTTGCCGCCACCCGCCAGCGCCTCGCCGATCATGTGCGCGAGCAGCTCGGCGGCGGTGAAGGAGCAATCGCCGCTGCCCTCGCCACGGGCGATCAGGGCGCGATCAGCGAGGCGGATGCGGAGGCGATGCGCGCGTCGGGACTCGCCCACTTGCTCTCGGTAAGTGGCCTTCACCTGACCGCCGTCGTCGGGGCGGTCATGCTGCTCGTGCTCAAGCTGCTGGCCCTCAGCCCCACTTTGGCGCTGCGCGCGCCCTTGGTGCTGATCGCAGCCGGTGCGGGGGCGCTTGCCGGGATCGCCTATACATTGCTCACCGGGGCGGAGGTGCCGACGGTGCGCGCCTGCATAGCGGCATTGCTCGTGCTTGCCGGTATCGCGCTCGGGCGGGAGGCGCTCACCTTGCGCCTGGTTGCGGTCGGCGCGCTCGTCGTGCTGCTCTTCTGGCCGGAGTCGCTGGCCGGCGCGGGCTTCCAGCTGAGCTTCGCCGCCATAACAGCGATCGTCGCTCTCCACGAACATCCACGCATCAAGATCCTGCTGTCCCGTCGGGAGGAGGGGCTGGCCCAGCGGCTTGGCCGAGTCCTCCTGGGCCTGGTGCTGACCGGGCTGGTCGTCGAGGCCGCGCTGATGCCGATCGCGCTGTTCCACTTCCACAAGGCCGGCTTCTATGGCGCGCTCGCAAACGTTGTCGCGATCCCGCTCACCACCTTCGTCATCATGCCGCTCGAAGCGCTGGCGCTGTTGCTCGACACCGCTGGCCTGGGGGCGCCGCTTTGGTGGCTCTCCGGGTTGGCGCTGAAGCTCCTGCTCAGCCTGGCTCACGCTGTGGCCGCCGCGCCGGGCGCCGTCGCCACCATGCCAACCATGCCACGCGCCGCCTTCGCCATGATCGTCGCCGGCGGGCTTTGGGTCGCGCTTTGGCGGACGCGGTGGCGCCGGTGGGGGCTGGTTCCGATCGTCGCCGGCACCGCCTGGGCCCTCGCCACACCGGCGCCCGATCTGCTGGTGACGGGGGACGGCCGGCACCTCGCACTGCGCTCGCCCGACGGGACAATGGCCATTTTGCGCGACCGGGCCGGCGATTATGTCCGCGACATGCTCGGCGAAACCGCCGGGGAACAGGCTGAGCTCGGGGCCTTGGAAAACCTGCCAAGCGCCGCGTGCAGCGACGATCTGTGCACCGCACTGGTACAGCGGGACGGCCGAAGCTGGCGCCTGCTTGCTACGCGCTCGCCGCGCCTGGTTCCCTGGCGCGACATGATCCGAGCCTGCGCCGAAGCGGACATCGTCGTCTCCGACCGGCGACTCCCTCCGGGCTGTCGTCCTCGTTGGCTCAAGGCCGATCGCGTCCTGCTCAGCCGGACCGGCGGCCTCGCGATGCGCTTTTCCGATCCGCCGCAGGTCGAAACGGTCGCGGGCCGGGTCGCGCAGCACCCCTGGTCCGCGCAGTCGCCCTGATCAGCCGCTCCGCTGCGCGACAAGCATGTCGATCTCGCGCTCCAGCATGGTGAGGGGACGCGAGCCGCCGCCTACGACGAGGTCGTTGAAGGCGCGCAGGTCGAAGCGATCGCCAAGCGCCTTCTTTGCGCGGTCTCGCTGCCGGTTGATCTCCGTATGACCGACCTTGTAGCCGCAGGCTTGACCGGGCCAGACGGCGTAGCGGTCGATCTCGCCCGCCACGCTCTCGATCGTGCCGCCGGTCGCCTCGGCGAACCAGCTCAGCGCCCGGTCGCGGGTCCAGCGCTTGGAATGAATGCCGGTGTCGACCACCAGCCGGGCGGCGCGGAAGGCCATCGATTGCAAGTAGCCGAGCTGGCCCTCCGGGTTGTCCGCGTAGACGCCCAGCTCGCCCGCCAGCTGTTCAGCATAGAGGCCCCAGCCCTCGCCAAAGGCGCTGAAGCCGCCCCGCGTCACGGTGCGGATCAGCGGCAGGCGCAGCACATATTCGCCCTGCCAGACATGGCCGGGCAGCGCCTCGTGGTAGGTGAGGCTGGGCAGATCGATGCGGCTGTGCATGTCCGGGCTGCGCAGGTTGATCCAGAAGCGGCCGGGGATGGTGCCGTCGATCGAGCCGGCGCCGCCATAAGCGCCTGGCGCGCCCAGTTCCTCGGCCGGCGGGATGCGCCGCACTTCGACATCGCCCTTGACCGGCGTCGCGAAGGCGCGCGGCAGCCGCGGCCGCAGCTCGGCGATCTGCGCCTCGATGAAGGCCATGATCTCGGCCCGTCCCTTGTCGCCCTCGGCAAAGGCGTAACGAGGGTCCTTGACCATCGCCCGGAAGCGCTCGCCGACGCTGCCGTTGGCAAAGCCGAGCTGCCGCATCACCCTGTCCATCTGGGCGGTGAAGCTTGCCAGTTCCTCCAGGCCTTGTTGATGGATTTCGTCCGGCGTCCGCCGGGTCGTCGTCGCGGCCCTCAACGCCCAAGCGTAATAAGCCTCTCCCTTCGGGAGCTTCCAAACGCCGAAATCGTCGCTCGCCCGCCGCCGGTGCAGGGCAAGTTCCGCGATCTGCCGGTCCAGCGCCGGCGCGACTTGCGCGGCGGCGATCCGTTCCGCCCGGGCCCCCCATTCGCCGGGAATGTCCTTGGCTCGCCGGGCAAGCGAGGTCACGATCAGCCATTCGCGCGGGCTGCCCTCGCGCGTCTTGCGCAGCGCGCTCAATGTCTTGTCCAGTACCACCGCCGGCGCGATCACACCGCGCGCACGGTCGGCGCGCAGGCGCGCGGTCTCCCCGTCGAGCTGCCGCGCATGCTCGGTCAGGCGCGAGAGATAGGCCTCCGCATCCGCCGCGCTCTCCACCTTGTGCTGCGAGTCGAGGAAGCGGGGCACGTCCAGATACGAGCCCATATTCTGGGCCACGACATAGGGGCCGTTGCGCCAGCCGGCCGTCGCGACATCGCCATAGCCGAAGGCGGAGCCGTCGAGCGCATTGCGATAGCTTGTCGCCACGATCTCGAGATTGGCTGCGTCCGCCCCGGCGGCGTTCGCCCGCTCGAGCCGGTTCACCGCCGAGCGCAGCCAGGCGATCTCCCTTTTCCGACCCGCCGGCGAGACGTTCGGCAGCCGCGCGCGAAGCGAGGCACGCGCGCCGGTGTCGATGCCGAGCGCGGTGGCGGTTGTAGGCGATTGCTGGAGATGCTCCTCGGCAATCTGGTCGAGCAACGCCGCGGCGGAGCTTGTCGCCCCGCCCTGCGGCGCGGCCGCCGTCCTTGCGGCACAGCTCGGCAGCAGTGCCATGGCCCCGGCGGCCCCAGCCGACTGGATGAGATTGCGACGGCTCAGTGTCATGCCATGCCCTTGTTCGTGAAGAGAACCCGCTCGTTCTGAGTCTGCAAAAGGACCTTCCTTGTTCTTCAGCGGTCCCGAGGAGAACAGGCTTTCGACAGGCTCGCGCCGAACGGGTTGAAGAAGAAGTCTAGTTCACATCCAATCGCGTGCTCGGGCGGTCAATCGGCACCGGCTCCACACGCAGGCAGGTACCGTCCGCGCCCACAACGCGCACCCGACTGCCAACTTCCGCGTCGCGCCCGCGCGCCGGCCAGACGCCGTCGCCAACCTTGACGCGTCCGCGACCGTCCTCGATCGCGCTCACCACCACTACGGTTTCGCCGATCAGCCTGGATGCTCGGTCGTTCAGCCGTGGATCGCCACCATTCTCCTGCGCCCCCGCATAAAGCCGCCGGCCTGCCAGGACGCTTCCGGCGGAGAAAAGCGCGAACAACACGAACTGGAATGCGAGCGGGACGTCCGTGATCAAGGTCGCAACCCCGGTCAGGGCCGCCGCCGCGGCGATCCATATGAGAAAGGAGCCGGGGACGAGCAGTTCGGCCCCGGCGAGCAGGATGGCGGCGAGCAACCACCATAGGTGCGGCTCCAGCTCCACCGTCATTCGGCGGCATTCTCGAACGGTCCTCGCGGCAGGACGGGCTGGGCCGGCGGTGCGGGCATCTGTGCCGCTCCGGCTTTGCCAAGGGCATCGCGGGCAAGCTCCCCAATGCCGCCGAGCGTGCCGATCAGCTGCGTCGCCTCGACCGGGAACAGGATCGTCTTTGCGTTGGGTGAGGAGGCGAACTGGCCGATGGCGTCGACATATCTCTGCGCGATGAAATAGTTAATCGCCTGGGTGTTGCCCCCTGCAATAGCGTCGGAAACGACTTGGGTCGCCTTTGCTTCCGCTTCGGCTGCGCGCTCGCGAGCCTCCGCGTCCCGGAACGCGGCCTCGCGACGGCCTTCCGCCTCCAGTATCTGGCCCTGCTTCTCGCCTTCGGCCCGCAGGATTGCGGAGGCGCGGCTGCCTTCGGCTTCGAGGATCACCGCGCGCTTCTCGCGCTCCGCCTTCATCTGCCGGCCCATCGCGTTGACGATGTCCGCGGGCGGCCGGATGTCCTTGATCTCGACGCGGGTAATCTTGACGCCCCACGATTCCGTGGCCTGGTCGACCACCGAAAGCAGACGCGCGTTGATCTCGTCGCGCTTGGACAGCGTCTCGTCGAGGTCCATCGAGCCCATCACGGTGCGAAGGTTGGTCGTCGTCAGCTGCATGATCGCAAGGTAAAGGTCTGACACCTCATAGGCCGCCTTGGCCGCGTCCAGCACCTGGAAGAACACCA
This sequence comes from Allosphingosinicella sp., assembly GCF_036387615.1. Classification (GTDB taxonomy): domain Bacteria; phylum Pseudomonadota; class Alphaproteobacteria; order Sphingomonadales; family Sphingomonadaceae; genus Allosphingosinicella. Next base: position 47,725 of record NZ_DASVTH010000041.1, read on the forward strand.
CGCCATCGGTCGAGACCATGGCGTTGTCCTTGGTGATGATCTCCTGGCCGGGAATGTCGAGCACCTGCTCCATCATGTTGATCTTGCGCCCGACCCGATAAAGGAATGCCGGGTAGAAGTTGAATCCGGGCCGCGCGATCGTGGTGAAGCGTCCGAAATATTCGATCGTGTAATGATAGCCTTGGCTCACGATCTTCACACTGCTGAACAGGAACAGCAGCACCAGCAGAGCGAAAAAACCGAATACCGCTTCGACCATTGCAACCTCCCCCGATCCGTGAACGCAGCCTATCATGTGGACAAGCGGTTCGGCTTCAACAAAAATCGAGAGATGCTGAACGTGTCCGACCTGCGCCTCTGCCGCACGCTCCTGTTCCTGCCCGCGTCTAACCCCCGCGCGATCGAGAAAGCGCGAGGGCTGGACGCGGACCTGATCGTCCTCGACCTGGAGGATGCGGTGAAGGCGGAGAGCAAGCAATCGGCACGCGAAGCGGCGGTGGCGGCGGTCCGCGAGGGCATGGGCGGGCGACCCGTCGCGGTTCGCGTCAACGTGCCCGGTAGCTCCTGGTATGAAGCGGATGCGGCGGCGCTGCGCGGGATCGGGTTGTCTTTCGCGATCCTCCCCAAGGCTGAAAGCGAGCAGCAGATCCGGGACTTGGGCGAGCGCGTGGACGCTCCCGTGCTCGCTATGATCGAAACCGCGCGCGGCGTGCAGGTCGCAGCGCAGGTCGCGCGCGCGGCGGCAGGGCTGGTCGCGGGCACCAACGATCTTTCCGCCGATCTCGCCATTCCCGCCGGAAGCGGCCGGGCCGGGCTCGCCCTTGGCCTGCAGAGCGTCGTGCTCGCCGCGCGAGCGGCCGGCATCGCGGCTTTTGACGGTGTCTGCAACCGGCTTGAGGATGATGAAGGGCTTGCGGCGGAGTGCCGGGAGGGAAGGGCGTTCGGCTTCGACGGCAAGTCGCTGATCCATCCAAGCCAGATTGCGACCGCCAATCGCATCTTCGGCCCAAATGACAATGAAATCGATGCGGCGCAGCGATTGATCGCCGCCGCGACCGGCGGAGCCGAGCGGTTCGAGGGCCGGATGATCGAAAGCCTGCACGTTGAACAAGCCCGTGCGCTGCTCGCGAGAAGTCGGCAGCAACCCTGATCGTCCGTGCGATACGTAGGCACGACCCGGCGGCGGGTCCCAGCCCGTTGCTTCGCTCTATTACCCGACGACGCACGACGGCTTGCAGCGGACACGTCACCGCCTTAAGCGGCTCCATGCGTAAGAGATTGTTGCTCGGAGCCGCGCCGCTCCTCGCTTCCGCCATCCTGTCCGCCCAACCTGCGCCCGCTCAAGGCGTTCGCCCCGAGGCTTTGCGACGCCATGTCGAGGTCCTCGCCAGCGACGCGTATGAGGGCCGCAAGCCCGGCACACCGGGCGAAGCCAAGGCCATCCAGTACATCGCATCGCAATTCGCCGCGCTTGGGCTCGAGCCTGGCGCGGGGAACAGAAGCTGGTATCAGCCCGTCCCGCTGGTCGACCGCCGCGCCGTCTCCCATCGCGCAAATTTCATCGCCAATGGCCGTCCGATCACGTTCGATCAGAACGATCTGGTGCTGCTCGGCGGACGCAGCTCTGAGCGGGTGACGGACGCCCCGGTCTGGTTCGTGGGGCGCGGCGGCGCGGAGCAACTGGCCGGCGCTGACCTTCGCGGCGCTGTTGTCCTGATGCTGCTCGACCCGGCATCGACCGAAACCGAGCAACGCATGGCGGCCGTACGGAAAGCCGGCGCGGCGGCGATAATCCAGATCCTCGGCAGCGATCTTCCCTGGGGTGCGATCAGCAGCGCCGCGCGGCGCGGCGGCCGCGATCAACTGCAGCGGGAGGGCGGTCCCGAGGGCTTCATGCCGGAGGCAGCGGCCTTGCGTCTGCTAAGCCGCGCTGAGCTCGATGCCGCCTCACAGCCCGGGTCGCGTGCCGCCCGCCTGCCGGTCCGCGCCACTCTGGACGTTTCGACACAGGTCAACGCCTATACGTCCTATAACGTCATCGGGCGTCTGCGCGGGCGCGGCTCGACCGGCGAGAGCGTCCTCTACCTCGGCCATTGGGATCATCTCGGCATCTGCCGGCCGCAGGGCGCGGCTGACCGGATCTGTAACGGCGCCGTCGACAATGCGAGCGGCATCGCCATGCTCATCGAGGCCGCTCGAGGCCTTGCCCGCGGGCAAAGGCCCGAGCGCGACATCCTGTTCATGGCGACAACGGCCGAGGAAAGCGGGCTGCTCGGCGCCGAGCATTTCGTGGCCAACCCGACTGTCCCGCTCCGCTCGATCGTCGCCGCGATCAATGTCGACACGGTGGCGATCGCCCCACGCGGCGAGCCGGTCGCGATCGTTGGGCGCGGCACGACACCGCTCGATCCGATCATCGACGGAACGGCGCGCGAACTCGGGCGCAAGGTCGACCCTGATATCGAGGGCAACGGCTTCATCCAGCGCCAGGACGGTTGGGCGCTGACCCGCGCGGGCGTGCCTGCAGTGATGGTCGGCGGCTCCTTCTCAAGCCTGGCGAAGCTGAACACCTTCCTGTCCGGCGCCTACCACAAGCCGGAGGACGATCTGAAGCGGCCGATCGAGCTGGGCGGGGCCGCCGAGGATACCGATCTCCTGATCGCGCTCGGCCGCAAGCTGGCCAACCCCAAGCGCTTTGGCCCCGCCGCAGCCGCCAAACGCCAGTGACGAGAGACCATATGGACATCCCGCTCGGCCTCACCTTCGACGACGTGCTGCTGCGCCCCGCCGAGTCGAACGTGCTGCCGAGTCAGGCGGATACCCGCACGCGGGTGACGAACGAGATATCGCTCAACATCCCGATCCTGTCCTCCGCGATGGACACCGTCACCGAAGCCGACATGGCGATCGTGATGGCTCAGCTCGGCGGCCTCGGCGTCCTCCACCGCAACCTTTCCGTCGAGGAGCAGGCGGCGGCGGTTCGAGCGGTGAAACGCTTCGAAAGCGGGATGGTGGTAAATCCGATCACCATGACAGCGGATCAGACGCTGGCGGACGCGCTCGAACTGATGGCGCGCCACCGTATCTCCGGCATTCCGGTGACGGACGATGAGGGCCGTCTGCTCGGCATTCTCACCAATCGCGACGTCCGCTTCGCGGAGAATCCTCGCCAGCCCGTTTCCGAGCTGATGACTCGCGACAACCTGGTGACGGTTGGGCCTGGCGTCACGCAGGACGAGGCTAAGCGACAGCTCCACCAGCGGCGGATCGAGAAGCTGCTGGTGGTCGATGACGATCGCCGATGCATCGGCCTGATCACGGTCAAGGACATCGAGAAGGCGGTGACCTATCCCGAGGCAACGAAGGACGGGTCCGGCCGCCTGCGCGTCGCGGCGGCGACCACGGTCGGCGACAAGGGGTTCGAGCGTTCCCAGGCGCTGATCGATGCCGAATGCGATCTCATCGTCATCGACACCGCGCACGGCCACAACAAGGACGTCGCCGCCGCGGTGGAGCGCATCAAGCGCGCATCCAACCGGGTCCAGATCGTGGCCGGCAACGTCGCGACCGCGGAGGCCACCAAGGCGCTGATTGGCGCCGGGGCCGACGCGGTCAAGGTCGGGATCGGCCCGGGCTCGATCTGCACGACGCGCGTCGTTGCCGGCGTCGGCGTGCCCCAGCTTACCGCGATCCTGGACAGCGCAAGCGAAGCGGCGAAGAATGGGACCCCGGTGATCGCCGATGGCGGGCTTCGCACCAGTGGCGATGTCGCAAAGGCGCTGGCCGCGGGCGCCGGATGCGTGATGATCGGATCGCTGCTCGCCGGCACCGAGGAAGCGCCGGGCGAGATCTTCCTGTATCAGGGCCGCAGCTACAAAAGCTATCGCGGCATGGGGTCGGTCGGAGCCATGGCCCGCGGCTCGGCCGACCGCTACTTCCAGCAGGACATCAAGGACCAGCTCAAGCTCGTGCCCGAAGGCATCGAGGGGCAGGTGCCCTACAAGGGTCACGCCAAGGACGTCGTCCACCAGCTCGTCGGCGGCGTTAAAGCCGCTATGGGCTATACCGGTTCGGCCACCATCGCCGATCTACAGGAGCGCGCCGAGTTCGTTCGGATCACCGGCGCGGGCCTGCGCGAAAGCCATGTCCACGACGTCGCGATCACGCGGGAAGCCCCGAACTACCCGACCCGCTAGCGCCTCGCCCGCGCGCTTGCTTCGCGCAGCTTCCCGTACTCGCTCCCCACATTCCATCCCGGCCAACGCCCGCTATTCGCGATCTCGCGGCCAAGATCGTAGGCTACGGTGCCTTCCTGCGCCGCGCCGGCCAGGTCCCAGCGCGCGTCGAACTCGTCGCAGGTCTGGTGGTAGCAGCGTTCGTTGTAAGCCTCCACGATCGCCTCGCCCGACGGGAGCCCGCCTTTCATCAGGTCCTTGCCTGCCCGGAAATAGACGGTCGGGACGCCTTTCTGCGCAAAGGCGAAATGGTCGGACCGATAGTACCAGCCCGCTTCGCTGTTGACCTCCGGGTCGAGCCGAAGCCCGCGCGCCGCCGCGACCCGGGCGAGGTCGCGCTCGAGCGGCGTGCGGCCTGGCCCGATCAGGTCGAGATTGCGCGCAGCGCCCAGCGCCAGATGCGGATCAAGGTTCAGCACCGCCGCCGTGGTCTCCAGTGGACGAAGCGGATGCGCCGCGTACCAGGAGGCGCCGAGCAGGCCTTTCTCCTCCGCAGTCCAGCCCGCGAACAGGATTGTTCGCTGCGGCCGCGACCCGACTGCGAACGCCCGCGCCACTTCGAGCAGGGTAGCAGTGCCGACACCGTTGTCGACCGCGCCGTTGCGTATCCGATCGCGCGGCGGATCGAACCCGTTCTCACCATTGGCGTCCCAGTGGGCGCCGTACAGCACCGTTTCGTCCGCTCGCGAGGTGCCCGGCACCATCGCCACCACATTGCGGCTGGTCACTCGCGAAGCCGAGGTGGTGAAATCGGCTGACAGCGTTGCGCCCGTGACCGGCACCGCGCGGAAGGCTGGCGATTGCGCACGCCGCTTGAGCTCCCGGTAGTCAAGCCCGGCCCAGCGCAGCAACTCGGCGGCGGGCTCACGCCGTATCCAGCCGCGCAGCCCGAAGCCGCTCCTGAGCGGGCCACCCTCATCCAGGCCGAAGGCGGGTAGCGGATCTCCGTTCTGGATCTGGCTCCACGGATAGCTCGCCGCCGCCGTCTCATGGATTGTGATGACCGCCGCGGCCCCGCGCGCCTGCGCGGCCGCGATCTTCTCGCCGGTCCGGCCGGCAAAGGTGAGCGCGCGCCCACCGAAGCCGAGATCGCGGCCCGCCTCGAAGTCGGGATCGCCGGCCAGGACGAGAACCACCTTGCCGCGAAGATCCACGCCGTCATAGCCATTGAAGCCGAGTTCGGGCGCGACCACGCCATAACCGCCGAATACGATAGGCGCGTCGGCAAGCTGCGTGCGGCCCAAGATTCGCGAGGATACGGTGACATCCCGGCCCAGCAGGAGCTCAAGCGGCCGACCGCGCACCGCTGCGCCAATTCGAACCGGTCCGCGATCATAGCGGATCAGCGGCACCTTCTGGAACCAGGAACCGTTCGGGCCGGCCGGCTTCAGCCCGGCCGTCGCGAACTGGCGCGCCAGATAGTCGATGGTCTTGGCCTCGCCCGCCTGGGTGGGTCCACGCCCGCGAAAAGCGTCGGACGACAATATGCGCACATGCTCCTTGATCCGCGCAGCAGAGATCGGGCTGGGCGGCGGCGCTGCGGCGGCGCCCAGGCTCAACAATAACAATGCTGGGATCAGGGCGCGGGTGGGCATAAGGTAGCTCGCAGCTAGGGTGAGTGGCGTCGAGGTGGCAGAAGATGCTCGTTGAAACAACAGCTTGGGCGCGCCACCGGTGACACCGGCCGCACGGGCGCAGGCCGCCATCGAGCTTCTTGATCAGGTGATCGAAGCTGCGCGAAGCGGCGGTGCCGCCGCTGACACCCTGATTGCGCGCTACTTCAAGGATCGCCGTTATGCCGGTTCCAAGGACCGGCGTGCGGTGCGCGAACTCGTCTATGCGGCGATCCGCCGCTCGGGTGAGCGCCCTGCCAGCGGGCGCGCCGCCCTGCTCGGGCTTGCGGACGAGCTGCCGGACCTGCTCGATTGCTTCGACGGATCGCCTCATGCGCCGAGCCCGCGTGTGCCGGGCGAGAATGGGACAGCCCGGACTGCGGTGCCTGCCTGGCTCGCGGCGCGATTCGACCCGGTGATCGACGAGGCTGAATGGCCGGCGCTGCTGGAGCGCGCGCCCCTGGACCTTCGTTGCAATCGCCTGAAGGGTGACCGCGAGGCCGCCATGACGGCTTTACCGGATGCAGTCGCGACGCGACTTTCGCCGATCGGATTGCGCGTGCCCGAAGGCGTGCGGGTCGAGGACTCGGACGCTTGGCGAAGCGGTCTCGTCGAGGTCCAGGATGAGGGGAGCCAATTGCTTGCCCTTGCTTGTGAAGCACGGGCCGGCATGACCGTCGTCGATCTTTGCGCCGGGGCGGGCGGCAAGACACTCGCGCTCGCGGCCGAAATGGCAAATCAGGGCAGCATCGTGGCCGCCGATACGGATCGGGGCCGGCTGTCGCGAATGATGCCGCGACTGGAGCGGGCGGGGGTAAGCATCGTCGGGACTCGCCTGCTCAATCCCGGCGCCGAAAGGGAGGCGCTGGCCGACCTGCGGGGCGCCGTCGATCTGGTGCTGGTGGATGCGCCCTGCTCCGGCAGCGGCACCTGGCGTCGCAATCCCGAGACGCGGTGGCGACTGACCCCGGATCGGCTCGGCCGACTTGTCGCGCTTCAGGCCGCTCTGCTCGACATTGCGGCGGAACTCGTCCGTCCAGGAGGGCTGCTCGTCTATGCGGTGTGCTCCCTGCTGGCGGAAGAAGGACGTAATCAGGCGGCTCGTTTTCGTGAGCATCGTTCAGCCTGGGTATCGGACCCGGCGGCTATGGGGGCGGGACGGACCGCCGGGACTGGGCAGATTCTCACGCCGGCTCAGGACGGAACCGATGGCTTTTTCGTCGCGCGGTGGCGGGCGCCATGCTAAGCCATTCACCTGACGATAGGATGGAGACATTGATGCGCTTGACCCCGATTGCTTTGTCCGTGGCGCTTGCGGCTGCGACTATGGCGAGCGCAGGCCATGGACAGCGCCCTGACGATCAGATCGATCCCAAATCGCAGTCGCTGCTCCAGCAAGGGCAGGCGCAGACCGCGTCAGGTCAGTACAGTCAGGCGATCGACACGCTCGAAACGGCCTTGGTGGTCGATCCGCGCAACCGTGCCGCTTATGTGGCTCTGGCGCGGGTCGCCCAGGCCCAGAAGCTCCCTGGCAAGGCGACTCGGCTCTATGGTGAGGCGCTGAAGCTTGAGCCCAACGACGTCGGCGCCCTGGCCGGGCAGGGTGAAGCGCTCGTGCAGCGCGGCGCTGTCGAGCGCGCCAAGCGCAACCTCGAGCGGATCAAGACGCTGTGCAAGGATCCTTGCCCACAGGCGACGACGCTTGCCGGAGTGATCGCCAAGGGTCCGCCTCCCGAAGTTCTCACCGCCCGAGCTCCGACGGTTGCACCGGGCCCGGACAATGTGAGGGACGCTCTCGAACGTAACGAGCGTGCTCCGGCGACGCCCAAAGACGAGAAGTAGAGGCGCCTACCCAAGTTCTGCATCGGCTGCGGGAGAATGGCGCGCGTCCATCTCCCGCGCAATCGCGACGAACTCGTGGACGCTGAGGGTCTCCGCTCGCCGTTCTCCCTCGATCCCGAGCCGGTCTAGGGCCGCCGGGGCCCCGCCAAGCGCCTGCAGGCTTCGCCGCAGCATCTTGCGGCGCTGTCCGAAAGCCGCTGCGGTCAGCCGCTCTAGCGTCCGAGGCGACACCCCCGCCGGCGCGCTTGTCGGGACGATGTGAACAACGGCCGACATCACCTTGGGCGGTGGCACAAAGGCCGATCGATGGACTTTCATCGCGAGCCTGGGCTCGCTCCGCCACTGCGCGAGCACCGCCAGGCGCCCGTAAGCCGAGGTGTCCGGTCGAGCCACGATCCGCTCGGCCACCTCCTGCTGAAACATCAGGGTCAGCGAAGCCCACCAGGGCGGCCATGCCTCTCCGCTCAGCCAGCGGACCAGCAGCGCCGTCCCGACATTGTACGGCAGGTTGGAGACGATATGCGCCCCTGTTCCAGCTTCGGCGGCGTCATCGATGTCCAGCGCATCGCCCTGGATGACGCGCAGGCGACCCGCCGAAGCGGAAGCGACTTCCGCCAAGGCGGGCAGGCAGCGCCGATCGCGCTCGACCGCTATCACCTCGGCCCCGCGTCCGATCAGGGCGCGCGTCAGGCCTCCTGGCCCCGGACCCACCTCATAGACGCGCTGGCCGGCAAGGTCGCCCGGCACCCGCGCGATCCGGTCAAGCAGCTGGCCGTCGAGCAGGAAGTTCTGCCCCAGCGCCTTGGATGCGCTCAGGCCGTGACGCGCGATCACCTCTCGCAGCGGCGGAAGTTGTTCGAAGATCGCAGTCGAGGATGTCACCGCCCGACCATTGCGAGCAGCGGACCAGCGAAGCAATCCGTTCTCTAGGATTGAGCCGCGATGCGCCGGGCTGAAGCCGCAGCCGTTTGGATAGCGGCGATCATCGCCCCGGGATTGGCTTGTGCGTGGCCGGCGATGTTGAACGCGGTGCCGTGATCCGGGGAAGTCCGCACGATCGGCAGCCCGAGCGTCATGTTCACGCCCTCGTCGAAATACAGCGTCTTGATCGGCACTAGCGCCTGATCATGGTACATGCACAATGCCGCATCGTAGCGGGCTCGGGCGCGTTCGTGGAACATGGTGTCGGCGGGGAAGGGGCCGTTCGCATCCACCCCTTCCGCGCGCAGCCGCTCGATCGCGGGCACGATCACGTCGATTTCCTCGCGGCCCAGCGCGCCGTCTTCGCCCGCATGGGGATTGAGCCCGGACACCGCGATGCGCGGCTGCTGGATGCCGAATTGACGCTGCAGGCCGCGGGCGGTCGCACGGCCCTTTGCCACAATGCGATCCGACGTCAGCATGTCTGGAACGGAGCGGAGCGGGAGATGAACGGTGACCGGAACCGTGCGAAGTGTGGGACCGACCAGCATCATCGCGACCAGATCGCTGGAAACGCCGCAGCGCTCTGCGACGAACTCGGTCTGCCCCGGATGGGTGAAGCCGACAGCGTAGAGCTGCGATTTGGAAACCGGGCCGGTGACAAGCGCCGAGGCCGCGCCGCTGCGGGTCAGTCCGACCGCAATCTCGAGCGAGTCGAGTGCGATCCGGGCGCCGTCAAGGTCGGGCGCCCCAGGCGTGATGGTCGCACCGTCGCCGACGCGGACCAGCGGCAAAGCCTCACGAAAGCAGGCCAGCGCCTCATCGGGGCTGGAGACGGCGCATACGGGGCCTCCCCACACCGCTTGGATTGAAGCGCATTCCCCCACCGCGAAAAATGGCGGCAGGCCGGATGTGTCCCGCCTTTCCCAGGCTTGGGCGACGATTTCAGGCCCCACTCCGGCCGGGTCGCCCAGCGCGATCGCCAGCGGCCCGCGCAGTTCCGGCACCGCGCTAGCGATAATCGACGACCGCGTCGCGTCGAAGGTCGCGAAGGTATCGCCGAGCACGTCGATTGACCCGCTCCTCCTCCAGCTGCGCATAGACTTGTTCGAAGGACGGGCCGCTCGTCGCTTCTGGGTCGTCACGGCCGCACAGGACGAGCACGCGGACGCCTTCGTCTACCGAGCCGAACGGATTGGTCGCCTGGCCGATGTCGAGCTTCAGCAGCATTTCCTGCAAAGCCGGCGGAAGGTCGCGGACGCGCGTCTGATCGTTGGAGACGACCTCAGCCCCGATCCTGGCGCCTGCTTCCTCGGCGCGGCCGCAGCCGCCCATCGACTGGGAAGTGCGGGCGAGTTCGAGCAACTTGGGCTCGACCTGCTCCCGCGTCGCGCCTTTCGGGAAGTTGATCGACATCTGCTTGAGGCTCAGGGTCGCATCGCGCGGATCGGCGGTCAGCACCTGGCGCGTGTCCTGCACCGAAATGACCGAGAAACCGCCCTGGACGGGGATCGGGTCGCTGACCTGGCCGACGCGAAGCACTCGCGCCGCCTCAGACAGGGGTTCGGGCAGCTGTTCGGCACGAACCCAGCCGAGATCGCCGCCCACGGCAGCCGTCGACGCTTCGGAGAACTGGCGGGCATAGGCGACAAAGGAAGCGCCCTGCCGGACCTGGTCGACGATTCGCGCCAGGTTGGCGCGCGCTTCGTTGGCCGTCTCCGGAGTCGAGGCGACGAAAATCTCGCCGATGCGGTATTCCTGGGTCCCCTTGGCCGCGTTCAGCCGATCGATCACCGACTTCACCTCTTCCTCGCCGACGGCGACAAACGGCTCGATCTTGCGGTTGAGCAGGCGCGACCAGGCGATCTCGCCATGGATCTGGCGCTTGATCGAGCGATCCGAAGAGCCACGGGCGCGTAGATATTCCGCAAAGGTTTTCGGAGTTTGCTTGAAGTTCTTCGCATACTGCTCGAAGTATCGATCGATCTCGCTCTGCTCGACCTTGATGTCGCTGGCCGCCGCAGCCTGGATCTGGAGCGCTTCGTCGACGAGGTTGCGCAGAACCTGGGCGCGCAGCACCTGCAGTTCGGCTTCGGGCACCCGGCCGCCATTGGCGAGCACGATGAGTGCGAGTCGCTGGTCCACATCGGTAGCCGTGATCACGTCGCCGTTGACAATCGCCGTCGCCTTGCGCACCGAACCATTGTCCTGCCCGAAGATCTGGACGTTGTTGGTGGTGGGCAGGTTGAGCGGAGCCGCCGAGTTCCCCGTCTGCGCCGCAGCCCCAAATGCCGCAATCGCGCCGCCAAGCACCAGCGCCGCCCTTCCATAAGTGCCGAGCTTCATCATTCCTCCAGTGAAAGCAGACATCTAGCCTGCTCCAAACATGCTGAACCCCAGCTTAGCGGGGGGCCGCCCCAAAATAGAGGCCTTCTTAACGCCCGAGGTTCTTCAACGCCACCCGGAACAGGAAGGTGTTGCCGCGCCGGAAGTCGCCCGTGGTCTCGTAATCGCGTCGCCAGGTTACGCCGATCTCGATGCAATCGTCGTCATAGGCGAAGCCGAGCCGGTGTCGGACGGGTTCGAAATTGTCGGCGTCGGTAGTCGGGTCCTCGCGCTGGCTGGTCAGATCGACCACGGCCGAGCCGAACACGGACCAGTAGCGGGCGAAGCGAACGCGTCCGCCGAGCCGGATTTCCTCGCGGTCGCGCAGATCCTCTATGGCGGGATCGATGTCGCGGTCGAGACGCAGATACCCAAGCGTCGCGTAGGTCTGGCGCCCGCCGAATACGAGGTCGATCTCGTTTCGGCGGAGCGTCGCATTGTCCTTGTCGATCCGGAAACGATGCACCAAGCTCAGACGCCGGCCATATTTGACGGTGGTGCGGCCTACGATGTCCGAGAATTGCTCGTCCAGCCCGGTCCCCGGCGGCAGTATCGCTCGCTTGTCGTCGAGCCTGTAGCTCTGGCCGACCGTGGTCCGGATCGCGATCCGGGGCAGGTCCAGCGCGTAATCGACCCCATAGGTGACGCGGGAGCCGTCCTCCCAGCGATCGTAGCCGGGAAATCGATTGAGCGCGAACAGGTTTGAGTCTTCCAGGTCGACCGAGCGCGCATCCTCGTTGGGTATCTCGAGGTTCTTGGTGGGCGCAGTGGCGACCAGTTGCAGCCGGGGGGTGAGCCGCTGCGTCCCCCCGAACAGCGGGCCTACCAGCGGCCAGCGCAGGTCGGCGGCGAGCGCGCCGATCGCGCGAGCGCTCCAGCCTTCCTCGCCGCGGTAGATGGTTGTCGGCGTCAGCAACGTGTCGTTCGCATGGTAGATATCGCCTCGACCATAAGCCGTCAGCGTGAGCTCCTGCCCCAGTCCGGTGATCGAGCGCCGCTCCCACCGAGCGGCGGCGAAGGCGCGCTGGGTGTCCTGCCCCTCGGTGCGCAGGATGGCGAGGCTGTTCGCCTGCAGCTCGACCCGGCCGCCAAGCAGCGGATCGGCGAAGAGGAATCGAGCGTCGACCGCAGGCAGCACGATCGGCTGCTGCCCGGCGACATCGGTGATCCGCAACCCTTGGAACGCCCAGCCCGCGATCGAGATGTAGCTGTTCTCGGAAATTCGCTCGGCATCGATCACGGAACGAAGCCGGTCGTCGCGGGAGATATCATAGCGGCGCAGGAAAGTGCGGTCGGTCACGTAGCGGCCCTGCGCCGTCACGCTCCAGAGCGGGTTGAGCTGGAAGCGCCCGTTCGCCTCAAGATAGCCCCGGATGCCGCGGTTGCGCAGTTCCTCCTCGCTCGCTTCGGAATCGATCCGGACGCGCGAGCCATGGGTCACAAAGCCGCCGACCTGGAACGCGCCAAGCTCGGTCAGGTGCCGATAGCGCCCCTCCAGCATCGGCAGCACGTCCGAGTAGAGATGCGGCGTAATCGTCGCGTCCCGGTTGGGGGCGAGCTTGAGATAGTAGGGAAAACTCAGCTCCAGGCCATTGGAACGGCTGAAGCGCAGGTCGGGCACGAGCAGGCCTGAGCCGCCGCCTTCCGACCCGTCGGGATGGGAAAGGCCCGGCAAGGCGAGAATAGGAGCGCCGAACAGGCTGAGGCTTGCGCCCTGGTAGCGGATGCGGTTGCGGACGGGATCGTGCGTCACCCGGACGGCGGTGATCTTCCAGGTCGGGTCCTTGGGGCAACCATTCTCGTCGACCACGGCGCATGGCGAATAAGCGGCCCGATTGAGCGTGGTGTATCCGTCCCGCCGCTCGCCGCGCTGGGCCGCGAGACGGCCGCCATCTTCGAGCACCAGCAGCAGGTTGTCGATCACGCCGTCGCGCAGCGTGTCGGTCAGGACGATGCTGTCGCCATAGACCGTGTCGCCCTGCGGGTTCGTTATTCGGACGTCGCTTTCAGCCCGCACCTCACCCGATCTGCGGTTCCAGACCACCCGCTCGGCGCGCAGGTTGTTGCCTTCGCTCAGCATTTGGACATTGCCGGAGACCGTGACGAGATCGCTTTCGCTTTCGTAGATGAGCTGGTCGGCGGTGAAATTGACCCGTCGCTCGGCTGTCCCGGCGCTCACGCCTGCAGCCGGGGGCGCCGGGACAGGCGCAGGCGATTGCGCCAGCGCGGCAGCGGACGCGGAAAGCATGAGCAGCGACAGCGCCGTCCGGCAGATCGATGTGCTGGTTTTCAAGTCAGAACCGAGAACTTCGCCCCGCCGCAAACCGTTTACGCGCGCCAGCCTTAGCCTATCGCACCTGAATCCGTGCGCTGCAATGGCGCAGGAGCAACAACCAGATTAGCCGATCAGACCTTTGCCTGGCCTCGCCGCTTCCCTATCAGGCGCGCGACAGAGGCGGGCTCCGCCCCGCGATCAGGAGGTTACCCGTGAAAGTCACTTTCGCCGAAGCCCGCCCGCAAGGCGCCTATGCGCTCGCTCTCCCGGTGTGGAGCGAATCCATGCTGAACGAGCGGCTGTCCGGGCTTGACGAAAATGCGCGCCGGCTTGCGGCCCGCGCCGCGGAAGCGCAGCGCTTTGAGCGCGAGCCGGCGGCGATCGCAGAGACTTTCTACGCGGAAGGCGAGAGCGCCCGCCGCCTCCTGCTCGCCGGACTTGGCGGCAAACGCGATGACGAAGCCTTGTTCGAGCGGGTTGGCGGTGCACTCACCGCGAAGCTGCTGACCTCGGGTGAGACCCGGCTGGTGATCGATCTAAGCGGGCTCGATGTCAGTGGTGAGGATGCCGCCCGGATCGGGTTCGGGGCGAGGGCCAGGAGCTGGCGCTACGACAAGTACCGCACCAAGCTCGCCAAGAAGCAGAAGCCGAGTCTCGAAGAAATCGTCATCGTCGGGGCGGGGCAGGGCGCCGACGTGGCCTGGCAGCGTCGCTCCGCCTTGCTTGATGGCCTGTTCCTCACGCGCGAACTGGTCACAGAGCCGGCCAACATCATCTACCCGGAAACCTTCGTCGAGCGGGTCCGCGTCGAGCTTGAGGGTTCCGGCGTCGAAATCGATGTGCTCGATGAGGGTCAGATGGCGGAGCTCGGGATGGGGGCTCTGCTCGGCGTCGGTCAGGGTTCGGTGCGCCCCCCGCGGCTTCTCGCGATGCGCTGGAACGGGGCAGGGGACGCAAATCGGAAGCCCGTCGTGTTCGTTGGAAAGGGCATCACTTTCGATACAGGCGGCATCTCGATCAAGCCGGCCGCCGGCATGGAAGCGATGAAGTGGGACATGGGCGGCGCCGGCGCGGTCGCAGGCGCTATGAAGGCGATCGCCACCCGCAAGGCGCGCGCCAACGTGGTCGGCATCTGCGTGCTCGCCGAGAACATGCCCGACGGCAATGCCCAGCGCCCCGGCGACGTGGTCACCTCCATGTCCGGCCAGACGATCGAAGTCATCAACACCGACGCGGAAGGCCGGCTCGTGCTGGCGGACGCGATGACCTGGGCTCAGCGCACTTACCAGCCTGAGGTGATGATCGATCTCGCCACGCTCACGGGAGCGATGATCATTGCGCTCGGCTTCGAATATGCCGGGCTCTTTTCCAATGACGACCAGCTGGCGGACAGGCTGACCAGCGCCGGCGCGGCCAGCGGCGACAAGCTCTGGCGTTTCCCGCTCGGCGAGGCTTACGACAAGCAGATGGACTCGCCGATCGCGGACATGAAGAATGCCGGCCCTCGCGAGGGCGGCTCGATCATGGCCGCGACCTTCCTGCAGCGGTTCGTCGAGGCAGGCACGAAATGGGCCCATCTCGACGTGGCCGGCACCGTTTGGGCCAACAAGCCCGGGACGCTCTACGACAAGGGCGCGACGGGCTATGGCGTGGCGCTGCTGGACCGCTTCGTCGCTGACAATTACGAGAAGTAACGGGCTGAATGCTCGTCGACTTCTACCATCTCGAAGCCTCACCGCTCGAGCGGGTGCTGCCCAGCATTTGTGACAAGATACTGGCTGGGGGCGAGCGGTTGCTGATCGTGGCGGAAACGGGTGAACTCCCGATGCTCGACGAACTGCTCTGGACCTACGCGGCCGACAGCTTCCTTCCCCATGCACGCCGCGAGCGGCCCAACCCCGAGCTGCAGCCGATCCTGCTGTCGGACACGCCGGAGCCGCTCAACGGTGCAACCAACGTCGCGCTCGGCGATGGTCGGTGGCGGGACGAGGCGCTTGGTTTCGCCCGCACCTTTTACCTGTTCGGCTCTACGCAGGTCGGCCCGGCTCGGGCCGCCTGGCGCACCCTCAAGAGCAACGCCGCCGTCCAGCCCAGATATTGGAAGCAGGAGGAGCGCGGCAAGTGGTTCCAGAGCGCCTGAACGGGAGCCGCTAACGGGGGCGAGGCTGGGGCGTTTCGGTTGGGCCGCCGGTCGCCAGGCGCGGCCAACCATCGCGCCAGACGAGGCGATCGAGAAGCATCACTCGTCGGCTGTTGACGTCATCCGTCGGCTTGGAGCGCGGCCGCCTGCTGTCCACCGCATGGTAGAGGATCCATTGATCCCCGTTCCGGTCTTCAGCCACGCTGTTGTGCCCTGGCGCAACCCAGTTTCCGCGTCGCTCGAGTATGACGCTGTTGGGCGCACCGGTCGCAGCGGCGAGCGTTTCGAACGGCCCCGTCGCGCTTCGCGAGCGCGCGACCAAGGTCGCGTAATGCGCCTTCGGCCCGCAGCAATTGTCGCCCGAGTAGAACATGTAATACCAGCCCCCGCGCTTCAGCACCCATGCGCCTTCGATCAGCCGCTGATACTCGGCCGGGTCTTCCGACTTTACGGGCTGGATCAGGTCGATGGGCGCGCTTCCCGGCGCGAACGAAATGCGATCTGGCCCAAGCTCCTGCACCTTGATCGGCTCGAAGCCGGATCCCCAGTAGAGCAGCCGCTTGCCCGTCGCCGGATCGTCATACGCCATTGGGTCGATATTGACGAAGCCCGGCCCGCACTGAAGCGGCCGGCCCATGTCGGTGAACGGACCTTCCGGCCGGCTCGCCGTTGCGACGGCGAGGCATAGGCCACGACTGGTGTCGGTCAGCGCTGCGTCGGGCTTGGCGGAATAGTAGAGATAGTAGCGGCCGCGATCCTCATGCACGTGCGGTGCCCAGAAATCCTGCGTCTTGCTCGCCCATTCGGGCTTGACCGGAAGCACGTCGGCAAGCCGTTCCCAGCCGACCAAATCGCGCGACCGCGCCACCTGGATGTTCGCTCCTCCGCCTTGGGTCGCATAAGCGTAGAAGAAGCCGTCCGACGCCTTCAGCACCGCGGGGTCCGGGAAGTCAGTGTTCAGAACCGGGTTGCTATATCGAGGGGCAGGGCTCGGCGTACCCACGCACCCACCCAGGCTCAGTGCCGCTAGCAAGCAGCCCAGGAGCCGATTTCGAAGGCTGATCGTCATGATCCCAGCATGCCAGTCGAAAAGCGAGCCCGCCAGCCTCTCCGCTTGGTGCGATCTACTTTCGCTTCTTGCGATAATGCTCGGCTGCAAGGGCGGCCCCCAGCAGGAAACCGCCGGGTGCAAGCAGGATCACAGCTGCCAGCCCAACCTTGCCAAGGATCTTCGTGCGCATCGCCGCGCCTTAGCACATCCTTGTGAACGGCCGGTGCACGCGCTTGCCCTTCGATTGTCGCCCGCCTAGAGACCCGGCGAAATCCCACCCACATCAATGGAGCTCTTCCGGCCATGGCGACCGAACGCACCTTCTCGATCATCAAGCCCGACGCCACTCGTCGCAACCTGACCGGCGCCGTCACCCAGATGCTCGAGCAAGCCGGCCTGCGCGTGGTCGCGTCCAAGCGCATCCACATGACGCGGGAGCAGGCCGAGGGCTTCTACGCCGTCCACCGCGAGCGTCCTTTCTTCGCCGATCTCGTGTCCTTCATGGTGTCCGGCCCGGTGGTCGTGCAGGTTCTGGAGGGTGAGGATGCCGTCGCTCGCAACCGCGAGGTGATGGGCGCCACCAATCCGGCCAACGCCGACGAGGGCACGATCCGCAAGGTCCATGCGGAATCGATCGAGGCCAACTCGGTGCACGGCTCCGACAGCGCTGAGAACGCCCGGATCGAAATCGAGTATTTCTTCAAGCCCGAGGAAATCGTCGGCTGACGCTCAGCGGGAACGCTGCCGCCAGATCGCGTCCAGGCGCGCCGCGGCGTCCTTCGCGCTGACCCGCTCGACCAGAGACAGCCCGAGCAGCTCGATATCGTTGTCGAGCAGGCCCTCGTCGATACGGTAGCCGACATCGTAGATCGCCGTGTCGCTATGCGTGGCGCCGCCGCTCAGGAAGCGTGTGGTGATCGCCACCGGCAGGCGCGGGTCGCCAGACGGCCGCCTCGCGCCATCCTTCTTCGGCACCTTCTCGGTGGCGGCTTCAATCCATTTCGCCTCGATGCGGGGATCAACCGTGTCGATCGCGCTGAGGCCAAGCGCCGACGGAAAGGCGATCGCCTGACTCTGGATGACTTGCTCCGGATCGCGCGTGGTCAGGCGCAGATTACGGCCATTCGCTTGCGCCGACAGGGTCAGCGTCTGCGCCTTGGCGCTCTTCGCCTGCTTCTCCGCCGCGCGCTCCGCCTCCGCGCTGCTCCGCTCCTGGTAGCTGTTCCAGAAGGTCAGTCCCGAGATCGCCACCGCGGCCACGGCAAGCACCTCGCCCAGGGTGATCCAGCGGCGCCGGATCGCCGCCGCCTCCGCGGCTTGTTGAGGGCTTTCCTTTTCAGCCACCAGGCGCTCCAACGCTGCTGTCCCGGGCAAGGCGCAACGCCCGGCAGAAATCGTCCAGCGTGCGCGGGTAAAGCTGGTGCTCCGCCTCCAGCACGCGCGCGGCGAGCGTCTCCGGATCGTCGCGCGGCTCTATCCTTACCCGTGCCTGGGCAAGCACAGGGCCATCATCCAGTTCCTCCGTCACGACATGAACCGAGCAGCCGGCATATTCATCCCCGGCCAGCAGCGCGCGCCGGTGTGTATCCAGCCCCTTGTAGAGCGGCAGCAGGGAAGGGTGGATGTTGAGGATGCGGCCCTCCCAAGCACGAACGAAATCGGCCGAGAGCAGCCGCATGTATCCCGCAAGCGCGATCACCTCGACTTGATGGCTGCGCATCTGCTTGTCGACCGATTCGTCGAACTCGGCGCGATCCATGTCCTTGTGGCTCTCTGCCCAGGTCGGCAGCCCGAAGCGCCGGGCGAGCACCAAGCCACGTGCTTCCGGCACGTTGGAGCCGACCAGCACAATCTCGTAAGCCGGATCGGCAATCCGCTTATATTCGGCCAGCGCCTCCAGATTCGAGCCCCGCCCCGACAGCAGCACGGCGACCCGCACTTTGTCAGTCATGGTGGGTGGCGGACCAGTCCCCGCGTGCGCTCCATGTCCCGGCAGCCCCGGAGACGGTGCAGCCGTGCGTTCCGCTTTCGATCCGGCCGATCTCGAACACCGTCTCGCCCGCTTCGCGCAGCGTGGTCGATAGCTCCGCCGCATTGGCGGGGTCGACGATCGCGACCATCCCGATGCCGCAATTGAATGTCCGCGCCATCTCCTCCGGCTCGATATGCCCTTGCGCTTGAAGAAAGGCCATCAGCCGCGGCTGCGGCCAACGATCGGCATCGACATGCGCGTGCAAGCCTTCGGGCAGCACACGGGGGATGTTTTCGAGCAAGCCGCCGCCGGTGATATGGGCAAGCGCTGCGATCCGGCCCGCCCGAACAGCCGGCAGCAGCGATTTCACGTAGATGCGGGTCGGCTCGAGTAAAGCTTCGATCAGCAATTGGTCTTGATCGAACATGGCCGGGCGGTCCAGTTTCCAGCCCTTGTCGGCTGCCAGCCGGCGGACGAGTGAATAGCCGTTTGAATGCACGCCGGACGAAGCGAGGCCGAGGATCAGATCGCCAGCGGCTACTCGGTCTCCGGTGAGCGCTTCGCCGCGCTCGACGGCGCCCACGCAGAAGCCAGCCAGGTCGTAATCCCCTTCCGCATACATGCCCGGCATCTCGGCCGTTTCACCGCCGATCAGTGCACATCCGGCTTGACGACAACCCTCCGCTATCCCTGCGATCACCCGCTCCGCCACTTCCTCATCCAATTTTCCGGTCGCGAAATAATCGAGGAAGAAGAGCGGTTCGGCACCCTGCACGATGAGGTCGTTCGCGCACATCGCGACAAGGTCGATGCCGACGCCGTCATGCCGCCCGGAGTCGATGGCCAGCTTGAGCTTGGTCCCGACCCCGTCATTCGCCGCGACCAGAAGCGGATCTTTGTAGCCTGCCGCCTTTAGGTCGAAGAAGCCGCCGAACCCGCCCAGCGCCGCATCCGCTCCCGGGCGGGCAGTTGACTTGGCGAGCGGCGCGATCGCTTTGACGAGCGCATTGCCGGCAGCGATAGAAACCCCCGCCTGCGCGTAGGTGTAGCTTGCCGGGCGCTCTGGTTCGGACATTGCAGCGGCCTAGCCACAACAGGCTTGGTTTTCCAAGGCCAAGTCGCCAAAAGGCCGCTCGTGACGCTTTCCCGACGGTTCCTTCTCCCTCCCGCGCTGGCTCTGCTCGCCCTTGTCGGTGGCGGCATGCTCTATGCCCAGCTCGAAGGCGGAGATCGCGGCATCCCGCCAATCGACAGCGCCAGCACGCTGGAAGTGACAGGCGTTGAAGTCGACGCCACCGGCAAGAGCAGCGAGGAGGCCCGTTTCGAAGGCTGGCGCCAGGCTCAGTCGAAAGGCTGGAAGATGCTGTGGGCCAGGACCACGGGGCAGCCGATCGAAAAGGCTCCGAACCTGTCGGACGCGGTGCTGAACGCGATGGTTGCGAGCATCGTCATCGAACAGGAGCAGATCGGACCCCGACGCTATATCGCGCGGCTCGGGGTTCTGTTCGATCGTGCCCGCGCAGGCCAGTTGCTCGGAAGCGGCACGGCCTCGGGTCGGCGCTCGGCTCCATTCCTTGTCATCCCTGTCATGGTGACGGGCTCGAGCTACCAGAGTTTCGAAAGCCGGAACGAGTGGCTGCGCGCCTGGAACCGTTTTCGCACCGGCGGCAGCGCGATCGATTATGTGCGCACCAGCGGCTCCGGGATCGATCCGCTCCTGCTCAAGGTAGAGCAGAGCCGCCGGCCGGGACGCGGATGGTGGCGCATGTTGCTCGACAGTTATGGCGCGGCCGACGTGATCGTCCCGGAAGTGCATTTGCGCCGCACCTATCCGGGCGGCCCGGCATTTGCGACTTTCATCGCCCGCTTCAGCCCCGACGATCGAGTGCTCGGCCGCTTCACTCTCCGCGCCGCTCGCAGCGACGCAATTCCGCGCATGCTGGACGAAGGCGTGCGGCGCCTGGACGCCATCTATACCCAGGCTCTCGAAGTCGGGATTCTCACTCCCGATCCGGCCTTGGTTGTGGAAGAGCCGGAGCTTTTGAACGAAGTCGCCGAGCAGATCGAGCGGGCGTCGGCGGGCGTCGCGGCCCCTGCGCCCCGCCCGCAAGCACCCTCTACTGCGATCCTCCCGGTCCCAACGGGGGCGGTGACCCCCGTCACCATCCAGGTCGACACACCGGTGGCCAGCTCCGTCGGACAGGCCGAGCTGGCGGTCAGCCGCGTGCCCGGCGTGAACTCGGCGCTCACGACCAGCACTGCGATCGGCGGCATCTCGACCATGAGAGTGACCTTCTCAGGCGACCCGGCGGCGCTCGCTGCCGCGCTGCAAGCCCAGGGGTGGACGGTCAGCGGCTCGGGAGCGTCCCTCCGCATCTCGCGCCCGGCGCCGGCGCCGGCGCCCACACCGGGCGAAACCAAGGAATAAGGCGTGAACCAGATCGCCCTGCCGCTCGACTGGCCGGTGGCGGACGGCAATGGTGATTTCCTGATCGGCGAGCCCAATCGGCTGGCCTTTGAGCATCTAAAGCGATGGTCGCTTTGGCCCGTGCCGGTGAGCCTCTTGACGGGTCCCCGCAAGTCGGGCCGGAGCTTGCTGGGCCGCATCTTCGTCCGGAAGACGGGCGGGCGATTGTTCGATGATGCCGAGCGCCACGATGAGGAGCGACTGTTCCACGCTTGGAATGAGGCCCAGGCGATGCGCAGGCCCCTGCTGCTCATTGCGCACCAGGTGCCCCCGGCCTGGGATATCAAGCTTCCCGACTTGCGCTCCCGAATCACCGCCACTCCGCAGATACGGATTGACGATCCGGACGACATCTTGCTGGCACAGCTGATCACCAAGCTTCTTGGGGATCGCGGGCTGGTCGTCTCCCCTGATGTGACCGAATTTCTGGTGCCCCGGATCGAACGCAGCTACCTTGCCGTTCAGCAGGTGGTGGACGTGATCGACAGGGCGATGCTGTCCAGCCGCGGCAAGATGGGCCTAGCCACCGTCCGGCGCACGCTCACCGAAGCGGGCCTGATCCGCACAGCCAAGCAGCGAGCCTGACATGGACAATCCCGCCGCAGCTGCCCCGATCGATGCCGATACCGGCGATCACAGCGCGCATGAGGCGCGGCTGCGCTATTTCAACCGCGAGCTGTCCTGGCTAGCATTCAACCAGCGCGTTCTGGAAGAAAGCTGCAACGAGGCTCACCCGTTGCTGGAGCGGCTGCGTTTTCTCTCCATTTCAGGCAACAATCTGGACGAATTCTTCATGGTCCGCGTCGCCGGGCTGAAGGGCCAGCAGCTGCTCGGGGTCGAGGAATTCTCGGCTGACGGGATGACGCCCGCCCAGCAACTCGCGGCGGTCGCGGCCGAGGCGGACCGCCTGGCTGCAAGCCAGCAACTGGTCTGGTCCGACCTGCGCGCGGCTCTTGCGCAGGCGGGCGTCGACGTGATCGGCGAATCCGGTATCGAGGAGGGCGCCGCCGCCTGGCTCGACCAGCACTTTCGCGAGCAGATCTTCCCGGTGCTCACGCCCCAGGCGATCGACCCGGCGCACCCGTTCCCGTTCATTCCGAACAAGGGCTTCTCGCTCATCTTCGATCTGAAGCGTCTCTCCGACGCAGAGCCGATTCGCGAGCTCTTGATGATTCCCGCCACCCTGCCGCGTTTTATCCGGCTGCCAGGCGAGGGCGCGCGCCATATCGCGGTCGAGGCGCTGATCCGCCGCCATATCGGTACGCTGTTTCCCGGCTATCAGATGCTGGGCGGCGGGGCGTTCCGGATCATCCGTGACAGCGACATCGAGGTGGAGGAGGAGGCGGAGGATTTGGTCCGCTTCTTCCGCAGCGCGATCAAGCGTCGCCGGCGCGGACGCGTGATCCGGCTGGAGCTCGAAGCCGGCATGCCGCCCGATCTCGAAGCACTGATCCGCGAGGGCATCGACGCGAGCGAGGCGATCGTCTCCGAATCGACGGGCTTTCTCGGCATCGGCGATCTCGAGCAGCTGGTCGAGGAGGATCGGCCCGACCTAAAGTTCCCACCATATTCACCACGCTTTCCGGAGCGGATCCGCGAGCATGGCGGGGACTGCTTCGCTGCGATCCGCGCCAAGGACATCATCGTCCACCACCCCTACGAAAGCTTCGAGGTGGTGATCGCCTTCCTCCGCCAGGCGGCCGAGGATCCGGACGTGGTGGCGATCAAGCAGACGCTCTATCGCGCCGGCAAGCAGTCGGCGGTCATCAACGCTCTGATCGCGGCGGCCGAGGCCGGCAAGTCGGTCACCGCGGTCGTCGAGCTCAAGGCCCGCTTCGACGAGGAACAGAATCTGCTGTGGGCCAACCAGCTCGAGCGGGCGGGCGTGCAGGTCGTCTATGGGTTCATCGACTGGAAGACCCACGCCAAGGTATCCATGGTCGTCCGCCGCGAGGAGAAGGGCTACCGCACCTACTGTCACTTCGGCACCGGCAACTACCACCCCGTTACGGCGCGCATCTACACGGACCTCAGCTTCTTCACCGCCGATCCGCGCGCCGGCCGCGACGCGGCGCAGATGTTCAATTACGTCACAGGATACGTCGAGCCTCGCGATCTCGAGCTGCTCACCATGTCACCGCACGGGCTACGCAATACGTTGTGCGAGCTGACGGAGAAGGAAATCGCGAACGTCCGCGCCGGCTTGCCCGGGGCGATCTGGGCAAAGATGAACTCGTTGGTCGATCCGACCATCATCGACAAGCTCTATGAGGCCAGCGCGGCAGGGGTGCAGATCGAGTTGATCGTTCGCGGGATCTGCTGCCTGCGGCCCGGCGTGCCCGGCCTGTCGGAGAATATCCGCGTCAAGTCGATCGTCGGCCGCTTTCTGGAACACAGCCGCATCTGGTGCTTCGGAAACGGCGGCGATCTGCCCAATCGCGACGCGCTCGTCTATGTGAGCTCCGCCGACTGGATGCCGCGCAACTTCGATCGCCGCGTGGAATATATGCTCCGGATCGAGAACAAGACGGTGCACACGCAGGTGCTCGACCAGGTGATGGTCGCCAGTTTGATCGACAACGAGCAGAGTTGGCGACTCCACCCCGATGGCCGTTACGAGCGGATCTCGCCGGACGACAAGCCGTTCAACCTGCACCGTTACTTCATGACGAACCCGTCCTTGTCGGGCCGCGGGGCGGCGCTCCGCAGCAGCGACGCCGTACCCGAGCTTCGCCTGCGCCGCCGCAGGTAATATTCTTCCCATGCTGACCGAACCGCTCGCGATCGTCGACATCGGCTCGAACTCCGTTCGGCTTGTCGTCTACGCGGGCTCCGCGCGCGTACCGTCTGCGATCTTCAACGAAAAGGTCATGGCCGGGCTCGGCCGCGACATGCCCGGCGGGATGCTCTCGGAAGAGGCGCAGGAGCGCGCGCTGGCCGCCCTCCGCCGCTTTGCCATCCTGACCCGTCAGATGGGCGTGGGCCGCACGCGGATCGTCGCTACGGCCGCGGTCCGTGACGCCAAGAACGGGACCGCGTTCATTCAGCGTGTCCGAGAGATCGGGTTCGAGCCCGAGCTCCTGTCCGGGGAGCAAGAAGGCATCATGGCCGGGCAGGGGGTTCTGGCCGGCATACCGGATGCCGACGGGCTGGTCGGCGATCTGGGAGGCGGCAGCCTCGAGCTGGTCGATATCCGCGTCGGCCAGGTGCTGCAGAGCGTGTCGCTGCCGTTCGGCGTACTTCGGCTGAACGCAGCAATCAAGGGGGACGGCCTCCAGAAGAAGCTCGCCAAGGCGCTTGATGCCTTCGACCTCGGCAGAGTTGGGCGCAAGCGGACCTTCTACATGGTCGGCGGCTCCTGGCGTGCGCTTGCTCGCCTCGACATGTTGCTGACCGGCTACCCGCTGCCGATCACGCACCAATATGTGATGCCCTCCGGCCGCCCGGCCGAACTCCAGAAGGCGTTGGCGGCGCTGAAGCCCGAGCTGAAGGGGCTCCCTGCCTTGTCGGACTCAAGAATGCCGCAGCTCCCGGCCGCAGCCGCGCTGTTGCGGGCTCTGGTCGAGGAGCTGAAGCCAAGCCGCTTGGTCGTATCCAGTTTCGGGATCCGGGAAGGGCTGTTGTTCGACGAACTCCCCGATCCGGTTCGCGCCCGCGACCCACTGATCGAAGGCGCGCGCGATTCAGGGCGGACTTTGGGGCGCTTCACCGAGCATGGCGCCTTGCTCGATCGCTGGATTGCGCCGGTGTTCGAGGACGATGAACAGGCCGCCCGGCTCCGGCTTGCGGCTTGCCTGCTCGCCGATGTGGCCTGGGCCGCTCATCCCGACTTTCGCGCGGAGCGCGGCGTCGACATGGCGCTGCACGGCAATTGGGTCGGCGTCGATGGGCCGGGCCGAGTCACCATTGCACAGGCGCTTTTCTCAAACTTCGGCGGGGGCCGCGACTTCGCGGACAATCCCGCAGCGCGGCTATGCAGTCCGGAAACGCTCGCGCGCGCATCTCATTGGGGGCTTGCTATGCGCTTGGGCCAACGTCTCAGCGGCGGCGTCGCGGCCAGCCTGGAGCGCAGCCGGCTGATCAGGCGCGAGGGCCGCTTGCGCCTCGAACTCAAGCGCGCCGACGAACCGCTTTACGGTGAAACTGTCGAGCGCCGGCTGCATACGCTCGCCCATGCGCTTGGGCTCAAGCCGGAAGCGGTCGCGGTCTAGGCGTCAGCCGCACTTGATCCCGGTCACGCGATTTCTCCCGTCCAGCTCGATGTTCAGCCGGTCCGTCCGATAGTCCATCGTCACCATCTGCCCGGGCTGGACCCAGCGGATTGTCCGCGCTCCGGTTAGGGCCGACGCGCGGGCGCCAAGCTCGCCCGAGGCGGACTGCCCGACAAGCGCCTGGGCCTTGCCTGCCTCGCAGCGAAAGCCGGGACTGCTGCCATGCTCGGGAACGGCTTCCTCGCTTTGGGCCGGCGTCATGCAGGCAGCCGTGATCATCATCAGCGCTCCGGCGACTATCCTCAAGCCTGCACCTCCGTCCGCGTCATGATCAGCTTGCCGCCCCGGATCGCAAAGGCGAGTCGCCCTTCGACCAGATCGAGCGCATCGCGGCCGAATTCCTCGAACCGCCAGCCTTCGAGGATCGAAAGACCCTCGCGGCGCCCAG
The DNA here is from genome assembly GCF_036387615.1 of Allosphingosinicella sp. GTDB lineage: Bacteria > Pseudomonadota > Alphaproteobacteria > Sphingomonadales > Sphingomonadaceae > Allosphingosinicella. The sequence goes on from NZ_DASVTH010000041.1 coordinate 73,285, forward strand.
CGGCCAGCAGCTCCAGCTCCTCCGATCGCGCGACCAGCCGCGCCGCGACGTTGCTCTCCCGCGCCCGGATCTTGAGCAGGAGTTTGAGCAAGTCCGCGACCAGCGCGCCTTCCTTGCCGAGCCCGGGCTGGCGATCCTCGCGCGGCGGCAGCTCGGACGCGGGGAGGGGATGGGCGGAGGCGAGCGCGTCCATCAGCCGCGCGCCAATGTCATTGTTCTTCCACCCGGCCGAAAGCCCGCGCACCCGCGCCAGCGCCTCCTGGTTCGCGGGAGGGTGGGAGGCGACGTCGGCGAGCGTCTCGTCCTTCATGATCCGGCCGCGCGGGAGGTTCTTCTGCCGAGCTTCGATTTCCCGCCAGGCGGCGACCGCCTTGAGACGCCCAAGCACGTCCGGCTTGCGGCTCGAGACGCGGACTCGCTTCCACGCGAGGGCAGGATCGTTGGCGTAATTGGCAGGATCGCCGAGCCGCTCCATCTCCTGGTCCAGCCAGACGCCGCGTCCGGTCTTCTTCAGGCGCGCCAACATCTTCGGGAACAATGTCGCGAGGTGCGTCACGTCCCCGATCGCATAATCGATCTGGCGCTTGTCGAGCGGGCGGCGCGCCCAATCGGTGAAGCGGGCACCCTTGTCGAGGTTCTTTCCGAGCAGGTTCTCGACCAGGTTCGAATAGCCGACCTGCTCACCCAGCCCGAGCGCCATCGCGGCGATCTGGGTGTCGAACAAGGGATGGGGCGTGCCCCCGGTCAGGTTGTAGATGATCTCCAGATCCTGCCCACCCGCATGGACCACCTTCAGCACATCCTCGTTGTTGACGAGAAGATTGAGCAAGGGCGTCAGGTCGAGCCCTTCCGCCTTCGGGTCGATCGCGGCCGCTTCCTCCAGATTGCCGATCTGCACCAGGCACAGGTCGGGCCAATAGGTGTTCTCGCGCATGAATTCGGTATCGACTGCGACGAAGTCGGATTGGGCGAGACGCTCGCAAAGACTTTGCAGCGATTCGGTGTCGGTGATGAGTGGGTGGATGTGCATTGCAGCGCCTCATAGCCCCGGGCTCCGCGCTTGACAAAGTGGAGCGCAGGCGGCGAAGCGCATCGCCTTTCCCAGCCAGACCAGAAAGCCGCCATGCACGCCTATCGCACTCATACCTGCGCTCAACTGCGCGCGACTCAAGTCGGCGAGGAAGTCAGGCTCTCGGGCTGGGTGCATCGCAAGCGCGACCATGGCGGCGTGCTCTTCATCGACCTGCGCGACCATTACGGCATCACCCAGGTCGTCGCGGACGTGGATTCGCCCGCCTTGCCGGTACTGGAAGCCGTGCGCGTGGAATCGGTCGTCACAATTGATGGCGTGGTGAAAGCACGCGCCGACGGCACGAGCAATCGAGCGCTGGCGACAGGGGAGATCGAGGTGTTCGCGCGCGGCGCGACCGTTCAGTCGGCAGCACAGGAGTTGCCCCTCCCAGTTGCTGGAGAGGCGGAATATCCGGAAGATATCCGCCTTCGCTATCGCTACCTCGACCTTCGCCGCGAGCGCATCCACAGCAACATCGTGCTTCGCTCCAACGTGATCAGCTCGATCCGGCGTCGAATGGTCGATCAGGGTTTCACCGAATTCCAGACCCCGATCCTGACCGCCTCCAGCCCCGAAGGCGCGCGCGATTATCTGGTGCCGAGCCGCGTCCATCCCGGTAAATTCTACGCGCTCCCGCAGGCGCCGCAGATGTTCAAGCAGCTGATCATGGTCGCCGGCTTCGACCGCTATTTCCAGATCGCCCCCTGCTTCCGCGACGAGGACGCCCGCGCCGATCGCTCTCCCGGCGAGTTCTACCAGCTCGATCTGGAAATGAGCTTCGTCACGCAAGACGATGTATTCGCGGCTCTCGAGCCGGTTCTGGGCGGCGTTTTCGAAGAGTTCGCGAACGGCAAGAGCGTGACGCAAGGCGCTTTCCCGCGCATCCCGTATCGCGAAGCCATGCTGAAATACGGGTCCGACAAGCCGGACTTGCGCAATCCCATTCTGATCACCGACGTGTCCGATCATTTCCGCGGATCGGGCTTCGGCCTGTTCGCGAAACTGGTCGAAAGCGGTAATGTGGTGCGCGCGATCCCGGCGCCGAAGACGGCGGAGAAGAGCCGCAAGTTCTTCGACGAGATGAACGACTGGGCGCGCTCCGAAGGAAATGCGGGCCTTGGCTACATCACCCAGAAAGGCGGAGAGCTCGGCGGGCCCATCGCCAAGAACCACGGTGAGGAAGCGACCCGCAGGCTGATCGCGGAACTTGGGCTCGGACCGGACGACGGCATCTTCTTCGCGGCCGGCAAGGAAGGGCAGGCGGCCAAGCTCGCCGGCCTCGCACGAACACGCGTCGCCGAGCAGCTCGGCCTTATCGACGAGAGCCGGTTCGATTTCTGCTGGATCGTCGACTTCCCGATGTTCGAATATGACGAGGAAGCCAAGAAGGTCGACTTCAGCCACAACCCCTTCTCGATGCCGCAGGGCGAACTGGAAGCGCTCGAGACCAAGGACCCGCTCGATATCCTCGCCTATCAGTATGACATCGTCTGCAACGGTGTGGAGCTGTCGTCCGGCGCGATCCGGAACCACCGTCCGGACATCATGTACAAGGCATTTGAGATCGCCGGCTACAGCCGCGAGGATGTCGACACAAATTTCTCGGGCATGATCAACGCGTTCAAGTTCGGCGCTCCCCCGCACGGCGGCTCCGCGCCCGGCATCGACCGCATCGTCATGCTGCTCGCGGGCGAACCCAATATCCGCGAAGTCGTCCTTTTCCCGATGAACCAGCGCGCCGAGGACCTGATGATGGGCGCGCCCTCCGAGGTCTCGGCCAAGCAGCTGCGCGACCTGCACATCCGCCTGATCGAGCAGCCCGGGGCGACGCGGAAGGAGAAAGCCGAGCTGGTCCGGCCGGAATGATCGGGTAGCTCTCAATCCGTCACGCCGGCAAAGGCTGGCATCCATTTTGACTTCACCTTGACCACAGCCTGCGCTGGGGTGACGAAGGTGGGCATGATGAGGCTGGCCAACTACGAATCCGGAGCCCGGTTCAAGGGCGACTACGAAGCCGATCTGGGGGCGCTGCAGGAGCGGCTCGCCCGCATCCTCGTCTCCCATGTCGTCCACGGGCGGCGGAGCATGGTGGTGTTCGAAGGTTGGGACGCGGCGGGCAAGGGCGGCGCGATCCAGCGCCTGACCGCCAACTGGGACCCGCGCGCGTTCCGGGTGTGGCCGATCGCCGCGCCGAGCGAGGAGGAGAAGAACCGCCACTTCCTGTGGCGTTTCTGGACGCGGCTCCCCGGTGCCGGCCAGATCGCCGTTTTCGATCGCAGCTGGTATGGCCGGGTTCTCGTGGAGCGGGTCGAGGGCTTCGCCAGCGAGGCGGAGTGGCGACGTGGCTATGAGGAGATTAACGCGTTCGAAGCGCAACAGGCGGCGGACGGCACGGCGATCGTGAAGCTCTTCTTCCATGTCACGCAAGACGTGCAGGACAAGCGGCTGAAAGCGCGCCTCGAGCACCCCTGGAAGCGCTGGAAGGTCACCGAGGAGGACTTTCGCAACCGTGCTCGCCGGACTGATTATCACCAGGCGACCGAGGAAATGCTGGCGCGAACCGACAGTCGGGAGGCGCCCTGGTGCGTGATCGACGCGAACAACAAGAAGGCCGCGCGGATCGCCGCGCTGACCGTGATCGCCGATGCGCTGGGAGGGGCGGCGCCTGCCGACCCCCCGCCTGCACGGCCAGAGATCGACGCCATGGCGAAGTCAGCCTTCGCAAGACACGGTTAAGGCGCCATCGCGACGCGATCAGACGGAAGCGGGATATTCCACCGCGATCACCTCATATTCCCGCTCACCGGACGGAAGCCGGACAACTCGCAGGTCGCCGACCCTCGCCCCTCGCACCGCTCTGGCAATGGGCGAGTTCCAACTCACAAGCCCCGCGCCTGCGTCTGCCTCGTCTTCACCGACGAGCGTGATCACGCGCTGTTTCTCGTCCTGGTCCGCGAGGGTAACCGTGGCGCCGAACAGGGCGCGGGCGCGATCCTCCTGACGGGAGGGATCGACCACCTGCGCCGACTTCATCCGCTTTGAAAGCCAGGCAAGCCGCCGGTCGATCTCCCGCAGCTTCTTGCGGCCATAGATGTAATCGCCGTTCTCCGAACGGTCGCCATTCCCCGCCGCCCAGCTGATCGTTTCGACCAGTGCCGGCCGCTCGGCGGAGAACAAAGCCTCATATTCCTCACGCAACCGCCGATAGCCGGAGGGCGTGATATAGTTCGGTTGCTGGTCCATTCGTTTCCCGCGGGGCTGAGCGCATTGCCGGCTCCAAGCCGGAGCTTATGCCACTTCGTCCCGCCTGCAAGTGTCCGCTTCCGGTCACGAGGTGTTCACGGGCGGACGATCGGGGCGCAAGCGGGTCAAGCTGCCACCGTGACCGCGATGGCACGGCTCTTGCTGAACCAGCAAGCGTGCCGCATCTGCGCTTGGCGGTTCAGAGGCTTGCCGATACAAGAGTCAGGAACTGTGTTGCGTGGACAATACAGCTGTGCGATCAAGGGCGGGATGACCGAGCATAATTTCGAGCAGATGCGGCGAGCGATGGTTTCGAACAGCCTTCGCACGACGGGCGTCAGCGATGCGCGCGTGCTCGCCGCGATGGGCGCGGTCCCGCGCGAGCGCTTCGTGCCGCCGGAGCGGGCCGCGGTCGCTTATGCCGACAACCCGGTCCCGCTGACGGGCGATCGCGAGCTCAATTCGCCGCTTGCGCTTGGCCGGCTACTGACCGAGGCCGCCCCCCAGGACGGCGAGCGCGCGCTCGTGATCGGCGCCGCGACAGGTTATGCAGCCGCTGTGATGGACCGGCTGGTGGGCTCCGTCGTCGCCGTGGAGGACGATCCGGAGCTGGTCGCGATCGCGCATACCCGGCTGGCCGATACGGGTGTGAAGCTTGTCCACGGGCCCATGACCGAGGGCTATGAACCCGGCGCGCCTTATGATCTGATCCTGATCGACGGCGCGGTGGAGTTCATTCCGGATATGCTGGTCGCGCAATTGCGGGACGGGGGGCGGCTTGCGGCCGCGCTCCTGGAGGAGGGCGTCAGCCGCCTGGCGATCGGGCGCCGCGCTGGCGAGGGATTCGGAATGGCGCCGGTATCGGACAGGGCGGCGGCGATCCTGCCGGGCTTCGTCATGCCGCGCACTTTTACTTTTTGAAGCGGAGTTTGGGCGTCATGCGGGGTGGGTTATTGAGTGCGGCGGCGCTTGGCGCGCTGCTGATCGGAAGTGCGGCCGAGGCCGATACGCTACGCGACGCGCTCAATCGCGTTTATGCGGCGAACCCGACCCTCACCGGGCAGCGCGCACAGTTGCGCGGCCTCGACGAAGCGGTCGCGATCGCCCGCGCGCTCGGGCGACCGCAAGTCTCGGCGACCGCTGGGTTGAACCAGGATCTGACCCGCACAGGCGGCGGCAACGGCCGCAACCTCAACCTCGGCGTCGACGTCAGCTACCCCCTGTTCAACGGCGGCAGCGTCCGCAACCAGATCCGCGCCGCCGATGAACGCGTCCTCGCCGGCCGAGCGCTGCTCCGCGCGGTCGAAGGCGATATCTTCACCGAGGCGGTGGCGGCCTACATGGACGTGATCCGCGACAGCTCCATCGTGGCGCTCAACCGCAACCAGGTTCGGGTGCTCGAAACCAACCTCCAGGCGAGCCGCGACCGGTTCGAGGTCGGAGACCTCACCCGCACCGATGTCGCGCAGTCCGAAGCACGCCTGGAACTGGCCCGAAGCGCGTTGGCGACCGTGCAGGGCCGGCTGACCTCCAGCGAGGAAAATTATCAGCGCGTCATCGGTGACCGGCCCGACAACCTCCAGCCACCGCCGCCGCTCCCGACCCTTCCGGGCACCGCCGATCAGGCGGTGCAGGTCGCGCTGTCCAACAATGCCGACCTGGTCTCGATCGCCGCGCAGATCCGGGCCGCGGAGCGTGACGTCGCGATCGCCCGGGCAGACCGGCTGCCGACCGTCAATGCGATCGGTTCGGGCCGCGGCACGAACTTCCTCGGCACCGCCGACGAGCAGTTCGCGCCCGGCGCAAGCAATACGCAAACGTCGACCAGCGTCGGCGTCCAGGGCCGGATCCCGATCTATCAGGGCGGCCTCGTCGGCGCGCGTGTGCGCCAGGCGCAGGCTTTCCAGGGCCAGCTCATCGAGCAGGGCGTCGCCGTGGAGCGTTCGGTCGTTGCACAGACGCGCGCCGCGTTCGCAACCTACCGCGCCTCGCTGGAAGCCATCGAATCGAACGAAACGGCGGTTGCCGCAAACCAGCTGGCGCTGGAGGGCGTACGGGCCGAGCAGACGGTCGGCACCCGCAACGTGCTCGACGTGCTGAACGCGGAGCAGGAGCTGCTCAACAGCCAGGTCCAACTCGTCTCCGCCCGGCGCGACGCTTATGTCGCGGGCTTCAACCTGCTCAACGCGATGGGCCAGGCCGAGGTCGAGGACCTGAACCTGGACGGCGGGCCGCTTTACGATCCCGTCGCCAACTACAATCGCGTGACCCGCCGGACCGGCGACTGGGGCGACGATCCGCGACCGGGGCAGCCGGTCGCGACCCGCACCGTGACTGTCGGTCCGCCGGACACGTCCGCGCCGGCGCGAACCGTCCCACTGCCGCCGGCCCGCCCTAATCAGCCGACCCAGGGGCAGGGGCAAAACACCCCCGTGACACAGCCCAATCAATAAGCAATAACTTGGCCATGGGGGACATGAACCAAGATCCGTCGATGGAAGAGATACTCGCTTCCATCAAACGCGTCATCGCCGATGACGCTCGCCCGGCGCCGGGCCCAGCGCCGCGTGCCCGCGGTGACGAGGAGCCCATCGAGGTTTCCGACGCGCCGCCTCCGCCCGAACCGGAGGAGGACGTGCTGGAGCTGAGCGAGCCGCTCCGCGAGGATCACGGCCTCATCTCGGCGAACGTGACCGCCACCGCCCGCCAATCGCTGGCGGCGCTCGCGGCGGTCCGCCCAAAGAGCTTTGAGCCGCAGGCCTATGGGGGTGACGGCCCACTCGAGGCTGTCGTGCGCGAGATGCTTCGTCCGATGCTCAAGGATTGGCTCGATACGCGCCTGCCCGAGATGGTCGAGGACATGGTTGCCCGCGAGATCGCCCGGATCACCGGCAAGCGGCTTTAGTCGCAGCTTAGGCTTGTGCTCCTGCCAAAGCAGGAGCCCAGTCCCGCAGGCACTAGCTGGGCTCCTGCTTTCGCAGGAGCACTGGAGGGTTGCTTGACTGGCCTCGTCGTCTAATCGCCTTCGCATGACCGAATTGCCGAAGACGTTCGACCCCGCCGCCATCGAGGCGCGCTGGTATCAGCATTGGGAAGCCAAAGGCCTGTTCCGCCCCGACCGGAGCGAGGCCGAGCCGTTCACCATTGTCATCCCGCCGCCCAACGTGACCGGCTCGCTCCACATCGGTCACGCGCTCGACAATACGCTGCAGGACATCCTGATCCGCCACGCCCGCCTGCAGGGCAAGGACGCGCTCTGGGTGGTCGGAATGGACCATGCCGGCATCGCCACCCAGATGGTCGTCGAGCGCAACCTGGAGAGCCAGGGCGTGAAGCGCACGGACATGAGCCGGGAAGCGTTCGTCGAGCATGTCTGGGAGTGGAAGGCGCAATCGGGCGGCGCGATCACCCGCCAGCTCCGCCGCCTCGGCGCGTCCTGCGATTGGGCCAACGAGCGCTTCACCATGGACGAGGGCTTCACCCGCGCGGTCCTCAAGGTCTTCGTCCAGCTCTATCGCGACGGCCTGCTCTATCGCGACAAGCGTCTCGTCAATTGGGACCCGAAGTTCGGCACCGCCATATCCGACCTGGAGGTCGAGACCCGCGAGGCGCAGGGCAAGTTCTGGCACCTGCGCTACCCGCTCGAGGACGGCTCCGGCCACATCCAGGTCGCGACGACGCGGCCCGAGACGATGCTGGGCGACATGGCGGTCGCCGTGCACCCGGAGGACGAGCGCTATCGCACCTGGGTCGGCAAGCAGATCAGACTTCCGATAACGGGTCGCCTGATCCCGATCATTGCCGACGAACATGCCGATCCCGAACTCGGCTCCGGCGCAGTCAAGATCACACCCGGCCACGACTTCAACGACTTCGAGGTCGGCCGCCGCGCCGGCATCAAGGCGGCGGAAATGCTCAACATGCTCGATGCGCAGGCGCGGATCGCGCAGACGCAGGATGGCCTGATCCCGGCCGAGCTGGTCGGCCTCGACCGCTTCGAAGCCCGCTTGCGCGTGGTCGAGCTGCTGGAGGCCGAGGATCTGCTCGACAAGGTCGAGGATCGCACGATCCAGACGCCTTATGGCGACCGCTCGGGCGTGGTGATCGAGCCGTGGCTCACCGACCAATGGTATGTCGACGCCCAGACCCTCGCCAAGCGCCCAATCGAGGCGGTCCGCTCGGGCGACATCAAGGTCGTGCCCAAGACTTGGGAGAAGACCTGGTTCAACTGGCTGGAAAACATCCAGCCCTGGTGCGTCTCCCGCCAGCTCTGGTGGGGTCATCAGATCCCGGCTTGGTACTTTCCGCCTTTGGATCAAGCTGGGTTGCCCATTTATGGCGATCCGGACCGCCCATTCCAGGTTGTGGTTGCTGAAACTCGTGACGAGGCGATCGCACTCGCACGGTCAACATACTATAAGCAGTTCATAACTACCTCCGAGGCTCGATGGAGAGGTGAGGGCAAGGATAGCTGCGTCGTCTTTGTTGAGGTGGCGTCCTGGGGCGACGCAACGACCTTAATGGATACAGCCAATGTTCCTGAAATCGGGCGCGAATACCCCGATTACCCGATCTACTTCCGGCGGGATGCTGACGTGCTTGACACTTGGTTCTCGTCCGCGCTCTGGCCGTTTGGCACGCTCGGCTGGCCCGAGCAGACGGAGACACTCCGGCGCCACTACCCGAATGACGTCCTCGTCTCGGGCTTCGACATCATCTTCTTCTGGGATGCCCGCATGGCGATGCAGGGCTTCCAGTTCATGGGCGAGAAGCCCTGGAAGACGCTCTACCTCCACGGCCTCGTCCGCGACGCCAAGGGGCAGAAGATGTCCAAGTCCAAGGGCAATACGGTCGATCCGCTCGGGCTGGTCGACCGCTACGGCGCCGATGCCCTCCGCTTCACCCTTGCGGCGATGGAAAGCCAGGGCCGCGACATCAAGCTCGATGAGAAGCGCATCGAGGGCTACCGCAACTTCGCGACCAAGCTCTGGAACGCGGCACGCTTCTGCCAGGCCAACGGCATCGGCGGCTCGCACGGACTGCAGCCGCCCGCCGCGACGCTCCCGGTCAACCGCTGGATCATCGGCGAAACCGTGAAGACGATCCACGCGCTCGATCTCGCCCTCGCCGACTTCCGCTTCGACGAGAGCGCCAACACCATCTACCACTTCGTCTGGGCGACCTTCTGCGACTGGTACCTCGAGCTCATCAAGCCGGTGCTGACCCAAAATCCTCCCCGGGACGGGGAGGGGGACCGCTCGCCGCAGGCGAGTGGTGGAGGGGGCCCCCCACAGGAGACGCGGCAGGTCGCCGCCTGGGTGCTCGACCAGATCCTGGTCATGCTCCACCCTTTCATGCCCTTCATCACCGAAGAGCTTTGGCATGCCATGCCTGCCCTGAGCGGCGTCGGAGGAGGCAAACGCCCCTATGATCTCATCGTCGCCAAATGGCCGATGTCGGATGCGCGAGCGCTCGACGCAGAGGCCGGGCCGGAGATCGACTGGCTGATCCGCCTGGTCAGCGGCATTCGTGCTGCGCGCACCGAACTCGGCGTGCCCCCGGGAGCCAAGCTGGCGCTGCACGTGCGCGACGCGAGCGAGCGTACCTCCGCCCGGCTTGAGCGCAATCTCGCCGCGCTTCGCCGGCTCGCCCGCATCGAGACGGTCGCCACGGGCGACGCGCCGGCCGGCGGCTCGGCGCAGATCGTCCTTGAGGAAGCCACCTTCCTGCTCCCGCTCGAAGGCGTCATCGATATCGCCGCCGAGCGGTTACGCCTCGAGAAGGCCATGCAGGCCGCCGCCAAGGAGCGGGATTCTCTGGCGCAGCGGCTCGGCAATCGGAGCTTCGTTGAACGAGCAAAGCCGGAAGCGGTGGAGAAAGCTCGGGCTGATCACGCCGACAAGGCTGCGGAAGCGGAGCGACTCGAAGCGGCGCTCGCGCGGCTCGCCTAAGATCCTCCCCGGGACGGGGAGGGGGACCGCGACGCGAAAGCGGCGTGGTGGAGGGGGTGGGTCACGGAAGCAGCGTGGGTTCAGGTCCCCCTCCGTCAGGCTTCGCCTGCCACCTCCCCGTCCCGGGGAGGACCTAGGTTGTCGGCACCACCACCTCGATCGCTTTTTGCGCGACGGCGACGGTCACCGGCGTCCGCGCAAGTATCTCGCCGTCGATCGAGATCCGGTGATGCGGCCTTGTGTCGAGGCGCAGGCTCTTGCCGCGGAACTCGACAGTATTGTCGTCGCGGGAGCGCAGCTTGAAGAACTTGGCGTACCAATCCCAGGCGAGCCGGGCCAGGCTGCGCCCGGTCACCGCCTGGATGACGATGTCGCCGCTGTCGACATCGGTATTCTCGGTCAGCTCGACTCCGCCATGGAAGCGGCCGTTGAAGATCCGAACCTCCGTCGACCACAGCCGATGCTCCTTGGTTCCGTCGTCCACGATCAGGCGGAAGGGGCGGAACCGGACGAAGCACCAGGTCGCCCAGATCAGATAGCCGACGCGGCCGAGATAGCGCTTGAGCTTGTGCGGCACGCTATCCCCGATCATCGGCGACAACCCGAGCGCCGCGGCGTTTGCGAAATAATCGCCGTCGATCATTCCCAGGTCGATCCGCCGCCGCTTGCCGGTCGCGATCACCTCGACCGCGCCGTCCAGGTCGAGCGGAATGCCGAGGGTACGGGCGAAGCTGTTGGCGGTGCCGAGCGGGAGCAGCGCGTACACGCAATCCTTGTCGACCACATCGTCGACGGTGCCGGACAGCGACCCATCGCCGCCGCCCACAATCACCATCGGCGCGCCCTTCCGGATCGCGGCGCGCACCTCGTCGTCGAGCAGGTTCGGGTCCTTGACGGCATGGCTGGAGATCAGGCGCACGCCCGCCGCCTCGAGTTTCTGACACGCCTGTTCGAACAGGTCCTGACCTTTGCGCGAATGCGCGTTGACGATGAGGACGGCCTCGCGGGGCACGGGTCGGTTCGTTTCCACAAAGGAACAACACACCGGATCGCAATCCGTGTCCATCCGCCTTGCCGCTTCAAGCGCCACCCGGCTACAGCCGCCTCGATGACTCCCTGTCCTTTTCCCTCGGCGCGCCTTCGCAGAACCCGGGCTGGCGCCTGGTCGCGCGAGCTCGTCGCGGAGACGCGGCTGACCCCGTCCGACCTGATCTGGCCCTTGTTCATCACGGAGGGAGAAGGCGTCGAGGAGCCGATCACGACGCTTCCGGGCGTATCCCGCTGGTCGGTGGACCGCATCGTCGAACAAGCCCGAGAGGCGAGGGCGCTCGGCATCCCTTGTGTCGCGCTGTTTCCGAACACCCCGACGGCGCTTCGAACGGAAGACGCCTCCGAGGCGCTCAATCCGGACAATCTGATCTGCCGCGCGATCCGTGCCGTGAAGGATGCGGTCCCCGATCTCGGCGTGCTCACCGATGTCGCGCTCGATCCCTATACGGCCGACGGTCATGACGGGATCACCGACGAGCGCGGCTATGTCGTCAATGACGAGACCTCCAAGATCCTCGTCGAACAGGCTCTGGTCCAGGCTGCGGCCGGCGCGGATATCGTCGCGCCCTCGGACATGATGGACGGCCGCGTCGGCGCGATCCGCTGCGCGCTGGAGGAGGCGGGCCACCCCAACGTCCAGATCATGGCCTATGCCGCCAAATATGCGAGCGCCTTTTACGGCCCGTTCCGCGATGCGGTCGGCTCGCGCGGGCTCCTCAAGGGCGATAAGAAGAGCTACCAGATGGACCCTCGCAATTCGGACGAGGCGTTGCGCGAGGTCGCGCTCGACATCGCCGAAGGCGCCGATCACGTCATGGTGAAGCCCGGCCTCGCCTATCTCGACATCGTCGCGAAGGTGAAGGCGCGCTTCGACGTGCCGGTCTTCGCTTACCAGGTCAGCGGCGAATATGCGATGATCGAAGCCGCGGCGGCCGCTGGGGCAGGGGACAGGGACGCGCTCGTGCTGGAAACGCTCACCGCCTTCAAGCGCGCCGGCTGCTCGGGGGTGCTCACCTACCACGCGGCCCACGCCGCACGGCTCCTCGGCTAAAGGACGCGCGATGGCGACTGAAGCCGCGATCGCCGGGAACCGGGAGCGTTTCGCCCGGCCGCTGTTCATCACCACCATCATCGCCGGCTCGTTTCTGCTGTTCCTGACGCAGCCGATGGTCGCGCGCATGGCGCTGCCACGGCTCGGCGGCGCGCCTGCGGTGTGGAACAGCGCCATGCTGGTCTATCAGGCACTGCTGCTCGGCGGCTATGCCTACGCCCACTGGATCGGGCGGCTGCGCCCGCGCAAGCAGGCCGGACTTCACCTGGCGCTGTTCGCGATCGCGGCGCTATGGCTCCCGATCGGCCTCCTCCAGACCGACCTGCCCGCAAATTTCGCACCCGCTCTGTGGGTGCCCTGGTTCCTGATCGCCTCGATCGGGCCGCTCTTCTTCATCGTCTCCGCCCAGGCGCCGCTGATGCAGCGCTGGTATGCGCTCGAAAGCAGCCGCGGTGAGCCCTACGCCCTCTACGCCGCTTCCAACCTCGGCAGCTTCGCTGGGCTGATCTCCTACCCGCTGATCGTGGAGCCGTTGCTCACGCTCCAGCAGCAGAGCCTGCTCTGGACGGCGGGCTATGCGCTTCTCGTTCTGCTGGTCGCCGGCTGCGCGCTGACCATACCGCCCCAGGCGATCGAGGCGGACCAGACCGAAGCCTCGCCCGCCCCGAGCCGTCGACGCGTTCTGCACTGGATCGCTCTTGCCGCAGTCCCTTCGGGCCTGATGCTTTCCACCACGACCCACCTCACCACCGACATTGTCGCCGTTCCGCTGCTGTGGGTGGTCCCGCTCGGCCTCTATCTGCTGAGCTTCGTCCTCGCCTTCGCGACCCGCCGCGGACCGACCCAGTTCATCACGCAGGTCGCGCCGCTGATCGTCCTGATCGCCGGCGGGCTGTCATTCTTCGACGGGTCGCAGCGCCCGATCTTCTCCGCCACCCTCGGGCTCAGCCTGCTGTTCGTCATCGCGGTCGCACTGCATGGCGAATTGTACCGCCTCCGCCCCGCGCCCGACCACCTCACCGCCTTCTACCTCAGCATGTCGGCAGGCGGCGTGCTCGGCGGCGCCTTCTGCGCCATCGTAGCGCCGACCATCTTCGACTGGGCCTACGAGCACCCGCTACTGGTCTTGGCCGCCGCCTTTCTCCTGCCCCAACGCAATTATTTCGGCTTCATTGAACGGCTGTGGCAAAGACCACGGCTCGGCCCTGCATTGACCCTACTGCTGCCGACAGCCGTCCTGCTGCTCTCGATCCCCGCCGATCGCTACTTCTGGAGCGGCGCCCCGGAATGGGTGAGATTCGCCGCTCCCATACTGATCGCGACCCTGTCGCTGATCAGCATCGGCCGTCCCGCCATGCTCGCCGCTTGCCTTGCCGCCCTTATGCTGAGCTACGGCGGTTGGTCGACCCTGAAGGTGAGCTGGGGCGACACGCGGACCCGCAGCTATTTCGGCATCTACGAAGTCTCGACCCGACCCAGCGGCTCGGCCCGAGTCCTCACCCACGGCACCACCGTGCACGGCGTCCAGAGCCTCCGCCCCGGGCTGCAGCACGAACCGACCAGCTATTACACCCGCCTGTCCGGCGTCGGGCTGGCGATGGACGCCGCCGCGCCATTTTACGGCGCTCGCGCTCGTATCGGCGTGATCGGCCTCGGGACCGGCACGCTCGCCTGCTACCGCGTGCCGGGCCAAAGCTGGACCTTCTTCGAGATCGATCCGGTGATGGTCCGCATCGCGCGCGACGCCAAGCGTTTCACCTTCCTCTCCGGCTGTGCGCCCGACGCCCGTATCGTGCTCGGCGATGCGCGGCTCACCGTCGGCCGCCAGGCGCCCGCCAGCCTGGACCTGCTCGCCGTCGACGCTTTCTCCTCCGACGCCGTCCCCATGCACCTGCTGACCCGCGAGGCCCTCGACGTCTACGGGCGCGCGCTGCAGCCCTCCGGCCTGCTCCTCGTCCACATCTCCAACCGCTATCTCGATCTGAAGCCCGTGATCGCCGCCAATGCCGCCGCTCGCGGATGGCAGGCGCGCATCCTGAGCTACAGCCCCAAATACGAGGAGACCGTCCTCGAAGAGGCACACCCTTCCGTCTGGGTCGCCCTCTCCCGCGATCCCGCCATCCTCGACAGCCTTGCCCGCACGGGGCCGGACAAGGGCTGGCAGCGGCTGCGCGCCAACCCCGACTTCCCGGTTTGGAGCGACGATTATGCGACCATTCTTCCGCTCCTGCGCGGCCTGACCAAATGATCGAGACCGAGCGCCTGTTGCTTCGTAACTGGAGCCTCGACGACATCGAGCCCTGGCTCGAGCTCAACACCCCAGCCGTGATGCGCTGGCTCGGCGGCGTCCGCACCCGCGAGCAAGCCGTCGCAGCGATCACCGATCGTTTCATCCCCTGGCAGGAGCAGCGCGGCTTCACCTTCTGGGCGGTCGAGCGGAAAGTGGACGGCCGGCTGCTCGGCTTTTGCGGCCTCAAGCTCGGCGACGATCCGGGCAGCCCGGTCGAGGGAATGTACGAGATCGGCTGGCGCTTGCGGGAAGACGCCTGGGGGCAGGGCTATGCCAGGGAGGCGGCGGCCGCCTCGCTTGACCATGCCTTTCGCGCGCTCGGGGCCGAACGCGTGATGGCGCTTACGGTCGAAGGCAACGCATCGAGCTGGGGCCTGATGGAGCGCCTCGGCATGACGCGCCGGCCCGACCTCGACTACCACGGCCCGGAATGGGCGGAGGGGCCGGTGATCGTCTACCTGATCGAGAGGAGCGAATGGCGCAGTTCCTGACATTCGACGGCCACACGCCGCGCATCGATCCCACCGCCTTCGTGGCGCCGGGCGCGCAGCTGATCGGCGATGTCGAGATCGGGTCGGAAGCCAGCATCTGGTACAATTGCGTGCTGCGCGGCGACGTCAACCGGATCCGGATCGGCGCCCGCACCAACGTCCAGGATGGCAGCGTCATCCATGTCGACTCGCCCAAGGCAGGCGACCAGACCGGCCGCCCGACCCTGATCGGCGAGGAGGTGCTGATCGGCCATCTTGCGATGGTCCATGGCTGCATCCTCCACGACCGCGCCTTTGTCGGCCTGAGCGCGATCGTGATGGACGGCTGCGTGATCGAAAGCGACGCGATGCTCGCCGCCGGCGCGATGCTGACGCCGGGCAAGCGCATCCCCTCCGGCCAGCTCTGGGCCGGCCGCCCCGCCAAATATGTGCGCGACCTCAGCCCGCAGGAGCTGGAAGGTCAGCGCGCCGGCGTCGCGCATTACGTGGCGCTTGCCAAAGCGCATGCGGAGGCAATCAGGATGGGCTGAGCTGTCCGGACAGACGGTTCAGCTCGGCCTCCTGCTGCTCGGCCAACGCGCGCGCTTCGCCCTCGGCCTGCAGAATGGCCTGATAATCCTCTTCGTTGATCGTGCGCTCCGCCGAGCGGCGGATGCCCAGCGAGTCCAGTTCGGCGAGCGCATCGATGGTTCGGGCGCGTGCGGCCGAGAGTCGCGAGACTTCCTGTTGCGCCGCGACCCAGGCTTCCGATCCCGCCGCGCCGGCCCCGGCCACGGCCCGTTCGGCCCGAGGCAGGATCGAGGCGAACTCAGTCTGTCCGGCCCGGCCCGCGGCAAGCAACTCGGCGACCCGGGCCCGCAATCCCGGATCACTGGGCGGCGGTGCAGGAGTTCGCGCTTCGCTCCGAGACGCACTTTCCTCGGCATCCGGACAAGGGGCAGGCGCCGACCCCCCGGCCAGCCCTCGCTCCGCCGCTCGCGGGGCGAGTGACGGAAAGTCCCCCTGTCCAGCGCAGGCGGAAACCGAGGCGATCGCGAGCAGCAGCGCGGAGCGGGGAAAGCCGGACATAGCCCCGTCCTATGGACAAGCGCAGGCGCGAGCAACGGGGTTGCGCGGTCGCAGGCTTGCCCCTATGTCCCCCTCTCCCACGCGCCCGTAGCTCAGCTGGATAGAGCACCAGACTACGAATCTGGGGGCCGGAGGTTCGAATCCTTCCGGGCGCGCCATTTCCCTATGAAACCGCGAACTCGGAACTCCGCCGAACCCACGCCCGCACAGGCGACCAAGGTTCGGAGAAGTTCTGTCTTCCATCCCATGATCCGCACCTCCTCACCGTCCACCTCGACGCGCTGGGCAAGCACTCGAAGGTGATCGCGCCGATAAGTGCAATCCTGACTCAGAAGCCGCTTTCGCGCAGCAAGCGCGAAGGCACGCAGTGTCTCCGGCGTAGTTGCCGTGTCAGCCTTCTCCATCGTCCCCGCGTTCAGCACAGCAAGATCCAGATGCGTCCGGACCTGCGGGCGCGCGACGGACTCGCCGCGTCCTGCTGGGCCGCGGTTGAGGATGTCCTGTGCGCGCCGAGCGGGGGCGAGCGGGGTTGCTATGCGCGGCTGGAGATTGCGCCGTAGCTGCATGCACGAAGGCTGGCCGCCTACCCGGCCCTCGGGCTGGGCTGGTTCGCGTCTTCCCACCCGCCGCCGAGCGCGAGGAAGAGGGATACCAGATTGTCCGACAACTGGCCCTCGGCTTGCGCAAGCTCGCCTTGAACTTCGGCAAGGCGACGCTCGGCCTCAAGCACGATCTGGAAGCCTTCGCGGCCCGCCTCATATCTGAGACGTGCGATCCGGGCAGCTTGGGCGCCGCCGTCGCGGGCGCGGCGCAGCGTCTCGACGCGGGTGCGTTGGCTTGAATATCGGGTAAGCGCGCTCTCAGTCTCCTCGAGCGCGCCGAGCCATGTGCCGTCGAACTCGGCGAGCGCGGCCTCCGTCGTCGCCTCGGCCTGGGCGATCCGGGCGCGGACGGCGCCGCGGTTGAGGAACGCCCAGGTGATCAGCGGCCCGACGCTGTAGCGTAGGGCGCCGCCGGTCACGAGGCCGCCGATCGTTGCCGCGGTCGAGCCAAGCGAGCCCCCGAGACTGACATTGGGGTAGAGCTCGGCGGTAGCGACGCCGATGCGCGCGGTCGCCGCGGCGAGGCGGCGTTCGGACGCGCGGATGTCGGGGCGGCGGCGGAGCAGCGACGTGCCGTCGCCGATCGGGATCCGCCGGGTAAGGGCGGGGGACGTGCTGCAAGCGGCCACGACCTGGGGAAACTCCGCCGGCGGCCGGCCGGTCAGCACCGAAAGCTGGTACAGCGCGGTGCGGCGGTCGGCTTCAATCGTCGGTATTTGCGCGCGGGTTTGCTCGAGCAGTTGCGCCGCCTGCCCCGTCTCGAGCGCGGTGCCACGGCCGCCTTCGAGCAGGCGGCGAGTGAGGTCGAAGGTGCGCTGCTGGACAGCGACGCTGCGGGTTGCGACAGCAAGTTGATTGCCCGCGCTGCACGCGTCTGCATATGCGCGGACGGCTTCCGCGGCGACGGTCACGCGGGCGAGGTCGAACGCGGCCTGCACGGCGCCCACGTCGGCACGGCTCGCTTCGATGCCGCGGCGGATGCCTCCGACTAGGTCGACCTGATAGCCGACGTCGAGCCCGACGTCGAAGATCTCGCCGCTTGTGGCGCCGCCGGGCTGTCCCATCGCCGATTGCCGACCGGTCGAGGCGCTGGCGCCGATCGACCCCGCGGGCGACCGGTCGCCGCGCCGCTCGCGCAACGCGGCGCGGGCGCGGGTCAGGTTGGCGGCGGCGACGCGCAGGTCGGTGTTGTTGGCAAGCGCGTCGCGCACGAGGCCGTCGAGCACCGGGTCGGCGAAAAGGCTCCACCACGCCCCGCTCGGCTGATCCCCCGAGAAGACCGGGGAGCTTGCACCGGCGAACGGCGCCTGCGCCGGGGCCTGCGCTTCGGGCGATCGGTAGGTCGGGCCGACGGTGGTGCAAGCCGCGAGCGCGAGGGCGCTGGCGAGGGGAGCGAGGAAGCGGATCATTCCGCGGGCACCCCGGCGAGAGTGGTCGGGGTCGGATCGGTCCGCTTGCCGCGCCACGCTGCGAAGCGTTCGCCCAAGCCCCTCGTGGCGACGTAGAAGAATGGCGTGAACACCAAACCGAAGATCGTCACCCCGACCATCCCGAACGCAACCGCGGTGCCCAGCGCCTGGCGCATCTCGGCGCCCGGCCCCGTGGCGATGGCCAGCGGGATGACGCCAAAGATGAAGGCGAAGCTCGTCATCAGGATCGGGCGCAGCCGGGAGCGCGCGGCTTCGACCGCGGCGTCGAAGCGGCTGAGGCCGTGCTCTTCCTCGCCCTGCTTGGCGAACTCGACGATCAGGATCGCGTTCTTGGCGGCCAGTGCGACCAGGACGATCAGCCCGACCTGCGTCAGGATGTTGTTGTCCTGGCCGCGGACATTGACCCCGACCAGCGCCGCCAGGATGCACATCGGCACGATCAGGATGACCGCAAGCGGCAGCGTCAGCGCCTCGTATTGCGCGGCGAGCACGAGGAAGACGAGAAGCACCGCGAGCAGGAAGACGACCGTCGTGCTGCCCGTGCTCTTCTCCTGAAGCGCCAGCGCCGTCCATTCATAGTCGAAGCCGGGGGGCAGCGTGCGCGCGGCGATGCCTTCCATCGCGGCGAGCGCAACGCCGGAGGCGACGCCGGGCGCGGCCTGGCCCTGCAGCTCGACCGCGGGGAACTGGTTGTAGCGCACGACGCGTGCCGGGCCGCTGTCGGGGCGCAGCGTCGCCACCGAGGACAACGGCACCATGCCGCCGCTGACGGAGCGCACCTGGAGCCGACCGACGTCGGCGATGTCGTCGCGCGCCCAAGGCTCGGCCTGCGCGGTGACGCGCAGCGTGCGGCCGAACATGTTGAAGTCGTTGATGTAGGTCGACCCGAGATAGGTTCCGAGCGCTTCGTAGATCTGCGCCGGCTGGACGCCGAGCAGCTGCGCGCGGTCGCGGTCGATGTCGGCGGCGATGCGCGGCGAGCCGGTGTTGAAGAGGGTGAAGACCTGCGACACTTCCTTGGTCTTCTGCGCCTCTCCCATCATGCCGAAGGCCAAGCCCTCGAGCGCGCCGTAGCCCGCGCCCGATTTGTCCTGCAGCATCATCATGAAGCCGCTGCCGTTGCCGAGGCCGGGAACCGCGGGAGGCGCGATGAAGAACACGTTCGCCTCGTCGATCACGCCCGCGATCTTGCCGGTCAGCTGCTGCGACAAGGCTTCGGCCTTGAGCGCGGCCCCCTTGCGATCCTTTTGATCGGCGAGAAGGAGGAACATCGTGCCCGTGTTCGACGCCTGCGAGAAGCTCGCGCCGTCGAGGCCTGCGAAGACCGCGCTGCCGACGACGCCGGGGGTTGCGGTTGCAAGCTCGCGCGCGCGGTCGAGGATCTCCGTGGTGCGGTCGAGCGAAGCGCCCGGCGGCAGCTGCACCACGCCGATCAGATAGCCCTGGTCCTGTTCGGGTATGAAGCCGGTCGGCGTGCTGGAAAGCTGCCAGCCGGTGAGGCCGACCAGTCCGGCATAGACAACCAGCATGATCGTAGTCGTGCGGACCAGCCGCGCGGTCAGCCGTCCGTAGCGTTCGGCCAGCCATTCGAAACCGGCGTTGAACCGGTCGCCAGCGCTCCTGAAGAAGCGCCCGACCCCTGAGAAGCGGCCGCCCGGACCGGCGGTAGCCTGATGTTCGGCGTATGGCTTCAAAAGGATCGCGGCCATCGCGGGGGAGAGCGTCAGCGACACAAGCAGCGAGATCAACGTCGCGGCGGAAACGGTGACGGCGAACTGGCTGTAGAAAATGCCGGAGATCCCCGGCACGAACGCCGCCGGCACGAACACCGCCACGAGTACCAGTCCGATCGCGATCAGCGCCCCGGACACTTCGCGCATCGTCGCATGCGCCGCCTCGCGCGGAGTCATTCCGGCGCGAATGTGCTTCTCGACTGCTTCGACGACCACGATGGCGTCGTCGACGACGATGCCAACGGCAAGAACCAGCGCGAAGAGCGACAGTGAGTTGATTGAATAGCCGAGCGCGAGCTGGACCGCGAAAGTGCCGACGAGTGCGATCGGAATGGCGAGGATCGGGATCACCGCGGCGCGCCACGTCTGCAGGAAGACGACGACGACCAGGATGACGAGCAGGACCGCCTCCAATAGCGTGCTCTGCACCGCCGAGACAGACTCGGCGACATAGTTGGTGGGATTGTAGGGCACCGACCATGCGATACCGGGCGGGAAGGTCTTGGCGGCTTCCTTCACCTCGGCCTGGACCGCCTCGGCGGCATCGAGCGCGTTGCTTCCCGGCTGCTGAACTACGGCGAGGGCGACACCGCGCTTGCCGTTGAAGGTCGCGCGAAGGCCGTAATCCTGGCTGCCGAGTTCGATCCGCGCGACGTCACGGACGCGGGTGACGGCGCCGCTAACGGGATCGGTCTTGATGACCACCGCCCCGAACTCCTCCGGAGACGTGAGGCGGCCCTGAACCTCGATAGGCTGTTCGAACGCGGGATTGCCGCCTTCGTTGGGCGGGGAGCCGACCGTGCCGCCTGCCACCTGAACGTTCTGCGTGCGCAGCGCCTGGACGATCTCGCCCGCAGTTAAATTGCGTCCCGCGGCGCGATCGGGATCCATCCATACCCGCATCGAATAATTGCCGCCGCCGAACACGTTGACCGCGCCCACGCCTTCAATGCGCAGCAGGCGGTCGCGCAGCGTGTTCGTGGCGAAGTTGCCGAGATAATCGGTATCGAGATTGGGATCCGTCGAAGTCAGCGCGACGATCAGCAGGAAGCCCGAAGACTCCTTGTTGACGGTGACGCCGATCTGCCGAACCTGTTCGGGCAAGCGCGGTTCTGCGAGCGCGACGCGGTTCTGGACCAGCACCTGCGCGGCGTCGAGATCGGTGCCTGGCTGAAAGGTGACGGTGATCTGCGTCGTTCCAGAGGAGGTCGACGACGAGCTCATGTACAGCATGTTCTCGACGCCGTTGATCTCCTCCTCGATCGGCGCGGCGACGGTTTCCGCCATCGTCTCGGCCGACGCGCCCGCGAAGAAGGCCTGGACGCTGATCGTCGGAGGCGCGATCTCGGGATATTGCGACAAGGACAGCTGCGGATAGGCGAGCGCGCCGATCATCGTGATGAAAAGCGCGATGACCCCGGCGAAGATCGGCCGTTCGATGAAGAACGCGGAGATGTTCATCTAACGGGCGATGCGGTGGAGGATGGGGCCGAGGTGATCGCGGTGCCGGGAGTTCCTTCGGGCGGGCCTGGCGGCGGGATGCGGCCGGGCTTGGGCACGACCTTCTCGCCCGGACGCGCGCGTTGCAGGCCGCTGATGATGACGCGGTCCGCCGGCCGGATGCCGGAGCGGATGACGCGCAGGTTGCCGGTCAGTGGCCCCAGCACGACGGGCCGCGCGATCACTGTTCCCACCTTGTCGACCAGGTACACGACCTTGCGCGCGGCGTCGGTGACGACCGCGGTGTCGGGGATCAGCATCGCGCGATACGGTTGCGAGCCCGACAGCTGCATCTGGCCGAACATGCCGGGCTTTATGAAATTGTCTGGGTTGGGGACGACGGCGCGAGCTCGCACGGTGCCGGCGCCGGTATCGATTGTGCTGTCGACGAAGTCGAGCCGCCCCGCGTGGACGTAGGTCGGCTCGTCCTGGAGCTTGATGCGGACGGGTGTGCCGTTCGATGCGCCGGCGCGCTGGCGCTGGTATTTGAGGAGCAGCGCCTCCGAACCGTCGAAAGCGAAGTGGATCGGGTTGGTCGAAACGATCCTCGTGAGCACCGTCGTGTCGGCGGTTACGCTGTTGCCGACATCGACGATCCGCTCGGACACCCGGCCCGAGATCGGGGCGGTGACACGGGTGAAGCCGACCGTCAGCTGCTGCGCGCGCACCGCGGCCCGCGCCGCATTGACGTCGGCCTCTCCCGCCCGAACTCCCGCGCGGCGCTGCTCCACCTCCTCGGTGCTCGCGGCCTGCGAGGCGGCGAGCGTCTGCGATCGGGCGAGCTCGGTACGCGCGTTGATCAGGGTCGCCTCGGCACGGGCGAGCTGCGCGGCGCTCTGGTCCAGCGCGGCCTGCGCCGGTCGAGCATCGATCGTGAACAGGGTCTGCCCGGCGCGGACATAGGCGCCGTCGGTGAACGCAACCGAGCGCAGATATCCGGTGACCCGCGGCTTGACCTCCACGCTTTGAACCGCTTCGAAACGGCCGACATAATCGTCCCAGTCGACGACCTCCTGGACAAGGGGAGCTGCCACTGTGACCGGCATGGGGGGCGGGGGAGCTTCGGATGACTCGGCGGCACCGCATCCGGCGAGAAATAGGTAAACGGCGGCGAGGGCCGGCAAGCGCGTGTCGATAGTCATGCCAAGCCCCTTTGTGCCCTTGGCGGCGCCGGAAAGGGGCCGCCGCCTGCTGCTCAAGTCAACAGGCGATGACGGCCAATTAGGAACGCGTTCATGCCCTGTCAACGGGCGTAGACATAATTAGTCAACAGTCGTTGATAAATCCGCCGAGGCTGCTAGTCCATGTCGATGCAAGCACATAGTCAACCGGCCACGCGCCTGAAGAACGCCGCCGCGACGCGCGATGCGATCCTTGAGGCGGCGCGTCAGCGGTTTCTCCTCGAAAGCTACGACAATGTCGGGCTTCGCGACATCGCGGGCGACGCCGGCGTCGATGTCGCGCTCGTCGGCCGCTACTTCGGAGGCAAGGAGAAGCTGTTCGAGGAAGTGCTCGGCAAATGCGAAGTCGATCTCGTCCCGGCGGACATCGGAGCCGACGAACTGCCGGCGTTCCTCGCCAAGCTGTTCATGGACCAGGATCAGGCCGAGCGGCGCCAGCATATCGAGCAGCTGCTGATCGTCCTGCGGTCGGCTGGCTCGCCCAGCGCCGGGCAGATCGTGCGGGACGCCTTGCGTCAGGACATATTGGGCCCGCTCACCGAGCGGCTGACCGGCGACAACGCCGAGACCCGCGCTAGTCTCGCAATGGGCGTCCTGATGGGCGCGACGGTTATCCGCACGATCATGTCCGTCGGCCCGATGTGCAACGACAAGTGCACCTTCATCGAGGAAAGGCTCGCTCGGTTGTTCGAGGCTGCGCTCTCCCCGCGCTGAGCCCAACGCAACCTCGGCGTACTGCTATCGCGGCGCAAGGGCTATTTTCGTGGGCGCCGGCGCTTCCTGTAGGAGCGTATGAAGGCATGAGCCGAACGCGGCAGGAAAACTTCGACGTCGGCTGAAGGCATTGGCGAGCCTCTCCCCGCCAAGCGCCACGTGGCGGGGAGCTATCGCTTTCATCTGGCGCGGGGCGCCCTTTCCAAGCAGCTCTCATATAGATGTGGCATCGCCGGGCGGGATCCGGAAATTCTCACCGCTTCCTGGTGAACTGTTCCTCCAGAAAAGCCGCGATCCTGCGATAGGCGTGGATGCGGTTGGCGAGCTTGGAGATGCCGTGGCCTTCGTCCGGAAATCGGAGATAGGTGACTTGTCCGCCGGCATCCCGGATCGCTTGGACGAAATGGTCGGACTCAGTCACCGGATCGCGCGGATCGTTGGCGCCGTGAAGGACCATCAGCGGCGTCTTGATCTTGCGCGCGTTGTTGATCGGCGAGAGCTGGGAGAAGAAGGCCCGCACCTTCGGGTCCGAAATGTCGCCATATTCGATCTGGTCGGAGGCCTTCAGCCCCGGGCTGGCGCCCTCCAGGGCCTTGACCCAATCGGACACGCCGACGGAGGAAACGCCTGCGACGAACATGTCGGGAAAGGTGCCGAGGGAAAGATTGGTCAGGTAGCCGCCATAGGAGCCGCCGCCGATCGCGATCCGATCGCCGTCCACGCGGCCTGATGCGCGCAACCAGGCGACCGCGTCCGCAATGTCTCCGGCCTCGTTGACCTTCAACTCGCGATCGTTGAGCTCGGCGAATTTGCGCCCCTGACCCGTCGAGCCGCGGTAATTGAAATCCAGCACGGCAATGCCGCGCGCGGCGTAATATTGCGTCTCGGCGTCGAAGCCGGGGGTCGCATGGGCGCTCGGCCCACCATGCACCGCAAGGAACACCGGCGGCCTCGAACCGCCGAGCGGCCGCCGGGGCATGTAGAGCAGGCCGCTCAGCGTCGTCCCGTCGCGCGCCTTGAACGAGACCGGCTCGGGCACGACCATGCTCGCCATGTCGATGCCCGGCGCGTCGGTCGGGACCGCGAGCGAGAGGCGGTTGGTCGCGAGATCAAGGACATGGACCTCCCGGCCAGCCTTGGGGCTGTTCGCCAGGATCCCGAGCACCGGCGCCGCTTCGGCGAACTTGATGGAAAGCGTTCCCGACGGAAGCGCCGGGACCGGCAAATCTTGCCCGGTGCGGAGGTCGCGCAGGTGAAGCTTGTTGAACCCGGTCTCGATGGTGGTCCAGGCGAGATGACGGCCGTCCGCGCTCAAGGCGACCGTCTCGACCTCGTGCGGGGGCGCCGCGATCGTCCGCAGCTGGCGCTTCCCCAGATCGTAATAAACGACGCGACTCAGATCGGATCCCTCGTCGGTCGCCAGATAGAAGCCGGACCCGTCGGGCGCCCAGGCGATGCTGCCATAGGCCGCGGCCCGCGTCGGCTTGAACAAGGTGGTGAGGGCGCCGGTCCTGGAGTCGAGCAGGTACAGATTGTTGCCGTTCTCGCCGCGGGTTTCCGAGACGACCAGGAGCGGACCGCCGGGCTGCCAACTCTGCACGAAGAAGCCGTAGCGGCCTTCGTAGAGGCGGCGCGTCTTGCCCGTCGCGACATCGGCGAGGTAGATGTCGAAGTCGGTGCCGTTGCGCTCGGTCGATGAATAAGCGAGCTGCGAGCCGTCCTTCGAAAAGGCTCCGAACGTCCGGAACGCTGGCGACTTCTGCACCACGACCCGCTCACGGCGGCCATCTAGGCTGAGCAGATTCATCGAGACGCGCTCGTCCCCGCCCGTGTCCGCGCCGTAGAGGAGTTCGCCCGCGCGCGGAGAGGCCTCGATCCAGTCGACGCCGAGACCATAGCTGAGCTGCTCCGGCCACCCGCCAGTGGCAGGAACGGCCCAGACCTGCGGCTCGCCGGTGACGTCGCTCAGGTAGGCGACGGTCTTGCCGTCCGGAGAAAGTTCGAAGTCCTGCGGCCCCCGCACCAACAGGTAGCGGGTGATATCCGGAGCGGCCTCACCGGCTAGCCCGAGCGCCACCGGCTCGGGCTTCACGATGTTCGCCTGGTGAGGCCACTGGGGAGCGGCCAGCGCGATCGCCGGGATTGCGACGGTGAGAAGGATGAATTTCTTCAACGGCATGGGCACCTCAAGATGGAGAGTGCCGACCCTAATCCTACCGTTTGGAAGTCCATAGGACGCGACCCGGCGGCACCTCGAGCCGCGTGGCCGCTGGGTCGAACACCCAGGATCCGGAGCTTCGATCGAAGTAGTGCCTTCCATGATGAGCGGGCGGGCCGAGAGGAGAGCCCGGATGTGCCTTGCCCTGATCGCTTTGTCCTTCGCGACAGCGCCCTGTGCCGAGCAGGCTCAAGGCACGCCGGCTGACAATTTGCCGCTCGAGGTCTCGCCGATGGACACCTTGCCGCTCGCGGTGGTCGCCCATCGACCGCCGGAAAGCACGGGCCCGCTGAGCAATCCGGAACTCAGCCGCATCCGCGGCGGGGATGGCTACATCGCCAGGACCGGCCCAAACGGCACCGTTCGTCTGATTCAGGGCGCCAACGCCAGGGAGATGAACTTTGCATCCGCACCGACCTGGCAGCAGATGGACTCCTGGTAGGGCGAGATCGGCTCCGCTTACGTCGCGGCGAGCCTCGCCAGGCCTTGATCCCGCGCTAGAGCAGGAAATCCGTTGAAGAGAGCGACAGCGTCGTGGAGAACTCGATCTGGAAGTCCGCGACGCGGTCTCCATTGAGATCCCCTTCGATCACGGTCAGGCCATTCAGCCGGATTTGATGAAGCTCGCCGGCCCGTCCGCTGAAGCTCGACGTACCGATCCAGATGAAGCTCTGATCGCCATCCGCGGCGCTGTTGGCGTCGATCCTGGTCAGATCGATCTTGTCCATGCCGCGCTGGAAGTCCTGGATGCGGTCGCGGCCCGTTGTCGCCGGGCTGTCGCTCGCCGCTTCGAAGAGGAAGATGTCCGAGCCGGTTCCGCCGGTCAGCCGATCCTTGCCGCCGCCGCCGATCAGGATGTCATTCCCCGAGCCGCCGTTCAGCGAGTCGTCGCCCAGGAGCCCCCGCAGCGTCTGAATTCCCATTCCGCCGTCGATCACGTCGTTGCCGTCGGTTCCGGTGAACGGGTCGGCAGGGGCGGGGCTGGCAGGTGCGCTTTGGGCGAGGTTGTTGAAATCGGCGGAGGAGAGGGTCTGTGTCCCGCTCAGCTCTATCAGGAGATCGACGTTGCGATCGCCGTTTGCGTCAACGCCCACGAATGTGCTCGAGCCCTCGTTCCAGTAACGAAGCTCGTTCGCCTTGCCTGAGAAAGCGGCGTTTCCGACGAAGCTGAGCGCGCCGAAGCCTTCGAAGCTGATCTTGTCCTGACCGCTGGCGAAATCGGCGATCACGTCGCGAGCGCCCGGTTCGCTGTCTCCGGTGCGGAAAAGGAAGGTATCCGCGCCCGCGCCGCCGGTCAGCTGGTCTGCGCCGCGGCCACCATCGAGCAGGTTGGCGGCTTGGTTGCCGATCAGGATGTCGTTCCCGGCGCCGCCGCGAGCATTCTCGATTAGCGACCGAACTTCGCCGTTGACGAGAAGCGAATTGGCGACATTGCCGCGCGCCGAAAAGCCGTTGCCGAGGTTGGCAAGCTGGACCGCCGAAGTCTTGGTCCACTCGCCGGGGCGCAGGTCGATCGTAACCCCGTTCGCATAGTTGGACAGATCGTAGGTGTCGTTTCCGCCGCCGTCCCAGACGGTCATGAACACGCGGTTGGCGATCGGCGCCGCGCCCGCCGTGCCGTTGACCGACATGGCGCCGGTGAGGGGATTCCAGCGATAAACGGTGTCGCTCGCATTGGTGCTGTAGTTGGCGCCGTAGAGATACTGGAGCGCGGCGATGTCCAGCATCATGTAGCTCTGCGCAAAGCCGCCGGTCTCGTTCGGGTATGAAGTACCGTTGTCGCCGATGTGGGCGCGGTAGCTCATCAGAGTATATTCCATCGTGTCCTGGGCTTCCGGCACCGCATGGTCTTCATGGCTGTGCTTCAGGCCGAGCGAATGGCCGATCTCGTGGAAAATGGAGTGGAAGGCGTAATTGCCGGCATGGGGCGCATCGTATGCGCCGCTGCTGTTGTTGAACCAGGAATCGCCGCCCTTGCCGAACCCGCTCGGATAGTAGGCATGGGCGGTCGGTGTCGCATCCGTCATTCCGAAGCGCAGCGCGCCTTTCGCGCCGGCTACTTCGCTGAACGACAGGTTCGCGAAGCTCGAAATCTGGTCGTAGGCCTGCCGAACCACCGCCCGCTGCGTCGAATTGAACGCTTCGAAGTTGTTAAACGCCTCCTCCTTGCGCGTATAATCGCCTGCATAATCCCAGCTGCTCGTGCCGAAGCTGTAGGTAAGAGCGGTTGTCGACCACTTCATGCCGCCAAGAAGGCCATCGATTGCGTGATTACCGGACGGGTCGACGGTACGGGAAGAAGGCATAGGCTGTCTCTCAGTCTTGACGAACGCAAACAAACGCCGCGCGCGAAAGCGCGGCGGCGTGGGTAACGTCGCGTGAAGGAAAAGGTGCCGCACCCGAAATGATTAACGGGCGGGACCGGGGCAGTGCCGGGCGGAAATCGGGGGCTTTGGAACGGCTCATGGGAGCAAGCTGGTCCGCCTGCCCCCGCAGAGTCAATCAGGTTGCGCTACCGCAACGAGCGCTGTTCCAGCAGGAGACTCAAGCCGCCGCACAAGTTAACGGCGGGTAAAGCGCCGGTTTCAGAGCAGAAAATCGCTCGTCGTCGGCGTGATCCCGCCCGCGACCTCGATCTGGAAGTCGGCGATGCGATCGCCGTTCACGTCGGCTTCCACGATCGTGGTGGTGCCGCTTTTGAAGTACCGCAGCTCGCCCGCGGCGCCGGAAAAAGCGTTCGCGCCGACGAAGCGGAACGAGTCGTTCGCCGCCGTGCCGCTGATCGCATCGATCTCGCTGAGGTCGATCTTGTCGGACCCGCGCGAGAAATCCATGATGCGGTCTCGTGCCCCGCTCAGGCTGTCGAGCACGCTCTCGAACTGGAAGATGTCCGCACCAGAGCCGCCGGTCAGCTTGTCCTGGCCGAGGCCGCCGATCAACGTGTCGGTACCGCCACCGCCGGAAAGCTGGTCGTTGCCGGCCCCACCATCGAGGACGTTGGCGCCCGAGCTGCCGGTGAAGATGTTGTCGCCGCTGCCGCCGATCAGATTCTCGATCGAGATCAGCTTGTCGTTGCCCGCCCCATAGGTGTTCTGCACCGAGGTGGTGGTCAGGCGCACCTGGATGTCAGCGTCGCTGTGGGCATAGCTCGCGGTGTCGTTTCCAGCGCCGCCGTTCAACGTATCATCGCCCAGCAGCCCGATCAGGACATCATTTCCGCCGAGCCCGTCAAGGATGTCGTTGCCATCCGTTCCGGTCAGCACGTTGTCGCCCTCGTCAGCCACCGGCACCGGGGGCGGCGGCGGGGGAGGGGGCGGCGGAGGCGGCGGCGGGGGAGGAGGGGTGGCCCCGCTGCTGACGTTGGTGAAGTCGGTGGAAGCAAGCGCCATTCCACCGCTCAGCTCGATCTGGACGTCGGCGACGCGGTCGCCGTTCAGGTCGACCTCGACCAGCGTCGTCGTGCCGTTGTTGGTGTATCGCACCTGACCGGCCGAGCCGGAAAATGCGTTGGTCCCGACGAACGCGAGCGCGCTGAACGCGTCGAAATTGATCTTGTCCTCGCCCGCGGTGAAATCGGTGATGACGTCCCGGGCCGTGCCATTGCTGTCCGACGCCGCCTTGAACAGGAAGCTGTCCGCGCCCGCTCCACCGGTCAAGCGGTCGGCGCCGCCATTGCCGGTGAGGACGTTGGCAGCCTGGTTGCCGATCAGCACGTCGCTGCCCGAACCGCCGCGGCCATTCTCGATCAGCGAGCGGCCGTCGCCATTGTAGAGCAGGGCGTTGGCGACGTTGCCGCGGGCGTAGTTCCCGTTGCCGAGATTGGCGAGCTGCACGGCCGAAGTCTTGGTCCACTCGCCGGGGCGAAGATCGACGGTGACGGCGGTCGTGTAGTTCGACAGATCGTACGTGTCGTTGCCGCCGCCGTCCCAGACCGTCATAAACACGCGGTTGGAAACAGGCGTCGAGCCGGCAAGGCCGTTGATCGACATCGCGCCGGTCGACGCGTTCCAGCTGTAGGTCGTGTCGCTGGCGTTGGCGGTGTAGTTCGCGCCGTAAAGGTGCTGCAGGGCCGCGATGTCGTACATCATGTACGTCTGCGCGAAGCCGCCGGTCTCGTTGGTGTAGACGTTGGAAGTGCTGCCCGCATAGCTGCGGTAGGTCATCACCGTATATTCCATCGAGTCATGCGCCGGGCTCATGCCGGGCGCCTCGTGGCCGTGCTTCAGGCCGAAGGTGTGGCCCATCTCGTGCAGGAAGGTGTGATAGGAATAGGTGCCGACGAGGGGATTGTCGAACTTGGCGCCGCTGTTGTTAAACCAGCTGTCGCCGCCCTTTTCGGACGAACTCGGATAATAAGCGTGCGCCGTCGACGTGTTGTTCGTCATTCCGAAACGCAGGTCGCCGGCCCCGCCACTCACTTCGGTGAAGGTGAGGTTGGTGAAGGCCGAAAGGCCCGAATAGATATTCTTCACCACCGCGCGCTGCGTCGCGTTCAGCGTTTCGAAGCCGTTCGAGGGCTCCTCGCCGGCCAGGTAGCCGGTCACTTCGCCGCTGCTCGTCGGAAAGCTGTAGGTCAGGCTCTGCACCGCCCATTTGCGGGCGCCGAGCAGGCCATCGATGTCCTGATTGCCGGTCATGGTGATCGTGGTGGTGCTCGGCATGCTGGTAGGCTCCCTCAGCGGGCGCGAGCGCCCGACGAAACACGACTAGACTACAGGGTATAAATGAGATGTGAATCCGGCGCGGAACCGTTCGCCGCGCCCAAATCCTCAGCCGTTGCCAGCTCCGGATGACATCTCTCATACAGGCTAAGTGATTAACCTGCAATGAAAACTGTGTTCAGCAACCGGTTCAGCGCGGCAGTTTGGCCCGCTCTGCTCGGGCCGTCTCCGCGAGGGGGTGTTGCGGGTGCCGGGCGATGAAGAGATCATAGGCCGCGATCGTGCCGGCTCTGCGCGCCGCATCCAATTCTTCCTGGATCGCGATGTTGCCGTCACGGGCCGGGATGATCTCCTTCTCGGACACGCGCGTCTCCCGCTGGCCGGGCTCCACACATGCGCCCGCCAGCAGCGGCAAGACAGCGGTGAGAGCGAGGACCTTCATACCGGAAAGGGTGGGGAGCGCCGATCCTCAAGTCAAGTTTGCCGCCCCGGAACGGGCGACGGCGGGATGGGTTGAAAGTGGAGCATTGGAGGCAGGGATGCAGGGTTCGGAGAAGACAGGCGACGGGCCGCTCAGTTCGGAAGAGCTGGAGCACGACGCTGAGCAGGGTGGAGCGACACTCTCGCAGGAGCAGGCGGCAGGCCACACAATCCCCAAAAGCGAACGCGATGCAGCGGATGCGGAAGGCGGGGCCGCGGGACCCCGGCCAATCTCGGGCACCATGCTGCCGCCGGACTGAGGACGACAAATGGGCGAGCTTCATTCGTACAGGGACGGCGAGCTGGAGCTCCGGGGCATCCTCGAGCGTCCCGCGGCGCCGAACGGCCGCGCCGTGCTGGTCGTGCACGAAGCGCCCGGCCTCGGGGACAATGCGCGGCGCCGCACGCGGATGCTGGCCGAACTTGGTTATGTCGCATTGGCTGCCGACCTTTACGGCGGCGGTCGCACGTTCAGCGGCACGGAAGCGATGGACGGCCTGCGGGCGGACACGGGCCTGTTCCGGCGGCGCGTTCGGGCCGGGTTCGACGCCTTGCTTGCGCTCGACGGGGTCGATCCGGCGCGCGCTGCGGCGATCGGCTATTGCTTCGGCGGCATGGCGGTTCTCGAACTCGCCCGCAGCGGCGCGCCGGTCACGGCGGTCGTCAGCTTTCATGGGCTGCTCAGCAGCGGCCAGCTCGCGCGGCCCGGCGAGGTTGGCGCAAAGGTGCTGGCCTGCACCGGCGCGAGGGACCCGCTGGTGCCGCTCGACGATGTCGACGCGTTCGCCCGCGAGATGGACGCGGCCGGGGCGGACTGGCAGCTGATCGTCTACGGACGCGCGCTGCACAGTTTCACCAACCGCAACGTCGCCGGCGGCGCGGACCCGCGCATGGATTACGATCCTTCCGCCGACCGGCAGAGCTGGGCAGCCGCTTTGCTCTTCCTTGACGAGGCGCTTGGCGGCTAAGGCGCGCGGGAAGCGAGGGATCGGAGCGACATGGACGAGATTGAATGGTGGGAGTTCGACACGCTCGCCGAACTGGCCGAGCAGGTTTCCGGCGACATCGGTTTCGTGATCGAGAGCGCGGTCGAAGCGCATGGCGGCGCGCGCGTCGCATTGCCCGGCGGGCGCATGATCGAGCCGCTCGCAAAGGCGCTGCTCAAGTCGAAGGGGATTGTCTGGCCCAAGGTCACGATCCTGCCGACGGACGACCGCTTGGTGCCGGCAAGCGACCCGCTCAGCAATTTCGGCAAGCTCCACAAGCTGTTCGGGTCCAAGGGCGCCCAGCTCCACGCGCTGACCGATGACGCGTCGCTGGGCGATTATCAGGCCGCAGGCCGCGCCGCCGAGGCCAGGCTGAACGAGCTGGACGGTCCGCTCGACCTCGTCTGCCTGGGGATGGGCGAGGACGGCCACACGGCTTCCATCTTCCCCGGACCTGACATGGAACGCGCGCTATCCGGCCCCAAGCAGCGCCTCGCCGTTGGCGTTCGGCCCGACCCGATGCCGGCGGATGCTCCCGTCGATCGGGTGACGCTCACCGCGGCCGCGCTGACGGCGGCCCGCACCGTCATGGTCGTGATCAGCGGCGCGGACAAGCGCCAGGTGCTCGAGCGGGCGATCAAGGACGGCCCCCTGTCTCAGCTTCCGATCGGGCGCGTCATCGCCGCAATCGTTGCGCCGATCGACATCTTCTGGAGCGCCGAATAGCTCAGGTCAGGTCGGAGAGTTCCAGCCCGTCCAGCAACGCCTCCCGGGCGCTCTCCAGCTGTTCCCAAAGCTCGGGGTTGGTGAGGTCGTCCGGGGCGATCCGGTCGGGCCAGTGTTCCTCGATGATCTCGGACACGTCGTCCAGCTTCTGCTGGTCGGCAATGAAGCGCGGATCGACCGTCTCGGGATCGGCGACCACGCGCAGCCTGAGGCAGGCCGGGCCGCCGCCATTCGCCATCGACTGTCGAACGTCGACCACGAACAGCTCGCCGATCGGTCCGTTGCCTGACGCCATTTCCTCCAGCCAGCGCCAGACGGATGGCGTTTCGCGCGCTTCTTCGGGCAGGATCAGGCCCATCCCGCCCTGCGGCAGCGTGACCAGCTGCGCGTTGAACATGTAGCTCTTGATTGCGTCGCCAAGGCTGACCGCGCTGGCCGGCACTTCGATGATCTCGACGTCCGGCAAGAGGCGCCGGAGCGCGGCGTAGAAGCTTGGGCGGTCCTCGAACGCGAGTTCGTGACAGAAAAGGACGTTCTCGTTCGCGACGGCGACCACGTCGTTGTGGAAGGCGCCCGCCGCGATGGCTTCCTCCGATTGGGCGACGAACAAGGTGCGCTCCTCATCCAGCTGGTGGTGCCGCGCGATCGCCCGGCTCGCCTCGACATGCTGGCGCGCGGGGAACGCGCCGCCCCGCTGGCCATAGACGAACACCTCCACCCCGGCAGCGGCGTGCGCACTGCCGAGCCGCATGTGATTGGCCGCACCCTCGTCGCCAAAGGTCGGCGGGATCGGCCGATGCACCCGGAAGTGCTCGGCATTGCCGAATGCGCAGCGCAACTGGCTGAACGTGTCGGGCCATTCGTGGCTGCGATGAGCCATGGTCCGCAGATTGGCGACGGTGAGGTGGCAGCGTTCGTCGGCCGTGTCCGGCGCGGGCGAGACGGTCGCCGCATTGGCCGCCCACATCGCCGAGGCCGAGAATGCGGCGGGACGCAGCGACGCCGGCACGTCCTGCACCGTTGTGCCGAGATCGGCTAGCCAGTCATGGTCCGGGCGGGGGAGGGGAACGAAGAAGCCCTGCGCCAGGCCGAGGTCCAAATTGTGCCGCATCTTCTCGACGCCCTGCAGCGCCGCGGCCTTGGGATGCGAGACGTTCCCCTTGTTGAGCCCGGAAGCCAGATTGCCGAAGCTGAGGCCGGCGTAATTGTGGCTGGGACCGATGATCCCGTCGAAGTTGATCTCGCGCAGCGTCAACGTTCAGCGCCCCATTGAAACGAAGTGATCGCCGGGCCGTAGGCCGAGCAGCTCGACGCTCTGCCGATCGAGCGAGGCCGACCCATCGGGCGCTTCCGCCAGGCGGCCGTAGCACACCGCGAAATTCGACAGCCGGCCCGCGGCAAGCATGACGCGCTGGCCGCCCGGGACCTCTTCCGCGACGCTGGCCAGGACGTGCTCCCTCGAGTCCCGTACGGTTCGGATCTGGTCAGTCGGCGCCTGAACCGTGGGGCCGCCGTCAAAGATGTCCACGTAGCAATCGAACGTGAAACCCTCATGCTCGAGCATGCGCAGCGCCGCCCGCCCGGTCGGGTGCGGGACGCCCATCACATGTCGGGCGCTCTCTGGAAGCATGGCCGTGTAGACGGGCGTCTTGGGCATCAGATCGGCGATGAATTGCGTGCCGTGCATGGCGTTGAACTCGTCAGCCTCCTGGAAGGGCATGCCGAAGAACTTGCCGGCGATCGCGTCCCAGAAGGGGGAGCCGCCGGATTCGTCGATCACGCCGCGCAATTCCGCGATGACGCGGCGGCCGAAGCGCTCGCGGTGGAGCTTGATGAACAGGTAGCGGCTGCGCGCGAGCAGCAGGCCGAGCCCGCCGGCCCGCTCACCGGGATGCAGGAAAAGCCCGCCTACTTCCGACGAGCCTTCCAGGTCGGTGGTGAGGGTCAGCAGCTCGGCGCGAAATGTCTTGCCCAACGCCTTGGAGGTCTGAGTGAGCGTGCTGATGCGGTAGCTGTAGAAAGGATGCTCGGTCCCGACCATTCCGAAGATTTGGCAAGTGCCGCGGATTTGGCCCGTTTCGATATTCTCGAGCACCATCAGGAATAGGTCGTCGCCAGGCTCCGAACGATCCGCGCTCAGTGCTTTCTCCGAGTTGATCAGCTTCTGGACGAGAGCGCCACGGTCCGGAGGGAGGTTGGTGAAGCCGCCGCCGGTTAGCTTGGCCATCTCGTAGATCGATTCGAAATCACTGTTGGCGGCGGGGCGGACTCGGAAGCTCACGCGAGCGCTCCGGAAGCGAGGCGCAGGATGGTGAGCGCGGAAAGGGCGGCGCGCTCGGCGAGGCTATCCACGATCAGATACTCATCCCGCGAATGGATCGCGCCGCCGCGTACGCCCATCGTATCCACCACCGGCACGCCGCAAGCCGCGATATTGTTGCCATCGCACACGCCGCCGCTAGGTCGCCAGCTGATGGATTGGCCGAGATCGGCGCCGCAGCGTGCGACCAGCCGGAATAACTCTTCCGCTTCCGGATTGACCGGCTTCGGCGGCCGGCCAAATCCGCCGTGCATGTCGATTGTGACCTCGTGACGAATCGTTACATTTGTGAGTGCTTCCTCAAGCGCCTCTTTCCAAAAGCGCATCATCCGCTCATTCTTCGGGCGGACGTTGACCCGCAGGATCGCCAAGTCGGGCACCACGTTATTTGGGCCGCCCCCATCTATCTTTGCCGGGTTGATGGCCAGATCTCCCCGATTAGCGCTCCAGAGTTGCTCGGCTAGACTCGCTGCCGCGACCACCGCGTTGCGCCCGTCCTCTGGATTGCGCCCGGCGTGAGCGCTGCGGCCCTTTACCAGGAACGAGAAGTTGCCGCTGCCCGGTCGCGAACCGGCGAGCGTTCCATCAGGGAGTGCGGAAGGCTCGTAGGTCAATGCGGCGCGCTTCCCTTGAGCAGCCTCCGCGAGCAACACCGCCGAGCCCGCGGAGCCGACCTCCTCGTCACTGTTGATCACCACCTCATATCCCAGCTTTTCGGCGCCGGGCGAGACTTCCACGGCCTTGAGGGCAGCCAGCAGAACGGCGATACCGCCCTTCATGTCGGCGACCCCGGGCCCGTTCAGAACGCCCGGCTCGGGCCAGGAGAGGTCTTGGAACGGGTGATCGGCTTCGTAGACCGTGTCCATATGGCCGGTGAAGAGAAGCTGGACGGCCGCGTCCGGGCGAACGGTCAGTCTCAGGTTCCGCCCGTGCGCGACGGGTTCGACCGCCCCATTCGGCCGCATCGCATCGACCGGGGCTGGATCGAGCAACGCGAGATCGCCCGGCAGCGCCTCGAAAGCATCGGCGAGCAGCGCGCCGATGTGGGCGAGCCCCGGGAGATTGCGCGAGCCGCTGTTGATCACCGCCCACGCCTGCACCTGATCGAGCATGGGCTCTACGGCGATACGCTCGATCGCAGCCGCTTCGATCCTGGAAAGCCCCCCCATGAACGGGCCTTAGCCGGAGTCCCTCGCGCAAGCCAAGTGTCGCATCGGCTCAGCCGAGCCAAGGGCGGAACGCAGCCAGCACATCCTCGTACAGCTTCTTCTTGAACGGCACGATCATCTGCGGAAGCTCGTCCGGTTCAGCCCATTTCCACGCACGAAACTCAGGGTGGGCGGTCTCAATGTCGATGTCCTCGTCGCGGCCGAGGAACCGCGCAAGGAACCAGGTCTGCCGCTGCCCGCGCCAGCGGCCCTTCCACAGCTTGCCGACCAGATCCTCCGGCAGGTCGTAGAAGAGTTCGTCCCGGCAGCGCGCGACGATCTCGACCTGATCGGCGCGGATGCCGGTCTCCTCCTCCAGCTCGCGAAGCGCCCCGGTCTGGGCATCCTCGCCCTCGTCGAGACCGCCTTGCGGCATCTGCCAGGCCTCCAGCGTGCTATCGAGCCGCTGTGCGACGAAGACCTTGCCGTTGCCGTTGAGCAGCATCACGCCCGCCGCGGGGCGATAGGGAAGTGTGGCGGGATCCGTCATGCGCTCGTCCGTTCAGCTATCAGGAGTTTCAGGATCTCGGTGCAGCCCTCGATGTCCGCTTGCGAGGAGGGGATCGCCTTTCGCAGGTTGATGAAGCCGTGAATGTTGCCCCTGGCCTCCCGGAACACGGTGGGGACGCCGGCTTCCACACAGGCAGCGGCGTATGCGCGGCCCTGGTCCCGGATCGGATCCAGGCCCGCCGTCACGACAAGGGTGGGCGGCATCCCAATCTGGCTCTTCACCATGGGCGAGTAGCGCCAATCCTTCGGATCTGGGGCGTAGCAGTCGTCAAACCATCGCATTGCATCGTGGGTAAGCAGGTATCCTTCGCCGAAATCCTGGAACGACGGATAGCCTTTGGCGGGGTTTGCGGCGGGATAGATCGGCCATTGCGCGAGCACCGGCACGGCGGCCGGCTCGTCGCGGAGCGCCAGGCTGACGACGATCGCGAAATTACCCCCGGCACTGTCGCCGCAGGTGACCAGGCTGGTGACGGCAAGCCCGAGCGCGTCCGGGCTGCCCGCTACCCAGCGCGCCGCCGCAATCGCGTCTTCGACGCCGGCGGGCCAGGGATGCTCGGGCGCGAGCCGGTAACCCACAGCTATGACGGGCAGGTCGAGCAGGCGCGCGATCTCGGCGCAGAACGGATCGTGCGTGTCGAGATCGCCAAGCACGAAGCCGCCGCCATGCATGAACAGCACCACCGGACCCGGCCCACGCTCCGCGCGAGCATCGTACAGCCGAAGCGGGATTTCCCCCGCGGGTCCGCGCGCGCTCAGGCCCCGGATAGTGGCGAGATCGCCGACCGGCGCGTCGGCGACTTGCCGCGACTTGTGCATCAGGATGCGCGCTTCGGCTGGGCCGACTTCGTGGCTGCGCGGGCCCGGCATGTTGTTGAGGTAATCGAGGAAGACGCGAACGTCGGGACGGACAAAGGGCTCGGGCAGAAGCGTCTCCTGTACTCCGGTTGGCGCGGGGCGGGGGTCGCGCTTAACTAGGGGCGGTGATCCCGGTCGTCCATCATCCCGATTATGTCGCGCAGCCCCGTTCCAGCGGGCCCTATCAGCCGAGCAAGAATGCCTGGATTCGTGACCTCCTCAAGGAGAGTGGCCGCGCGATCGAGTGGGTCGAGCCGGAGCCGATGCCGCTCCGTTGGATCGAAGCTGTGCACGATCCCGCTTATGTCGCCGAGGTCGTGGAGGCCCGCGTCCCAGCGCTCAAGGAACGGCGCATCGGCTTCGGCATCACCGAGCCGGTCGCCCGCCGGGCCGAACGGGTGCCGGGCGGGACGTTTCTCGC
This sequence comes from Allosphingosinicella sp., assembly GCF_036387615.1. Classification (GTDB taxonomy): domain Bacteria; phylum Pseudomonadota; class Alphaproteobacteria; order Sphingomonadales; family Sphingomonadaceae; genus Allosphingosinicella. The sequence goes on from NZ_DASVTH010000041.1 coordinate 111,049, forward strand.
CGGCCTGCTGGCGACGGAGCGTGGTTTCGCCGCCAATAGCGCGGGCGGCAGTCACCATGCGCTGGCCGATACAGGCGCGGGCTATTGCGTGTTCAATGACCTTGCGATCGCCGCCGTTCGGCTGGTCGAGGAAGGGCATGTCCGGCGCGTGCTCGTCGTCGATTGCGACGTCCACCAGGGCGACGGCACCGCCGCGCTGACCGCCGGGCGCGCGGAAATCGCCACTTACTCCATCCACGCGGAGAAGAACTTCCCTGCTCGCAAAGCGCGCTCGACGCTCGATGTCGGCCTCCCCGACGGAACCGGCGATGACGACTATCTGGAAGCGCTCGAGCGATCGCTGGCGCCGCTGCTCGACCAGGTTCGGCCAGACCTTATCCTCTACCAGGCTGGTGTTGATCCTTTCGCCGGAGACCGGCTTGGGCGGCTCGCGCTCACGCAGCACGGGCTGGACGAGCGCGAGCGGCTGGTGGCGCGGCTGGCGCGGGACCGGAGCGTCGGTCTCGCCAGCACGCCCGGCGGCGGCTATGGGCCCGAGCCACGCGAGATCGCGGCGCGGCACGTGCGTTCGATCCTCACTCTGGCCGATAGTCTTGCCGGCTTTTCCCCGCGTACCGCTTCATGCGTTGAAGCCGCGTCCGGGCGGGTCTAGTTGCGTGATGAAGCGTTGAAAGGATTGGAATGGCGACGGCCACGCATCTGTTAACTCCGGAGGAAGCGCGAGCGGACGTGCCGCTCGAGGCGGTGGTTGTGCGCTTCGCAGGCGACAGCGGCGACGGGATGCAATTGACCGGAGGGCAGTTCACCTTGTCCACCGCGCTGGCCGGCAACGATCTCGCCACCTTCCCTGATTTCCCCGCCGAGATACGGGCGCCGCAGGGGACGACGTTCGGCGTCTCCGCCTTCCAGATCAATTTCGGATCGGAGGCGATCGAAACGGCTGGCGACTCCCCCGACGTGCTGATCGCAATGAACCCGGCCGCCCTTAAGGTGAATGTCGATCAGCTGAGGCCGGGCGGCCTGATCATTGCGGACGTCGGCGAGTTCGGCGCGCGCAATCTCGCCAAAGCGGGCTACGAGCGGAATCCCCTGGAGGATGACTCGCTCGCCCGGTGGCAGGTGGTGACGCTCAACATAAGCCAGCTGACGCTGGATGCGGTGAAGCCGTTCGGCCTTGGCAACAAGGAGGCTCTGCGCTGCAAGAACATGTGGACGCTGGGCCTCGCGCTCTGGATGTTCGATCGCGAGCGTGCGCCGATTCAGGACTGGCTCAAGACCAAGTTCGCCAAGGCGCCCGAACTCGTCGAAGCCAATATCGCGGCGCTCAATGCCGGCCACGCCTATGGCGAGACGGCGGAGATTGGCGGGCAGATCCCCCAGCACCAGCTCGCCCCGGCTCCGGCCGAGCCAGGCCTGTACCGCACGGTCACGGGCGCGGAGGCGATCTCGATCGGGCTGGTCGCCGGCGCTCAACTCGCCGGCTTGCCGATATTCTTCGGTGGTTATCCGATCACGCCGGCCTCCGCGATCCTGCACCATCTCTCGCGCCTCAAGGAATATGACGTCACCACCTTTCAGGCGGAGGACGAGATCGCCGCGATCGGCTCGGCGATCGGCGCCAGCTATGCGGGCTCGCTGGGCGTCACCTCCTCGTCGGGGCCGGGGATCGCGCTCAAGGGCGAAGCGATGGGCCTGGCGATCATGACCGAGCTGCCGCTCGTCATCATCAACTCGCAGCGCGGTGGACCCTCGACGGGCCTTCCAACCAAGACCGAGCAGTCGGACCTCTACCAGGCCGTCTATGGCCGCAACGGCGACGCGCCGATGCCGGTGATCGCCGCCCGCTCGCCGGCCGACGCATTCGACTGTGCGATCGAAGCGGTTCGTATCGCCACGCAGTATATGACGCCCGTCATGCTTCTCACCGACGGCTATATCGCCAACGCCGCCGAGCCCTGGCGCGTGCCGGACATGAGCGAGTACCAGCCGTTCCCTGTGAGTTTCCTGGAGGAAGGACCCGACCAGACAGAAGGCTTCAATCCCTATGCGCGCGACGAGAGGCTGGCGCGGCCCTGGGTGCGGCCCGGAACGCCGGGCCTGACGCATCGGATCGGCGGGATCGAAAAGAATACCGGCACCGGCCACATCGATTACGCGCCTGCCAACCACCAGGCGATGACCGACATCCGGGCGTCCAAGGTGGCCGGGGTGAGCGTGCCGGACCAGGAGGTGACGCTTGGCGAGGAGCGCGGGCAACTCGTCGTGCTCGGCTGGGGATCGACCTTCGGGCCGATCCACCAGGCTGTCCGCCGCGCGCGTTCGCGAGGGCTCGACGTCAGCCACATTCACCTGCGCCACATTTGGCCGCTGCCGCGCAATCTCGCTGTCCTACTCAGCAGCTTTCAGCATATCCTCGTTCCCGAGATGAACAACGGCCAGCTCAAGACGCTCATCCGCGACCAGTTTCTGGTGGACGCCCGTCCGCTGACCAAAGTGTCGGGACAGCCGTTCATGATCGCCGAGATCGAGGCTGCGATCGAGCGGACACTGAGCAAATGATTATCCTCCCTTGGGAAGCTGAACTTTGTGAACCTTATGAACCTTTGGACCTGAGATGAACGATCTGACCCCGATCAAGACCACCGCCAAGGACTGGGCGACTGACCAGGAAGTGCGCTGGTGCCCCGGCTGCGGCGATTACGCCGTGTTGAAGGCCGTGCAGCGGACCATGCCGGAGCTGGGGGTCAGGCCGGAAAACGTCGTGTTCGTCTCCGGCATCGGCTGCTCGAGTCGTTTTCCCTACTACATGGAAACCTACGGCTTCCACACGATCCACGGCCGCGCGCCGACCTTCGCGACGGGCATCAAGCTCGCCAATCCCGAGCTCGACGTCTGGATCATCACCGGTGACGGCGACGCGCTGTCGATCGGCGGCAATCACACGATGCACATCCTGCGCCGCAATCTCGATTGCCAGATCCTGCTGTTCAACAACGAGATATACGGCCTCACAAAAGGCCAATATTCGCCGACCAGCCGGGTCGGAACGCGATCGCCCTCGACGCCATTCGGCTCGGTCGACCGTCCGGTCTCGCCATGCGCCTTCGCGCTCGGTTCCGGCGCGCGCTTCGTCGCCCGCGCGATCGACGTCAACAAGTACCTGCCCGACGTGCTGAAGGCGGCGCACCGGCACAAGGGCGCGTCCTTTGTCGAGATCTTCCAGAACTGCATCGTCTACAATGACGACGTGTTCGCGCCATTCACGGCCAAGGAGCATGCCGGCAAGCAGCTCTGGCTGGAAGCCGGAAAGCCGATGCTGTTCGCCGGCGGCGAGCGAGGCCTGACCCTCGACCGCGAGGCTTTGCGGCTCAGCGTTGTCGACGTTGAAGGGGGAGACTGGCACGGCGCGAACGTTCTGCTGCACGATCCCAGCAACAAATCGGTCGCGCATATGCTGGTGGAGATGCCGTTCGGCCCATTCCCAATGGCGCTGGGCGTGCTCTACGAGGACCCCGCTCCGACCTTCGAGAGCGCCGTCGTCCGCCAGAATCGTGAGGCGAGCGCGGGCAAGAAGGCCGATCTCCAGAAGCTGGTCGGCAAGGGCCAGAGCTGGGAAGTCACCAAGGAACCCCACGTCATCTGATCTGTCTTCTCCCGACCTGACCAGGAGGGGCGATGACGAGCATATTATGGTTGCGGCAGGATCTGCGTCTGTCCGATCAGCCGGCGCTGATTGCGGCGGTCAAGGACGGGCCGGTCATCCCGGTCTATGTCCTGGACGACGAGACCCCGGGCGACTGGAAGGTCGGCGGCGCGCAACGCTGGTGGCTGCACCATGCGCTCGCCTCGCTCGCCGCTCGCCTGACGGAGCGAGGCTCGCGACTGATCCTCCGGCGGGGGCGCTGCTCGGATGAACTCAGGAGGCTGGTCGAAGAGACGGGCGCAACCCGCATCCACGCGCTGCGGCATTACGAGCCTTGGTGGGTCCGCGCGGAAGAGGAGGTCGCGGCTGCGCTCGACCTCCGGCTTCTTGACGGCAACCATCTCGCGCCGCCGAGCGAAGTGAAGAGCGGATCGGGCCAGCCGTTCAAGATCTACACACCCTACTGGCGCGCGCTGCAGCAGCATCTGCCTCCGCCGGAGCCGCTGCCGGCCCCGGAGCGGGTCGAGGCGCCGGAGCACTGGCCCGACAGCGATCGGCTCGAGGACTGGAACCTGCTGCCGACGCGACCCAACTGGGCGGCCGAGTTCGGCGACCTCTGGCGACCGGGCGAGGAACGCGCGGCCGAGCAGCTCCACGCCTTTTCCGGCTCGGTCGCATCCTATCTGGAGCGCCGCAACCACCCCTCGGAGGAGGGCACATCCCGGCTCTCGCCGCACCTCCACTTCGGGGAGATCTCACCGGCCACCGTTTACCACCGTGCCGTCGAAGACGGGCGCGAAGCGGGCGAGAAGTTCATCAAGGAGCTCGCCTGGCGCGACTTCACCCAGGCGCAGATGGCCGCGCATCCGGAGATCGGCGAGCGACACGCCCGGCCGGACTTTGACCGCTTCCCCTGGCGGCGGGGGAACGAAGCGGCGGAGGATTTCCGGGCCTGGACGAGCGGCCGCACCGGTTACCCCATCGTCGACGCCGGCATGCGCCAGCTCTGGCGCGTCGGCTGGATCCACAATCGCGTGCGCATGATCGTGGCGAGCTTCCTCGTGAAGCATCTCCTGATCGACTGGCGCGACGGGACGCGCTGGTTCTGGGACACGCTTGTCGACGCCGATTACGGCAACAACAGCGTCAACTGGCAATGGATCGCCGGCTCCGGCTTCGATTCCAACCAGTTCACGCGCATCATGGCCCCGCTGACGCAGAGCGCCAAATTCGACGCGGCCGGCTACATCCGCCAGTGGGTGCCGGAACTCAGCGCCCTCACCGACGAGGAAATCCACGATCCCGATGCGTTCGGCGCGCGCCCGTCCGATTACCCGCCCAAGATCGTCGGCCACAAGGAAGCGCGGGCGCGGGCGCTGGCGGCGTACCGTTCCGTCAAGGCTTGAACGTGCCGAACGGAAGGATGCCGCGATACTGGTCGAGCAACGGCGCACCCGCCACCGACACACCTTCGCGCAGCAGGAAGGCGTGACGGACGATCTCGGCCTGCTGCTCGAGCCCGTAGCGGTCGAGCGGCCAGCTCGGCTTCAGCGAATAATCGTAGCGGCAGAAGGGGTGACGCATCAGGACGAGGTACCAGCTGCCCCGAGTCTGCGCCTGCCAGACATGCGTCATCTCGTGGATGAACAGCCCCTGGAGATGTGGCTGGGCGGTCGCATAATCGTCGGACCATAGATCGCTTGCCGGATGGAAGTGGATATGACCTCGCGGCGCCATCGCCACGTTCCTGGGCTGAAACGGAAACCATTTCTGCCGCCGCAGCTCCACACGGGCATAGTCGACCGCCCCGCCGAACACTGTTCGGGCCAGTTCGACCTCGCCGGTCGTCAAGGCGCGCGAACTCACTCCCTGTCCTCCGGCCAGTCGAGTTCGTGCGGCACGAACACGGTCAACGCCGCCGGGCTTTGCAGGACGTGGCGGAAGATGCCGATCTCGCTCCCGACAGCCGGCCGGCTGGACAGCCAGACCTTTTGCCATGGGGCAGGGCGGCCGAGCCACTCGGCGATGCTCCGTCGGCTTTCGTCAGGGCACTCGCTCTCGACCAGCCACAAGCTCGTCGACGCTCCGGGCCGGAGCGTCGCCTCCCCGACTGGTGGAGCGATGATGCGCCTGGTGTTGGGCACGACATTGTAGCGGAAGAAGATCGCGTCCCAATCCCGCCGTCCGCCGAGCCGTTCCTCCAGCATCGCGGGCTGGCCCCGCGTCACGTGAAGCAGGGGTGCGGGAAGCGGGCGGTTGGTGGCGTGGCGAAGGGACGGATACTGCCAGGCGCAAAGCAGGATGAGATCGCCAGACCTCACATTCTGTTCAAGAAAGCGAGCCGCGCCCCGCCAATTCTCCCGCTGGCGCATGGTTCCCTGAACCACGGTCGCGCCGAGAAGCGAAAGCACGGTCGCAACGCCGAACCCGACGCCTGCGAGCCGTTCCGGAATCGATCGGGCAAGCGCGACGATCGCCAAGATCGCGCCCGGCGCTGCAAACAGGATCGTACGCTCCATGAAGATCGGCCGGACAGAAAACCCGGCTGCCCAGATCAGCACTGGCACGAACAGGAAAGCAAGAATCAGGAGCTGAACGATCTGGTCGTGCGGTTCTGCGTTCTGTCCGAATTTGGCTCGGCGCGACCGCCAGACGAGCGAACCGGCGACAGCAAGGAAGAGCAGCTGCAGCCACGCGCTGCCGAAGGGCAGCAGCAGATTCGCTGTCGTTTCCACGAATTGCTCCGGGCTCGCCTGCCGCAACCAGGTGAAATTGGTGGGCGCGCCAAACTGCCGGACCAAGCGGATGGTTCCGGGCAATGCCAGGAGAGCGAGGAGAGCGAGCCCACCCGCTAACTCGCCGATGCGCTTGCGCTTGGCCGTCAGCGCCGCGATCAGGAAAAGCTGTAGCGCGAGCAGGATCCAGAAGATGGCGACCAGATGCGCTGCGAAGGCGAGCGCGGTCGTCAGCACGAACGCCATCAGAGCGCACCAGCGTTTCGCGCTGCTCTCGCCGGCCAAGCGATGCCACCACAGCAAAGCCGCTGCGGAGCAGACCGTCAGCAGGAACAGCAGAACGTAAGCGCGAGCCTCCTGGCTGTAATCGACATGCTGCGGCCAGACTGCGAGCAGCGCCGCCGCGAGAAGTCCGGCCCCGGCCCCGTAGGCAAGCCGGCCGAGCAGGTACATCGCACCGACCGACAGCATTCCGCAGGCAAACGCGATGCCGCGAACGGCGCCTGCACTTGCCTCGGGTCCCGCGCCGGAGAGCTTATGGAGCGCGTAATAGAGGAAGGGCGTTGGATCGAGTGGCTGCCACAGCATCTCCAGAATCGGCCAGCGGACCAGAACCAACGTCAGCCCTTCGTCGCCCCACAACCCTTGGCTGTTGATGTTGATCAACCGCAGCCCCGCGGCGAGCACGAGGATTCCTGCGAGCAGGCCGTAGTGCGTGCCTGCGAGCCAGACCGGGCCTGGCTCATTGACCCTCATGCGCGAAGCCGTGGATGCTCGACTGACCGGCCCGGTCACCGTGTTTCTGCTATCATTGCACGGGCCCGCCCATGCCGAGCTCGGGCGGGACCAGAACAGGAATCCCGACGGGAATAACGGTGACGGCGCGATCGATGGCGATAACCGGCCGCGCAAAGTTCGGCGGCGAGTCCCAGGCGCGCCTCCAACGCAGGTTGTTGGGCAACTTGCTCAGCATCTCGCTCCTGGAGCGCTCCGGGCACCAGCTGTCGACCAGCCAAATCGCGCGGCCAGCTTGCGCCACCATCTGAATGGCTTCCAGCGACGCCGCGGGTTTGCCCGGCATGTCAGGCTCGACGACGTAACGGAAATACAATCGGTCCCAGTCCGGCCTGCTTCCGAGCTTGGCCTCCGGCGCGATTGCCACCTCTCCAGGAAGGTGGAACATCAATACCGGCGCTGGAACTGGCGCTGATACGGCGTGCCGCATCGCCGGGTACTTCCAGCTGCAGAACAGGATGAGATCCCCGGCAGCGACCTGACCGGCCAGGGCGCGGTAGGCGCCGCGCCAGTCCTCTTTCGGCCGCATCAGGCCGCCAGCGAAAGCCGACCCCGTGAAAGCCGCAAGCGTCAGCGCCGCAAAGCCGGTCTGCACCCGCCGATCCGGGAGCAGGGACGCAATCGCGATCAGCGCGAGGACCGCGCCGGGAATAGCGAACAGGATCGTGCGTTCCATGAAGATTGGGCTCACCACGAAGCCCAGCAACCAGATCAGCAGCGGAAGAGAAAGGAAGGCCAGCATCACACGCCGGGTTGACCGGTCCGGCTTGGGCAAATCCTGAGCTTCGCCACTTCTCGCGAAGCGCACCAGCAGGAGCGCCAGGATCAGGAAGCCGATCTGATAAGTCGATACGCCACTCGAAATGGTGTCCCCTCCCGCTTTGAATCGGAGTGGAAGGAGAAGCTCCAGGGTCGTCGAAAGAAAGTTCGCGGGGCTCGCTTGCTCGAGCCAGTTGAAGCCCGGGTTGGGCGTTGCAAGCTGCCGTGCGAAACGAACCAGGCCTGGCACGGCGAGCAGCCCCATCAAGCCCAATGCGGCTATCGTTTCCCCCCGGTACCTTGGCCCTGTTGTCGCCTTGGACGTGAGGAGGATGCAAAGTGCGACGACAATCCAGGGAACAGCGACAAGATGGGTGTGGAAGGAAAAAGCGGTACTGACGGCAAAGGCAAGCAGAGCGCTGATCCGGCAAGGTTTGCAGGCCACCTGCTCGTCTTTTTCCACCTCTCGAAGCCACCATAGCAAGCTGGTCGCCGAGGCGAGCGTCAACAAGAACAGCAAGGAGTAAGCGCGTGCCTCCTGGCTGTAGTCGATGTGCTGAGGCCAGACCGCCAGCAAAGCGGCCCCGAGCAGACCAAGGCGAGGCCCAAAAGAGAGCCGTCCCATCAAATACATCAAACCGACCGAAGCGACCCCGCAGACGATCGAGATGCCGCGCACGAAACCGGCGCTCATGTGGGTGGATACTATCGTCTTATGAAGCCAGTAGTAGAATGCAGGCGTTGGGTCCGTCGGGTGGAGAAGCATTTCTGACGCTGGCCAGTGCGCGAGCACCAGCGTCATGCCTTCGTCGCCCCAGAGTGCCTGACTATCGCTGGCTACGACACGCAACGCTAATGCGACAGCAAGGGTTACGCCCAGGAGTGCGTAGTGTGCGAGGCCAGGGCTCCGGTCCCTGTCAGTGCTCTCCATGAGCACCACCAGGTCCGAGCACGTCCGCTTGGACGGTTACCGGAGGTGCGCCCTGAAACGTGAAGGTGAGCGGAGCCTGCTCACCCTCTTTCAGCCTCGGATCCACCCCGAATAGCATAGCGTGTTTGCCTGCGGCCGCGAACTCCAGCCGGTCGCCGGCCTGCAGGCTCAACTCCTGCAGTGGCGCCATTCCAGCGGCCATGCTCTCGTGCAGTTCGATGCGCTGGGCACGCGGGCTCGACACGCCGCTCAGAACGACGGGTCGGGCCGCCCGGATCGTGAAATAAGCGGCTCCCGGGCGGCCGCGGACCGCCGGCAGGGTGATGCGGGCATCTTCCACTTCCACGCCCATCTTCGTGTCGGGTGCTTCACAAGAGATCAGCGCGGCGCAAGCGATCAGAAGCGGGACGGGGCGGCGCACCGCTTGCCCTTAGAGCAAGCCGAGTTCTTGTCGCAATCCAAACCCCACCTATATCGAACCCGAAACGCTCGTGCGCCTCATTCGCAGGGCGCGGGCTCTTTGTATTTCGATTGGGGCACAAGAGGATAGAAATGGCTAAAGTGATCGGTATCGACCTCGGCACGACCAACAGCTGCGTGGCCGTCATGGAAGGCGGCAAGCCCAAGGTCGTCGAGAATGCGGAAGGCGCGCGCACCACGCCATCGATCGTTGCATTCGCCAAGGATGGCGAGCGGCTGATCGGCCAGCCGGCCAAGCGCCAGGCGGTTACCAACCCGGACAACACCATATTCGCGGTGAAGCGCCTGATCGGCCGCCGCTACGACGATCCCATCACCAAGAAGGACACGGAGCTCGTTCCGTACAAGATCGCGCGCGGCCCGAATGGCGACGCATGGGTCAGCGCCGGCGGCAAGGATTACAGCCCCTCGCAGATCTCGGCCTTCACGCTCCAGAAGATGAAGGAAACCGCCGAGGCCTATCTCGGCGAGACCGTCACCCAGGCGGTGATCACCGTTCCCGCTTACTTCAACGACGCTCAGCGCCAGGCGACCAAGGATGCCGGCCAGATCGCCGGCCTGGAAGTGCTGCGCATCATCAACGAGCCGACCGCGGCCGCGCTCGCCTACGGGCTCGAGAAGCAGGACGGCAAGACTATCGCCGTCTATGATCTCGGCGGCGGCACGTTCGACATCTCGGTGCTCGAAATCGGCGACGGCGTGTTCGAAGTGAAGTCGACCAACGGCGACACCTTCCTGGGCGGTGAGGATTTCGACGCCAAGATCGTCGAATATCTCGCCGACACCTTCAAAAAGTCGGAAGGGATCGACCTTCGAGGCGACCGTCTCGCGCTTCAGCGCCTTCGCGAAGCGGCCGAGAAGGCCAAGATCGAGCTCAGCTCGGCGCAGACGACCGAAGTCAATCTGCCCTTCATCACCGCCGACGCGACGGGGCCGAAGCACCTCGTCAAGGCGATCAGCCGCGCGGATCTTGAGCGCCTCGTCGAGGACCTGATCAAGCGTACGCTCGAGCCGGTCAAGAAGGCGATCGCGGATGCCGGCATGAAGCCCGGCGACATCTCCGAAGTGGTGCTGGTCGGCGGCATGACCCGCATGCCGCGCGTCCGTCAGGTCGTGCAGGACTTCTTCGGCAAGGAGCCGCACACGGGCGTCAACCCGGATGAAGTCGTCGCGATGGGCGCCGCGATCCAGGCCGGCGTTCTGCAGGGCGACGTCAAGGACGTGCTGCTGCTCGACGTGACGCCGCTGTCGCTCGGCATCGAGACGCTCGGCGGCGTGTTCACCCGCATGATTGATCGCAACACGACGATCCCGACCAAGAAGTCGCAGACCTATTCGACCGCCGAAGACAATCAGAATGCGGTGACCATTCGCGTCTTCCAGGGTGAGCGCGAGATGGCGGCGGACAACAAGCTGCTCGGCCAGTTCGATCTGGTCGGCATCCCGCCCGCGCCGCGCGGCGTGCCGCAGGTCGAGGTCACCTTCGACATCGACGCCAACGGCATCGTCAACGTGTCGGCACGCGACAAGGGCACCGGTAAGGAGCAGCAGATCCGGATCCAGGCCTCGGGCGGCCTCAGCGACGCCGACATCGACAAGATGGTCCGCGATGCCGAGCAGTTCGCCGAAGAGGACAAGAAGCGCCGCGCTTCGGCCGAATCGCGCAACAAGGCGGATAGCCTCGTGCACACCACCGAGATGCAGCTGCGCGAGCATGGCGACAAGATCGACAGCGGCCTCAAGTCCGAAATCGAGACCGCGATCGTCGAGACCCGCGGCGCGATCGAGAGCGGCGATCCCGAGCAGATGGAAGCCAAATCGCAAGCGCTCGCCCAGGTGGCCATGAAGATGGGCCAGGCGATCTACGAGAAGGAGCAGGCCGCGGCTGCTGGTGGAACTGGCGATGCCGGTGCCGCGCAGGGCGGCGAGGCCGGCGGCGCGACCGAGGATGTGGTCGATGCCGAATTCTCTGAAGTGGACGACGAAGCCAAGAGGTAAATCTCTCTCCCTCTCCCCTTCAGGGGAGAGGGTCGGGGAGAGGGGCTTGTGAGCAGAGGTAAGGCCGCGATGACCATTTTCGCACTTTCCCCTCTCCCAACCCTCTCCCCTGAAGGGGAGAGGGCTTTTGTATGCTAGACACAGATTTCTACGAACTGCTCCAGGTGGAGCGGAGCGCCGACGAGCGGGCGATCAAGACCGCTTATCGCAAGCTCGCCATGGAGTGCCACCCGGACCGCAATCCGGGGTGCAAGGTCTCGGAGGAGAAGTTCAAGGCGATAAGCGTCGCCTATGACTGCCTGAAGGACCCGCAGAAGCGCGCCGCCTACGATCGCTTTGGCCATGCCGCCTTCAAGAATGGCCATGGTGCGGGCGGCGCTCAGGACTTTGGCTCCTTCTCGGACATTTTCGAGAACATCTTCGGCGAGTTCATGAACGGGCAGGGGGGCCAGCGGCACAACGTGCTGCGCGGCTCCGACCTGCGCTACGATCTCGAGATCAGCCTGGAGGACGCTTACAACGGCAAGGACGTCGAGCTGCGCCTCGACACGACTGCGGCGTGCGAGCCGTGCGACGGGACGGGCGCAAAGCCCGGCACCGCCGCCCGCAGCTGCGGTACCTGCGGCGGCCGCGGCCAGGTTCGCGCAAGCCAGGGTTTCTTCGTCGTCGAGCGGACTTGCCCGACCTGTCGCGGCGCGGGCGAAATCATCGCCGACCCGTGCGAGCTCTGCCGAGGCGACGGGCGCGTCGAAAAGCACAAGACGCTGCAGGTCCACATTCCCGCCGGTGTCGACGAGGGCACCCGCATCCGCCTGTCCGGCGAAGGCGAGGCCGGCGCCCGCGGCGGTCCGCCGGGCGATCTCTACATCTTCGTCCACCTCGCCCGCCATTCGATCTTCCAGCGCGACGGCACCACCCTGTTCGCGCGTTGCCCGGTCAGCTTCACGACCGCGGCGCTGGGCGGCACGATCGAGGTGCCCGGGCTCGACAAGCAGCGGCACGCGATCAAGATCCCCGCCGGCATCCAGTCCGGCAAGCAATTGCGGCAACGCGGCGCCGGCATGACCATCCTCAACGGCCGCGGCCACGGCGACATGGTGATCCAGGTCGAGGTCGAAACGCCGACCAGGCTGAGTACACGCCAGAAGGAGCTGCTCGAGGAGTTCCGGAAGACGGAGACTGGCGACGAATGCCCCGCCTCCAAGAGCTTTTTCGGCAAGCTTAAGAGCCTGTGGGAAGCTTAGGCGCCGAACACGCGCTCGAAGATCGTGTCGACGTGCTTGAGATGATAGCCAAGGTCGAAGCTTTGCTCGAGCTGATCGGGCGGGAGCAGGGCGGCGACGTCCGGATCGGCCTTGAGCAGCTCCAGCAGCGACAGCGCGCCGTCCGATTCCCACACCCGCATCGCGTTCCGCTGGACCAAGCGGTAGGAATCCTCGCGTGACGCGCCGGCCTGGGTAAGCGCGAGCAGCACGCGCTGCGAGTGAACCAGGCCGCCCATGCGGTCGAGGTTCTTCGCCATGCGCTCGGGGTAGACGAGCAGCTTGTCAATCACGCCGGTCAGGCGGGCCAGGGCGAAATCAAGCGTGATCGTCGCGTCGGGGCCGATATAACGCTCGACCGAGCTGTGGCTGATATCGCGCTCGTGCCACAGCGCCACATTCTCGAGCGCCGGCGTCACATAGGCGCGGACCATGCGGGCGAGGCCGGTGAGGTTCTCGGTCAGTATCGGGTTGCGCTTGTGCGGCATCGCCGAGCTGCCCTTCTGCCCAGGCGCGAAATATTCCTCGGCTTCCAGCACTTCGGTGCGCTGCAGGTGGCGGATTTCGGTCGCGAGCCGCTCGATCGAGGAGGCGATCACCCCAAGCGTGGCGAAATACATGGCGTGGCGATCGCGCGGGATCACCTGCGTCGAGATCGGCTCCACGGTAAGGCCGAGCTTGGCCGCCACATGCGCCTCGACGCGCGGATCGACGTTGGCGAAGGTGCCGACCGCGCCGGAAATAGCGCAGGTCGCCACCTCCTGGCGCGCGGCGACCAGGCGGGCGCGGCAGCGGGCGAACTCGGCATAAGCGAAAGCGAGCTTGAGCCCGAACGTGACCGGCTCGGCATGGATGCCGTGGCTGCGTCCGATCGTCGGCGTGAGCTTGTGCTCGATCGCGCGGCGCTTCAGCACGGCGAGCAGCTGGTCCAGGTCCTCGAGCAGCAGATCGGATGCGCGGGCGAATTGCACCGCCAGCGCGGTGTCGAGCACGTCCGAACTGGTCATGCCCTGGTGCAGGAAGCGCGCTTCGGGCCCGACATGCTCCGCGACATTGGTCAGGAAGGCGATGACGTCGTGGCGCACCTGCGCCTCGATCGCGTCGATCCGCTCGACCTCGAACCCGCCGCGCTCCCAGACCGCCTCTGCTGCCTCGCGCGGAACAATGCCCAAGTCCGCCATCGCGTCCAGCGCATGGGCTTCGATCTCGAACCAGATCCGGAAGCGCGTCTCCGGCGCCCAGATCGCAGTCATCGCGGGACGGGCGTAGCGCGGGACCATCAGCCTTGCAGCCGCGCCTTCACAAGCCCGCTCGCCTTGCTCATGTCGAGCTCGCCGGCGTGCCGCTCCTTCAGCGCGGCCATCACCTTGCCCATGTCCTTAGGGGACGCGGCCCCGAGTTCGGTCGCGATCGCGTCGATCGCGGCGCGGGTCTCGTCCTCGCTCATTTGGCTCGGCAGGAAGGTTTCGATCACGGCGACTTCGGCCGCTTCCACCGCCGCCAGTTCCGCGCGCCCACCGGCTTCGTACATGGTGATCGATTCGCGGCGCTGCTTGATCATCTTTTGCAGCACTTCGGTGACCAGCACGTCGTCGTCCGGCTTGGCCGTGGCGGTGCGAAGCTCGATGTCGCGGTTCTTGATCGCCGACTGGATCAGGCGAATGGTGCCGGTGCGCTCTTTCTCGCCGCCCTTCATGGCGGTGACCAAGGCGGCCTTGATGGTGTCGCGAATCATGTCGGCTCCGTTGGAAAAGAGGCGCATAACCGGGGCGGCCCGGCGATGATAGATTGACGCTGCCCGCCGCCGTCTCTAGCACCGGTCCCTTAGCGACATCGTCAGTTTCCCGACCAGGAGTGCCCGCCCCCATGGCCCACGCCAACCCCGCCCGCGCGCCGAACGGAGCGACGGGCGTATTGGTGTTGGCGGACGGGACGATCGTGTGGGGCAGGGGCTTCGGCGCGGAGGGCGCGGAGGTCGGCGAAATCGTCTTCAACACCGCCATGACCGGCTACCAGGAGATCATGACCGATCCCTCCTATGCGCGGCAGATCGTCACCTTCACCTTCCCGCATATCGGCAATGTCGGCGCCAATTACGAGGATCTGGAGGCCGACAATCCCTGGGCGCTCGGCTGCATCGTCGCGCAGGATGTGACCGCGCCTTCGAATTACCGAGCCGTGCAGGGCTTCGCCGAATGGATGCGCAGCAACGGCCGGATCGGCCTCAGCGGCGTCGACACCCGCGCGCTCACCCGCCGCATCCGCGACGGCGGCGCACCCAACGGCGTGATCGCGCACGACGCGGGCGGCGTGTTCGACATCGATGCGCTGCTCGAACAGGCGCGCGCCTGGCCAGGGCTCGAGGGCATGGACCTTGCGAAGGAGGTCTCCTGCCGCCAGCTGTTCCGCTGGTCCGAGGGACGCTGGCGGCACGGGACAGGCTACGCCCAAGCTCCCTCTCCCCGGCGGGGAGAGGGCTGGGGTGAGGGGGTCCTGAGTCAGCAAGGACTCACCACCGCCGAGCCCCCTCACCCAACCCTCTCCCCCAAGAGAGAGGGCTTTCGGCCGCACGTGGTGGCGATCGATTACGGCTCCAAGCGCAACATCTTCCGCAACCTTGCGGACGCGGGCGCGGACGTGACGGTGCTTCCCGCCACCGCCAGCTTCGACGAGATGATGGCGCACAAGCCCGACGGCATCTTCCTATCCAACGGCCCCGGCGACCCGGCCGCGACTGGAGAATACGCCGTCCCGGTGATCCGGCAGCTGCTGGACACCGGCAAGCCGCTGTTCGGAATCTGCCTCGGCCATCAGCTGCTCGGGCTCGCGGTCGGCGCGCGGACGGTGAAGATGCACCAGGGCCACCGCGGCGCCAACCACCCGGTCAAGCGCCTCGCCGACGGCCGCGTCGAGATCACCAGCATGAACCACGGCTTCGCCGTCGACCGCGAAACGCTCCCGGCGAACGTGCAGGAGAGTCATGTAAGCCTGTTCGACGGCAGCAATTGCGGGATGGAGCTGACGGATCGGCCGGCATTCAGCGTGCAATATCACCCGGAGGCGAGCCCGGGGCCGCAGGATAGCACGTATCTATTCGAGAAGTTCGTGGGCCAGCTTTCCAGATGATCCGCTACCTGTGCTTGATTGTCTTACTTGCCGGCTGTGGCGCTAACGAAGTTCCCCCTTCAGAGCGCGTGTTCGTAGTTTCGTCTGACGAGGCTCTACATGGAGGCAGCTATCTCAGGCCGTCTCCGGATGGGAATGTCGTCGCGGACGTCGACGGTAATCTTCTGGAAGACGTGATGACCTGCGGGTTCGTCGACTTGAGGGTAGTAAACGACTTGGGCCGATTGCACGGCTCAGGCTTCGAGATTTGGATACCAGAGAGATCGATGACAGTCGAACAGCGCCGATGTCTGGCCAAGAAGCTTCCAGATCCCTCGCACGTGAACGGTCCTATGTTGATTTCTGAAGAATTGAAGCGGGTGGGCCTTTAATGCCCCGCCGCACCGACATCTCCTCCATCATCATCACCGGCGCCGGCGATGCTCCCTCTCCCCGGCGGGGAGAGGGTTGGGGTGAGGGGCTTCGGCTTTCGAGTTTGAGCACAGGCGTCGTACGCCCCCACCCAACCCGCCCCCGCACAGGGGAGGATTTATTGACCCCGAGCGATGCGGAGGTGGTGGAGGATGGTTTCGAGCACGCCGTCGATGTTGCTCATCACCTCCGAGTTCCAGAAGCGGATGACGGTGTAGCCATGCGCTTCGATCAGTCGGGTGCGATCGGCATCCGCCTCCGCTGCGAGGGCGTGCTGGCCGCCATCGAGCTCCACGACGATCTTGGCGCTTCGGCAGGCGAAATCGCCGACTGCATCTCCGATCGGGAACTGCTTGGTGAACTTGGCGCCGAGCTGACTCCCGCGCAGCCGGGACCAGAGGAGAACTTCCGCATCGGTCATGTCGCGCCGCAGCTTGCGAGCAAGTGGCGTCAGGCGCTTTCTGGTCAGCTCAGAACCCCCTCACCCAACCCTCTCCCCGCTGGGCAGAGGGCTTCAGGTTACCCGCTCCGTGCCTAAAAGAAGAGACATCTCCTCCATCCTCATCATTGGCGCCGGCCCGATCGTCATCGGGCAGGCGGCGGAGTTCGGTTACTCGGGGACGCGTGTAATCAGGTGGTCCAAGGGTCAATCAGCTCAAGGCCCGGATGTTGGAAGTGCTTCGCGTTTCGCGTCGCAACAGCGCAACCGAACGTCATGGCCTGCGCGGCGATCTGCCCGTCGTGAACTCCGGCAGATCGCATCTCACGCTGGATCGGAGCGACGATCTCGCCATACTTCAAGGCGGCTTCGGTATCGAAAACCAAGGTTCGACTTCCTTGGTGCTTTGCGATCAGCCGCCCAAGCCACGCAGCCAGTAGTTTACGCTTGCCTGCTCCAGGCGTCAGGCAAATGCCAAGCTGGATTTCGGCAATGACGACGGTGGACAGAAGCGTCACTTCGTCGTGCGCGCGAAGCCAATCCACAACTTTTGGGTCGGGCGTGGTCTTCTGCAACTCGCTGAATACGTTCGTATCAACTAAAATCATCGAAGCCGTATGGCGGGACTCTCGGGAGGAAGGCGCGATCAGGCAACTCCATGTCCAAGCCGGGCCGTGTCATCGCGATAAGCTCGTCCACCCAGCTCTTCGGTTGCGTGGCGCCGGACAGGCCCTCCACGTCGGACTCGCCGGCAGGTCGAGGTCTTTCGAGGTCGGGTTTGTCCATCGAAGCGCTTCTCCAACAACGCGCCTTCCTAACAGAAAGGCTGTCTGACCGCCAATGCCCCGCCGCACCGACATCTCCTCCATCCTCATCATCGGCGCCGGCCCGATCGTCATCGGGCAGGCGGCGGAGTTTGATTATTCGGGGACGCAGGCGGCGAAGACGCTGAAGGCGGAGGGGTATCGGATCGTCCTGGTTAATTCGAACCCGGCGACGATCATGACCGATCCGGAGCTGGCGGACGCGACCTATATCGAGCCGATCACGCCCGAATATGTCGCCGCGATCATCGCCAAGGAGCGGCCCGACGCGGTGCTGCCAACGATGGGCGGGCAGACGGCGCTGAATACCGCGCTGGCGCTGTTCAAGGACGGGACGCTGGAGAAATTCGGCGTCCAGATGATCGGGGCCGACGCGGAGGCGATCGAGAAGGCGGAGGACCGGCTCAAGTTTCGCGACGCGATGAGCAAGATCGGGCTGGAGAGCCCACGCTCGGCGATCGCGCACAGCCTGGACGAGGCGGTGCAGGCGCTTGAGACGACCGGGCTACCGGCGATCATCCGGCCGAGCTTCACGCTCGGCGGGACGGGCGGCGGCATCGCTTATAATCGCGAGGAGTTCGTCGCGATCGTGACGGGCGGGCTCGACGCCTCCCCGACCACCGAAGTGCTGATCGAGGAGTCGGTGCTGGGGTGGAAGGAATATGAGATGGAGGTGGTGCGCGACCGCGCCGACAACGCCATCATTATCTGCGCGATCGAGAATGTCGATCCGATGGGCATCCACACCGGCGACAGCATCACCGTCGCGCCGGCGCTGACGCTGACCGACAAGGAATATCAGATCATGCGCAATGCGAGCATCGCTTGCCTGCGCGAGATCGGGGTGGAGACGGGCGGCTCGAACGTCCAGTTCGCGGTCAATCCGGCCAATGGGCGGCTGGTCGTGATCGAGATGAACCCGCGCGTGTCGCGCTCGTCGGCGCTGGCGTCCAAGGCGACCGGCTTTCCGATCGCCAAGGTCGCGGCCAAGCTGGCGGTCGGCTATACGCTCGATGAGATCCAGAACGACATCACGGGCGTGACGCCGGCCAGCTTCGAGCCGACGATCGACTATGTCGTCACCAAGATCCCGCGTTTCACGTTCGAGAAATTCAAAGGCTCGGAGCCGCTGCTTTCAACGGCGATGAAGTCGGTCGGTGAGGTGATGGCGATCGGCCGCTCGTTTGGCGAAAGCCTGCAAAAGGCGCTGCGTGGGCTTGAGACTGGGTTGATCGGGCTCGACGGTGTCAAGCCGCTCTACGGCGCGCCGCGGGCGGAGATCGAGGCGGCGCTGGCGCGGCCGACGCCGGACCGGCTGTTGGTTGCTGCGCAGGCGCTGCGCGAAGGCTTCACCGTCGCCGAGGTCCACGCGATCGCCAAATACGATCCCTGGTTCCTGGAGCGGATCGCCGAGATCGTCGCGGCGGAGGACGAGCTGACGCGGAACGGC
This sequence comes from Allosphingosinicella sp., assembly GCF_036387615.1. Lineage (GTDB taxonomy): Bacteria > Pseudomonadota > Alphaproteobacteria > Sphingomonadales > Sphingomonadaceae > Allosphingosinicella. The sequence goes on from NZ_DASVTH010000041.1 coordinate 129,902, forward strand.
GCGCCCAACGATGCCGCCGCGATGCGCCGGTTCAAGGCGATGGGCTTTTCCGACCGGCGCATTGCCGAGCTGGCGCTCAAGTCCGCCGGCATTCGCGGCGGCGCGCACAAGGTCCGCGCCCGTGGCCGCGGGCTGCTCCACGACGCGGTGCGGGCAATGGTCGGCGCAACGACGGAGGACGAGGTGCGGGAGCTTCGTCACCGGCTCGGCGTCCGTCCGGTGTTCAAGCGGATCGACACGGTCGCGGCCGAGTTCGCGGCCAACACGCCCTACATGTATTCGACCTACGAGGCGCCGAGCTTCGGCGAGCCGGAGGATGAGAGTCAGCCCACCGACGCGCGCAAGATCGTGATTCTCGGCGGCGGGCCGAACCGGATCGGGCAGGGGATCGAGTTCGATTATTGCTGCTGCCACGCCGCCTATGCACTGCGCGAGGCGGGCTTCGAGACGATCATGATCAACTGCAATCCGGAAACGGTGAGCACCGATTACGACACGTCCGACCGGCTCTACTTCGAGCCGCTTACGGTCGAGGATGTGCTCGAAGTGCTGCATGTCGAGATGTCTCGCGGCGAACTGGTCGGGGTTATCGTTCAGCTCGGCGGTCAGACCCCGCTCAAGCTTGCGGCGGCGCTCGAGAAAGCGGGCATCCCGATCCTCGGCACTTCACCCGACGCAATTGACCTGGCGGAAGACCGCGAGCGCTTCGCCGGCCTCGTCCACCGCCTAGGGCTTCGGCAGCCCGAACATGGCCTCGCCCGCAGCCGCGAGGAGGCGATCGCGGTGGCCGAGCGGATCGGCTACCCGGTGCTGACCCGGCCAAGCTACGTGCTCGGCGGGCGGGCGATGGAGATCGTCGACGGCCCAGCGCAGCTCGATGACTATATCGTCACCGCCGTGCAGGTGTCGGGCGACAGTCCGGTGCTGATCGATCAATATCTGCGCGACGCGATCGAGGTCGATGTCGACGCCATTTCGGACGGCAAAGACGTCTGTATCGCGGGTGTCATGCAGCATATCCAGGAAGCGGGCGTCCATTCCGGGGACAGCGCCTGCTCAATTCCGCCGTACAGCCTCCCTGCTGAGACCGTCGCCGAGATCGAGCGGCAGACCCGGCAGCTCGCGCTCGCGCTCGGCGTGGTCGGGCTCATGAACGTGCAGTTCGCGGTCAAAGGCGAGCTGGTCTACCTGATCGAGGTCAATCCGCGGGCCAGCCGGACCGTGCCCTTCGTCGCCAAGGCGATCGGCACGCCCATCGCAAAGATCGCCGCCCGCGTCATGGCGGGCGAGCCGCTGATGCGCTTCCTCCCGATCCACCGCGACATCGCGCACATCGCCGTCAAGGAAGCGGTGTTCCCATTCGCACGCTTTCCGGGCGTCGATCCGGTGCTCTCGCCGGAGATGAAGTCGACCGGCGAAGTGATGGGGATATCGGATGATTTCGCGAAAGCCTATTTAAAGGCCGAGCTTGGCGCGGGGGTCAAGATGCCGGACGGCGGCACCTTGTTCGTCTCCGTCAAAGACAGCGACAAGGGCCTGATCGCGCCGCCAGTGCGAGCCTTAGCCGAATTCGGCTTCAGCGTGATCGCGACTGGCGGCACCGCCGATTACCTGCGCAGCCAGGGGATCGAGGTTGCCCGGGTCAACAAGGTCGCGCAAGGGCGCCCGCACATTGTCGACAAGATCAAGGACGGCGAGGTGGACCTCATCTTCAACACCACCGAGGGCTGGCAAAGCCACAAGGACTCGGCCTCGATCCGTGCGTCGGCGCTGATGGCGAAGGTTCCCTACTTCACGACGGCTGCGTCGAGCGCGGCGGTCGTCCGCGCGATCGGGGCACAGCGGAGCAACCATCTTGAAGTTCGCTCGCTTCAGGATTATTATTACGCCTCCAGAGCGTAATTTCCGACAGCCGAAACAGAGCTCTAGCGGTCTCTTGTCAGTGGCCGCTATCAATTCGGTTTGAGGCCAAGAAGTTTCAGGCCAGCAGTTTTAGGAACGTATATCGATGGCGACAGTCGACAAGATGCCGATGCTGGCAGAAGGCTATGAAAGGCTGCAGCGTGAGGTCCGCCACCTGAAGATGGTCGAACGGCCGTCGATCGTCGAGGCGATCGAGGAAGCGCGCGCGCATGGCGATCTTTCGGAGAACGCCGAATATCACGCTGCGAAGGAGCGCCAGGGTCATGTCGAGGCGCAGATCGCGGAGATCGATGATCGGCTGAGCCGCGCGATGGTGATCGATCCGACCACGCTGTCGGGCGACAAGGTTGTCTTCGGCGCGACCGTTCATCTGCTCGACGAGACTGACAAGCCGATCAAATATCAGGTTGTCGGCCAGACGGAGGCGGACGCAAAGATTGGGCGGATCAGCTACTCGTCCCCGCTCGGACGCGCGCTGATCGGCCGCATGGTCGGCGAAGAGGTCGAAGTGTCGGCGCCGTCCGGAGACAAATATTACTCGATAGAGAAGGTCGAGTTCATCTGAGCCCCGCCGGCTGAGCGGCGGAACGGACGCTCGGCATGCGCCCACCCGAAAGCTGGAGCAGGGCGCGCGGCACCCTCATCCTCGCAGCTGTGACTGCGGCGGCGTGGCTGTTGGCTTCTGTGCTCGGGCGCAGCGAGTGGATCGTGCTCTGGGCGGGGTTCATCCCTGCGCGGCTCTCGGGCGCCGATGTTGACGCCCTGCTTGCACCGATCTGGCTCACTCCGCTCACGGCCACGCTTGCCCATGCAGGCATCGCGCACCTGCTCATGAATCTGCTGATGCTGCTCTTTTGCGGTCGTTCGGTCGAGAATATACTCGGCACCCGAGGGCTGTTGATACTGTACGCCGTCGGCGCCTACGCGGCCGCCGCGGCTCATTATGCGACGGGTCCGAATGACATCGCGCCGATGGTGGGCGCGAGCGGATCGATCTCAGCCGTGCTCGGCGCCTACGCGATCATGTTCGGGCGCAACCGGGTGAAGGTCGCCGATCCGCGGCTTGCCTTGTTGCTCAATGCGCTATGGCTGGCCGCGGCCTGGGTGCTCCTGCAACTGCTGGTCGGCCTTACATTCGAAACGCAGGGCGCGCGGATCGCGGTCGCCGCTCATGTTGGCGGGTTCTTGGCTGGCCTGGCGCTCGCCAAGCCGCTGTTGATCCTGCGCTACCGGAACGCCTAGGATTCATCCTCGTCCAGACCGGGTTCGAGGAGTCGGTGAAGGTGCACGACCACGTACTTCATCTCGGCGTCGTCCACGGTTCGCTGCGCATTCGAACGCCAGGCGTCGAGCGCGCTCGCATAATCCGGGAAAAGTCCGACCAGATGAACCTGGTCGAGATCTACGAAATCAAGCCCTTGCGGATCACTCACGCGACCGCCGAATACCAGGTGCATCTTGCTCATCACCAGCCTCTGCCAAAAGGATCGGGCGAGCGCCTAGCAGGCTGACGCGCCGAGACAAGCCTCAGCCGCGGCTGCGCATGAACTGGACCAGCCTGTCGAAGCCGTTGCGCTGGATATAGCTGTCGAAGTCCGCGCCCTGCGCCACCGCGAGGTTCACGCCGCTCACCGTCAGGTTCTGCACTTTGTAGCCGGTGCCGACCCGTGTCAGCGTCCAGATCACGGGTGCCGCCCGGCCGCCAGGCTTGGTCACCTGCGTCAGCACCGCCGCGTTTGCGCCCTGGTTCTGGACGCGCACGACCTTCAGGCCCGCATCCGCATAGTCGTACAGTCGGTCGGCATAGGTGCCGATGATGAAGTTCGGGAAGGCCGCGCGATATTGGGCATATTGGGCTTGGCTGATGCGGGGGCGCCAACGCCGGATCAGATTTTCGCCGATCGCATCCACCGCGAAATGCTGGGCAAGGATGGACCGGAATTTGCCGCGAGCCGCGGCGCGCGGACCTTTCAGCGACGAGAAGCCCGTCTGCGCCAGTGTTTGAACAAAGCGGGCCGGGTCGCGATTGTCGATCTGCGCTTCGGCAGGGGCTGCGGCGATGAGGCCGATCGGGATTGCCGCAAGTACATATCGAGCGATGGTCATGAGGTACGCACCTTTCACAAAAACGAGCGGGCGAGCGCCGGAGACAGACTAAGTTCCCCGGATTGCGTCCGAGGAACTTAGGGGAGCCTGTTCGGATTGCCAGCCCATCATGCACTGCCGCCCAGAGGCGAAGAAGCCAACGGGCGGCATCGCGCCAAGGGAAAAGCGCGAATTATTGAGCGTTGCCGCTCGTCGTCACGGCCTCCACGACAGCTTCGCCGATCTTCTGCATCGCCTTGGCGGGGATCTGGTTGGCCTGCTCACGGCCCGCTTCCGCGGCGCTGTGGGCCGCCTCGCGCGCGGCGTCGGTGAGCTTCTGGCCATAGGGGCCAATGACCTCCTGCTCGCGCTGAGTCCGAGGGAGAACCGCGGCCAACAGGGCGCCAACCGCTAGGCCGCCGGCAATCGCGACCACCGGGTAGGACTCGACACCTTGCGCCGTCGCCTGGCTGGCACGCGCCGCCTTTTCGCGGGCGGTGCCATAGGCGGCACTGGTCTTCTCGCGCGCCGAACTGTAGGCGTCGCTTGCCGACGTTCGCACTTTTCCGGTCACAGCCGAGAGACGGCCGCTGTCTCCCGTACCGGCTTCAGCCGTGCCGGTGCCGTTGGTCTGTTTGCCGTCGGTCTTCGTCATGCGCTTACTCCTTCAGGTTTGGACCGTTCAACCGTGGGTGCGGTGAGGTCGTATTTTTCGTCCGTCGCTTCGAGATCCGCCATCACGAGGTCGCTGGTATCCTCCTCGTGCCGAAATGGCTTGCTCACCAACCGCCACAGCGGCTCGCGCGCCAAGAAGATCAACAGCGCAGCGGCGACCCCGGAAGCTATGCCGGGCCGCTCCTTCACGGCCGTCATCGCTTCATCGGCGATGCCGTTGACCGCGAGCTTGGCATCGCTCGCCATGTTGGTGCCCTTATCGCGTACGCCCTCGAAGGCGTTGTTCGCCAGGGTCTTCGGGCTGAGCCGATATTGCAGTCCGCCCAAAGTCGAGGAAAACTGCTTCTTGGCCTGTTCCACCTCGAATTGAGCGCGCTCCAGCTCGAGCTCGGGTTTCGGCGCCTTGCTCATGCCCGGCTCTCCCCGGCCCGCAGCGCCGCCTTTTCGTCGCCATCCCCGGAGAGGGCCGACATCTTGCCGGCGCCATAGCGGAACAGCAGAAAGGCGATCAGGCCGGTGACGGCGAAGACGACCAGGCCTCCGAAGACCGGCCCGATGAGGTCGGCAAGGCCGATCACCAGGCCGACGAGCAAGGCGATCAGGCCGGCATAGGCGAGCAGCCCGCCGGCGACGAGGGCAACGAGCCCCCCCTTCGCCTTTCCAGCTCTGTAGAGGGCAATCTGCTTGTACAGATTGACCTCGGCGCCAACCAGATTGCGCCCGTCATTGACCAGTTGGTGAAACAGATCGCCGATCGAGGTCTCAGCCGGATTGTGCACCCGGGCGTCCAAGGCTCAGACCCCCGTGGTTGAAGCGACGGAGGGCGCCTGCGTCGCACTTCCCGTGGCGATCGCTCCGGAATTGCGGTCCGTGTCGGGGCCGGTGAGGCTCTGATCCGGCTGGAACTCAACTTCGTTCTTTTCCGGCAATCCGGCCTTCACCACTCGCATCAACGCGAAGCCGACCAGGGCGGCCGAGGCGATCGCCACGCCCGGGCTCTTGCGAACAGCGTTGCGGGTGTCTTCCAAGAGATCATCGACGCTACGCGAGCGCAGGCCGTCGACGAGGGAGGTCACCGCGTCCGCCGCACGATGGGCGTATGCGCCATATTCGGCCCCAAGTTTCTCGTCGACGGAGCGCGCTGCGTCGTTCACCACTTCGGCGAAGTCGCTCAGAGCCGTCGTCGCACGGTCTTTTCCGGTGTCGGCAAATTGACGAACCTTGTCGGTCGCCTGGCCCTTCAGGGTGCCAACTTGGCCGCGCACCTGATCCACCATCTTCTGCGCGGCATCGCCGCCAAAGCCGCTCGTGGAGCCGCCGCTTGCACCGGTGGTCCCGCCGCCGCTTGCGCCCGAGCCGCCCGAGCCGCCCGAGCCGCCCGAACCCCCGCCGAACGCGGCTGCGCCCGTGCTGGAGCTCGAACCTCCAGTTGATGCAAAACCGCCCGTGTCGCTGCTGGCGCCGCCGATGAAGCCGCCGCCTCCCGTCGTGCTCGCCCCGGAGAAGTCGGCGCTGCCGCCGGGGGTGGTCCCGCCGGAGCCGGTGCCGCCGAAGCCGCCTGCAGTACCGGTGCCGGCGCTCGAGCCGGTGCTTGCGCCAGCTCCGGCTCCGGTTTCCATCGCGCCGTTGATAATGGCGTCCGTGCCTTCGGGAAGTTCTTGGTCGCGCGGGGGCATGAATCGTCCTCCATACAAGTTAAACTGGATGCTTGGTCCCGAAACACATGTCGCTCGACTTCCGTTCCGTATCCGGAAAGGAAAGTTGCGCCTCGCCGGGGCGGCCGATAGACGACATGCCGCATTGCAGCATCCTCTCCCGAAAGGCGCCCCATGACCGCGATCATCGACGTGCACGCCCGCCAGATCCTCGACAGCCGCGGCAACCCGACGGTGGAGGTCGAGGTGCTGCTGGAGGATGGCAGCATGGGCCGCGCGGCGGTGCCTTCCGGCGCGTCGACCGGCGCGCACGAGGCGGTCGAGAAGCGCGACGGGGACAAGAGCCGCTACGGCGGGAAGGGGGTCACGCAAGCCGTCGAGGCGGTGCGGGGGGAGATTGCCGGCGCGATTCTCGGCATGGAGGCCGAGGACCAGAGCGAGATCGACGCCGCGCTCATCCAGCTTGATGGAACGGAGAACAAAAGCCGGCTCGGGGCCAATGCCATTCTCGGTGTGAGCCTCGCGGCGGCGAAGGCGGCTGCGGATGCCCGTGGGCTGCCGCTCTACCGTTATGTCGGGGGCGTTTCCGCGCAATTGCTGCCGGTGCCGATGATGAACATCATCAACGGCGGCCAGCATGCTGACAACGCGATCGACTTCCAGGAATTCATGATCGTTCCGGTCGGCGCGGAAAGCCTCACGGAAGCGGTACGCTGCGGGGCCGAAATCTTCCACACGCTGAAGAAGAGGCTATCGGAGTCCGGGCTGTCGACCGCGGTGGGTGATGAGGGCGGGTTCGCGCCGGCGCTCGCCTCGACCCACGACGCCCTCGACTTCATCATGAAGTCGGTCGAGCAGGCCGGCTATCGGCCGGGCGATGATGTGGTGCTGGCGCTCGACTGCGCCGCCACCGAATATTTCAGCGACGGCGCATATCGCATGGAAGGGGAGGGGCGGACTTTCTCGCCGCCCGAGATGGTCTCGTTCCTCGCCGAGCTCGCCTCCGCCTACCCGATCGCCTCGATCGAGGATGGCATGTCAGAGGACGACTGGGACGGGTGGAAGCTGCTCACGGACGAGATCGGCGGCAAGATCCAGCTGGTCGGTGACGATCTGTTCGTGACCAATCCCAAGCGCCTCGCCCAGGGCATCGAGCGCGGCATCGCCAATTCGATTCTGATCAAGGTCAACCAGATCGGCACGCTCACGGAGACGCTCGAAGCGGTCTCGGCTGCGCAGCGCGCCCGCTACACCGCCGTCATGTCGCACCGCTCGGGCGAAACGGAGGACACCACGATCGCCGACCTGGCCGTCGCCACTAATTGCGGGCAGATCAAGACGGGCAGCCTCGCCCGTTCCGACCGGCTAGCCAAGTATAATCAGCTCATCCGGATCGAGGAAGAACTCGGTTCAGCCGCTAAATTTGCCGGGCGAGCCGCAATTGGCTCTAAAAGCTCTTGATCCCGAAGCGTTTTGCTGATTCTATTAACCTCATGGCGGGGGCAGCAAACTCATTCAACGTGATCAAGCGCGCGGCCTTGCCCGCGCTTGGCTTTCTGATCATCGCGAATTTCCTGGGATACGCGGTGGTTGGCTCAAACGGCATCCTGAGCTGGGGCGATTATCGCCGATCAAAGGCCGAACGCTCCGTTGAGCTTGCCCACCTCCAGGAGGAGCGCGGGCGGCTTGCGCATCGGGCCAAGTTGCTCGACCCTCGCAAGGCCGATCCGGACCTGGCGGACGAGATGATCCGCAGCGAACTCGGCCTTGTTCGCCCGGACGAAGTGATCATCCCGATCGAGCAGTAAGCCGCGCAAGCGCGGTCTGCCGTTTCGCTATGCTGACTTCCCTGTCGGCTGAGGCCCGTTGCGCCGCTCCGGCTTTCTCGCCATAGAGCCGCCCGACCTCCCAGCCCCAAGGACACGACCACCGTGGCCAAAGCATCGGCATCCCAAGCCTCAGCCCCGTCCGCCCCGCCGGCGACGCCCAACCGCGAACGTCCGCCGGAGCCGCAGCGCCACCAGGCGAGCCGCGAAGAGCTGCTCGAATATTATCGCCAGATGCTGCTCATCCGACGCTTCGAGGAACGCGCGGGCCAGCTTTACGGCCTCGGTCTGATCGGCGGCTTCTGCCACCTCTATATCGGTCAGGAAGCAGTGGCGGTCGGGCTGCAGTCCGCACTGGAGATCGGCAAGGACAGCGTGATTACCGGTTACCGCGACCATGGCCACATGCTTGCTTATGGAATCGATCCCAAGGTGATCATGGCCGAGCTGACGGGGCGCCAGGCCGGCATCTCCAGGGGCAAGGGCGGATCGATGCACATGTTCAGCGTCGAGCATCGCTTCTACGGCGGCCACGGCATCGTCGGCGCGCAGGTGAGCCTCGGCACCGGTCTCGCTTTCAAGCACAAATATGCGGGCGACGGGGGTGTGTGCCTCGCCTATTTCGGCGACGGGGCGGCCAACCAGGGCCAGGTCTATGAGAGCTTCAACATGGCGGAGCTCTGGAAGCTGCCGATCATCTATGTGATCGAGAACAACCAGTACGCGATGGGTACCAGCGTCAATCGCGCGTCGGCCGAGGACCAGCTCTACAAGCGCGGCGACAGCTTCCGCATCCCGGGCATCCAGGTCGACGGCATGGACGTGCTCGCGGTGCGCGGCGCTGCGAATACCGCGATCGAATGGGTGCGGTCGGGCAAGGGACCGGTGCTGCTCGAGCTCAAGACCTATCGGTACCGCGGCCACTCCATGTCCGACCCGGCGAAATACCGCTCGCGTGACGAGGTCCAGGCGGTCCGCGACAAGTCGGATCCGATTGAGGCTGCCAAGCGCGACCTTGAAGCGCTGGGGGCTGGCGAGGACGAGCTGAAGGCGATCGACAAGCAGATCCGTCAGATCGTGACCGAAGCCGCCGACTTCGCGGAGCAGATGCCCGAACCCGGTCCGCAAGAACTCTACACCGACGTGCTGGTCGAGACCTACTGATGCCGATCGAACTCAAGATGCCCGCGCTCTCGCCCACGATGGAGGAGGGCACACTGGCCAAATGGCTGGTGAAGGAAGGGGATGCCGTCACCTCCGGCACCGTCCTGGCCGAGATCGAGACCGACAAGGCCACGATGGAATTCGAAGCGATCGATGAAGGCACAGTCGCCAAGATTCTGATCGCGGAGGGCACTGACGAGGTGAAGGTCGGCACCGTGATCGCGATCCTGGCCGGCGAAGGCGAGCAGGCGGACGGCGTTGCGGGCGGCGCGCGCGATGTTGCTTCCGCCGAGCAGAATGCGGCGGCGATCGCCGCTACTCCGGCTGAGGAAGCCCAGGCGCAACAGGCGACGGTGCAGGCTCATGCAAAGCCCGGGCAGGAGCCCGCCAGCCTCAAGGTGGAGCCGGAGGTGCCCGCTGGGACCGAGATGGTGCGCACCACGGTGCGCGAGGCCCTGCGCGACGCGATGGCGGAGGAGATGCGCGCCGACGATCGCGTCTTCGTGATGGGCGAGGAAGTCGCCGAATATCAGGGCGCGTACAAGGTGACGCAGGGGCTGCTCGACGAGTTCGGCGCCCGCCGCGTGATCGACACGCCGATCACGGAATATGGCTTCGCCGGCGTCGGCTCGGGCGCGGCGATGGGCGGCCTCAAGCCGATCATCGAGTTCATGACGTTCAACTTCGCCCTGCAGGCGATTGACCACATCATCAACTCGGCCGCGAAGACGAACTACATGTCCGGCGGCCAGATGCGCTGCCCGATCGTGTTCCGCGGGCCGAATGGCGCGGCGAGCCGCGTCGCGGCCCAGCACAGCCAGAATTTCGGCCCCTGGTATGCCAATGTACCGGGCCTGATCGTGATCGCGCCTTATTCCGCGGCGGACGCCAAGGGCCTGCTCAAGGCGGCGATTCGGTCCGAGGACCCGGTCGTGTTCCTCGAGAACGAGCTGCTCTACGGCCAGAGCTTCGACGTCCCCAAGCTCGACGACTATGTCCTGCCGATCGGCAAGGCGAGGGTCGTGCGGGAAGGCAAGGACGTGACGCTGGTCAGCTATTCGATCGGTGTCGGGGTTGCCCTGGACGCAGCTACCCAGCTCGCGGAGCAGGGGATCGAAGCCGAGGTCATTGACCTTCGCACCCTGCGTCCGCTTGACCGGGAAACCGTGCTGCACTCCCTCGCCAAGACCAACCGGATGGTCTGCGTCGAGGAAGGCTGGCCGGTCTGCTCCATCTCCTCCGAGCTGATGGCGATCGCGATGGAGGAGGGCTTCGACGATCTCGACGCGCCCGTGATGCGAGTAACCAATGTCGACGTGCCGCTGCCTTATGCCGCCAATCTCGAGAAGCTCGCGCTGATCAAGGTGGCGGATGTGGTCGAGGCGGCGAAGAAGGTTTGCTACCGCTGAAGCGCCCCCACCAACTCCGTTCGGCCTGAGCTTGTGAGGGCCGCTCCTTCTAATTCCAGCTGAAGAGAAGGGGTGGGCTTCTACAAGCTCAGCCCGAACGGTACAGGGGTAAGACCGCCCGTGACTCCGCTTGATCCCGACCGCACCCTCGCGCTCTCCTATGTCCCGGCCGAGCGCCGGGCAGCGCTCGGCGCATTGTGGCGCCTGGATGCCGCGATGGGCGCGGTGCTGGCGGGTGGGCGCGAGCCGACGCTGAGCCAGATCAAGCTCGTCTGGTGGCGGGACTCGCTCGCCAAGCTGGACGAGGGGCGACCGCCCGCGGAGCCCGTGCTGGAGGAAGCCGCCGCTCACATCCTGCCGCGCGGCATCAAGGGCAAGCAGCTGGCCCGGCTGGAGGAGGGCTGGTCGATCCTGCTCTCGCAAGGGGCTCTGAGCGGCGACGATCTGGCCAGGTACGGGCTCGGCCGCGGCGCTCTCCTGTTCCGGTTCAGCTCGAGCCTGCTCGGGTTCCAGCTCAGCGAGCCCGTCAAGCGCGCTGGCGAGGGCTGGGCGCTGGCCGATCTCGCCCGGCACAGCAACGATGTCGACGCCAAGGCTGCCCTCGCGGCTGCGGCCGAGCGCCTGGCCGGGGTCACTGCCCAGCGATGGCCTGGCCCGATGCGGCCACTGGGCATGCTCGCCATGCTCGCGCTCCGCGACACCCAACGCGGCCTGGACGCGCGCGAACCGCAGGGCTCGCCCGCCCGGATGGCGCGCATGTTCCGCCACCGTTTGACAGGCCGCTGAGGCCGGTTGGAATCCACGCGAACCTGATCTAGCGTGACGGCTCCGAAACGGGAGCAGCTCGATGCTTCGATTCTTCGCCGGAGTGGCCTCGGCTCTGCTGCTTGTCGCAGCTGGCTTCTTTATCTGGAAAAGCCAGGCGCAGAATGAAGAGCTGATCCCCCCGGCCCCGCCCGCGCGCACAGGCGTCCTCGCTCCGATCAAGAGCGAGCGCTTGCCCACGCCGCCGGAGGCCAGCCCCAAGTCGCGCGAAGAGAAGCGCTTTGCACGCGCCGATAAGGACGATGACGGCCGCATCACTCGAGCCGAGATGCTGGAGCCCCGCCGCAAGGCATTCGCCAAGCTCGACGTGAACGGGAACGGCAGCCTCAGCTTCGAGGAGTGGACCGTCAAGACGGCGGAGAAGTTCGGGGGCGCCGACGCAAATCGGGACGGGGCACTTACACCGCTGGAATATGAGACGACGAAGCCGAAGGCGCGCCCGAAGCCGAAGTGCAATTGCTAACGGCCGCGCCCATCCAGTCGCGAAGCGCATCCCGGGCCCGTCCCGTGTAAGCCGCTTTCCGGTCCGCCTTGCGCTTGCCGGCGACAGGCGGGAACAGGCCGAAATTGACGTTCATCGGCTGGTAGATGTCCGCTTCCGCTCCGCCGGTGAGGTGGCCGAGTAGCGCGCCCATCGCTGTGGTGAGCGGGGGCGGCAAAAGCGCGCGCCCCGACATTTCGCCCGCGGCGAACCGTCCGGCCAAGAGCCCGATCGCAGCGCTTTCGACATAACCTTCGCAGCCGGTGATCTGGCCGGCGAAGCGGATGTGCGGCGCGCTCTTGAGCCGGAGCGTTCCATCCAGCAGCTTGGGGGCGTTGATGAAGGTGTTGCGGTGAAGGCCGCCGAGCCGGGCGAACTCGGCATTTTCCAGGCCGGGGATGGTCCGAAACAGACGCACCTGCTCGGCATATTTGAGCTTGGTCTGGAAGCCGACCATGTTCCACAAGGTGCCGAGCGCATTGTCTTGGCGGAGCTGCACGACCGCGTAAGGCCAGCGCCCGGTGCAGGGATTATCGAGGCCGACCGGCTTCATCGGGCCGTAGCGGAGCGTGTCCACGCCGCGCTCGGCCATCACCTCGATCGGCATGCAGCCCTCGAAATAAGGCGTGTCCTTCTCCCACTCGCGAAACTCGGTCTTCTCGCCGTCCAGCAGCCCCTGATGAAAGGCGAGATACTGCTCCTTGGTCATCGGGCAGTTGATGTAATCCTTGCCGCCCTTGTCCCAGCGCGCCGCCATCCAGCAGATGCCCATGTCGATGCTGTCGCGGTGCACGATGGGCGCGATCGCGTCGAAAAAGGCGAGCGCGTCCGAGCCGGTGGCGGCGCCGATCGATTCGGCCAGCCTCATGGCGGTGAGCGGGCCGGTGGCGACGATGGTCGGCCCGGAGGCGGGGAGGGCGTCGACGCGTTCCCTGACCAGCTCCACGTTCGGGTGGCCGGCCACGCGCTCGGTCACGGCGGCGGAGAAGCCCTCGCGGTCCACGGCGAGCGCGGATCCGGCGGGAACGCGATGCTCGTCCGCGGAAGCCATGATGACGGAGCCGAGCGCGCGCATTTCGGCGTGGAGCAGGCCGACCGCATTGTGCTCAGCGTCATCCGAGCGGAAGCTGTTGGAGCAGACCAGCTCGGCAAGCGCGTCGGTGTGATGCGCGGGCGTCATCTCGCCCGACCCACGCATCTCGGACAGGCGCACCTTCAATCCGGACTCGGCGAGCTGCCAGGCCGCCTCCGAACCGGCAAGACCGCCGCCGATGATGTGGATCTGGTGTCTCATTCAGGCCGCTCAGCAAGCGCCGTCGGCAAGCGCGAAAAGTTCGAAAGGTTCGGAAGGTTCGACTTCCTTAGAGAAAGGAAAACTGCCTTCCCAAGCGCGTCCGAATTGCCAAACGATGAGGTGGTGGACCGAAGCTCCATGATCCGGCGCTAGCCCTTCTGCGGCCTGTAGGAAAGCTTGAGGAGAGTGGATTGCGCGAAGCCTCCGCGGGGATGCGCGATCGGGTTCGCCCAATCCAGGTGACGGTGAGGGGTCGCTTTCAGCGCAGCATGCGTCCGTCGGGGGCGGCCGTTGCAGGCGCTTCATAGACCGGCTGATGCTCGACGAACCAGTCGTTCACCTTGCGGCCGAAATGGGCGATTGCGGACATGTTGAAGAAGTGCATGCCTCCCAGCACCAGCACGGCAAGCCCCACCTTGCTGCTGAGGAAGCGGATTGCTTCCGGCAGGGTGGTCGGCTCCGCGCCGATGCTGAGCGTGAGCGTGATAAAGCCGATATTGATCAGGTAGAAGCCGACCACGAGCAGATGGTTGGTGGACCTGGCCAGCTCGCGGTTGTGGCCGAAGCACTGGACCAGGAAGATCTCCCCGTTGCGGGAAAGCGTCTGGGCGACCTTAACGGTGATGCCGATCGCGATCGCGAGGTAAAGGACGTAGGCTATTTCGACCATTTTCTTTGCTCCTTGTTGAGGTTGCTTGGAATTCAGATGACCCGCCGGGCGCGAGCGGCCAGTTCGGGAAGGGCGGCATCCAGGCGCGCCGCGAGGCGGCCGAGGCGCCGCACCGGCACGCCCGGAAAGAGGTGGTGCTCGAGATGAAAGAACATGTTGTAGGTGGCGAAGTTGATCAGCCGGGGGCGCTGGGTGCGCGCGATCAGCTCCTCGCCGTGACAGCCGCGGTGCGTGATCCAGACCGCGAAGAATGCGGTCAAGCATTGGGCGCAAGTCACAGCAAGCAGGTGGTAGAGAAGCACGGTTGAGCCCGACACCAACGCCGTGAGGATGACCGCGATGTTCAGGGCCAGGTCGACCAGCATCCGGCGGCGAAGGATCGGTCCGCCGCGCCGCCAGGCAGCCAGGTGCAGCTCGATCGGGAATGCCGGTCCATAGGCAAGCACGCGGAGGCCGCCCATTTGTCCGCATTTCCCCTCCACATCGTCCTGCTTGCCGACATGCACGTGATGCTGGAGATGATTGAACCCCACGGCGCTGTTGGAACCCAGCATCAGCGCGCTCAGGCCATGCTGCACCAGCCGGTGAGCCCGCGGGCCGAACCCGAGATTGCCATGGATGGCTTCGTGGTTCAGGCGGAGCGCCGTCAGAAAGAACATGAAGGAGCAGACCAGCGCGGCCGGCCAGAACTCACGGCCGGCGCTCCACCAGGAGCCAAGCAGCCAGGGCAGGGGGTGCAGGCACTCCACAGCTCCATCTGCTGGCCGCATCAGGGCGAGATCGCGCCACTGGACGCGGCGTGCCAGGGCTCCACTCCGGTTCGGCTTGGTCTTGCTGATCATCCTAATGTCCTTCACTATGTTCTGAAGAGACAGAAATCGGGTGGCGCAGTGCGGCGCGGCGGACGGCTGGAGCTTAGCCGGAAGGCTTGGAGCGGGGCGAAACGAAGCGCGCGACCCTGCCGCCGAGCTTCATCAGGGTGACCAGGGTGGGCTTGGGCAACACCCGCACTTGCTCATACCAGGTGCCGAGGGTCGAGACGAATTCGTGGAGCCGGGTGATGCGTTCGCGCACGTGCGGCGGCGCGGTTCGATCTTCCTTTAGCCGAGACGTGAGCTCGGCAAGAAAGGCGAGAGTGGGATCGATTTCGCGCTTCTTCCGCTCGGCCGCGATCCGCATCAGCATTTCCCACAGGTCCGTCTCGGCGACGAAGTGATCGCGGCGGTCGCCCTCGACATGGACTCGCCGCACGATGCCGTATCCCTGCAGCTCCTTGAGGCCCGTGGAGACGTTGGAGCGGGCAAGTCCGAGTTGCTCGACGATCTCTTCGGCGTGAACCGGCCGGTCGGACAGATAGAGCAGGGCGTGGATCTGCGATACCGACCGGTTGACGCCCCAGTGCGTTCCCATCTCTCCCCAGTGGAGGACGAAGGCTTTCGCGTCAGGATGATCGATCACGGCCATTGCTGTTCTTTCTGGTATTACAGAAATACGTGACAGCGGGTTGAGTGTCAATCCTTCCCTTGCGCAAAACGGCGCGCAAGCGACTGGATCAGGCGTCGATACCGACTATCGTCTGGTCGGGCACCCGCCTCCAAGACTCCGTCAGTCTCGCCGTTCGTGACCGCAAGGAAAGAGCCGTCTACGTCCGCGCTGCCGCCCCGAGCGCGATTAGAACGGGCCGGAAGCTGACCGGGCCGCCTGCTTCATTCCTCGATGTCCTTCTCGCGCAGAGTTTGCGGCCCGGTGCCGTCGTCGAGCTGGACCTGATCCGGCTCGACGGGCTCCGCGGGCTGGGCGCGCTCCTCGGCGATCAGGGCTTCGGCCTCGTTCTCCGGCTCCTCCGCTTCATCGATGCGGGCCGCCGAGACAACATGCTCGCCATCGGCAACGCGGAAGATGGTGACGCCCTGGGTGTTGCGTCCGGCAATGCGAATGTCGCCGACCGTCGTGCGGATGAGCTTGGCCTGATCCGTGACGAGCATGAGTTGCTCGCCATTGTGGGCGGGGAAGCTTGCTACCACGCAGCCGTTGCGGGCTGAGGTCTCGATGTTGGTGATGCCCTGGCCGCCGCGATTAGTTTGGCGATATTCGTAGGCCGAAGTGCGCTTGCCGTAGCCGTTCGCGGTCACGGTGAGAATGAACTCCTCAGCGTCCTGGAATTCACTCATCCGCTCGGGACTGAGGCTCGGTTCATTCTGGTTTTCCTTCCAAGGCGCGGCGCGGAGATACGCGTCGCGCTCATCCGCCGTGGCCGGGAAGCCTTTGAGGATGGAAAGGGAGATGACTTCGTCGCCTGCGCGCAGCGTGATGCCGCGAACGCCCGTCGACGTGCGACTCTGGAACTCCCGCACCGCGGTCGCCTCGAAACGAATCGCCTTGCCCTGTTTGGTGGCGAGCAGCACGTCGTCCTGCTCGGTCAAAAGCGCGACCCCGATCAGGCGGTCGGTGATATCCTCATCGAAACGCATCGCGAACTTGCCGTTCGAAGGGACATTGGCGAACGCATCCATGCTGTTGCGGCGAACGCCGCCGTGGGCGGTCGCGAAGACGACGTGGAGGTTCTTCCACTCGGCCTCGTCCTCGGGAAGCGGGAGCACGGTGGAGATGGTTTCGCCCTCGGCCAACGGCAGCAGGTTCACCATCGGTCGACCGCGCGCCTGCGGGGCACCCTCCGGGAGGCGCCAGACCTTCAGGCGATAGACCTTGCCGTGGGTCGAGAAGAACAGGACGGGTGTGTGCGTGGAGGTCACGAACAGCTTGGTGACCGCATCCTCATCCTTGGTGCCCATGCCGGCGCGGCCCTTGCCGCCGCGGATCTGGGTGCGGAAGGAATCGAGCGGGGTGCGCTTGATGTAGCCTGCGTGGGTGACCGTCACGACCATGTCTTCGCGCTCGATCAGGTCCTCGTCGTCGATTCCGTCGGCAGCGGGCGCGATGTCCGTCATGCGGGGCGTCGCGAAGCTGGTGGCGATCGCGTCGAACTCCTCGCGCATCACCCGGTACAGACGAACGCGATCACCCAGAATGTCGAGTAGGTCGGCGATCGAGGACGCAAGCTGCCGGAGCTCGCCTCCGATCTCATCACGGCCGAGCGCCGTCAGCCGGTGCAGGCGCAGCTCCAGGATCGCGCGGACCTGCGCGTCGGACAGGCGGTAGGTGTCGGAGCCCGACTGATGCTCGACCGCCTCTACCAGCGCAATGTAGGGTGCGATCTCGGCGACCGGCCATTCGCGCGCGACCAGCGCGGCCCGCGCTTCGGCGGGAGATGCGGAGGAGCGGATGATCCGCACGACTTCATCGAGGTTGGTGACCGCGATCACCAGGCCCAGCAAGATGTGCGCCCGCTCGCGCGCCTTGTTGAGCTCGAACTTGGTGCGGCGGGTGATGACCTCTTCGCGGAACCTGACGAAGGCTTCGATGATGTCGCGCAGCGTCAGCGTTTCCGGACGGCCGCCGCGGATCGCGAGCATGTTGGCCGGGAAGCTCGCCTGCGCCGGCGTGTGCCGCCAAAGCTGGTTCAGCACGACCTCAGGGGTGGCGTCGCGCTTCAGGTCGATGACCACGCGGACGCCCTCGCGGTTGCTTTCGTCGCGGATGTCGGAGACGCCCTCGATGCGCTTGTCCTTGGCGGCCTCGGCGATCTTCTCGACCAGGCCGTTCTTGCCGACCTGGTAGGGGATGGCGGTCAGCACGATCGAACGCCGGTCGCCCCGGCCTTCCTCGACGATGTGGCGGGCGCGCATGATGATCGAGCCGCGCCCGGTCTGGTAGGCGCTGCGCGCCCCGGCTTGCCCCAGGATCAGCGGCCCGGTCGGGAAATCGGGAGCGGGGATATGCTCCATCAGTTCCTCGACCGTGATCCCCGGATTGTCCATGTATGCCTTGCAGGCCGCGATCACCTCGCCGAGATTGTGCGGGGGAATGTTGGTCGCCATGCCGACGGCGATGCCGCCCGCCCCGTTGACCAGAAGATTGGGGAAGCGAGCCGGAAGCACCTGTGGCTCCTGGCGCGAGCCATCGTAGTTGGGGGTGAAGTCGACCGTGTCCTTGTCGATGTCCTCAAGCAGGGTCATCGCGACGCGGGCCAGCCGGGCCTCGGTGTAGCGCATCGAGGCGGGCGGGTCGGGATCCATCGAGCCGAAATTGCCCTGGCCGTCGATCAGCGGAACGCGCATCGCCCAATCCTGCGCGAGGCGGGCAAGCGCGTCGTAGATCGAGGAATCGCCGTGCGGATGGTAATTGCCCATCACGTCGCCGACGATCTTGGCGGACTTTCGATAGGGCCGGCCAGGCACGAAGCCGCCCTCCTGGCAGGCGAACAGGATGCGGCGGTGAACGGGCTTCAGGCCGTCGCGCACGTCCGGTAGCGCGCGGCTGACGATCACCGACATGGCGTAGTCGAGGTAGGAGGTCTTCATCTCCTCGACGATGGAAATGGGCCGGATATCGCTTGTATCGATGGTCGGCGGAGTGCTGGCCAATGTGGATTCCTGGTTCTGGGCGAGGGGAGCGCGAGGCGCTCGACGGTGATGTGCTGGCCTAACCCAGTGAAGGGACGAAGGCCAGTGCGCGCACACACGCGTACGCGCGCGAGACGCTGCCTAGATAGTCACGATCGCGAGAAGCGCCAGCGACGTTCATCGCTGCCGTCCGGATCGAAGCGATAGCCGTCGCTGTCGAACCCTTTCAGCGCGTCCGGATCACTCAGCCGGTGCTCGCATACGTAGCGCGCCATCATCCCCCTGGCGCGCTTGGCGTTGAAGGTGTTGAAGCGCAGCCCGTTCGGGCCGGCTTCGCGGAGGTCGATCTCGACGACCTGCGCCGCCTTGGGCAGATGACTTGCGGCCGCCGCCCAATACTCCTTGCTCGCAAGATTGATGATCGTCTGCCCGCCGCTCGCCGCGAGGTCCGCCGCAAGCCGGCGCCCGATCCGATCGCCCCAGTAGGCATAGAGGCTCTTGCGCCTGGGCGCCCATTTGGTCCCCATCTCCAGTCGGTACGGCCGGATCGCATCGAGCGGGCGTAGCAAGCCATAGAGACCGGACAGGATTCGCAGATGGTCCTGCGCGAACAGCAGCGCCTCCTCCGGCAGGCTGTGCACCTCGAAGCCTAGATAAACGTCTCCTGCAAAAGCGAAGATAGCCGGGCGCTCCGGTGAGCCGGCGAAGCCTCTGAATCGCTCTGCGTTGAGCTTTCCCAGGCTGTCCGAGATGTGCATCAGTTCGGACAACTTCTTCGGCGACATTCGCGCGGCCGCGGCGGCGAGCCTTGCCGCGTCCTCTTCGAACTCGGGCCGGGTGACGGGGAGGGGCGGGTAGGGCCGCTTATAATCCAGCGACTTGGCAGGGGAAATCACGGCCAGCATCCCGGGCGGGTTAGCCGAGCGCGCGGCAGCTGGTCAAACCGGCGCTCAAGAAAGGGAATAGTCGTGCGAACAGCGCTACTTGCGGTTCAAGGCGGGTTCAGCGCAGCGCCGCTAGCAAGCATGGGCGAATGGCGGTACAGGCAGCGCGGCCCGCCCCTGCACGCGGCTCAACAGGAGTTTTCGTTTATGAAGGCATCGAGGATCGCCCTTGGCGCGGCGCTCGCGCTGGGGAGCTATTCGGCGATCGCCAGCAGCCCGGCTTCGGCCCAGGCACCCGTCGGTCAGCCGACCCGGCTCACCAAGGAGGAGCGGGCCACTCTGGCCACTCTCGTTTCAGCCGTCCAGGCGCAGAACTGGGTGGCGGCTTCCGCGGCCTTGCCCGCCGCGCAAGCGGTCGCGTCGAGCGATTATGCCCGCTATCTCGTCGCCAACCAGATGTTCGCCATAGCGGCCGGACGAAACGATGCGGCGCTACAATCCGCAGCCGTCGAAGCCCTCATCGCGAGCGGGAACGTTCCAGCGACGGAACTGCCGGCTTTGTACCGGGCACGGGCCTCCTTCGTGCAACGCTCGAGCGATGCGCGCCGCCAGGAAGCGGGGCTCACCCAGCACCTCGAGCGCACGCCCAACGATCTGGAGGCGCTCGCCGCCTTGTCCGAAATGAAGGAGGTGCTGCGCAAACCGGCGGAGGCGCTTCGCTTGCTCGACCGTGCCATCGAGATCCGCCGGACTTCGGGGCAGCCGGTTCCCGAAACTTGGTACAAGCGCGCGTTGCGGCTCGCATTCGACACCCGGCTTGCGCCCGAAAGCATGAAATATGCGCGAGCGTTGCTCGAGCTTTACCCGACACCCAGCAATTGGCGCGACGCGACGCACGTTTATCGAACGCTGGCCGGCTCCGATCCGGCTGCGGCGCTGGACGCCATGCGGCTCAATCGCTCGGCCAAGGCACTGGGCGGGGAGCGCGATTACCTCGAACTGGCTCAAGCACTATCTGCTGGCGGTCTCGCCGCGGAAAGCAAGTCCGTGCTGGACGAGGGCGTGGCGAGCCGCATGATCGATCCCGCAGAGGGCCAGTTCAAGGCTTTGTTGGCCAGTTCCGCCAAGCAGGCGGCCGCTCAGCGCACGGGCCTCGCCGCCCGCCAAACCAAGGCAAGCGCCGCACAAACAACCGGCGCGGAAGCGCTGGCCGTAGCGGACGCAACCTTCGCGACCGGCAATTACGCCCGCGCCGCCGAATTCTACGGAGCGGCGCTCGCGAAGGGCGGAGTGGATGCGGGGCTGGTCAACAACCGGCTAGGGATCTCACTCGCTCTTGCGGGACGCAGGCCGGAGGCGGAAGCTGCCCTCCGGGCCGTCAGTGGCCCTCGCGCTGAGTTGGCGTCCCTTTGGCTGTTGTGGCTCAACCAGCGCGGCTGACGCGCTACAGGTTAAATCGAGGAGAAGCTCCATGAACTTCACGACCAAAATGACCGGCGCCGCGTCCTTGCTCGGCATCGTTGTCGGCCTTTCCATACCCGCTCACGCGCAGCGAGCGCCAACCGGTGCGAAGAAGCAGGCCGAAGCGCAACCGGCTCAGGCCGAGCAGGCCGGCCCGAAGCGCAATTTCACCAAGGGTGCGATGAAGGCGCTCCAGGAACTGCAGGTCGCCGCCAATGCGAACGACACTGCGACTTTCCCGGCCAAGCTCGCTGCGGCGCAAGCGGTGGCCAAGACTCCGGACGACCGTTACTTCATCGCGCAAATGCAGTATCTGATGGCGCAGAAAGCAAGTGACGAGCCTGGGCTTCGTCGCGCGATCGACGCGATCATTGCAAGTGGCGGCGCGACCGCCGAAGAGATGCCGAAGCTGCAGCGTGGGCTCGGCGTGCTGGCCGTCAAGGCAAAGGACTATCCCGCCGCGATCGCGGCATACCAGCAGGTGCTCAAGGCGAGCCCGAACGACACCGCGATCACCAACGACCTCATTCTCCTCCACCGGGACCAGAAGCAGCATGCTCAGGCGCTCGCGCTCGCTGAGCAAAGCATCGCCGCATCCAAGACCGCGGGCCAGAAGGCGCCGGAGAATATCTATCGGCTCGGACTGCAGAGCGCGCTGGATGGCAAGGTTCGGGCGAGAATTTTGCCGCTGACGCGCGATTGGCTGGCCGCTTATCCCAGCCAGAAAAGCTGGTCGGACGCACTCAATATCTACCGTCAGACGGTCGACACCGACGATGATGCGACGCTCGACACGTTCCGATTGATGCGCGCCACCAAGTCGCTGGATCGGTCGAACGAGTATATTGCCCTTGCCGACACGCTTGCTCGCGGGCGCTTCTACGCTGAGGCGCGGGACGTGGTGAACGAAGGCGTCAGGGCCGGCAAGTTCCCCGCTTCGAACGCCAGTGCGGCTGCGATCCTGAAGGAAGTTTCAGGCCGGATCGCCGGTGATCGGACGGCTCTTGCGGGCCTCGAAGGCCGCGCCCGGTCTGAAGCGAGTGGCGCTTTCGCGCTCAAGATCGCCGAAGGCTATTACGGCCATGGCGACTATGCCAAAGCGGCCGATTTCTACCGCCTGGCACTGCAAAAGGGCTCGGTCGACGCCAACCTCGTCAACACGCGCCTCGGCATGTCGCTTGCCCAAGCCGGGAGGAAGGCCGAGGCGGAAGCGGCCCTGAGCGCGGTGACGGGGCCTCGCGCCGACCTTGCCGGACTTTGGCTGCTCTGGCTCAATCAGCGGGCCTAGGCTGCCATGTCGGGGCGGCCGGGCCCGCCCCGAGCTTCGGGATTTGCTAAGCGCCCCGAGAGGTTACCGTTGCTCGCCTCGGCGTCCCAAAACGCAACTGGGCGAAAACGCCCCTTTCGCCGGACAGTGGCGGGCGTTAACGATTGTGAAGGCCGCTGCCGTCATGGTGGGCAGAGCATGTTCCGGGGATGCACAGGGTGCGCTTTGACGACAGGATCGCAACCGTCATGGCGCTGCCCGGCACCAGTGGCGCGGCGCGCGCGGCCAAATGGCGCCAACTCGTCGATCTGCTTGCCCAGCGACGTGATACCGAGCCGAGCGAAGAGGTCGATCAGGCTTACAGCTTCCTGATCGCGCATCGCGACGATGTCGACTTCTTCACGCGCCAGGAAGTTGCGCGCTCGCTGACCGGCCGGGACATCGCCCCTGGCCTGCTCGGCTTCTTTGCCGAGGATCATCCTGCCGTAGCCGCGCCCATCGTGGCCGGAGCCCGGCTGACCGAGGAGGAGTGGATCGAGCTCCTGCCCGCGATGAGCCCGACCGCCCGGTCCCTGCTCCGGCATCGCCGCGATCTCGGTCGCATGGTCGAACATGCGCTCACCAGCTTCGGCTCGATCGATTTCGTCCTCTCCGGCACCGTGGACGCCTCCGCGCCGAAGATCAGGAGGGCAGAGCCACGACCCGGCGCGCAGGCGGAGGGCGGCGAGGCGCAGATCCGTGAGCTCGTCGCCCGCATCGAGGCGTTCCGAAAAACCCGGGTGGACGCGCAGCGCGATCCGGACCCGGTTGCGGCGACATCCGTCGAGGCGTTCCGCTGGGAAACCGGCTCGGATGGCGTGATCCTCTGGGTGGAGGGCGCCCCGCGCGGGCCGCTGGTCGGTCAGTCGATCGCCAACATCGCCGAGCGCGGTCAACATGGCGTCGATGGCCAGGCTGCCGGTGCATTCGAGAGGCGGGCGCCCTTCCGCGACGCGCGCTTCAGCGTCGCCGGGAGCGGCGCCGCTTCGGGCGATTGGCGAATTTCCGGAGTGCCCTTCTTCGATCCCCGCAGCGGCGCCTTCATGGGATATCGTGGAAGCACCCGGCGGCCCCGCGTCGACGAGGTCGCGCGCGCTCAGCCACCGGTGGCGGAGACCTCCGGCCTGTTCGGAACCGATCTGCAGGCGGATTCCCTGCGCCAGCTCATCCACGAGCTCCGCACACCGCTAAACGCGATCATCGGATTCTCCGAGCTGATCGAGGGGCAGCATATGGGGCCCGCAGATATTCATTATCGATCCCGCGCGAGCGAGATCATGGAGCAGGCATCGCGGCTTCTCTCCGCTGTGGACGATCTCGACACGGCGGCGCGGATCGAGACCAGCCGGATGAGTTTCGACCAAGGCTCCGTCGATGCCGTGGCTCTGCTGTGCCGGCTGCACGACGCCTATGAGCGCGTCGCCGACCAGCGGAATTCCCGCATCGCGATCGAGATCACCCGCGACCTGCCGCCCGCCAAGGTCGAGCAAGGCGCCGCCGAGCGGATGTTCGCACGCATGCTGGCCGCGACGATCGGCCTTGCCCAGGAAGGCGAGACGATCGCGGCGACCATGAGTCTCGGCGATCTTGGCCGCCGGAGGATGCTCTGCCTCGCAATCGACCGGCCGCGTGCGATCGCCGGGCTGGACGAGGCGGCGCTGCTCGATCCCGGGTACAGCCCGGAAGGCGATTGGCCCGGAGCGCCGGCCCTGGGCCTCGGCTTCGCACTGCGCCTGGTCCGCAACCTTGCGGAGGCTGTCGGCGGCGCTCTTGTGATCGGCGAGCGTCGCTTCGCGCTCTACCTGCCGCCGCTCGGCGCGCCCGAACGCTCGACGGGGCAGGGCAGCTAGGCCTGCCGGTGCTGCAGGTGCCCCATCCGAAACCCGGCCTGGCCTGCGCGCGTCTGGATCTGCCACCTGCCGATAGCGCTTATCTCCTCTTGCCCGAGAGCTTCGGGCGTCGCGTCGCGGTGTTTGTCGATACCGAGGAGGAGTTCGACTGGACCAAGCCGCACAGCCGGGACGAGCGCTCGACCGGGGCGGCGGAGTCGCTTCCGATCATCCACAAGCGCCTGCGCAGCTATGGTGTTCAGCCGATCTACCTGATCGACCATCCGATTGCGAGCGACCCGCGATGCGTAGCCACCTTGCGGGAATTTCAGGAGGCCGGTGATTGCACGATCGGCACCCAGCTCCACCCCTGGGTCAATCCGCCATTCGAGGAAGAGGTCAATCGGAACAACAGCTTCCCCGGCAATCTTCCGGCCGCGCTGGAACGCACCAAGCTGTTGCGGCTTACCGAGCTTATCGAGCGCGGATTCGGCCGCCGTCCAACAGTTTACCGGGCAGGTCGTTACGGGGTGGG
This sequence comes from Allosphingosinicella sp., assembly GCF_036387615.1. Taxonomy (GTDB): domain Bacteria; phylum Pseudomonadota; class Alphaproteobacteria; order Sphingomonadales; family Sphingomonadaceae; genus Allosphingosinicella. Next base: position 154,387 of record NZ_DASVTH010000041.1, read on the forward strand.
TCCGAACACGGCCGCTTTGCTGGCGGAGCTCGGCTATCGGGCCGATGTCTCGGCACGGGCATCGTTCGACTATAGCGGTGAGGGCGGCCCCGATTTCTCCCGCATCCGCCCAATTCCTTACCGGATCGAAGGCACCGGCCTGGTCGAAATCCCGCTGACCGCCGGCTATGTCGGCGCGTTGCGGCGGCATGGCGGCAGCTTGTTCCGCGCCGCCGGACGGGTGCCCCGATCGCGGGGGCTGCTCGCCCGGGCGGGTCTGTTGGGACGCGTGGCGCTCACTCCGGAGGGCATGCCGCTCCTCGAGGCGTGTGAGATGGTCGATCGCCTGCTCGACGATGACTTGCGCCTGTTCTCCATCTCGTTTCACTCGCCCTCGGTCGAGCCCGGCAACACCCCCTATGTCCGGGACGCGCGCGATCTCGACCTGTTCTATGCCTGGTGGGATGGCATCTTCGACCATCTCGCACGGCGAGGCATCGCGCCCGCGTCGATCGAAGAGTGCCTCGATGCGACCGCCGCCGCGCAGCCGCTCTAGCTTGTCAATCCGCTGTCGCGTCCGCTATCGGCTCGGGCCGGTGCTGGGCCTGTAGCTCAACGGTAGAGCCGGCCGCTCATAACGGCTAGGTTGCGGGTTCGAATCCTGCCGGGCCCACCAAGCGTTTGGATCAAAGTGGTACTTTGATCCAGGGGAAGGAAAGGGGTTCCTTTCTTCTTTCCTCTTGCCCCGGCTCAAAGTACCACTTTGAGCCGATGAATGTCGGGGAGTAGCGCAGCCTGGTAGCGCATCTGCTTTGGGAGCAGAGGGTCGCAGGTTCGAATCCTGTCTCCCCGACCATCATTACGAAATGGCTGTTTTCTGGGCTTTCTAAGCAGGCCGTGTAGCAGTTGCTGTAGCAAGTGGCTGGGCGAGTGACATGCCGTTGAGCTATTTCGCGTTGCCAATTTTGTTGGCTTCGGACTCGACCAACCGTTCAAAGGTTGTCGACATGAACGCGACGATGTCCAGCGCGCCAACGATCAAAGCGGCCAGGATGATCGTAATCATAACCATGACAATCGGGATACTAAATGCAAAGTAAAACCCGAGCTTAAGCCGAACAGATGATTTCATCTCTTTAGGATTCCGAACCCGGTGCCGCTTTGTCTTTGGGCCGAGCAGCACAACGCCGATGCGCAAGCGATTGAGCTTGGAACGCCGGCCGGCCTGGCGAGCATGTTCGAACTGATCGAGCTTGAGCCGGCGCAAGCTGAACGCTCGCCTCGCGCCGCGCTGCGGTTGGTGCATTCGGCCGAGTAACCTTTCAAGGGGCTGACACATGCCGAGCATCGACAAGATCGAAATCAAACGAGTGAGCGCCCTCGATCAAGTTCCGGGTCCGTGTGCTTATTTACTCGTGACCAAGGTGAGCAGCGGCTACGTCCTAACCACCGCACTTGACCTGGACGGAAACAGTTCGTCGGGGCCGCTCCCCACTGCTGCTATCGCCGAAGCGGAAGGGATCGAGGCCGCAAAGCGTCACGGCATCGCAACGCTCTACATAGTCAGCGAGACATACTGAGACGCATCGCGCATCATCTAAAAAAGTAGTCGGCGTCACCGCCCATGCGCCGGACAGCCACGGCCGCCTCGCACTTAGAGCTGTAGCAGCGCGAGTAGTCCATGTTCTTCACCGCCGCTTGCTCTTCATGTGTCGTGTAGAGGTTCCAGAACACGCCGGTGATAGCCGCTATCGCCAGGATGATCAGCAAGGTGGACTGCCCGCGACTGATCTCACGCGCGGGCCGCTCGATGGCGGGCAGTCCGTCCGCTTGCCGCCTTGCATCCTCATATCGATCACGTGGAATCATGCGAGCTGCCCCCTTTTGCGCAGCATCATAAACCGGCTTCGAAACGACTTGGAAGCCCCGGCCTTACTCGCAATTTCCGTGAAATCTGCCTGTGATTGTGATAAGATACCTGCCAATCAAAGGACAGTCACTTGAGTAACAGCACACAATCCATCGCACGCTTTCGACTAGCCGATCCAGAAGACTTTCTGAACTGCTTATGGAGCGCACATTTCGGCGATAACATACCACCGGCGACACGGGAGAAGTTCTGGGAACGTGATCTTGCGATCACCACGAGATTGCACCCGCATGTCTTCACGACCAAATACGGCTTAGAGACAGCCGACGCCGTCAACGAACTTGTGGCGTTGATCGCAGCGGGCAAGCATCACAATCCAGCGGAACCCTACCACGTGCCCCGCGCTTGGTTTTCGATCTTCCATTCCGCCTTCAAAGCCGGCCTGATAACCGACATAACATGGGGGCGAGCCGCCGGGTGTATCTACATTTCCAGTGGCACTGGACCAACGGACAGCGGCAATCACAATCAGGCGGTGCTTGCCGGCTTTAGGGACGCATGTTCGTTCGGCATGATTGACCAGAACGAGCTGGATATTTGGCTAAGCCTTCCCGACAAGGTTCGGCTGTATCGCGGTAGCTGCGCAACGTCGATCGACGGCGCTGCGAATGGGATCAGCTGGACCGACAGCCGGTGGATGGCCGGCGTTTTTTCTCGCTACCGCATGGCCGAACGGCGGGGCAACGGTGTTCGAAGTGGGATCCCGCGCGTCTTGGAAGCGGTAGTTCCCAAGGAGGCGATATTCGCGGTGTTCAGTCACAGTGACGACTATCGCGAGCTGCTAGTCGATTATGAGAAGCTGCCCCGATCGGCGATCGTGAACCCCGGATTACACGGCGGACTTATGCGAGCCTTCGCCGCCCAAAGCATCCACGCTGCCTCCGGGTTGTCCGTCTAAGCGGAGCGCGTTCCAAATCCGAAGCGGGTGGGGCCGGCACCGCACTTGACACGAAAAGGAGGTGCCGGCCCTTGACACACGGCGCGACTCAGCTCGCCGATCGCGCCTCAGATGCTGACTGGCAAGCGAGTCGCGATAGGCGGCTTGCTCCCGACACTTGCACACGTCGCGCGGTGAACGGCGGGCCAGCTTAGGCGCTCCGCAGTGTGAGTTGAGCAAGCCGTGGCGGCCATGCCTTGGCAGCTAGGCTGTCCGCTTCTCAGCGGCGCTCCTAACCCGATCTAGCACGTCTTTCACTTGCTTGGCTTGCCATGCGCCGCCGGCACGCGGCGTGTTGATCCCGCGTTCGTTCAGCACCGCCGCAATCTGGCGAAGCGACTGCGCACCACCGGCGCGTGTGCGCTCGATTGTTGGGCAAAAGCCTTTTCGCTCGATCCGAAACTTTTTGGGTTCGAACTTTCGCGCTCGCGAGGTTGCCCAAGGCAGAGGGGGGGGGGGTGGGGGTAGGAGGTGCCCTATTCCCTTTTTTCCGCTCTTTGTATGGCAGCGCGGCTCACACCGTATTCTTTCGCCAGCATTCCGAGAGACATGCCCGCTGCGCGGCTTGTGCGCACCCCTATCACCTGATCGGGCGAAAGAGACGATGGACGCCCTAACTTCTTACCTTCGGCCCTAGCGCGCTCTAGGCCGGCCTGTGTGCGCTCGATCAGCAAGTCACGTTCGAACTCAGCTACAGCGCCGATGACGCCCATAGTCATCTTGCCCGCCGGACTGGTTAGATCGACGCCGCCAAGCGCAAGGCAATGCACCCGCACGCCGTCCGCTGCCAGCTTTTCGACCGTGGCGCGCACGTCCATTGCATTGCGTCCTAGCCGATCGAGCTTGGTCACGATCAGCACGTCACCACTTTCCAGGCGATCGACTAAGCGGGCGAAGCCCTTTCGCTCCATTGCCGCCACCGAACCCGAGACGGTTTCGCTCACAACCCGCTTCGGCTCAACAGCGAACCCGGCCGCCGCAATCTCCCGAACCTGATTGTCGGGCGTCTGATCGGCGGTGCTAACTCGGCAGTATGCGAACGTGCGGGCCATGTGCTGAACTCCTGTATCGAAACCGTGGCTCGATATCTGTCATGTATCGGAACTATCGTCAAGCTATCTTTCGATACATGCCGTGCATCTGCATCGTATTCGAACGATTCCGATACAGCTTAGCCGGCGTGAGGCGGCCGGACCCGGCGTGCACACCTTAGGTGGCGCTCGACCGGGAGTGCTGGGAAGTGTGCGGGGCCGGCAGACGAGGGGCTGGAGCGTGTAAGGACCGCCGGCGTTCACCCATTCGGCCGGGATCATTCGGTAGACTCGTCACCATCGTCAGAGCCCCATGAGCCTAGCGAGGCCAGGATACTCTCAGTGTTAGCCGAATACGCATCTGGCGCTTCTCGGAGGAAGACTAGGTCAAGTTCTGGACTGTCTTTAGGCTCCTTCGGCGGCGGCAAGCCCGCGTTTGCGCGGAAATCGGCAATTGCCTTCTCTAGTTGATCCAGCTTGTCCGGCCGATTGGTTCGACCCGGTGCTTCGCGAACACCCTGGATTGCGATTTCAACCTGCGAGAGTGCATGCTGCAGCCAATCTATGCGCCGTCGGAGTCTTCCCCTGGCGCTTGCCCTTGGGTTCTTCGGGGGCGACACCATGCCCAGGTCGAGACTGTCGACGAACGCTTTTAGCTCGGATTTGTCGGCCGCGTGATCGTCTTCAGACATCTTGTGCTCCTTCGGCATTCTTCGGATCGTCGCCGTCATACAGAATTGGCTCCACTCCTACCGCTTTGCTGCCGCGTTGCGCCTTTTCCGAGCCCGCTCATACGTCTCCCGGTCTAGGCGCAGGAGAGTGTCGCCGATCTCGTCCGAAAGGCGCTGCATCACCAAAAAAGCAGCGAGGCGGTCAAGATTGGGCTCCAGCATCATGACGGGCATCGTGGCTATGTTCAGCGAGATTGCAGTCATATGTCCGGGATCAGTCATCCCGGAATTGCTCTCCCCTACTGCAAGCACCGGCTGATCGGCCTCGCATGTGGCAAGAGTGCTGTTGAGCGTCTGATACGCGCCGCGTGTGTTCGTGGTGGCCCATTTGTAGCGGGGACGCCAGTGGTCGAGCTCCGTTGCCAGCTCCAGGTCTGCGAACGTTGGTCGGGGATTGTTTAGGGCCGGGGCTGCCCAGCCATAGTCGTGTTTCATGTTATCCCCGCGAGTGCGGATAACCTCATCATGCGCTGCCCTGAGTCGTTCCATGACCTCCGGCTCGATCGGGCCTAAGTTGGCGCGCTTGTGGTGCTCCATGTAGTTTTTTGCGCGTTTGTAGGACGTCACATGATCGTGAAGAATATCTCTCTCGGCCGTGTCTCTCCCCGCATGGTAAATGAACATTGAGACGACAGCTATTTCGTGAAGTGTTCGCCACCTGCCCATCGCGCCATTTGGAAATCCTGCAGTCATGAGAGCAAGTATTTCTCGAGATAGCTGAACGGCGCGAGCGTGGTTCGAGATGACAGCCTCAAACAAAGCATCTCCGGTTTCAGCTGCTTTCGGCCGAAGCGCGCCGTTGACGGCGGCGCCGCTTTCCTGACTAATCACGATGAGTCGCTCTAGAAGGTCAAAGCCACGGCGCCACCGGGCTACGTTGCGCTTCACGAAGCCACGTCGAAGCGTTCGATGCTCTTTGAGCATTGCCGGCGAACGTTTGTCGAAGTCTGAAAAGAGAATATCGACCAAGCTTCTCAGCGTCTCTTGGTATAGATTAGGCAAAAGGTCTATGATTTCAGACTCGGTCCCTTCCTGCCTCATATACATTGCCAAAATTTCGGCGTCGAATTGCTTCTGATAAGCGTCGAGTTTCCAAACGTCATCCATCTCATGATATTAGCCGCTGCTGAGCGCCCAAACTAGTTGATCCTTTGTGCACTCGCCTCGATTAGCGCCGCCCCGAAATCATCAGCGCCGGCGCGGTCCCGCTTGGTCACATCCCGGCTCTTCATCGCCATGCCGAGCTTGACCAGGATCGAGCCGAGCAAGGTGACATTGCGGCGGTAGCTCTCCGCATCGATCTTCTTGCCCTCAAGCAAGTCCGCTGCGTCCCGCTCGCATAGCATCGCAAGCGTGGCGGCGTTCATTATCATCATGCGTTCGGCCGCATTCGGGTTCCGGCCAAGCTGCATTTGCAGCTCCCCGCCCAAGGCGCGGAAGCGCCGTGCTTCGGCCGTGCGGTTGTCGATCTTGCGGCCTGCAACGATCAGGTCAAACGAGGGCTGCTCGCTATCCAGGTTCATCGCCGATCCTTCGCGCGCTCGGTATGCGCGCCGATCCTTGGTCGCTGCATCTTGGAGGTCAGGCGAGCGTGTCGCTCACGCGCGACATACTCCAGCGCGCGGTCACGGACGGTAGTCGGCTCCAGGTTGGCGCATTCGCAGACAGTTCGGAAATCTTCGCCGCCGCTAACTAGCCAACGCATTGCTTCTTCGCGGGCGCGCTCAACGGCTTCGGGCCGGGTGCACGTTGTTGCGCCATAGATGGCGTCTAGGACGGCATTCAGGATGATATGCCGGAACAGCCGCTGCTCGGGGCTGATCGGAGCGTCTGTGAGGTCGCAAGGATCGAGCAGCCCTGCTCCGCCAACGTAGCTCAAAAGAGCAACTCGGCTGAGTGGCGGGAGCGAACCTCTAGGAAGGGCTCGATCAAGCGCCCGACGTGCGTGGGCAGCTCATCCGAGACAGATGCAAAATAGGTTTCCATGCTTTGGCCGATCATGCGCATTTGCGTTTGCGCGTTGCCGGATGGGTCGCGTCCCCTCGCAAGCAAAAAGAAGGCGAGTTCGGCGCAAGCGGTGGCAATGGCGGGCGGGATGACGTTCGCGGGCACTACCTGCCCGTCGCGGTCCAGCACGCGCCGGCGGGGCCACGCAAGCGTCTGTGAGGCGCTTGCGCGCGTTCCCGCCCACTTGAGCCGGTCCAGGGTTGCCGTGGCTGTAGCGAGCGCCTGGCGGCATTCAGCGGGCACTGTGGGCGGGCTTTCGGGAAGCGGCTTGCTGTTGTCGGCGGTGTCCTGGAGCGCGGCGGCGGTAGCAGCCTCATGCGCTGCGATCGCGGCGCGCCATTCGTCGGCTTGCAATCGATTGGCGGCCACCGCGCTCGCGTTGGCAACGCTGATATAGGTGTTCAAGCCGACGGTCGGTTCAGGGACGTTCATTGCGGAGGCCTTGTGGGGGTAAGTGCCGGCCACGCGCCCAGGTGTAAGAAGCGCTGCCGGCGGTCGGTGTTGTTTTCATGACTACGGACACTTGCCGACTTGTCCGCACCGGCGCTTCGAGCAAGCGCCGGCCTTGGTTTCGTTAGGCTGCCTTCACGCCTTTCAAGCGAGCGGCCGCGCGGGGATGCTTGATGACAAGGCCGGAATACCACTCGATCCGGGTGCGCAGCGCCGGCTTGTCGTCCACCTCGCCAAGATCACGCGCCCCGATCGGCGCGGTTTGGATGCCGTGGAACGTGTCAGCGCCGAAGCGGCAAGCATAGATCGAGGCGGTGTCGTTCGCCGTGCCTTGCGTCTCATCGAAGCCGAGGATTTCCGCCCCGGTCTCATCATCCTCGACTACGCCGAACGGCACGCCGGCGTAGCCGTCCAGCTCGCGGCCGAGCTGATCGGTAGTGATGGTGAGCGCATTGACTTGGCGGGCGAGCTGGCGAGCGCGTTGCCGAAGCTTCTTGTTCATGAGCAGGATCGTCGGCGTGCCGCGCACGGCGTCAACTAGCTCGTCCAGCATCTCGAGCGTGAGCAGGCTGCCATTCGCGCCGGCAGTGAGCACTTGAGCGCCGGCAAGGCGGCGGTTCAGGCCATCAAACTCTTTCGGGTTCGTAGACGTGTCCCCGTCAAAGAAGGTGCGCAGATGCGTGAGCGCGGCGGCCTTCGCCTTCATGCCGTCGTGCACCGCGCGCGTGTCATTGTCGCCGGTTTGCATCGCAATCTGCGCAACGTCGAAGTCAGAATCCCCGCCCAAGATCGTGAGCGCTTCGACCATCGGATGGATGACGCCGGTGCTCTCGACATAGCCTTCGTTGAAGCCGCGGAAGGCGACGCCGGGGAGGCTCTGTTCGACGTTGTAACGGTAAGCGCTGCCAGCCACGTTGATGAAGGGCAGGGTGGCGATGACGGGGTTTTCGGCCGCGAAGATTTCGACAACGCCGCTAGTGAGCGGGTCGGGGTTCAGCTTCGAATATTCCAGGGCAGTCAGCATCGTAGGGGCATTCCTCTCGTTTGTGGTTTGTTACTTGCGGTAGCCGGCGGCCATGCGCGCGTGCGGTGGCAGCGAACTCGGGTCGGCTTGCTTCGGGGTGATTGTTGGCTTCGCGCCGGCATCGGTGGTGGGCACCGCGGCACGATCGAAGATGCCAGTGGCCTTTGCTTGCGCGAACCAGTCGATCCGCTCACGCGGTGGCATGTTGGCCGGGATAAGCGCTTCAGGTGCTCCGGGACGCCGGCAAGGATGGTGGCGGCGGCGGCTTCTAGGTCGGCTTGGGCAGCAGTCAGTGCGGCTTGCCCTTCGGCAAGCTGTTCTTCGATGTTCATGTTCAATCCTGGCGAGTGGTGGCACTGGCAACGGTTGTGAGTTCAGCGGCTTCCACACGCCGGCGTAGAAGCTCGGCGTGCGCGGCGGCGCGGTCGGGGTAGCCGTCCGGGTTTAGGGCCATGAGCGCGTCAGCCGGCGCGATCAGGCCAAGCTCAAGCTTGGTGCTTAGGTTATCGAGCTGTTCGGCTTCGGTGAGATTGTCTGCGAACTCGGCAAAGTCGACCGAGACGGTTGCGCCCTCCGGGATGGTGCCGGGAGCGTGCACATTCACCACCCGCTTGATCGTTTCGAACAGCCGGTGCTCATAGGCGCGCCAAAGGGTGATATCGTCCTGGCGAGCTTCCTTCAGGTCCAGGCGCTCGGCATGCTTTGCCGAACCGCTTTCCGCTCGTTTCGACAGGTCGAATACATCCGCGCCAACGTCATTCGTCGCGGCGACTTGGCGCATCACGAACTCGATCGCAGACAGGATATCTTTGATCGGCGCGTTCGGGCTGGCGAAGCCGAACTGCGAACCCTGCGGGAGAACAATCGCCCGATCGGGGCCGGTGCTCAGCTGCTCATTCGCAGATATGCCGGTCGCCCATGCTTGGCCGTGTGCCTGGAGTTCAACCGAGCGCCACAGGTTGGCGAGTGCCACGTTGACCGCGTCTTGAGCTTCGATGAGATCCCTTCCGCCGGTGAGAAAGAATTCGTCATCGGGCAGCCGGTCGAAAAGCGGCACAAAGGGAAGGGCGCCGTATGGATTGACGCCTTGCGGGTTGCCGTCGATCCGCTGGCGAGCGCCGCGAAAGTTCAGCCGGCGGAAGCTTCCGGCGGTCCAATCCGAATAGGACACATCTTCGGCGCGTGTGGCAGCATGCGTGATGATGACGCGGGACGGCTGTTCCGGGTTGCCTGTGTGCACCACGTCCAGAATGTTCGGGGTGATGACATTCAGGACCGGAACGCCGGCGGCCTCATTCCAGCCAACCTGGAGCATGGTGGTTTTGCAGAGCTTGGTGAGCTTGCTCGCTTTCTTGAGCACCCCGTCCACGTTCATCGCCCGATAGAGCTGATCGCCGGTGGCTTGATCCAGGCCGGCAAATGTGCGGCGCGGTGAAAGGCGGTAAGTCGTCGCGCGCCGGTTCACGATCTTCTTAGTGATGTTGATCGAGAAGAGACGGAACTTGTCAGGGTGCGACCATCGGCGCGCAACCAAGTTTAAGGTTGCATCGGATTGTTCATCGAAGTAGTAACGCAAGCGCTTAGAGCACTCGTCCTTGCGATCGAGGCTCGACTGCGCAATACGCACTACTTCGGAAGAGAAGAACAGGGGCACGATACTCATACGCAACTAGACACACTTGCCTATGAGTATAGCATTGTGCTTAGAACAAGTCGAGGATAAAATCATCGCGGCACCGTATGTGCGCCGATATTCTTCAGCTTGTTTGCGATGAATGTCTCCAAACCTACCGGCTGTAGAGGCTTGCGATCGACATAAGCGCTATAGAGCCGTGCCGCTTCGCGCATCGATCGACACGACTGGCCGCAGAACGGCAGATGCCCACCACCATTTAATGCGCACATCGCAACGTCGGCACCACGGCCGGCGCAATGAATGCCCTCAATCTCATACGGGTTCAGCGTGATCGACCGCAGCGAGTAGACAGCCCATGCGAGGGCATGCACGAAGTCATCGTGAGCGCCGCGCGGGTGCTGGAACCGGGGCACGGCGGCTTCACCATCGGTGGCCTTGCCGTCCGCGATCACTTCGAACACCGATAGCTCTTCGATCAGCGCCTTGAACTTGGGATGGACGTGGAGACGCTGTTCGGCCGCTGCTTGGTAGAGCGACATGAAGGCAGCGTATTTGGACCGGCGCGACGGGTGCACCACTTCCACGCCGCCGGCGAAGGGCTGCGTTGCCGTCCAGTCGGCCACATCCTGAGAGCCGTAGCTTTCGAGCGTGGCGCGGGTGATGCGGTGTTCCCGGTGATACTCCCCGAAACGGCTTTTCAAGCCGCTCAGCCTCCCAAGGAACACCGCATCGGCGTCCAGGACGAACAGGTGCTCATCATCGTCCAGAACGATCTTAGCCACGCACGCGGTGACAGTGCGGTCGCCGTGCTTCGAACCGCCGAACGCGCGGTCCAGGCCAGCGCCGGTGACGTAAGCGGAGCCGTTCGCGAGCGCCGCCACGTCCAGCGGGTATTCGTGCACGCACTGATCGAGCGTGCCTTTCGGGAAGAGCGCGTTGGCCGCGTCTTGCCACCTGTTGAGGTGATACAGCGCGAACTCATGCGGGAGCATCTGGCGTGATAGTGAGCGAAGCCGGACTGCCGGCAACCAAGCTGGCGTGTTGCGGCAAGCGTCTTCCACGTCCGCATAACCGATATGGCTGAATGCAATCGACGGGTCGGGGTCGCCGGCGCGCGTGGCGGCCTGATAAAGGTCGAACAGCTTCGAACTCTTCGGCCCTACTGTGCTGTCGATCAGCATAAGCGAGCCGGCCGTGTCGAGCAGCGAGCCGGCAAGGGCGGCGAACACATCATCGCCGCGCGGGGCGGCGTGCAGCTCGCTAATCTGAGCGCAGCTGAGCTTCTTGCCCCAAAGCGCAGAGGGGTTGCTCGAAAATGCCTGAATGATCGAGCCGGTTGACGGTAGCTCAATCCGGTCCTGAAGCACCACTATCGAGCCGGCTTTCACAATCGCCTTGAGCGCCGGGGTGTGTTCAAAGGCTTCACGGATTGTGCGGAACGCGGTGTCCACCACCTGCTTTTCGCTGTTCGCCACAACCGCGATGTTTTCAGTCGGGCGAGTCATGAACCGCCACACGATCAGCATGGCGCTTGCTAAGGTCTTGCCGTGGCGGCGCGGCCAGCACCACACCGCGACGGACACGTCCTGGCCGTCTAAGGCGCGCGCAATCTCGGCACGCTCACGATCCCCGATCGCATAGGGAGCAAAGCCGCCGGTGTGCGAGCGAACGTGCGGTTGCACGTCCTGGACGAACCGGAAGAAGCCGGCTGATCCGTCGCGCCAAAGGGCGATTTGCTGAGAGAGGGAAGGGGCAGGCACTGAACGGAACTCGGCTGATGCTGTTGGGATCAAGCCGCCTCACCGCGATTGCGGGGCGGGTTGCCATTAGCGTCGGCGGAGACGTGCCCGACTGTTGGGGCGAGACCGCAAAGGGTCTAAATCAGGTGTTCCGAGTTAGCTGGTTCTCCACCTACAAAGCGGATGAGCGGGCCTCCCGTTTCACTCCGGGGTGAGTGGTTGTTTTGAGCCGGCAACCTTGGCCTCCCGTTTCACCTCCGAGGAGAGGGGTAGTAGCGCCACCAATCGATTTAGTGTGTGTATAATAACACACCCACGATTCAGGTCAAGGTGGAACTCACCGGAAGGAGTCGGACACCGCGAGGAAAACCAAGCGCTGCACTCCGCGGGCTTGCTGCGATCGTTGTGCTTCCGATCAATCACAACAAAAAAACGAGACGCAGTCCAATCTTCGAAGAAGATTAACGATAGTGGAATCTCAAGTAAGATTCAGAATCAGGTATATATTATAGTTTATCTATAGACGCAGGCGGCGTGCGTGTGTGTGCGCGTTGCATATTCCAGACCATGAGTCGAGAGGCTGTCACGACATTTCCAGAACCCACCCGGCGTGCCCCGGAAACCGGCCTAGCGTGGCATCACCGGCGTGAAATCCACGCCGTCGAACCGGACGCCTTCGAACATGTCCCGAAGCATGGTGACAGTGCCCTGGCGAAGCTTGCCGTAGCCGCTTGTGACGGTTTTCTGATTGTGTCCAAGCGCTACCTCGATCTGATCGTCTAGCAGCTCGGCTTCGTCCCTTAGTCGATCGGCCATCGTGTGACGGAAGGAATGGGCGCCGTAGCCGTCCGCGCCATCCTTGATGCCAATGTCCTCCAGATACTCCCGCCACCAACGGGATGGCTTGCCGCTGATCTGGCCGCGCTCGTTTGGCTCCAGTTCAGGGAACAGAGACAGGTTGCCGTCGCGCTCGGCACGCTCGGCTTGCCGTTGGTGGAAGGCGAGGAAGCCGAGCTCGATCAGCTTGGAATGAATGGGCGCGGCGCGACTGAGGCCCGATTTGGTGGTCTGGCCTGTCTCCTCATCAAAGGCGATGTGAACGAACCAGACGCCTCGCTCTTGCCGCACATCGCCGATGCGGAGCTGAGCAACCTCCCCGATACGAGCGCCGGTGAACATGGCCGTGAGTGGTATCCAGCGCCGCCAATCATCAGAGTAGCAGTTGCCCGGTAGGTGTTCCTTCCCGTCCCGCAGAAAGCCAGTGAAAAGCGGCGAACCAAGGATCGTGTTGAGCTGCTCAGTGCTGAACGGCGGGCGCGGATTGCTACCCTTGGGCACGTCGTTGAACAGGCCGTCGCATGGGTTGGTGCCGGTGTAGTAGTTTCGCTTCGTAAGCCATGTGAACAGGGGGCGGACGGTCGAGAGATACTTATTCAGGGTGTTCGGGCTTGGACCGGCCTCGCCCGCAGCTTTCGCCTTCTCGGCAGCCTTTGCCATGCTCAGCTCGCGGTATTCCTTCCGCTTGCGCCAATTCGGCGGAAGCACCGCAAGCGTGTCGATCCAGTCGCGCACGTCCACGCCGGTGATCGTCTCGGCTTTTCGATCCTTCCCGACGAAGCTGGCGAAGCTTTCGATTACCTTGCGGTCCTGATTGATTGTGTCCGGCCGCTTGCGCTTCTCGGCAAGCCTCTGGGCGGCATAGCGCTCGAAAAGCTCGAGCAAGGTTTCACCTGACGGGGCGGTGGCGGCTTCGCGCTCCAGCGTTCTCCTAACGACCTTGCTGCGGGGTTCGGCGTCCAGTTCTCCGGCATTACGGCGATTGAACACCGACAAGGCGTCAATGCTCGCATCGGCGATCGAGTCGACGAACGCCTGATAGGCTTCGCTGCCCTTCATCACGCTCAACTGTTCATTTGCTATAATCCGATCCGCTACGCCCTCCCAATGCTCTTGCAAGCCGTCCTGGCGACGGCGGGTAAGCCTGATTAGGTCCGCTTGCCTCTTTTCCAGGAAGGCCGCGTAGGCGGCGCTGTCATCTGGCACGTTGCGGCGTCGATCCTCCAAGCTCTCCAGCATGCGCCGGTAGCCTCGATCCACGGCAAGGGTGGGCAGGTCGCTTGCCGTCGCCGGCTCGCCTTCTAGGCGGGCGAACTCCGCTTGCCATTCGGACAAGATCGGCAAGGCTTTCCGAACGGCGGCGGCTCGATCAGACGTGCCCATCGAGCGGATACGCTCACGCTTGCCATAGCTCGCCTGGAGCCGCCGCGGGACGGGCACCCGTAGCTGGTAAGTGCCGGCCTTGCCGCGCGGGAAGAGGTAGTTTGCGAGTGACACTAAGCTGCCCCGACTTGCTGTTGCTGTAGCAAGTGCTGTAGCAGATTATGTAGCGATGTGGAGTCCTAAGCCGCGTAAAACCACGATTACTAGGCATTCTGCCGTTTTCAGGGTTCCCGGATTCATCCTGTCTCCCCGACCATCCTTGAGGCCGCCAAGTAGCGGTTCGCGCTCAACGCTGCGGCGCGTTGTGCCCCCAATTTTCCGGTGCGTTGGCGACGATGCTGAGGAAAGCCGTGTATGCCGCGACGTTCTGGCGCAGGTCTTCGCGATCGATCTTGTCGAGCGTGTCGTCGGGCGTGTGGTGGAGATCGAAATAGTCGGTCCCGTCCTGCTGGAGCGTAATTGCAGGCGCGCCCGCCGCGACCAGCGGTCCGAGATCGGGTCCCCCGCGAGCGACCGCGGTCCCGCGGGCAATGCCGAGCGGAGACAGCGCGGCTTCGACCCGGTCCGTCACCGCCTTGGCCTGTTCTGGCAAGCCGAAGTCCACCCGCCAGATCCGGTCCGCGCCGAAATCGGATTCGGCGGCCGCGGCGTGAAGTTCGGTCCCGTGCCGCCGCGCATAATCGTTGCCGCCCAGGATGCCGACTTCCTCCGCGCCGAACCAGACGACCCGGATGGTGCGGCGGGGGCGGCCGGCGTCCATCACGCGCTTGGCGGCGGCGGCGGTGATCGCAACGCCGGCGCCATCGTCGATCGCGCCGGTGCCGAGGTCCCAGCTGTCGAGGTGGCCGCCGACCAGCACGATGCCTGCCTTGGGATCGCGCCCGGGCACTTCGGCGATGACGTTGCCGGACTTGCGGGTGCCGATTTGCCGCGGCGTCAGCAGCAGCCGCATGCGGACCGGCCGGCCGCGCTCAAAAATACGCTCCAGATTGTCGGCGTCGGGATTGGACAGGGCGGCGGCCGGGATCGGCGTGACGCCCGCCTGCCATTGCTGAACGCCGGTGTGAGGCATGCGATGGCTGTCGGTGCCGATCGAGCGGATCACGATCGCCGCGGCCCCCTTTTGCGAGGCGACCGATGGCCCGAGCCGCCGCACCGCGCCGAAATATCCGTAGCTGGACCCATCCTGGGTCTTTTGCATGCGGTGAGTGACGAACACGATCTTGCCGCGGATCCGTTCGGCCGGCGCGGCCTGAAGCTCGGCCATGCTGGAAAAGGCAACCACCTCCGCCTCGATGCCGCTGGCCGGAGTCGCACCCGAATTGCCGAGAGCTGTCAGGGCGAGCGGCTGGAGAAAGGGGGCCAGGATCTGACCTTTTTCCTCGCCGCGCACCCAGACCGGCATGTCGAACTCCTCGATCCGCACGTTCGAGAAGCCGAGGCTCCTGAGCTTTCGAACCGACCATTCACGCGCCCGTGCTTCAGCTTCCGTGCCAGCCAGCCGAGGTCCGACCTCGGTGGTCAGGCCCTCGACAATGTCCCAGGCATGATTGTCACCGTTCAGCGCCGCATCGCGGAGGCGCTCGACCTGCGGCGCGCGGTTCTGCGCCGGCGAGGCTGTGGGAGCGAGGGCGCTGATCGCGGCGGCGAAAAGGAGTGATTTCTTCATGGGGCAGGGGCTTAGGCGGTTTGCCAATCGGGCCGCAAGTCACTAGGTAAGCCGGCAATTCCCAGACATCATCCGGAGAGACGCGCCGCCATGGCTGCACAGTATAGTTTCGTCATGAAGGGCATGACCAAGACCTTCCCGGGCGCGCCCAAGCCGATCCTCAACAACATCCACCTGCAATTCTATCCCGACGCCAAGATTGCGATCATCGGGCCGAACGGATCAGGCAAGTCGACCTTGATGAAGATCATGGCCGGACGCGACAAGGAATATGTCGGCGAGGCCTGGCCGGGCGAGCATATCCGCGTCGGCTATCTGGAGCAGGAGCCGCAGCTCGATCCCTCCAAGACGGTCAAGGAGAACGTCATGGATGGCGTCCGCGCGACCGCCGACATGATGGACCGGTTCAACGAGATCTCGACGATCATGGGCGATCCGCCCGAGGACGCCGACTTCGACGCGCTGATGACGGAGATGGGCGAGCTTCAGGAGAAGATCGACGCGGTCGATGGCTGGAGCCTCGACAACCAGCTCGAGATCGCCATGGACGCGTTGCGCTGCCCGCCGGGCGATGCCGCCATCGACAACCTGTCGGGAGGCGAGAAGCGCCGCGTCGCGCTGACCAAGCTGCTGCTCGAGAAGCCCGACATCCTGTTGCTCGACGAGCCGACCAACCATCTCGACGCCGAAAGCGTCGCCTGGCTGGAGAAGCACCTCGTCGATTACGCCGGCAACGTGATCCTGGTCACCCACGATCGCTACTTCCTCGACAATGTCGTCAACTGGGTGCTCGAGCTCGATCGCGGCCGCTACTATATCTACGAGAGCAACTATTCCGGCTATCTTGAGAAGAAGGCCAAGCGGCTCGAGCAGGAGCAGAGCGAAGAAGCGGGCAAGCAGAAGGCGATCCAGGAGGAGCTCGACTGGATCCGCCGCAGCCCCAAGGCGCGCCAGGCCAAGTCCAAGGCGCGGATCAAGGCGTTCGACGAGCTGGTCGAATCGCAGGAGAACCGCACGCCCGGCAAGGCCCAGATCCTGATCCAAGTGCCCGAGCGCCTGGGCGGAACCGTGATCGAGGCCAAGGGCCTGACCAAGGCTTATGGCGACAAGCTGCTGTTCGACGATCTGTCGTTCAGCCTGCCACCGGGCGGCATCGTCGGCGTGATCGGCCCTAACGGCGCCGGCAAGACGACCTTGTTCAAACTAATCACCGGCGCCGAGCAGCCCGACGACGGCAGCGTCCGCATCGGCGAGACGGTGCGGCTCGGCTATGTCGACCAGAGCCGCGACGCGCTCGATCCCAAGAAGAACGTCTGGGAGGAAGTGTCTGGCGGACACGACATCTTCCGCTTCGGCAAGCACGAAGTCGCCACCCGCGCCTATGTCGGCGCGTTCAACTTCAAGGGTGGCGACCAGCAGAAGAAGGTCGGGCAACTCTCCGGCGGCGAACGCAACCGCGTCCACATGGCCAAGATGCTCAAGGAAGGCGGCAATGTCCTCCTGCTCGACGAGCCCACCAACGACCTCGACGTCGAGACCCTACGCGCGCTCGAAGACGCGCTCGAGAACTTCGCCGGCTGCGCGGTGGTGATCAGCCACGACCGCTTCTTCCTCGACCGCCTGGCAACGCACATCCTGGCGTTCGAAGGCGATAGCCACGTGGAATGGTTCGAAGGTAATTTCGAAAGCTATGAGGAGGACAAAAGGCGGCGGCTTGGGCCGGATGCGGACTTGCCCCACCGGACGACTTATCGGAAACTCACGCGGTGATGGGTCACGACCGACTCTTAACTGCTCTGGCTCTGGCTCTGCTACTAGCAACCGTTCCAACGCTAGCGAGCACGAAACCAGCTTCCCCCGCGGTGACGGCACGGCCCGATCGTCCTCTAAGCATTTTAGAATACCGCGAGCGATTAGCGACCGTGGTTGCCCGCTTACGCCCCGGCGCGAAAGTTCTGCGCGTGGACGAGCGAACCCTGAAAATCGTCGAACAAGGGCGGGTCGAAACCCAGATCAATATCGAGAATGGCTTTGCCAGCTATCTCGCGAATCCAGCCGCCCTAGAGATTATCGTCGCACGCCACGCCAAGCTCGCCACCGCCCCAGAGACTGCGGGTGAGAGCGTCGATCAGCTTGTAATCATTGTGCGGCCTAGCGACTACCTGATCTCCAGCGGTCTCACGAAAACCGGTCCGGATAAGTCAAACAAGTTTATTGCTCCGCGCCCAATGGCGGGTGACCTGTCTTTCTTTCTCGCGATCGACTCGCCCGAGACTATCCGTACGGCATCCACCGATGACCTTGCTCGCTGGCGACTTGAAGAAGGGGCTGCGTGGGAACGCGCTACCTCCAATATCCGGGCCCGCATGGGCGAACTCGCGATGGGGCCGCTTGAGGGTCAGCCCAATGGCGCCACCGCCATCGGCGCTGAAAGTGGTCTTGCGCCGAGCCTCCTGGCTGAGCCCATGTCCTGTAGCACTGAGCATCCGGCAGGCGTGGAAGGCCAAATCGTCCTTGTGGTGAGCAGAGATGCCTACATCTTCGGCGTGCCCTCAGACTCGGACTCGATGCGCCGCTTCTGGGACACGGCGAAAGCGTTGACTGCAGCGCCTGCTCCCTTCTCTGCAACTCCGCTGACCTGCGACGATGGTCGCTGGGAGGTGGTAGCGGCCCCGTACTCTCCAAGTTCCGGGACGCGTGCGAAATCACGCCAGCCCTGACGTGCTAGCCTCCAATCCTTCGATCGTCCCTGAGATTATTGTCTCGCCGAACGGGACATCGAGCTGCTCGGCATAGCCGTCGGCTCCCGCGCCCATGTGCAGCAGGCAGCGTCTCTCGTTAAGGTCAACGATCCAATATTCCGGCACGCCAGCGGCCGCGTAAAGCGCGGCCTTGGGTCCGAGGTCGAAGTCCAGTGTCGTGTCCGCAACCTCGACGATCAGGGCAACGGACCCGATGGGCACCGGGCCGTCGCCTTCTGCTTCGCTCGTCAGCAGGATGTCGGGTTGTGGTGCGTCGTTGGGCGGCATTGCAACCGTCACCTCTGTCAGCACAGACAATGCGTTCCCGCTCGCTTCCAAGGCGCGCCGCAACCGATAGGCGAGTTCGTCCTTGGCGCGCGCGTGGGGCCGATGCTGAGCGTTCAATCCGAAGACCCTTCCGTCGATGAGCTCGGTTTTCGCGTAGCCGGCGAAAGCGCCCGCTCCGTTCAGCAGGGCGAAGTCGTCCAGCGTCAGCTTGTAGCGCTGCGGAGCGTTCAGCGGCAGCTCGGCGGTCATGATCGCAGGAATATCAGAAATGCCGGACGCTCGGAAGCACTGAGCCTAGCTCATTAACCAGTCCCCAACTTCTCCCCCCTACACCCGGCGCATCGTCAACGGCGGTGGGGCGCCTGAATGTTGTTCAATCGGGCATTGCTGAGCCTTCCGCTCCTTCTGGCGGGCGCGTCCTGCGTGCCGGCGGGGGCGGTGCCTCAATCGGCTGCCGGGCGAGACCTGGGCTATGTCGATCTGGCGTCGATGGACGACGTTCCCGATTACCAGCTGATCCTGCCGCAAGGCGCGACCGGGCCTCTGCCCGCCAGCCTTCCCACCATCGCGCCCGAAGCGATCGCGCCGGGTTCGCCGGCCAAGCCGTTCGTCGCTGAAGGGCAGGCGGAGCCCGACAAGCGCCGCTCGCTCGATTGCCTCACCACCGCGATCTACCATGAGGCCCGTTCGGAGAGCGAAGACGGCCAGCGCGCCGTCGCGCAGGTCGTGCTCAATCGCGCGCGGCATCCGGCCTATCCGAACAGCGTCTGCGGCGTCATCTACCAGGGCTCGCAACGCCGGACCGGGTGCCAATTCAGCTTCACCTGCGACGGCTCGCTCGCCCGCCGGATCGAGCCCGGCGCCTGGGCCCGTGCCCGCGGTGTTGCCGAAGCCGCCTTGTCGGGCAGCGTCTACGAGCCGGTAGGCCTTGCGACTCACTACCACACGACCGCCGTGCGCCCCTGGTGGGCGGCGAGCCTGACCCGGGCGATCACCGTCGGCTCGCACATCTTCTATCGCTGGCGCGGCAGCTGGGGCCACCCGCTCGCCTTCCGCCAGACCTATGCCGGCGCGGAGCCGGGCGCCGCCGCCGCTGCTGCTGCTTCGGCACTGCCCGAAGCCGTCGCGCCTCTCCAGGGCGCCGGACCTGTGGTCCGCATCGCGGCTCTGGTGGACGGTGGGCTCAAGGTGAACATCCACCGCGGCGGCCCGAAGCTAAGCGAGTCCGAACCGGCTACGGCGGAGGGTCCAGTCCGCGTCCACCGCTCGTCCGGCGCCACCGGCGAGACTGCCGACGCAGGGCCGACGGTGGCGGGTCAACCAATCGAGAGCATCGCCGCCGCCGAGTAGGTTCAGGCCGGCCTGAATTCCCCGCTGCTCTCGTCCAGAACGCATAGGGCGCCGTCCGCGATCGAGAAATAGGCGCCGTGCAGCTTCAGCTCGCCCGCTTGCTCGCGTTCCCGGACCCAAGGGAATGTGCGCAGGTTTCGCAATGAGACGCGAACGCCCTCCAGCTCCATCTCGCGGAACGCCTCGCGGTCGAGCTCAGGATGCGCGGCCCGGATCTTGCGTCGCGCTTCGCCGAGCATATCGATCCAGTGCGCGATGAAGGCGCCTTCGCCGGGCTCCGCATCCGTGAACGCGCCGGTCAGCGCCGCCGCGCAGCCGCCGCAAAAACCGTGTCCCATTACAAGAACTTCCTCGACCTTGAGCTGAGTCACCGCGAATTCCAGCGCGGCCGAGACGCCATGATAGCTGCGGTCGGGCTGGTAGGGCGGCACCAGATTGGCGACGTTGCGGACCGTGAAAATTTCACCGGGACGTGCATCGAAGATCTGCGCGGGATCGACTCGGCTGTCGGAGCAGGCGACGATCATCACCTTCGGGCTCTGGCCCTCCGCCAGCTGCTCCCACCGTTCCCGCTGCTCATGCCAGCCGGTCTGCCGAAACCGCTGATATCCTTCGACCAGTGCGCTGAAATCGGCCAAACTATGTCCCCCAAACCGCTTAGCTGAGCTTGTCGAAGCTCTGCCTGAGCGGTGCCGGTAAGAGAAGGACAGCACTTCGACAAGCTCAGGGAAGCCGGATCAGGAAAGTGGGGTCTGGCGATAGGGCCGTCCAATCGCTATCTGCCGCGCATGTCCGAAGCCCTCGCTCCCATCTTCACCCCGAAGCAGCGCAAGCCCGACTGGATCAGGGTGAAGGCGCCGACCAGCACCGGCTTTGCCGAGACGAAGAAGCTGATGCGCCGCCTGAACCTCGCAACCGTCTGCGAGGAGGCGGCATGCCCGAATATCGGCGAGTGCTGGACCAAGAAGCACGCGACTGTGATGATCCTGGGCGACACCTGCACGCGCGCCTGCGCCTTTTGCAACGTCAAGACCGGCATGCCGCGCGCCGTCGATCCGCTGGAGCCCGAGCATGTCGCGGTGGCGGCCGCCGAGCTCGGCCTCACCCATATCGTCGTCACCTCCGTCGACCGTGACGACCTGCCTGACGGCGGGGCGGGGCAGTTCGTCAGGGTCATTCAGGCGCTCCGGCGCAACACTCCCTCCACGACCATCGAGATCCTGACGCCCGATTTCCGCAACAAGGTGCAGAGCGCGGTCGAGGCGATCGTCGAGGCAGGTCCCGACGTCTACAATCACAATCTGGAGACGGTGCCGCGGCTCTATCCCACCATCCGGCCAGGCGCGCGCTACTATGCCTCCCTGCGGCTGCTGGAGAGCGTGAAGCGGCACGATCCCAAGATCTTCACCAAGTCCGGCGTCATGGTCGGGCTCGGCGAGGAGCGGCTCGAAGTGCATCAGGTGATGGACGACATGCGCTCGGCCGACATCGATTTCCTGACCATGGGCCAGTATCTCCAGCCGACGCCGCGACACGCCAAGGTGGCCGAATTCGTGACGCCGCAGACTTTCAGCGCCTATGCTGCGATCGCGCGGGCGAAGGGCTTCCTCCTGGTCGCGGCGACTCCGCTCACCCGCTCCAGTTACCATGCGGGCGACGACTTTGCGAAGATGCGCGTGGCGCGCGAGGCGAAGCTGGCGGTCGCGCGGTAGCTTCCGAATGCCGCGCCACTCGGAAACCCGGAGTCTACCCTATACCCCGGAGCAATTGTTCGATCTGGTCGCGGACGTGCGCCGCTACGGCGAGTTCCTGCCCTGGGTCGCGGCGGTGCGGGTGCGATCGGACAGCCCTGAGCTGATGGTTGCGGACCTGGTGGTCGGATTCAAATCGCTGAAGGAAACCTTCGCCTCACGCGTGACCAAGCGCCGCCCCCATAAAATCCAGGTCGATTACCTCGAGGGCCCGCTCAAATATCTCCACAACAGCTGGCGCTTCCGCCCGGACGGGAAGAGCGGGACCGAGATCGATTTCTGCGTCGACTTTGCGTTCAAATCCCGCATCTTCGAAGCCATTGCGGGCCAGATGTTCGACCGCGCGCTCCGCAAGATGATTGGCGCCTTTGAGGCGCGCGCACACCAGCTCTACGGCGCGGGTGAGGCGCCCGGCATAAGCAGCTCGAGCGCGCACAAAGCCGCCTGAAGCCGGACGCCGCCGCGGCCAATGTCGCCGAACTGCTTGACGTCCGCGACCATCTCCTTCGGGTCCGCGCCGCGCCTTGCCCGGGCGAAGACCACCGTCCCGACCGGCTTGCGTGGCGTTCCGCCTTCAGGCCCGGCGATGCCGGTAATCGCGACCGTCACGTCGGCCCGGGTCGCCTTCAGAGCGCCTTGCGCCATTGCCCAGGCAGTGGCGATCGACACGGCGCCGAACGTCTCCAGCACATCCGAGCTGACCTTGAGCAGGTCCATTTTGGCTTCGTCCGCGTAAGTGACGATGCCCGCCTCGAACACGTCTGACGATCCAGCGATCTCGGTCAGTGCTGCGCAGATGAGGCCGGCGGTGCAGCTTTCGGCGACCGCGATCCGGCGCCCTGCGGCCCGGTTTGCGTCGATCACCTGTCGCGCCTGCTCGACCAGCTCGTCGGGGAGGAGAGTGTTGCGCCGTTCGCTCATGCGTCCTCCGGCATTCTCACGGTGACCACCGCCTGCGCCGCGATGCCTTCGCCGCGGCCGGTGAAACCCAGCCGCTCGGTCGTGGTCGCCTTGATGCTAACTCGCGTCTCCGGCAGCCGCAACAGACCGGCGATACGGGCGCGCATCGCGTCCCGGTGCGGGCCGATCTTCGGCGCCTCGCAGATCACTGTCATGTCGGCATGGTCGATGCGGCCGCCGCCCCGGGCGACCAGCCCGACTGCATGTTCGACAAACTGGGCCGAGGCGGCGCCGCGCCATCTCGGGTCGCTTGGGGGGAAATGGGTACCAATGTCGCCCTCGCCGATCGCGCCGAGGATCGCATCAGTCAGCGCGTGGAGCACGACATCGGCGTCGCTATGCCCTTTCAGCCCGCGCGCATGCGGGATGAGCAAGCCGCCCAGCCACAGTTCCTTACCTTCGGCGAGCGCATGGACGTCGAAGCCCAAACCGGTCCGGGAAACGAGGGCGGAGCCGAGCCGCTGCTCGGCGCGGACGAAATCTTCAGGCATGGTGATCTTGTCCAGTGCGGCGTCGCCCGGAACCATCGCGATCGACATGCCTGCAGCGCGCGCGATCTGGGCGTCGTCGGTTGCGTCCCGCCCGTCGGACCAAGCCCGGTGGGCGGACAAAATGGCGTCGAAGTGAAAGGCCTGCGGCGTTTGCACTCGGACAAGCGTTTCGCGAGGCACAACTTCCCCGAGACTCCTGTCTGCCTTGGCAAGTGTGTCGACGACAGAGAGGACCGGGACGACCCCGTCATGATCGTCAAGACACCCGACCAGGCGATCCAGCACGTTGCCCGGCACAAACGGGCGCGCCGCGTCATGGATCAGAACCCGTCCGACGGCCCCGCTTTCCGAGAGAGCCTCCAGGCCGTTTCGAACGGACTCCCGTCGTGACGCCCCGCCGAAAACAGGCGAGGGCAGGGCGGCGCTTCCGATCGCTCCTGTGTAGAGCTCCTCCTGGCCCGGCCCGATCACCACGCGTATCTCGTCGATCGCCGGATGGAGTAGATGATCGACTGCGTGGGCGAGCAGCGGCTTTCCCCCGAGCCGCGCAAATTGCTTGGGCACGGCCGCGCCCGCGCGCGTACCGCTGCCCGCCGCGACCACCAGCGCAACCGTCCTGCCCCGCTCTGTCATGGCGTCGGCCCTAGCCGAGCCCGGCCTTGCCCGCCACCTCGCAACGACTTATGTCCACGCTTCCCATGTCCCGCTTGAACTCCATCCAGATCGGCCCGGTCGGCATCGACACGCCCGTGATCCTGGCGCCGATGACGGGCGTCACTGACCGGCCGTTTCGCAAGCTGGTCAAGCGCTATGGCGCTGGGCTGACCGTCACCGAGATGATCGCCAGCCAGGCGATGATCCGCGAGACGCGTCAGTCGCTCCAGAAGGCGGCGTGGGACCCCGTCGAGGAACCGGTCTCGATGCAGCTTGCCGGCTGCGGGCCGGAGGAAATGGCGGAAGCGGCGAAGCTGAACCAAGATCGCGGCGCGGCGATCATCGACATCAATATGGGCTGCCCGGTCAAGAAGGTGGTCAATGGCGATGCGGGCTCGGCCCTGATGCGCCAGCTTCCGCTCGCGACAGCGATCATCGCGGCCACCGTCAAGGCGGTGACGGTGCCGGTGACCCTCAAGATGCGGATGGGTTGGGACCATGCCAGCCTCAATGCCCCCGAACTGGCCCGTATCGCCGAGGACCTCGGTGTGAAGATGATCACGGTGCACGGCCGCACCCGCAATCAGATGTACAAGGGAGAGGCGGACTGGGGCTTCGTCGCGCGGGTCAAGGAGGCGGTGAGCCTCCCGGTCATCGTCAACGGCGACATCTGCTCGATCGAGGATGCCGAGACGGCGCTGCAGCAATCCGGTGCAGACGGGCTGATGATCGGGCGTGGCGCTTACGGAAAGCCCTGGCTGCTCGGCCAGGTCATGCACTGGCTCCGTAGCGGCGAACGACTGCCCGATCCGAGTATGGATGAGCAGTTCCACGCGATCGCCGAGCAATATGAGGAGATGCTTGACCACTATGGCTCGGTGGTCGGGGTCGGCGTCGCCCGCAAGCATATCGGCTGGTACACGCGCGGCCTTCATGGGTCGGCGGAATTCCGCAACGCGTTCAACAAGGAAGCGGACCCCCAGCGCGCCAAGGCGATGCTGGCCGACTTCTACGCGCCCTGGCTCAGCCGCGCCGCCGCCTAGCGACAGCCCGAGCGGGAGGGCAGGTCGACCCGAAGCCTTACGGCCAAAGAACTGTGTTCTTTTTGTCACGCCCTCGTGGTAGAGTGGTCACGTGAACGCCCAAACCGTGCTCGTCGCCGATTCCCGCCCCCGCTGGCGGCGGCGTTTGTCGGTTGCGGTCAAGCGCAGCCCATTGGTGCCGTTCGTCGAAATATCGGCTGTGATCGCGCTGATCGCGATGCTGGCGGCCTCCTATTACGCTTTCGAAGAGGTCGGCCGGCCGGATGCTCCGCTGAAGCCGGAGTTGGTCGCCACTCTCCTCGTCCTGCTTCTCGTTCCCGCGCTGACGCTGATGGTGATGGTGGCGCGCCGTGTTGCGCTCAGGCGTTCGGCGAGGACCAATATTGGCGGGCGCGGGCGGTTGCACGTGCGCCTGGTGGCGATCTTTTCGACCATCGCCGCAATTCCGACACTGCTTGTGGTCATCTTCGCATCGCTGCTTTTCCAGAGCGGGGTCAGCTTCTGGTACTCCGACCAGGCCAAGACTGTCCTGGCGAGCGCGGAGAATGTCTCCCAGATTTACACGCGCGAGCATAGCGACCGCATCAGGCTCGACGTCGGCGTGATGGGCGCCGACATGGTCGACCGCATCAATGCTTATGGCGTCGACAGCGAACGCTTCCGAGACGAATTCCTGTACCAGACCGCTGCACGGCAGCTCGGCGAGACGGCCTTGCTCGACATCGGCCCGAACGGAATGGTGCGAAGCGCGGTCGAATGGAACCCGGACCGGCGTCCACTTGCGAGGCGCTTCACCGAAGGCGAGCTCCGGGATTTGACCGCAGGCGAGGTCAAGACCTCTTCAACCCCGGATCGCGTCGAGGCGGTCGTCCGGCTGGATCCGGAAGCTGGCGTGTTCTTTTACGGCGCTCGGCCGATCAGCGCAGCTGCCACACAGCAGCTCCGCCAGGCGCAGAATGCTGCAAGCGCTTACAAAGTCGCGCTCGAGAATGCGCGCGACCTGCAATTGCGTTTCAACGCAATCCTGCTCCTCGTCTCGCTTCTGATCGTGGCTCTGACGATCTGGACGGCGCTGAAACTGGCCGATCGCCTCGTTCGTCCGGTCGGGGAGTTGGTCGACGCGGCGCGGCGTGTCACCGCCGGAGACCTGTCGGCGCGCGTACCCACGGCGAGGATCAACGACGAAGTCTCGACCTTGGGTAACGCATTCAACAGGATGACTCGCCGGCTGGAGGAGCAAACCACGGCTTTGCTTTCCGCCAACAATCAGCTCGAAAGTCGCCGCGCCTTCATCGAAGCGGTGCTGTCCGGGGTGACCGCGGGAGTGATCTCGGTCGACCGGAACCGTCAGATCAGGCTGATGAACAGCTCAGCCGAAGCTCTGCTCAAGACGGGTCAGACGCAGGCCGTCGGCCAGTCGCTTCGCCAGCTCGCGCCCGAGCTCGACGAGCAGCTCGACAGCGAGGCGCGCGAGGACATCATCCAGTTCGCCAGCGGCGGAGAGCCACGCACGCTCGCGGTCAAGCGGGTCAGAGTCGAGGGCGGCCATGTCATCACCTTTGACGATATTACCGATCAGTTGCTCGATCAGCGGCGCGCGGCGTGGTCGGATGTGGCACGGCGGATCGCGCACGAGATCAAGAACCCACTGACGCCGATCCAGCTCGCGGCCGAGCGACTGCAGCGCCGCTACGCCAAGGAGATCACGTCCGACGTAGGCACTTTCGAACGGCTAACCGGCACCATCGTGCGGCAGGTCGGCGACCTGCGTCGGATGGTCGATGAATTCTCTTCCTTCGCACGTATGCCCAAGCCCGTTTTTCGGGAGGAGGCGATCGCGGAAGTCGCCAGCCAGGCCTTGTTTCTGCACGAAGTGGCGCACCCGGATATCCACTTCAGCCTTGATGCGCCCGAGCCGTCGCCAGTGCTGATTTGCGACCGGCGGCAACTCGGCCAAGCCCTTACCAACATCGTGAAGAACGGCGTGGAAGCTATTCAGCAGAAGCGCGAGGAGGGCAGAGCCGGCGGGGAGGACCGAATTGAAGTGCGGATCGGCGAGACCGGAGGCGGCTTAGCCGTCGAGATCCGCGACACCGGCATCGGGCTTCCAGCCGAGCGTGGCCGGCTGACCGAGCCGTACATGACAACTCGCGTCAAGGGCACGGGGCTGGGCCTCGCGATCGTGAAGAAGATCGTCGAGGAGCATTTCGGAACGATCGAGTTCGACGACGCGCCTGGCGGAGGGGCGACCGTTCGGCTTGTCTTCGACTTACGTAATCTGGCGCGGCTTGGGGGCGGTCATGCCAGTCAACCTGAACAGAATGTGGTAAACGGCTGAGGATATGGCGTTAGAGATTTTAGTCGTCGACGACGAGCAGGACATTCGCGAGTTGGTGGCCGGCGTTCTGGAGGACGAGGGCTATGCCACCCGCGCGGCCGCGAACAGCAGCGAGGCGCTTGCCGCGCTCGGCGATCGACGGCCGTCGCTCGTTCTCCTCGACGTGTGGCTGCAGGGCTCGAAACTCGACGGGCTTCAATTGCTCGAAGAGATCAAGCGCCGCGATCCAACCCTCCCTGTGCTGATGATCTCCGGTCACGGCAACCTCGACACCGCAGTCGCCGCGATCCGTCAGGGCGCGGTCGACTTCATCGAGAAGCCGTTCGAGGCGGAGCATCTGCTCCATCTTGTCGCGCGGGCGACCGAAACCGATCGACTGCGGCGCGAGAATGAGAGCCTGCGTGCCCAGATCGGTCAGGAAACGGAGCTCACCGGCTCGAGCGTGGGGATCAATGCGGTGCGCGCAACCCTGAAGCGGGTGGCGGGCACCGGCAGCAGGGTGCTGATTACCGGCCCCGCCGGTGTCGGGAAAGAAGTGGCTGCCAGGCTGCTCCACAACTGGAGCCCACGCGCCAAGGCGCCCTTCATCGTCGTAAGCGCCGCCCGCATGACCCCGGAGCGGGTCGAGGAGGAGTTGTTCGGGGTGGAGGAGGGGGGTGAGCTCGCCCGTCCCGGCCTGCTTGAGCAGGCGCATGGCGGAACCTTGTTCCTCGACGAGATTGCAGACATGCCGCTGACTGCGCAGGGCAAGATCCTGCGGGTGCTGACCGACCAGAGCTTCACGCGCGTCGGTGGCCAGCGGATGGTGAAGGTCGATATGCGCGTCGTCTCCTCCACCGCGCGGATCCTGCCGGAGGAGATCGCAGCGGGACGCTTCCGGGAAGATTTGTTCTATCGGCTCAATGTTGTGCCGGTACATCTTCCTGCGCTGTCGGAGCGGCGCGAAGACGTTCCTGAACTGGTGGGCCACTTTGCCGCGCGCTATGCCGCCGAGCAGAGGTTCGCGACGCCGACCCTGTCCAGCGATGCTGTTGCCGCGCTGCAGGCTTATGATTGGCCGGGCAATGTCCGCCAGTTGCGAAACGTCATCGAGCGGACGATCATCCTGGCGCCTGCCGCCCGGATCGGCTGCATCGAAATCGACATGCTGCCGCCGGAACTCCTGAACGAGCAGGCTCAGCTCAGCCCTGGCGAGGCAGTCAAGGCGATCATGGGCACGCCGCTGCGCGAGGCGCGTGAAACTTTCGAGCGGGAATATCTGCGGGTCCAGATTCGCCGTTTTTCCGGTAACATCTCCCGAACGGCGAGCTTTATCGGCATGGAACGCTCCGCACTCCACCGCAAGCTGAAGGCGCTCGGCATCGGCGACCCCAAAACCAATGAAGGCGAATAGTCGCAGCCGCTGACCCGTGTTATTGAAAGGGGCCGTGTAGCTTCTAACTAGGCTTCATCGCGGTCCGACCGGAAAAGAAGCGGCGGCCCGGCGAACAAGGGGAGAGCGGGAATGGCCGACAAGGTCAACAACCTTCAGGACATGTTCCTGAACAGCCTGCGCCGGTCCAAGACTCCGGTCACCATGTTCCTGGTCAAAGGCGTCAAGCTCCAGGGCATCATCACCTGGTTCGACAATTTCTCCGTGTTGCTGCGCCGCGACGGCCAGGCGCAGCTTATCTACAAGCATGCGATCTCGACGATCATGCCGTCGCAGCCGCTCGACCTCACTGAGATCCAGCGGGTCTTCGCCGAGCAGATGGATCGCCGCAAGCCGACGCTGCTGCAGGAAGTCTTCCTGAGCGCGGTGCGCCGCGCGCGCGAGCCCGTCACGATGTTCCTGGTCAACGGCGTGATGCTGCAGGGCGAGATCGTCGCCTTTGATCTGTTCTGCATGCTGCTCGGGCGCGAAGGCATGGCCCAGCTCGTTTACAAACACGCCATCTCGACGGTGCAACCCGAGCGCCCGGTAAGCTTTGTAGAGTCGGAAGATGAGGAGTCCGGCAGCTGAACGGTTTTGAACGGGATCACGGCAATGAGGTGACCAGGGGTGCAAAGGCGATCGTCGCGCTTCCCGAACTGGGCAGCGATGCGCGGCGGAGCACGGAAGCGCGGCTGGACGAAGCCGCTGGGCTAGCGGAAGCGATCGGGATCGAAGTGAAGGAGAAGCTCTCCTTTCGGGTTCGCGCGCCCAAGGCGGCGACCTTGTTCGGTTCGGGTCAGGTGGAATCGATCGGGGTGGCGGCTGCGGAAGCCGAGGCGGAGCTCATCATCATCGACGCGCCGATCACGCCGATCCAGCAGCGGAATCTCGAGACCGCAACCAAGGCAAAGGTGATCGACCGCACCGGCTTGATCCTCGAAATATTCGGCGAGCGCGCCGCCACGGCCGAAGGGCGGCTGCAGGTCGAACTCGCGCATCTCGATTATCAGGCGGGCCGTCTGGTTCGAAGCTGGACCCACCTCGAGCGCCAGCGCGGCGGCTTCGGCTTTCTCGGCGGGCCTGGCGAAACCCAGATCGAGGCCGACCGGCGATTGATCCGCGATCGGATGGCTAAGCTTCGCAAGGAGTTGGAGCAGGTATCGCGCACTCGCTCGCTGCATCGTGCACGTCGGCAGCGGGCGCCTTGGCCGGTGATCGCGCTGGTGGGCTACACCAATGCGGGCAAGTCGACGCTGTTCAACCGGCTTACCAACGCGGACGTCATGGCGGAAAACCTGCTCTTCGCGACACTCGACCCGACGATGCGGGAGATCGCCGTTCCGGGGTTCGACAAGGCGATTCTGTCCGACACGGTGGGTTTCATCTCCGACTTGCCGACGCAACTTGTCGCGGCTTTCCGGGCGACCCTGGAAGAAGTAATCTCTGCCGACCTCATCATCCATGTCCGGGACATCTCGCATCCGGACACCGACGCACAACGCGAGGATGTCGAGCAGGTACTGAAGGAGATCGGCGCTGCGGCCGAGAACGGGCAGCCGATGATCGAGGCCTGGAACAAGATCGACCTGCTTGCGCCGGAAGAGGCTGCGAGCGTCGCCGCGGAAGCGCAGCGCAAGGCTGACGTGGTGCCGATCTCGGCAACAAGCGGGAAAGGGGTGGACACCCTGATCCAGAGCGCGGCGGAGCGGCTGCGCCAGGGCTCCAAACTGCGCTGTTTCACGCTGCCGGCCACTGCCGGGGAGGCGATTGCATGGCTTCATGCCAACGGCGAGGTGGTCGAGCAGCGCCCGGATGAACTTGAGACAGAGTATGAAGTTCGTCTCTCAGACGCCGATTGGGCGCGGTTTCGGTCCAACTATCTTCCAGCGGCTTAGCCGGCGCGCTTCGCCTTCTGCCAGAGCGCTTCGAGGGCGTCGATGCCGAGCTCCGAAAGCGGCCGCTCGGCCAGCGTTTCGACCTTGCGGAAGCGATGTTCGAAGCGCGCATTGGCATCGCGCAGTGCGGCCTCGGGATCGACGCCGAGATGGCGGGCATAGTTGACGGCGGAGAAGATGAGATCGCCGATCTCGGCCGCGCGTTCCTCGTCGCTCGTTGCGGCGCCGATCTCGGCAAGTTCCTCATCGATCTTGGCGCGAGGACCGGTTGGGTCCGGCCAGTCGAAGCCGACGCGGGCCGCGCGGCGCTGCAGCTTCTCGGCGCGCTTCAGCGCCGGCAGCGCGAGCGCGACGCCGGCGAGAGCGCTGCGATCGTTGGATTGGCTGCGTTCCGCAGCCTTCAGAGCTTCCCAGCCGGGGCTTTCGGCGGCGTCGCCGAAGATGTGCGGGTGGCGGCGGATCATCTTGGCGCAGATCCCGGCGAGGACGTCGGAGATGGTGAAGGCGCCGCGCTCCTCGGCGATGCGGGCGTGGTAGACGACCTGGAGCTGGAGGTCGCCCAGTTCATCGGCCAAGTCCGCCATGTCGCCGCGTTCAATCGCGTCGGCGACCTCATAGGCTTCCTCGATCGTGTAGGGCGCGATCGTCTCGAACGTCTGCTCGCGATCCCAGGCGCAGCCGTTTTCAGGGTCGCGCAGGCGCTCCATGATCGCGACGAGCTCGTCGAGAGAGGGGGCGGAAGGTGGCGAAGTTGCCGCGGACACGGATATCTCCAAGTGCGATAATATACATTATGTAAAGTGAGTGGGCGGATCAGGGCTTGAGGATGAGCCAGCCTCGCTCGACGCCCCAGCCGGACAAGGACGACAGCAAGTTCATGCCGAGCACGTTCGTCTCGCCGAAGCTCTCTGAAATGTGCACGGCCAGATCCTCGCGCCGGATGGTGCCGAGCTCAAACCGCTCGGCGCGGCCGCGTTGAACCTCCACGATGCCGTTGGCGGTCTGGACCATGGCAGGAAGTCCGCGCCGTGGCGCGATGCCCGCGCGCCGGGCGGTCGCGACAGAGATGCTCGTGGTCGTGGCGCCGCTATCAACCAGAAACCGCACCGGCTGGCCGTTGAGCTGGGCCTGGACCCAGAAATGCCCGTCCGCGCTCTGGCGGATGCGCATGGCTTCGCCCTGCTGCACCGGCACCGCCGGGTCGCCGCCTCCAGGAAGGACGCGGCGGCCAAGCGCGGCGAAATCGTCCTTGAGCGTGAACCCGATGAACACCGCCCCGAAGATCAAGATCCAAGCCGCCGCCATCTTGAGCGCCTGGCCAATCGGCAGCCGCCGCACGCTGAAAGCGCTGCCGATGAGCACCAGCATCAGCAGCAGATATATGAAATCAATCGCTTGATCACCGTCGTTCATAAGGCGACCTGTTGCCCGTCATAAGCGGGTTCGACGCCAGCAGGCAGTTCTGCGAGCAGCCCGCGATAATCCATGCTCTGGTCCATATGGGTGAGCAAGGCCCGGCCCGGCCGCACCCGATCGATCCAGCCGAGCGTCTCCGACAAGCTGGCGTGAGACGGATGCGGACGGCGGCGGAGCGCGTCCACGATCCACAGATCGACGCCTGTGAACAAGGCCACCATGTCGTCGGTGAGACCGTTCGCGTCTGTCGAATAAGCGATTGAGCGACTGTCCACCGCGAAGCGCAGGCCGGCCGAGGTTATGCCGCCGTGCGGCTGATCGACGACCCGGATCTCGATCGGGCCGACGGAGATGCTGTCGGGCAGCAAATCCAGCTTCCCAACCGGCGGATAATCTCCATTGCCGGCAAAGATGTAGCCGAACCGGCTCAGGAGCGTGTCGAACGTCTCCTCCCGCGCATAGCCCGGCACGGCGCTGCCGCGGTGGTGATAGACCTGCCGCAAGTCGTCGATGCCGTGGCAGTGGTCGGCATGATCATGCGTCCAGATCACCGCATCGAGGCTGGAGACGCCGGCATCAATCAGCTGCTCGCGAAGGTCTGGTCCGGTATCGACGAGCACGCGCGTGCCCTCATGCTCGACGAGGATCGAGACGCGGCGGCGACGGTTGCGCGGCTCGGCGGGATCGCAGGCGCCCCAATCGTTGCCAACCCGGGGCACGCCGGACGACGTCCCGCAGCCGAGGATCGTGACCTGCATTCAGGCAGCCTTGCTGAACAAAGTTCTGAAATTGTCTGAAGTCGTTCGGGCCAGCTCCTCGACGCTCGTGCCGCGGATGCCGGCGAGGAAACGCGCGGTGTCGGCGACATAGGCTGGCTCGCAGGGCCGGCCGCGATGGGGCACCGGCGCCAGGAAAGGCGAGTCCGTCTCGATCAGCAGCCGGTCCGCGGGAACGCTCGCAGCGACTTCGGCCAAGTCCTTAGCGTTCTTGAACGTCACAATGCCGGACATGGAGATGTAGAGACCAAGCTCCAGCGCGCGCGCGGCGAAGTCGGCGCTGGCGGTGAAGCAGTGGATGACGCCCGTATAAGCCCCCTTCCCCATCTCCTCAGACAGGATCTCAGCCGTGTCCGCCTCTGCATCGCGGGTGTGGACGATGAGCGGAAGGCCGCTCTCGCGCGCCGCGGCGATATGGGCACGGAAGCTCGTGCGCTGCCGGTCGCGATCGGAACGGTCATAGTAGAAGTCGAGGCCGCTCTCGCCGATGCCGACCACGCGGGGGTGCCTCGCCCGCTCGACCAGAGTCTCTGTCTCGACATCGGCATGCGTGTCGGCCTCGTGCGGGTGGACGCCGACCGACGCCCAGACGTCCGGCTCGCGCTCGGCGACCGCGATCACGTCATCCCACTCGCTGGCGCGGGTCGAGATGTTGAGCATCGCCGACACGCCTGCTTGGCGCGCGCGCGCCAGAACGCCGGCCTGATCGTCGACCAGACCTTTGTAGTTGAGGTGGCAATGGCTGTCGGTAAACATCAGGCGTCCGCGGGCATATCGAGCCTGGGGAAGATGGGCTTGGGCAGCTCAAGCTTAAACCCCGATCCGGCGAGGTGGGCGTAGGCCTCGGCGTCGCCGAGCGCGGCCATGTCCCTCCCCTCACCCGGGACGCCCATCTGGTCGAGGAGGGCGTCGGCCGCGCCGGGAATCACCGGGCGGATCAGGATGGCGAGATCGCGGATCGCCTGGACCAAGGTTGCGAGCACGGCGGTCATGCGCTCCAGGTCGGTCTTGCGCAGCGTCCAGGGCGCAGCCAAGTCGATATACTGATTGCAGGCGAAAACGGCGCGCAGCCAGGCCTCGATACCTTGGCTGAGGGCCAGATCTTCCCACAGGCGGCAGACTTCCGCAACCGTGGCGCGGATCGTAGCGAGCAGGGCTTCATCCGCAGGATCCCCCTTCCCGCCCAGCGGCAACTCGCCGCCGCAATTCTTGGCGATGAAGGACAAGGTGCGCTGCGCCAGGTTGCCGAAGCTGTTGGCGAGATCGGCGTTGACGCGGTTGACGATCGCCTCGGCGCTGTAGCTTCCATCGTGACCGAAGGTCACTTCGCGCAGCAGGAAGTAGCGCAACTGATCCACGCCGAACGCGCGGACGAGATCGAGCGGATCGATGACGTTGCCGAGCGACTTGGACATCTTTTCGCCGCGGTGCAGGACGAAGCCGTGACCGAACACTTGCCGGGGCAGCTCGAGCCCGGCGCTCATCAGGAAGGCCGGCCAGTAGACGGCGTGGAAGCGGATGATGTCCTTGCCAATCACGTGCACGTCGGCTGGCCAGAAGCGCCGGTAAGCCTCTGAATCCCGGTCTGGATAGCCCACTCCGGTGATGTAGTTGGTGAGTGCGTCGACCCAGACGTACATGACGTGATTGTCGCTGCCGGGCACCTTGACGCCCCAATCGAAGCTGGTGCGCGAGACCGACAGGTCGGACAGGCCGCCTTCGACAAAGCGCATAACCTCGTTGCGGCGCGCCTCAGGGCGAATGAAGCCGGGATTGTCGTGGTAGTGGCGGAGCAGCGGCTCCTGGTAACGCGAGAGGCGGAAGAACCAGCTCTCCTCGACCGTCCATTCGACTTCCGTGCCCTGCGGCGAGAGACGCTCGCCGCTGTCGGCCACCACCAGCTCCTTCTCGTCGTAATAAGCCTCGTCGCGGACCGAGTACCAGCCTTCGTAGCGGTCCAGGTAAAGGTCGCCGCTTGCTTCCATCGCCTGCCATATCGCCTGGCTGGAATGATGATGGTCGGGCTCGGTGGTACGGATGAAGCGATCGTATGAGATATGAAGCCGATCGTTCATATCCTTGAAGTAGGACGACATCTCCTCGGCAAGTTCGTTTGGAGCGACGCCCCGCTCGCGCGCGGTCTGGGCCATCTTCAGGCCATGTTCGTCGGTGCCGGTCTGGAAACGCACGTCGCGGCCCATCTGGCGCTGGAAGCGCGCGATCGCGTCAGTCGCGATCGCTTCATAGGCGTGGCCGATATGGGGGCGCCCGTTCGGATAGCTGATCGCGGTCGTGATGTAGAATGGCTTGGTCATTGCGGGCGCGATTAGACTGTGAGCATGACGTAGACCAGTGCTTCCCTCTCCCTTGATGGGAGAGGGATTAAGAAGCCTTAGCGGCTTTGCCGCTTAGGCGAAGTTGGGAGAGGGTGCGGCGCTGGAACAGCGCCCGATCCGGCATCGAGCCGGATAGGGCGCTCCCCCTCTCCCCAACCCCTCTCCCACTAGGGGAGAGGGGCTAGGCGGCGGTGCCGCGCCGGGCCAGGCTCGCCATCATGCCGCCGAGTTCGAAGACAACGCTGTGTGGATCGAGCGAGAGGCGGGTAGCGCTGCCGGCGAGGTCGCGGGCGCGCTCCCATGTCCCGAGCGCTTGGGCGAGGGCCGGGCCGCGGCGGGCTCGCGCTTCGCCTGCGATCAACGAAGGCGCGCGGGCCAGAAAGGCTTCGTAGCGTCCTTGCGCCGCTTTGGGCGACAGCTCGGCCGCAAGCTTCACCCGGCGCGCGTTGGTCGGATCGCCTTCGCTGGCGAGCGCGCGCATTGCGCGGTCGAGCTTGTCGATGTCGAGGCCCCGGAAGGCGAGCGCGCGACCCGGGGAGCCCTCCCCCACCGCAACCAGCGAGTTGAGCTCATCAGGCTCTGCGTCCGGCAGAGTTGCTCCGAGTGCCGACCTCATGGCCGCGTCGTCCAGCCGCGACAGGCGAAGTTGGCGGCAGCGCGAGCGGATTGTCGGAAGCAGGCGCTCGGGCGCATGGCTGACAAGCAGGAACAAGCTGTTGGCCGGCGGCTCTTCCAGATTTTTTAGAAGCGCGTTGGCGGCGGCGCGCTCGAGATCGTCGATCGCGTCGATCACCACCACCCGCCAGGGCGAGAAGGTGGCGGTGGTCGCGAACAGACGTTGGAGGCCGCGGACCTGATCGACACTGATGCTGCGGGCGAGCTCGGCGCCGCTTTCCTTGGTCAGCCGCTCGAGGCGCATCAGGTCCGGATGGCTGCCGGCGGCTACCAGCTTCGCGATCCGATGGTCGTCCGGGACGTGGAACCCGGGTCCGGTGACAGGCGGCCCCGCCCCGTCGGCCAGCACGCGAAGCGCGGCCTTGTGGGCGAACAGGGCCTTGCCGATCCCCTCCGGCCCACTGATCAGCCAGGCATGATGGAGACGGCCCGAGGCGTGGCTTTCGCGAAACGCGGCCACGGCTGAATCGTGGCCGAACAGCCGACTCAAAGCAGATCTTCCAGCTGCATGATGAGGCGGTCGGTTACCTCCCCGGGGCTGCCGCTCGCATCGACGCGGCGCACGCGCTTCGGCTCGGCATCGGAGATAGCGCGAAACGCGGCTGCGACGGCGGCGTGATAATCGGCGCCGCGAGAGCCGATGCGGTCGCCAGGATGGCCGTCGCGCTGCACGGCGCGGGCGGCGGCGGCTTCGGCCGGGAGGTTCAGGAGCAAGGTTCGGTCGGGAAGAAAACCGCCGCTGCCAAAGGCATGGAGGGCGCGGATCGCGTCCGGTCCGAGCTTGCCGGCGCCGCCCTGGTAGGCGACCGAGCTGTCGAGGAAGCGGTCGCTCAGCACCCACCGGCCTTGATCGAGCACGGGCCGGATGGTGCGGGCGACATGGTCCGCGCGCGCCGCCGCGAACAGCAGCGCCTCGGCCTCCGCCGTCCAACGTTCCTCCTCGCCCTGTAGCAACAGGCCGCGGATCGCCTCCGCGCCGGGGCTGCCGCCCGGCTCGCGGGTTTCGACCAGATCGATGCCTCGCGCCCGAAGCGCATCGGCCAGGCGGCGGGCCTGGGTCGACTTGCCGACCCCCTCCCCGCCTTCGAGGCTGATGAAGCGGCCCCTCGCCCCCGTCACTCCGTGGAGCTCAACTCAGGCGAACAGCGAAGTGAGGCCGGCCCACATGCGTCCGAAGAAGCCCGCTTCGTCCACCGCCTCGGCCGCGACCAACGGCATGCGCTGGGGCGGAGTGTCGCCGGTTTGTACAATCAGGTCAGCAACGTGCTGGCCGGCCTTGATCGGCGCCTTGAGCGGACCATCGTAGACGACCTTGACCCGCATGCCGCCGGCCGCGCCCGCGGGAACGGTAACGGCGAGGTTGCGCGGCGCGATCAGGGCGACTTCGTCCTCACTGCCGAGCTGGACTTG
Source organism: Allosphingosinicella sp. (assembly GCF_036387615.1). GTDB lineage: Bacteria > Pseudomonadota > Alphaproteobacteria > Sphingomonadales > Sphingomonadaceae > Allosphingosinicella. The sequence continues at coordinate 191,278 of NZ_DASVTH010000041.1, forward strand.
CGCGGTGGCGACCTGCTTGCCCTTGGCGAAGAGCGGCCTCGCCTTCCATGCCTGGAAGCCCCAGTTCATGAACTTGACGCTCTCGTCGATGCGCTGGTTGAAGCTGCCAAGGCCCGCCACGACCATGATGATGCGGCGGCCATTCTGCTCGGCGGAGCCCGTGAAGCCGTAGCCGGCCTCCGCGGTGTGGCCAGTCTTGAGGCCGTCGGCCCCCGGCACGCGGCCAAGCAAAGGATTGCGGTTGCCCTGGGTGATCGCCTGGCCGCTGCCCAGCGTCTTTCCCCAGGTGAAGCTCTCCTTCTGGTAGAAGGCCTTGTAGAGATCCGGCGTTTCCTGGACGGTGGCTTCGGCGAGGCGGGCGAGATCGCGCGCGGTGGTGTAGGTCACGCCCTCGTCCGGCCAGCCGTTCGAATTGCCGAAATTCGAATTGTTCATGCCGAGCCGCTTGGCCTCCGCGTTCATGCGCTGGGCAAAGGCGGGCTCGGTGCCGGAGATGCATTCGGCCAGGACCACCGAGGCATCGTTGCCGGACAGGGTGACGATGCCGTGGAGGAGGTTCTCGACGCTGACCTGCTCGCCGGCGGACAGGAACATGGTCGAGCCGGCCTGCGGTCCGTGCCACTGGCGCCAGGTTTCCGGGCGCACGGTGCACATCTGCTGGAGCTTAAGCTCGCCCTGCTTGATGAGGTGGAAGGCCAGGTGCGTGGTCATCATCTTGGCCATCGAGGCGGGCGGCACGCGCCGGTCCGGATCCTTGGCGTAGAGCACGGCGCCGGACGACAGGTCCTTCATGAAGGCGACCGGCGCGGGCGTGTCGAACGGCGGCGCGGCGGCGCTGGCCGGGAGGCTGAGTGCAGTAGCGAAGAACCCTAAAAGCAAAGCCTTACGCGTCATGGATAAAAGCCGATCCTAGAAGTTGTGCCCCACGCGGCTGTCCCGCGCAGGCCGACATTAACCAATCGCCCCGGCGACCGCCAGCGCGTTTCAGCGGGCGATCTCGTCCGCGAGGATCCCGACCGACAGCGCGTAAAAGTTGGAGCAATTATAGTCGAGGATCGTGCGGTAGTTGGTGGTGAGCAGATAAGCCGTCCTGCCCGGCCCGTCCGGCTCCAGCAGCGTGGCCTGCTCCGTATCCGCGGGCCAGCGGCCATTCTGGACTTGGATCCCCTGGGCGCGCCATTCGGCGATGCTCATCCAGCGGCTGTGGCGCTCGTGCACGCGGGGGCAGCGGGGTGAGGTCAGGCGCGTGGACAGGCCTGCGCGGCTGAAGCTGTCCGGCACGCGCACCGGCACGCCCCACGGCACGTTCGGCTTCCATCCGGCATTCTGGAAATAATTGGCGATCGAGGCGAGCGCGTCCGGCCGGCTGTTCCAGATGTTGGCGCGGCCATCCCCGTCGCCGTCGACGGCCAGGCGCAGATAGACGGACGGCAGGAACTGCGGATAGCCGGTCGCGCCGGCCCAGCTCCCTTTGAGCTGGCTGCGCGGAATGCCGCGGTCCATCGCCTTCAGGGTAGCCACGAACTCATCGGCGAAGAGGTCGCGGCGGCGGCCTTCGTAGGCAAGGCTGGCGAGCGAATTGAGCAGGTCGAAATCGCCGGTGACCGAACCGTAGCTGGTCTCATGACCGAAGATAGCGAGCATGATCGAGGGCTGGACGCCGTAGCGACGGCCGATCGCGTTCAGCTGGGACAGGTTCTCGGAATAGATACGCTGGCCACGGCTGATGAGCGGCGCGGAGACGTGCTGGCGGCGATATGGCTCGAACGGCGGGATCGCGGTGGAACCGGCCGCGCCGCCCGGCTGGGCCTGGTCGAGCTCGATGGTGCGGGGGCTGAACTGAAGGTCGGCAAAAGCGAGGCCGATGGTGCGCGGGCTCACCCCCTCGCGCTCCGCCCGCGCCCGCAATTGCGGCAGGTAGGCGCGAAAGCCCGCCTCTGTGAATGGACCGGACCGAACCTGCGCCACTGCCGTACCCGCGCTGAACGGCGGGAATGCCGCGAGCGCGGCCATCATCATCTGGTGAACGAAACGCATCACTGACCCCTCCTGCGGCCGGGCTTAGGGGCACAAGCATAGCGTGGGCAAACAGTTCCGCCGCGCAGCTTGCACGGAGCGGCGCTCGCGGCTTAAGGCGAGCGGGCGCCCACAGGCTAATGGGCGGGAGAGATGGCCGAGTGGTTTAAGGCAGCGGTCTTGAAAACCGCCGTGGGTGCAAGCTCACCGTGGGTTCGAATCCCACTCTCTCCGCCAGCCGCCGCCGATAGCGCGCCATGCCGCGGCGGCCGGGGCTCAGCGCAGCTTCGCAGGGAAACGCGCACCCTTTCGGGATATAGTCTCGCGGAATTTCAGCTCATTAGTTTCGGCGTTTCCAGCGAGCAAACAGCAAGCCAGCACAGCCGATCTCTATCGTTCCTACCGCGAGTGCCAAGTTCATCGGCAGTGTGACGAGGCCTATCGCCGATACCGCTCCGATCGCGGCCAGAGAACCGCCCAGTGCCCAATAGGCTGGCTCGTCGTACAGCGTTCGGAAGGTGAAGTACCTCACGCCGATCGTGATCGCCATCACCGGAAAGACGAGTTCGGAGGCAGTATGAAGCATGATGTAGGCCAGAAGAATACCGCCAAAAAGAACGAAGGTGCTTTCCAACCCGAGCCGTTCGAGTGGATTCCCCGGCGAGACCTTGGGCGCATTGAAGACAAGCCGGGCGATGGCGAGCGAGGCAGGCACGATCAGCATGCCGCCGATAAAAAGCGCGCCAAAGGCGAACGCTACATCCCAACGCAGCCAAACAACTCCTGCGGCAAGCCACACCAGCCCGGACACGAGCACACCGGGCGCGCCGCCGATCGCCGCGCCGACCATGTCTCGCTGTGCTGCGCTGAACTCCATTGCTGGGTCCCCTACTACGGCCGCTTGCCACCTGCGCAATCGCCTAGCTGGTAGAAGGACTGATTACCAAGGATGGCAGACGGTCGGATCGGGCTATAGAAGTGCCACAGCGTAGACCTTCATCGAGCATGGTCCGCCATCCTCAGTCCCTGCGCGCAGGAAGGAAGCGGGGGTTGCGCAGGAGGCCGGCCGAGACCAGCGAGACCAGCACGCCGACCGGAAAGATTTCGGCAAAGGTCAGCGGCATTCGGAAAAGCGGATTCGCGTAGCTGGTCTTGAACGCCTCCATCTCGGCTCTGAGCTTGGCGATGGCGGCGGGGCTGGCTCCCTTGGCGCGTTCCTCGGCAATGAGTGTTTCGGTGTAGCTGCCTATGAAATCAGCTTGGGTGATTGCGAGGGCGAGTTCCCAGGCCAGCACATAAAGCAGCCCGGCGACAGCGCTGATCCCGAGCCCCAGGCCAAAGGCGGGCCAGAAACGGATCACGCCCCCGCCGTCCACATCCCGCTGTCGCTTGATCGCCACAAACACGGTGCTGAGCGCAATCAGCATGGTCGCATAGCCGACCAGCATTCCATATTCCAATGGCGGCCGGCCTTCCGTCGCAACCATGATAGCGATCATCGGAACGGCGACGATTAGGCCGCCAATGGCGCCGTAGGATATGATCTTGCGCAGCATCTTCATCGCCTCCCTCGCTGTTTTCAGCTGCACGATCAGACCATCGCGCAGCGCGGGACAATCGCCCGAAAGGGTGATCGAGGCACCATCACCCCGAAATTTGCCGCGTCAGGGCACAATCCCGAGTTCCCGAGCGCGGTTGATCGCATCCGTGCGGCGCCTGGCGTCCAGTTTCTCGAACAGGCGTGCGACGTGGGTCTTGACCGTGTTGGGCGAGACCTTGAGCGCCGCCGCGATCTCCTTGTTCGAGCGGCCCGCCCCGAGCTCGCGAAGCACGGCCAGTTCGCGCGGGCTGATTCCCAGCGCGGCGAGCGCCTTCGGATTGCCCGTCGCAGCGGCAGGCGCAACGCCTCCGAACAGCCGCTTTCCGACGAACATACCCAGCGCCAGGAACAGCGCGGCAATTAGGAGTATGTAGATTTCGCTCGAATGAGAACGCGCCAGACGCTGATAGTCCAGCCATTGCAGCGCGAGCGTCCCCGCGGCGAGAAGCCCGCCGTACAGGGCGATCCGGTTGAGCTGCAGCTTACCCTTGAACACCTGCCCTCCGCGCCGTCTCTGTTAGGAGAGGGGTAAGTGAAAGGCTACTCGGCAGCGTCGCGGTGGGCCGGCTGGCGCGTGATCGCAGCGGCTGCAATCGCGGCCGCCAGTTGCGTAGAGGTGAACGGCTTGGCGATGACCTGGACGTCCTCGGGCCGGCGGCCGATCGACTCCAGTTCGGCATAGCCGGTGATGATGATGGCCGGGAGACCCGGGCTGATCTCGCGGGTCCGCCGGATCAGATCGGCCCCGGATACCAGAGGCATGGCGTAATCGGTGATGAGCAGATCATAGCCCTCCGGGTCCGCGGCGAGGCGGCCGAGCAGTTCCTCCCCTTCCCCGGCTTCCGAGACGCGATGGCCGAGATCCTCGATCATCGCGGCGGTGGTCGCGCGCACCCCGGCGTGATCATCGACCAGGAGGATGCTGAGCGTGCCGACCCCGTCCGGAGCAGCGACCGTTTCCACGTCGCCCTCGGCATTGCTCGACGCCTCGGGCGCGCGCGGCATCCAGATTTCGACGCGCGTGCCCTGCCCGAGCTTGCTGTCGATCCGGATCGCGCCGTTCGACTGCTTGACGAAGCCATAGACCATCGAAAGGCCAAGCCCGGTGCCCTTGCCGACATCCTTGGTGGTGAAGAAGGGCTCCATCACTTGCTCGAGGATGTCGGACGCAATTCCCGAACCGCTGTCGGTGACCGCCAGCATTATATATTCGCCGGGCCGCAGACCGAGACCGCCATCATCCGTGAGCAGCCGGTTCTCACCGGTAACCGTGATCGTGCCGCCCTCCGGCATCGCATCGCGGGCATTGATGATGAGGTTCATCAGCGCCAGTTCGAGCTGCGCCTCGTCCGCGTAGAGGCACCAGATGCTCTCGTCCGGCTCCCAATCGAGCTGGACCAGCCCGCCCAGCGTATGGGCGAGCAATTCGCGGGTCGTCTTCGCGAGCCGGGCCACGTCGACTCGCGCGGGCTCGAGCTTCTGACGTCTTGCAAAGGCGAGCAGGCGCGAGACCAACTCGGAGCCCTGCTCGGCGGCATGGCGCGTCATCGACACGATCTTCTGCTGGTCCTCAGCGAGCGGGATGCGCCGCTCGATCATGCCGAGCCCACCAAGAACGGCGGCGAGCAGATTGTTGAAATCGTGGGCAATCCCGCCCGTAAGCTGGCCGATGGCGTCCATCTTGCGGGCGTGGACCAGCTGCGTTTCCAGCAGCTTGCGGTCGGTTACGTCCATCAGCGTCCCGGCGAACTCCACCGGATTGCCGGCCGGATCGCGGAGGACCACTGCCTGGTCCAGGAAATGCTTGAAGTCGCCTCCCGCGCACTGCCAGCGATATTCGACCGCGAACGCGCCATTCTGCTTGCGGGCGGCGAGAGCGGCGAGCACGCGCTCGCGATCTTCTTCATGCAGCCGGTCGGCCCAGATGTTCGGATGATCGTGAACGTCGTTCAGGGTGAATCCGGTCACCGCCTCGAAGTTTCCGCTGACGAACGCCGGGCGGCGCGGGCTGCTTTCGAGCGGCTCCAGATAGAGGACGATTGGCAACGACTCGATGATCGCCTGCTGGCGCTGCTGCGCCATGCGCAGTTCCTGCTCGGCGCGCAGCCGCTCGGCATTGGCCCTCAGGTTGGCGTCGAGCAGAGCCTGCTCCTGCTTCGCCTTGCGCCGGATCTCGCGCGTCATCTGGAACAGGTCGACGAAAACGGCGACCTTTGACTGCAGCACGATCGGCTCGACCGGCTTGAACACATAATCGACCGCGCCCATCGAATAGCCGCGGATCAGGTGCTCGGCCTCCTTGTTGACCGCGGACAGGAAGACGATCGGGATGCGCTTCGTCTGCTCGCGCGAGCGTATGATCTGGGCGGTCTCGTAGCCGTCCAGGCCCGGCATGAAGACGTCGAGCAGGATGACCGCGAATTCACCCCGCAACAATTGCCGGAGCGCTTCTTCGCCTGAATCCGCGACCACCACGTCCGCCACGTCTTCCAGCACCGTCCCGATGGCGAGCAGGTTGCGCTCGTCGTCGTCGACGACCAGGACGCGCGCCCGTTCAGGCGCTTCCACCTCAACGGGCACGTCGTCCAGGGGCCGAAAGCTCGGCACGGCGTATGACTCGCCTGGCAATGGCTTTCCCTCGCCCGTCCTTATTCGGCCGCGGTCGAAACGAGCCGCGGTCCCGCTGCCGCCCGCTCGCGCGACCGGCTGATCCAGACGCGCAAGAGAGCGAGCAGCAGCTCGATGTCAACCGGCTTGGCGATATAGTCGGACGCGCCGGCGTCGAGACACTTCTGCCGATCGCCCTTCATCGCCTTGGCGGTGACCGCGACCAGCGGAACATCCGCCAGCTCGGGCCGGGACCTGATCTGCCGCATCGTCTCATAGCCGTCCATCTCCGGCATCATGATGTCGATGAGGCCGATATCGATTCCCGGCGTCTCCCCGAGGATGCGGATCCCCTCCTTGCCGCGCTCGGCATGGAGGACATCGACTCCGTAGCTCTCCAGCACGCTGGTCAGCGAGTAGATGTTGCGGATGTCGTCGTCGACGATGAGGATCTTGGCGCCGGCGAGTTCGGGCACCGAGCGCGGCCCGGGCGCGACGTCGTTGGCGCCAGTGGCACGCTGCTTGCGCCGTTTCTTCCGGTCGATACCGGCGAGGATGCGGGCGAAGACCCCGGCGAGCTCCTCGTGATCGGCGGGCTTGGCGGTGACGCCGAACGCGCCCATCTTGACCACGATCTCCGCTTCTTCCGCGCCCGAGATGACGTGGATAGGCATCGCCCGGGTCTGCGCGTCGTGCTTGAGGAGATCGAGCAACACGAAGCCGTCAATGTCGCTGAGGCCGAGATCCAGCGTGATGGCGTCGGGCTGAAGCTTGCGGGCAAGTGAGAGCGTGCCCGCGCCGGCGGTCGAGACCACGCCTTTGAGGCCGGATTCGCGCGCGAGATCGAGCAGGATCGAGGCGAAGGTCACGTCGTCCTCGACGATCAGCACGAACGGATCGTCGCCCAGATTGTCGCGATCGTCGACCACCTCGACCGGGCCGGCCAGCGCAGTCGGCACAGTCGCGCCGCTATTTTCAAAGCGGGCGGTGGTGCCCCCGATGGTTCCGAGCGCCTGCGTCGAGGCGGCCTGCAGCGGCACGAACAGCGTGAAGGTCGAGCCTTCGCCCGGCTTGGACCGGACCTGAAGCTCGCCGCCGAGCAGGCGCGCGATTTCGCGGCTGATCGAGAGGCCGAGACCGGTGCCGCCGTATTTGCGACTGGTGGTGCCGTCCGCCTGCTGGAAGGCTTCGAAGATCAGCTTCTGCTTGTCCTCCGGAATGCCGATGCCGGTGTCGGTGACTGCGATCGCGATCGCCCGGTCCGCGTTGCGGAGCACTGGATGGTTGGTGCTCCAGCCGCTCGTGACCGACTGGACCGACAGCGTGACCTCGCCCTGCGCCGTGAACTTGAAGGCGTTGGACAGGAGGTTGAGCACCACCTGCTGCAGCCGCTTCTCGTCGGTCCTGATGGTCGAAGGCAGCTTGGCGTCGAATTCGACCTTGAAGTCGAGATTCTTGTCGGCCGCGAGCTGGCGGAATGTGCGGTCCATGTGCTGGCGCAGGGTAACCATCGGCATGTCGCCAAGCTCGATCGAAACCGTTCCGGATTCGATCTTCGACAAGTCGAGGATGTCGTTGATCAGGCTGAGAAGGTCCGAGCCCGCCGAGTGGATCGTGCGCGCGAACTCCGTCTGCTTCTCGTTGAGATTGCCCTGCGGGTTGTCGGCGAGCAGCTTGGACAGGATGAGCAGCGAGTTGAGCGGAGTGCGAAGCTCGTGGGACATGTTGGCCAGGAACTCGGACTTGTACTTGGACGTGAGCGCAAGCTGCTCCGCCTTTTCCTCGACCGCGCGGCGCGCCATGTCGATTTCCATGTTCTTGGCTTCGACCTGCTTCTTCTCGTTCTCGAGCAGCTGCGCTTTCTCCTGCAACTCCTCGTTGGTCGCGTGCAGCTCTTCCTGCTTGGTGGTGAGTTCGGTCTGGCGCGCCTGAAGCTCCTGCGTCAGCAGCTGCGATTGCTTGAGCAGGCCTTCCGTCCTCATCGTGGCGGCGATCGTGTTCAAGACGATGCCGACCGATTCCATGAGCTGGTCCAGGAAGCTCTGGTGAGTCTCGTTGAACTCATGGAACGAGGCCAGCTCGATCACCGCCTTTACATCGTCCTCGAACAGAGCGGGGAGGATGTTGATCGTGGCGGGCGGCGCGTGGCCAAGCCCTGAGCCGATGCGGATGAACTCGCCCGGCACGTTCTTGAGCAGCATCGCACGCTTGTCGGCCGCGGCCTGGCCGACCAGGCCTTCGCGCAGCTTGAAGACGGGCTTGAGCTCGTCCTTGCTCTCGGCGCCATAGCTGGCGGCGAGTTCCAGGACCGTCTCGTCCTCCTCGCGCTTGGTGACGTAGAACACGCCGTATTGCGCGTTCACCAGCGGCGCGAGTTCGGACATGATGAGGTTCGACACGGTGGAAAGATCGCGCTCGCCCTGCAGCATGCGGCTGAACCGGGCGAGGTTGGTCTTGAGCCAATCCTGCTCCGCATTCTTGAGCGTCTGCTCCTTCAGGTTGCGGATCATCTCGTTGATCGTGTCCTTGAGCGCGGCCATCTCGCCCGAGGCTTCCACCGCGATCGAACGGGTCAAATCGCCCTTGGTCACCGCGGTTGCGACGTCTGCGATCGAGCGCACCTGGTTGGTGAGGTTGGCGGCGAGCTGGTTCACGTTGTCGGTGAGGTCGCGCCACAGGCCCGCGGCGCCCGGTACGCGGGCCTGACCGCCCAACCGGCCTTCGATGCCGACCTCGCGGGCCATGTTGGTCACCTGGTCGCCGAAGGTGGACAAAGTCTCGATCATGAAGTTGATCGTCTCGGCGAGTGCGGCGATCTCGCCCTTGGCCTCGAGCGTCAGCTTGCGCTTGAGGTTGCCCTGCGCGGTGGCGGTCACGACGTCTGCGATGCCGCGCACCTGATTGGTGAGGTTGGTCGCCATCAGGTTCACGTTGTCGGTGAGATCCTTCCAGGTGCCGCCCACGCCCGGCACCTGCGCCTGGCCGCCGAGCTTGCCTTCCGTACCGACCTCGCGGGCGACGCGCGTCACCTCCGACGCGAAGCCGTTGAGCTGATCCACCATGACGTTGATGGTGTTCTTGAGCTCCAGGATTTCGCCCTTCACCTCGACGGTGATCTTCTTCGAAAGATCACCCTTCGCCACTGCTGTCGTGACGTCGGCGATGTTGCGGACCTGGCCGGTCAAGTTGTCGGCCATCAGGTTGACGTTGTCGGTCAAATCCTTCCAGGTGCCGGCGACGCCGCGCACCTGCGCTTGGCCGCCCAGCTTGCCTTCAGTGCCGACCTCGCGCGCCACGCGGGTCACTTCCGAGGCGAAGCCGTTCAGCTGATCGACCATGGTGTTGATGGTGTTCTTGAGCTCGAGAATCTCGCCCTTCACGTCCACCGTGATCTTCTTGGACAGATCGCCCAGCGCCACCGCGGTTGTCACTTCCGCGATGTTGCGGACCTGGCCGGTCAAGTTCGCGGCCATCGCGTTCACGTTTTCGGTGAGATCCTTCCAAGTGCCGCCGACGCCGATCACCTGCGCCTGCCCACCGAGCCGGCCCTCGGTGCCGACCTCGCGGGCCACGCGGGTCACTTCGGAGGCGAAGGAGTTGAGCTGATCGACCATGACGTTGATGGTGTTCTTGAGCTCGAGGATCTCGCCCTTCACGTCGACGGTGATCTTCTTGGACAAGTCGCCGCGCGCCACCGCCGTGGTCACCTCGGCGATGTTGCGGACCTGACCCGTCAGGTTGGTCGCCATCGCGTTCACATTGTCGGTCAAGTCCTTCCAGGTGCCGGCAACGCCTTCCACCTGCGCCTGCCCGCCGAGCCGGCCTTCGGTGCCGACCTCGCGGGCAACGCGCGTCACCTCCGAGGCGAAGCCGTTGAGCTGGTCCACCATGACGTTGATGGTGTTCTTGAGCTCGAGGATCTCACCCTTCACGTCCACGGTGATCTTCTTGGACAAGTCGCCCTTGGCCACCGCGGTCGTCACGTCAGCGATGTTGCGCACCTGACCGGTCAAGTTCGCGGCCATCAGGTTCACGTTGTCGGTGAGATCGGCCCAGGTGCCCGCGACGCCCGGCACCTGGGCCTGTCCGCCAAGCTTGCCCTCGGTGCCGACCTCGCGCGCCACGCGCGTCACTTCCGACGCGAAGCCGTTGAGCTGATCCACCATCGTATTGATCGTGTTCTTGAGCTCGAGGATCTCGCCCTTCACGTCGACGGTGATCTTCTTGGACAAGTCGCCGGACGCCACCGCGGTCGTCACTTCGGCGATGTTGCGGACCTGGCCGGTGAGGTTGCCCGCCATGCGGTTCACCGAGTCCGTCAAGTCGGCCCAGGTGCCGGCGACGCCTTCCACCTGCGCCTGGCCGCCGAGCTTGCCTTCGGTGCCCACTTCGCGGGCCACGCGCGTCACTTCGGAGGCGAAGCCGTTGAGCTGATCCACCATCGTGTTGATGGTGTTCTTGAGCTCGAGGATCTCGCCCTTCACGTCCACCGTGATCTTCTTGGAGAGGTCGCCTTTGGCCACCGCGGTCGTCACGTCGGCGATGTTGCGGACCTGGCCGGTGAGGTTGTCGGACATCAGGTTCACGTTGTCGGTCAAGTCCTTCCACGTGCCGGCGACGCCTTCCACGCGCGCCTGGCCGCCGAGCTTGCCTTCGGTGCCAACCTCACGCGCGACGCGCGTCACCTCGGAGGCGAAGCCGTTCAGCTGATCGACCATCACGTTGATCGTGTTCTTGAGCTCGAGAATCTCGCCGCGCGCTTCCGCCGTGATCTTCTTGGAAAGGTCACCCTTCGCCACCGCGGTGGTGACTTCCGCAATGTTGCGCACCTGACCCGTTAGGTTGCCTGCCATCGAGTTCACCGAGTCGGTGAGATCCTT
>NZ_DASVTH010000042.1:0-27728 GCF_036387615.1 Allosphingosinicella sp.
CAAGCAGCTGACCCTGTTCACGCGCCAGCTTGCGACGCTCGTTCAAGTCAGTCCACTGGAGGAGTCGCTGCGCACCATCGCGCGCCAGGCGGAGCGGCCGGAAACTCAGCGCATACTCGGCAACGTCCATGCCGGCGTAGTCGAAGGCCGCCGGCTGTCCGAAGCGATGAACCGGGAAGGCCAAAGCTTCCCACCGCTTTACAGGGCGATGGTCGCGGCGGGCGAGAGTTCCGGCACCCTGCCGCCGATCCTAGAGCGCGTCGCCGACCTGCTCGAACGACAGGCGCAGGTGCGCGGCAAAGTGACCTCCGCGCTTGCCTACCCGATCGTGCTCGCAATCGTGGCGAGCTTCGTCGTGATGGCGCTGATGATCTTCGTCGTGCCGCGCGTCGTCGAGCAGTTCGAGGATGTCGGCCAGCAGCTTCCGCTGCTCACCCGGATCGTCATTCGATTGTCCGAGTTCCTCGCCAACTGGTGGTGGGCACTGGCGATCGGGCTGGTGGGCGTCGCGCTTCTGTTCGGCCGCGCCCTTCAAGACGAGACGCTGCGGCTGCGCTTCGATCGTTCGCTGCTGCGCATGCCGCTGATCGGCCGCTTGCTGCGCGACCTCCACGCCGCCCGGATGGCGCGCACGCTTTCGACCATGGTGGCGAGCCGGTTGCCGCTGCTTGAGGGGCTCAGGCTCACCACCCAGACGGTGCACAACCGCGCGCTCCGCGCTGCCTCGGGCGACATCACGGAGGCGATCCGCACCGGCGGCAGCCTGTCGGTCGCGCTGCGTCGGGCAGGGGTGTTCCCCCCGTTGCTGGTCTATCTGGCGGCGAGCGGCGAGGCGTCGGGCAAGCTCGACATCATGCTGGAGCGCGCCGCCGATTATCTCGAACGCGAGTTCGACACCTTCACCGCGACCGCCCTGTCGCTGCTCGAACCCGCCATCATCGTCGTCATGGGCGGGATCGTCGCGCTGATCGTGCTGTCGATCCTGCTCCCCATTCTGCAACTGGACACGCTCGCGGGCGGGTTAGGATAGGTATGAACGTGATCGCCCAAGACCCTCCCCGGGGCGGAGAGGGGGACCGCCGCCGTAGGTGGCGGTGGAAGGGGCTTCGAGACCCGCAGTGCGCGTGGAGGACCCCCTCCACCACGCTCCGCGCGGTCCCCCTCCCCGTGCCGGGGAGGAGTGAAGAGGGCTTCACCTTGGTCGAGCTGATGGTGGTGATCGTCATCATCGGCCTGCTCGCCACCGTGGTGCTGATCAACGTCGCCCCGGCCACCGACAAAGCCGCCGCCACGAAGGTCAGGGCGGACATATCGACGCTCGAGCAGGGTGTGGAAATGTATCGCCTGTCCAAGCTCAACTATCCGAGCGGCGATGGCCTCCAGGCTCTCGTCGGCGAGGGCTTCGTCAAGCGCCTGCCGAACGACCCCTGGGGCAACCCCTACCGCTACGCCGCGCCGGGGCGGAACGGGCAGCCGTTCAGCATCTACTCGACTGGCGCCGACGGCCGCGAAGGCGGTGAGGGCGAAGATGCGGACATCGGCAACTGGGAGTAACCTGAATCCTCCCCAGGATGGGGAGGGGGACCGCCGGCGCAGCCGGTGGTGGAGGGGGCCCCTTAAGCTCAGCGCTAGTCTCCAAGCCTCCTCCACCGCACTTCGAGCGGTCCCCCTCCCCGTGCCGGGGAGGATCTCGGGCTTCACCCTTCTCGAACTCCTCGTCGTGCTCGCCATCATCGGCATGATGTCGGCGGCGGTGATCCTCGCCATCCCCGATCCGCGCGGCAGCCTGACATCGGAAGCGGAGCGGTTCGCGGCGCGCGCCAATGCGGCGCAGGAGCGCGCAATCCTGGAGGCGCGCCCGCTCGCGTTGCGCATCGATGCCGCCGGCTACGCCTTCGATCGGCGCGAGCAGGCTGGCTGGCAGCCGCTCGCCGACCGGCCCTTCGAACGACAGAGCTGGACCGAAGGCACGAGCGCCGCGGGGCCAGTCCGGATCGTCTTCGACTCGACTGGCCTCGCGGAACCCGCGGCGCTGACCTTGCAGCGGGAGCAAGAACGCGTGACGGTCGACTTCGGCCATGATGGGTCGATCCGTGTCCGGGCGTGAGGATGGCTTCACGCTGATCGAAATGCTGGTCGCTTTGGCGGTGTTCAGCCTCGCCGCGCTTGCCTTGCTCCGTCTTGAAGGCGCGACGGTGGCAAGCACGGCGCGGCTGCAGGATCAGGCGATGGCGCAGATCGTGGCGCGCAACCTTGCCGTCGAGGCGCTGACCGACCCGGTGCCGCCGGCGTTCGGGCGGAGCGGCGGGCGTGAAGTCAACGGCAGCCGCGGCTGGAACTGGACGCGAACGGTGGCGCGTTCGCCCGAGCCGCGCATCCAGCAGATCCGCATTGAGGTGCAGAGCCAGCTCGGTCCCGAACGCGCGCGCCTGACCGTGTTCCGGAGGGCAGGGTGAAGCAGGCAAACGGCTTCACTCTGGTCGAGCTGCTCGTTGCGCTGACCATCTTCGCGTTGCTCGCCGCGGCGGGGGTCGGGCTGCTTTCGTTCAGCGTTCGCGCGCAGGAGGTTGCCGGGGAGCGGCTGAAGACCCTGTCCCAGACGCGGCGCGCCGGCGCGCTCCTGACCGGAGACCTCGCCCAGGCCGCGTCGCGCGTGTCGCGGGACGAAGCCGGCGCGGCGCGCCCGGCGCTGCTCGGCGGCAGCGGGCAGAGCGAAGCGCTCGTGCTTGCGCTGGTCCGGCGCGGATGGGAGAATCTGGACGATACGGGCCGTCCATCGCTGCAGAAAGTCGAGTATCGGCTGGTGGGCGATCGGCTTGAGCGCATTGCTTACCCGCGCGTCGACGGGGCACCGCCGCTTCCCGCCGTTCCGGTGGCGACGGGCGTGCGATCGCTGCGGCTGCGCTATCGGGACGGCGAGGGGCAGTGGCGCGACCGCTGGGATCCGACCCAGCCGAGCCTCCTGCCGCTTGCCGTCGAAATGGTGATCGACACGCAGGCGAGCGGCCGCGTTCGCCAGCTGTTTCTGGTGGGAGCAGCCCCGTGAGGCCGAGCCCGATCCCCCAGCGCGAGCGGGGCGCGGCGCTGCTCACCGTCCTGCTCCTCGTCGCGGTCATGGCCGCCTTGGCGGCAACCGCCCTGGAGCGGCTGCGCCTGTCGACTGCGCTCGCGGTGAACGGGGCCGCGCTCGATCAGGCGCGCGCTTATGCCATGGGCGTCGAATCGCTGCTTGCGCTGACGGTGGACGACCTGATCGCGCTCAGCCCGGAGCGAACCACGCTCGCCGGCGGCTGGAACACGCAGGTGCGGCGCATTCCGATGCCGGACGGCGGCATCGTCGAAGCGCGGGTTCGCGATGGCGGCAATTGCTTCAACGTCAATAGTGTGGCGGAGGGCCGGCTGCCCGGTGCGCTTCAAGCCCGCCTGGTCGGCGTTCGCCAGTTCGAGGATCTGATGCGTGTGCTGGAGGTGCCGGCGGACCAGGCACGGCGCATCGCGGAGTCGGCAGGCGACTGGGTCGACAGCGACGGCAATCCAGCCGCCTCGGGTGCGGAGGACCCGCAATATGGAGGGGGCGCGGCGCGGTATCGAACCGGCAACACCCTGTTCGCCGACATCAGTGAGCTTCGGACGGTCTCCGGCATGACCCCCGAAGTCTATGCCCGGCTGAAGCCCTGGGTCTGCGCGCTGCCGATAGCCGAGCTTTCGCCGATCAACATCAACACGTTGACGCTTGAGCAGGCGCCTCTGCTTTCGATGCTCTCGCCCGGACAGATTCCGATCGAGAAAGCGAGGGCGGTGATCGCCTCGCGCCCGGCCTCGGGGTGGGCAAGCCAGAGCGATTTCTATCGCACGCCCGAGCTCGTCACCATTCTCCTGCCCCTCGACGTGCAACTGCAACCTCAGCTAAGAACCCGGTGGTTCCAGGCCGATCTGCGTGTCTCGCTAAATGGGGCGGAGCTCAACGAGACGGCTTTGGTGGACGCGCGTATCGCGCCCGCGCGGGTGGTGGCGAGACGGTGGGGGAGTGACGATTGAGCGCCGCCGACGCCCTCCTCATCTTCATCGATGATCGCCACGAATTCGAAGGCTGGCTGCGGCTGTCGGACGGCGCGGTCGTGGAGCGGGGCAAAGGGCTGGAGGCGCTGCCGGGCCTCGTCGACCCGGCCACGGGCGCCCCGCTGCGGGTCGCCGCGGTCGTTCCCGGCGAGGCGGTCGCGCTGCACTGGCTGGAAGTTCCCGCCGGCCTGACGCCCGCCCAGGCGATTGCGGCGGCACGGCTGGTGGCGGCGGAGGTCAGCCTCCAGCCGCTCGCCGACATGCATGTCGCGGTGGGAAGCGAGCACGTAGAAAGCGCGCTACGTCCTGTCGCGCTCGTGCCCGCGCTTGCCATGGCCGGCTGGCTGAGCCGGCTCCAGGGAGCGGGGCTCGATCCCGACGTTGTGCTGCCCGAGCCGCTGCTGCTCGCGCCACCGGCCGAAGGTTTCTCGCGCTATCACCGCGGCAGCACCCCCATCTATCGCGGCCAGGCCGACGCGTTCAGCGTGGAGCCCGAACTCGCCGAGCTGGTGGTCGCAGACGCGCCGGTTCAGGAAGTTGCGGACGAGGCGTTCGAAGGCGGGCTCGCCGCCACCATTGCCGATCCGGTCGTCAATCTGCGCCAGGGCGCCTTTGCCAAGCGCCGCCGGTGGAAGATCGAATGGTCCCTGATGAAGCGGCTGGCGGCGCTTGCGGTCGCGTTGCTGCTGGTGACCCTGGCAATCCAGATCGTATCCATCTTCCGCTACACGTTCGAAGCGGATCGGCTGGACGCGGAGCGGACCCGGATCGCCGCAGCCGCGCTGCCGGGGATCAGCGCCGCCAACGCGGCCGACCGGCTCGGCGAACGGGTGACGAGCCTGGGCGGCGGGGCGGGATATTCGGCGCTCGCCTCCGGCCTGTTCGCTGCGATCCAGGGCGTGCCGGGCGCATCGCTGACCGCAATGGCGTTCGAGCCGGACGGCTCGCTTCGCGCCACCGTCCAGGGCGAGACCCCGGCCGCGATCCCGCTCGTCCAGCAGCAACTGGCAGCCGCCGGCCTGTCGGTGCTGGCCGGGCCGGAGCGAAGCAGTGGCGGCCGCCCCACGGCCGATCTCACGGTGCGAGCGCAATGAACGACACTGTCCGAATCTGGTGGCGGGGCCGCACTCTCCGGGAGCAAAGGCTCCTACTGGCGATGGCCGGCCTGCTGGCTCTGGTGCTGGTCTGGCTGCTGGTGATCCGGCCGGTCAACGACAGCCTGTCCGCGGCCCGGGAGCGACACACGACTGCGGTGCTGCGGCTCGCCGAGGCGCGGGCTCAGGCGGCGGCGATCCGATCGCTGTCCGGTGCTCCGCGTAGCGCGCTTGCCGGCCCGCTCACCACCGTCTTGAGCAGCGCCGCGACGGGGGCGGGCTTCCCGGTCTCCCGCGTCGAGCCGCAGGGGGCGGACCGGGCAACGATGGTGCTGGGCAACGTGCGGCCGCAGGCGTTCTTCGGGTGGGTCCGGCAGATGGAATCACGCAACGGGCTGATCGTCGAGCGGATGAGCGCCACCACCAACAGCGATCAGACGCTGGCGGTCCAGATCACCTTCCGCACGAGGGCCGGCTGATGCGCATCCGCCTGCCGCTCGGACGCACGCTGTTCTTCGTCTGCGCCTTCCTGTTCTCCCTGCTGGCGCTGCTCCCCCTCCGGCTCGCGCTCGACTGGCTGACGCTGGACGATCGCGGCTTCGCGGCCCGCGAGGCGCAGGGCAGCATCTGGCTCGGCAGCCTCTCCGAGGCGCAGATCGGCACGGTGGCGCTGGGCGACCTCACCGCGCAGCTTCGCACGCTGCCGCTTTTCCTCGGTCGGGCCCGCGTCGATTTGTCCCGCGCCGACGAGCAGAATCCGTTCGTCGGCTCCGCCACCGTCTCCCGCCACAGCTTCGGCGTGGACGACATGACCGCGCGGCTGCAGATCGGCTCGGCGCTGGCGCCGCTGCCGGTCGGCGGGGTCGATTTGAGCGACATGACCGCGCATTTCGCCGACGGGCAATGCACGAGCGCCGAGGGCTTGGTCCGCGCCGATATTGCGGGCGACGTCGGCGGTCTGACCCTGCCGGGCGGCCTGTCCGGCAATGCGCGCTGCGATCGGGGGGCGCTGCTGCTGCCGCTCGTCAGCCAGAGTGGTATGGAGGCGCTGAACCTGCGCCTGTTCGAGGACGGCCGCTACGAGCTTGAGCTCGCGGTCCGACCGGCGGACGACGCGATGCGCGACCGCCTGATCGCCGCCGGTTTCGCGCTCGGCGCGACCGGCTATGCGCTGCGCTCCTCCGGCAGATTCTGAGCGGCCATCCCGCGCCGCGATCCAGGCGCAGACGATCAGCTGGAGTGAGTGGAAGATCATGATCGGCAGGATCACGAAGCCGGCGACCGGCCCGGGAAACAGGATCCGAGCCATCGGCACGCCGCTCGCCAGGCTCTTGACCGAACCGCAAAACAGGATCGCGGCCCGGCTGCCGCTGTCGAAGCGGCCGAGCCGGCCGATCGCGTAAGCTGCGAGCAGAATGAGGCCAAGCAGCAGGAGGCACAGCATCACCAACGCGGCGAGGGACGGGAGCGGGATGCGGCGCCACAGCCCCTCCACAGCCGCGGCAGAGAAGGCGCCGTAGACGGCGAGCAGGATGGTCCCCTTGTCGACGCCGGTGGTGAGGGCAGAGCGATCCTTCACCAGCGAGAACAGCCACGGCCGGAGCGCGTGGCCGAGCGCGAACGGGAGCAGCAGCAGGGCGACGATCTTGCCGATGCCCCCGCCCGAGAAGTCCGCGCCGGCCGTACTCAGCATCAGGCTGACCAGCAGCGGCGTCAGGAACACGCCGAGCAGGTTCGACGCCGCCGCCGCGGCGACCGCGCCGGCAACATTGCCTTGAGCCACGGATGTGAAGGCGATCGAACTCTGTACGGTCGAGGGCAATGCGCACAGGAACAGGATGCCGACCCAGAGCGCGGGCGTCAGCAGGGCGGGCGCCAGCGCCTGCAACGCGAGACCGACCAGCGGGAAGACAGCGTAAGTCGACGCTAGGATCGCCAGGTGCAGCCGCCAGTCAGTCAATCCGGAGAGCAGAGCCTCGCGTGGGAGCCGAAGGCCGTGCAGGAAGAAGAGGGCGAAGATGGCCATAAGCGTAGCTGCATCGACGGCGGCCGCGGCGGCCTCGCGGACGGGCAGCAGGCTGCCGACCAGCACGGCCCCGATCAGCCACAGGATGAACGGATCGGGGAAGAAGCGGCGCAGCATTTCAAGGGCGCATAACAAGCCCTCTCTCCCGCGGGGAGAGGGTTGGGTGAGGGGTTCCTGACTCCGAGGCTACTCGCTCGCCGAGCCAGGCGCTTGCTGAACGCTCGCTTCCCCTCACCCCCTCCCTCTCCCCCCAGGGGAGAGGGAGCGACTCACCAGCCCCGCTCGCGATAGCGGCTCTGGACGAAGCGCTCCTGCGTCTCGAAGCTGGTCATGCGGTCGCGGCCGATCTCAGTTGTCAGGCGCGCCAACTCGTCCGCGAGTACGCCCAAGCTCTGCGCCAGCCGGCCGCACACATCCGGCGTACGGGCCGACTTGGGCAAGGCGAGGAAGGAGTCGATCAGCCCCGGCAGATGTGCCTGGAGGAGGCGGTGCGCTTCGCCTGCCAGCGGCGCGTCCGGGTGCAGCTCGCCGAGGTGGCGATCGAGTTCGCCTAGCGCGTCGTGAATGGCATCGAGCGCCGCGCACGCGACGGAAGGAAGGAGGTCGCGATGCCGCAGCAGGTAATCCTCCGCCCGAAACGGGAGAGCCGCCAATTCCGCCCTTGCGACGCTCTCTCCGGCCGGGGCGCGCCGCGAGGGCCAGACGAGCGCAGCGGTTGCGGCTGCGAGCGTCGCGGCTCCCGCAGCGACGAGGCTGGGACCGCCGACCGGAGCAACTGCGATCCCGTAGCCGATCACACTTGCGCCGGAAAGCCCTGTCACCGCCGCCGCGCGGCCGAGCCGCCGGCCGGCCTCGCGCGCCCGCTCCTGGAAGCGGACTTTGTTCTCCTGGGCCTGACGCTCGCGTTGCCGCGCCTCGGCCTCGCGCACCGCCTTGGTCTTGATCTGGCGCCGGAGGAAATCCTCCGCCCTGCCGAGCGCCCAGCCGATCTCGATCCGCATCGTCACGCGTCTCCGGCGGCGCCACCATCCTTGTAGCGGCTCTCGATGAAGCGCCCTTGCGTCTCGAACGCGTCGCGATCCTGCTGGACGAGGCGGGAGCCGAGATCGTCCAGCGCGGCGTGCGCGGCGTCGAGGCTCGCTACCAGCCGCTCGTCCACGCTCAGACCCTCGCCATCGCGCTGGTTGCGATATTCGGCAGGGACCCGCTCATAGCGGTCGATCAGCTCCGGCAGATGCTTGCCCATCAGGCGCCGCGCATCCTGGGCGAGCGGATCGAGCGGGTTCAGGTCGGCGAGCTTGTGCTCGAGCAACGGCAATTGCTGGCTGATCGCATCCACCCGCCGCGCCGCCGGGGCGGGCAATGCGGCGCGGCGGCGGACAAGCAGGCTGTCCAGCTGCTGCACCACTGCCTTGGTAGGCAACTGATCGGAATAAGCGACCCGCTTCGGCTCTGACGCCGGCCAGAAGGAGAACAGGATCAAGGCGAATATCGCCGCCGTCACGACCAGGAACAGGCCGTTCATCCCGATCGGGCCGACGATCAGTCCGAATCCGATCGTCGTCGCGAACAGCAGCCCGAGCGCGATCCCGACATTCGCGATGCGCTTGCTGACTCGCGCGACGCTGCGCCCGCCCGCCCGCCGCCCGGCTACGCGCAATTGCGGCGTGTGCCCGTCGATGCGAGCGGAGAGCTCGTCGAACCGGGCGATCGCATCGTCGATCGAGCGCGAACTCACCTCAGCTTGCCAGCGAGCTCAGCAGGTTGTCGCCGCGCGCGCCGCCGCCGGCGAGCCGGTTCTGCTCGACGCCCTCGGCGCGCGCAATGTAGCCGCGGGACTTCTCCACCTCACTGGTGAGCACGTTCACCGTCTGCTTCATGTTGCCGAGCGCTTCGAGTTTGAAGCGGTCGATCGTGTCCATCGTGTCGTAGATGTTCTGGAACGCGCGCTGCAGCGTTTCCAGCGGAATGGTCGCGGAAGCGGCCTGTTTGTGGATGTCGCCGGTTTGGCTCTTGAGGAGCTCGCCGGTGCGGTCGATCATATTCGCCGTGGTGGCGTTGAGCGCCGTGATCTGGTCGAGCACCAGCCGCTGGTTGGTCAGCGCCTGCGCAACCGTGACCGCCGTCCGCAGCGCCGCCACCGTGGTCGTTGAGGCGCGGTCGACGCCTTTCACCAGCTCGATATTGTTCTTCTTGACGAGGTCGAGCGCGAGATAACCCTGCACCGTCACCGCCATCTGAGTCAGGAGATCGGTCGTGCGCTGGCGGGTGTAGAAGAGCGCGGTCTCGCGGATGGCTTTCGCCTTGGCGGGGTCGGTGGCGTCGAGTTCGTTCGCCTTTTCCTCCAGCCGCTGGTCGAGCGTCTTGGAAATGTGGATCATCTGCTCGAGACGCCCCATCGTCTTCCACATGTTCGCCCGCTCGACGTCGATCGCTGCGTTGTCCATGAGCAGCTCGTCCTTGCCGGACGCGAGACTGCCGAGGATCTTCGAGATGTGGGTCTGGGAGGACTGATATTTCTGGAAGTAATTGCCGAGCTTGTTGCCGTACGGGATGATGCCGAGGATCCTGCGCGGCGTCGACAGATTGCCCTGGCGGCCGGGATCGAGCTCCTCGACGGTGCGGCGAAGCTGGGTGAGGTCGGCGCCGATGCCGGTATCGGCGTCGATCGCCTTGACCGGCCGGTCGAGGAAGCGATTGGAATGGCCGGCGGCCTCCGCGATCTCCTTGCGGCCCATGTTGGTGAGCTGGTCGATCTTCTTGCCGAATTCCGGGCTGTTCGCGTCAGTCGCGACCAGATCGTCGATGAAGGAATCGACCTTGCTCTCAAGCAGGGTCCGCTCCGCCTCCTTCAGCGGCACGAGTCCCGCCGCCTCCTGCGGCTGGATCGCGTTCAGCGCTTCGGGAGGATCGAGCTTGAGCTTGGTCTCGGTCGCGGTCGCGGTGCTGGCCATCTTTCCACCTTTGCAGCTTTTGCGCGGGAGATTGGGTGGAGCAGGGCTGACATGCAAGGGAAAAAGTGTGTTAGTCCTCTAAGTCACCCGGCTATTCGGCCCCGATCCGGGCTGGAATGTCGTTTGTCGGGCTGCCGCGTCGGTTCGCAGACGGTCCTGGAGCCAAGATTGACCGGAACGCACTCGCGCGGCTAGCTTCGCCGCAGACCTGGAAAGGGGGCTTTTCATGCGACCACGTCTGTTTGCGACCGCTGCGGCGCTCGCCCTCGTCCCGTGCCTGCTGCCCTCGGCAGCCCAGGCGCAACGCCGGCCCGCTGCCGCCGCGACCGGCCTCAACATCGAGACGCGCTATTACACGATGCCGAACGGCCTCAAGGTCGTGCTGTCGCGCGATCCTTCGGTGCCGACTGCGACGGTGGGCGTCTATTACGGCATCGGCTTCCGGATCGAGCCGCGCAACCGCACCGGCTTCGCCCACCTGTTCGAGCATCTGATGTTCCAGGGGTCCGCCAACGCTCCCAAGGGCACGTTCGACAAGATCATCTACAATTCAGGCGGCGTGAACAACGGCTCCACCCGGTTTGATTTCACAAATTATTACGAGGTCGTTCCCTCCAACGCCTTGGAAACGGTGCTGTGGGTCGAGGCCGATCGCATGCGCGCGCCCGCCATCAACGAGGAGGTGCTCAAGAACCAGCAGGGGGTGGTCACCAACGAGGTCAAGGTCAACGTCCTAAACCAGCCCTACGGCGGCTGGCCGTGGCTCGACATGCCGCAAGTCGCCAACGAGAATTGGTACAACGCGCACAATTTCTACGGCGACTTGGCCCAGCTCGAAGCCGCGACGGTGGAGGACGCCAAGCAGTTCTTCAACAGCTTCTACCGACCCAACAACGCCGTGCTCGTCGTCGCCGGCGACATCGATTACGCCCGCACCCGCGCGATGATCGACCGCTATTTCGGCGGGGTGCCGCGCGGCGCGCCAGTCAAGCTGCCCGACATCTCCGAGCCTCGGCAAACGCGTGAGAAGGTGCAGACCAAGGTCGACAAGCTCGCGCCGCGGCCGGCCTACACGGCCGCCTGGCACGTGCCCAAGCGCGGCAGCCCTGAATGGTACGCGATGGGGCTGCTCGACCAGATCCTCGTGCAGGGCCAGGACAGCCGCTTGTACCAGAAGCTGGTGCGCGAGACCGGCATCACCGGCGGGGTTCAGGGCGGGATCAACATCGGCCTGGGCAACATGTTCAACTACAATGGCCCGATGCTGTGGACGGTGGCGTTTGTCCACGATCCGGCCAAGACCCGTCCCGAGATCGGCCAGGCCATGGACCAGGTGATCGAAGACATCCGAACCCGCCCGGTGGCCCAGGAGGAGCTGGACCGCGCCCGCACCAAGCTTCGCTCATCGCTCTACAACGCCGCCGATCCGAGCACCCGATTCGGGTTGATCGACATGCTCGCGGTGGGCGCGATGTGGGAGAATGATCCAAACTGGGTGAACCGGCTCGAGGCGGGCTTCAACCGGGTCACGCCCGATCTGCTGCTCGCCACCGCCAAGGAATATCTCCGGCCCACGAACCGGACGGTTCTGCTGGTCGATCCAGGCGCGGCTCAGCCTGCCGCCGCCGCCCGCACGGGAGCTTCGAAATGATCCGCCGCCTCGTTTCGCTCGCCATTGCGGCGGCCCTTGCCTCCAGCCCGGGCGCGGCCGCCGCTCAGACCTATCCACCGCAGCCGCCGGTCGGAACACCCAAGCCGTTCACGGTGCCCGCTTCGGAAACCTACCGCCTCCCGAACGGGATGCAGGTGACGCTCATCCCCTACGGCATCGTCCCCAAGGCCACGGTCAGCCTGCGAGTCTATGCAGGTGGCCTCAATGCGGGCGAGCGGACCTGGCTGCCGCTCATAACCGCCCAGATGCTGCGCGAAGGCGCCGGTGGGCGGACTGGCGCGCAGATCGCGGAAACGGCGGCCTCGATGGGCGGCAATCTCGGTATCGGCGCCGATGCGCATGAGACCCAGTTCGGGGTGTCGATGCTGTCCGAACATGCCGCAAACGGCATCAAGTTGATCGCCGATGTGGCCCGCCGGCCGACCTTCCCGGCACGCGAGGTCGAGCGCATTCGCCAGAATCTGCTCCGCAATCTCGCCGTGACAAAGTCGCAGCCGGACTCGGCGGCCGACGCGGCTCTGGCGTCCGCTTATTACGGCAGCGCCCATCCTTATGGCCGCCTGTTCCCGACCGAAGCGCAGCTCAAGGGCTACAGCCTCGACGAGCTGCGGCGCTTCCATGCCGAGAACTTCGGGGCGAAGCGAGCGCGGCTGTATGTCGCCGGCCGGTTCGATGCCGCCGCGGTGAAAGCCGCGATCAATCAGGCGTTCGCCGATTGGCAGCCCGGCCCCGAGCGGCTCAGCCTACCGGCAAAGCCGCAGCCCGGGCCCAGGCTGATCCTGGTCGACCGGCCTGGCGCTCCGCAATCGACGATCCGCGTCGCTTATCCCGCGCCTGTGGCGGGCGGGGCGGGGGACCTGCCGTTCCGGGTCACCAACGCGCTGCTCGGCGGATCCTTCACCTCGCGCATCACCCGCAACATCCGCGAGCAGAAAGGTTACACCTACTCGCCCTATTCCGGCGTGAGCTACAATGCGGGGGAGGCCCTCTGGGCGTTCGAGGCCGACGTCACCACCGACGTCACCGGCGCGTCCCTGAAGGAAGTGTTCGGCGAGATGCGCCGCCTCCAGACCGAAGCGCCGGAAGAAGAGGAAGCCGCCGGCATGCGGACCTGGATGGCCGGCACATTCGTGCTCCAGAACGCCAGTCCCGGCGGCCTGATCGGTTCCCTCGCCAATCGCGACTTCCACGGCCTGCCGGCCAACTGGCTGCAAAGCTACATTCCGAGCGTACTTGGGGTGCAAGCCGCCGACATGCGCCGCCTCGCCACCGAGCAGCTTCCGATCGAGAAGGCGACGGTGGTGGTGGTGGGCGATCTGGCCAAGGTTCGCCCCCAGCTTTCCAGCCTCCCGGAATTGAGCGGAATGCAGGCGCAGGTGGTCACCCTGGATTAGGTCGGCATCCCCGTAAAGGCGGGCTGGCGATCGGGATCTGCGCACCGATCGGGTCACTCTGTTCGGGCTGATCTTTACGCCCGTTTTCTACATCGTCACGCGCAGCCTGGTCGACCCGAGTCGCACGCACCGTCCGCCGCCGGGCCCGCTCCTTCCGGTGACCCTGTCCCGCAACCGGCTGAGTGAATGCGCGTAAACCCTTTCAGCCCACCCTGATTTCTGTTAAGCCCCGCGTCGGGGGACGGAAGATAGTCGCCTTTTGCGCGGACTGTCGGCGAAACGCTTCGGAAAATTCCGAAGCGTTTCGTTTTTTCCGGGAACCAATCCCAGGCTCGCCCGTTCAGCACCATACCCCCCCCCGATAGATCGGCCTCCCCCCCCGGCCGACTGTCACAGC
This sequence comes from Allosphingosinicella sp., assembly GCF_036387615.1. Taxonomy (GTDB): domain Bacteria; phylum Pseudomonadota; class Alphaproteobacteria; order Sphingomonadales; family Sphingomonadaceae; genus Allosphingosinicella. Next base: position 13,597 of record NZ_DASVTH010000042.1, read on the forward strand.
CCCGGTCTTCCCCAAGGCCGGGGCTTTTTACTTTCCGGACCTTTAGAGGTTTGCCGAGATGGCAGGTGGGTAATCCCAATGGCATTCAAAGCACGTCGCCCCCCGGCTTGATCCGGGGCTGGATTAATTACCGAACCGCCTCGGCAGAAACCTGGCGGTAGAGAGAAGCCTGGCCCGGATCGAGTCCGGGCTGACGCCAATGTCAACGCGGCTGGGATGCCTCAACGCACCCGCGGGCCGCCGAATGGCAGCGGCGGTGGCGGTCGGCGGTCGCGGCGCGGCATCTGCGCCTGATAGGCGACACCGCAATGCTCGACGCAATAGGGGAAGCCCGGATTGGCCGGACGCCCGCAGAAGTGGAAGTCGGGCTCGCCGGGATGGCCGAGCGGCCACTTGCAGATCTTCTCGTTGAGATCGAGCAGGCTGGTCTTGTCCGCCACGTCCGCGCTCGGCTTGGCGGGGACCAGCCGGCGCGGCGGGGCAGGGGGGATCGGCTGCTGCTGATCGCCCGGACCCTGGCGAAGGAACCCGCCCGGGCCGACGGAGACGACCCGCACCTGCGGCGGCTTGACGGGCGCATCTTCCTGGCTCGCGGCAACCTGCGGCGGGGGTGGCGCCGCACTGGGTTCCGCTTTCGCAGCGGCAGCCGGTTCCGCAGCCTCGTCCGCATCCGAGCCGAGATCGGAGGGCGGGCTTTCGAGCGGGTCCGCGTCGCCCGGCGCTACTTCGAGTCCGGACACCGGGGCCGGCTCGTTCGGCTTGACCGGCGACGGCCGCGCCTGCAGCCCGAGCCGGTGCGCCTTGCCGATCACCGCGTTACGGCTGATCGTTCCCAGTTCCTCTGCGATCTGGCTGGCGGTCATGCCCTGGCTCCACAGCTCCTTCAGCCGCTCGATCCGTTCATCGGTCCATGACATGGCGTAAGTCCTTTTCGGGTCAGGGAAGCTTGCGGCCTCTCACGTCAGCCCTCTAGAGCTACCCGCGATGAATGACACGCCTTCGAAATGGGTTCGGTCCGCCCCTGGCGAACCGGTGATCCGGAACGTCAACTGGGGAGGCCTCAAGACCCTCTATTTGAAGGAGGTGCGTCGCTTCTTCAAGGTGCAGATGCAAACCGTCTGGGCGCCGGGGATCACAACCCTGCTTTACCTGATCATATTCTCTGTCGCTCTGGGGCGGAGCGGGCGCACCGTGATGGGGGTTCCTTTCGCGGATTTCATCGCGCCCGGCCTGATCGTCATGGCCATGCTGCAGAACGCGTTCGCCAATGCCAGCTTCTCGCTGCTGGTCGGTAAGATCCAGGGCACGATCGTCGATTATCTGATGCCCCCTTTATCATCGGTCGAACTGATTGCGGGTCTGGTCGGCGCCGCCGTCACCCGCGCCTTTTTGGTCGGCTTCGCCGTCTGGCTCGCCATGCTGGTGTTCCCCGGCGTCCATGTTGCGCCGCGACACCTGGCCGCGATCCTGGTGTTCGGCCTGCTCGGCAGCGCGATGCTCGGCTTTCTCGGCCTGCTTACTTCAATCTGGGCGGAGAAGTTCGATCACGCCGCGGCGGTGACCAATTTCGTGGTCGCACCCTTGTCGCTCCTGTCCGGCACCTTCTACTCGATCGAAAGCCTGTCGCCCACTTTCCAGGCGGTGAGCCACGCCAATCCATTCTTCTACGTCATATCCGGCTTTCGCTACGGATTTATCGGCGCGGCCGATTCACCGCTCCCGATCGGCGTTGCGCTGCTGCTGGCCATCAACCTTGGCCTGTTCGCGCTTTGTTACATTCTGCTGAAGAAGGGGTGGAAACTCAAGAATTAGGGTGAACGGCGGCTGACGAGGCCATTCAGCACGGGAACAGTCCGACTCGGCTATCAGGACGGCATTGGCTCTCAATGGAGTGAGTTTTATGCGTAAGATCCTGATTTCCGCCGTTCTTCTCGGCACCCTTGCTTCGGCCGCCCCGGCCGCGGCCCAGTATGGCGATTACCGCGGCAACTATGGCTACAACCAGGGCCAGAACTTCGATCGCCAGCTCGCCCAGCTGTCCGATCGCGTCGACCGCCTTTACCAGCGCCGGCTGATCTCGGAGCGTGAAGCGCGCCGTCTGTCGCGCCAGATCGATCAGACCGATCGGCTTTACGATCACTTCCGTCGCGATGGCCTAACCCGCCGCGAGCAGCATGAGATCCAGAACCGGATCCAGCACCTGCGCTCGCAGATCCGCGAAGAGCGCCAGGAAGGCCGTGAAGACCGCTACGACGACCGTCGCGACCGGCGCTACTAAGCTTGTCGAGGCTTCGGGTTCGCCCCCGTCATTGACGCGGACGCCGGCACATTCGTAAAGCAGGGAAGGCGGCCTTTTAGGTCGCCTTTCTTGCATTCACGCTGCCCGGAGCCCGCCATGGCCATCACGCCGCTCATGCCCGTTTACCCTCGCTCGCCGGTACGGCCGGTGCGGGGCGAGGGGGTCTATCTCTACGGCGAGAACGGCGAGAAATACCTCGACTTCGCGAGCGGCATCGCGGTCAATCTGCTCGGCCACGGACATCCGGTCCTGACCAAGGCCATTCAGGATCAGGCCGCGACGCTGATCCATGTCTCGAACCTTTACGGCTCCCCGCAGGGCGAAGCTTACGCCAAGCGGCTGACCGAGCTCACCTTCGCCGACACCGTGTTCTTCACCAATTCGGGGGCGGAAGCGGTCGAAGGCGCGATCAAGACCGCGCGGCGCTACCATCACCACCACGGCCGGCCTGAGAAAAACGTCCTGATCACCTTCTCCAACGCCTTTCACGGCCGCACGCTCGGCACGATCAGCGCGACGGATCAGGCCAAGCTGCGCGACGGCTTCGCGCCGCTTCTGCCCGGTTTCACCGTCGTTCCCTTCGACGATCTCGAGGCTGCGCGCGCGGCGATGACCGAGCATACCGCCGGCTTCCTCGTCGAGCCGATCCAGGGCGAGGGCGGCATCCGCCCGGCGAGCCAGGAGTTCATGTCCGGGCTTCGCCAGCTTGCCGACGAGAACGACCTGATGCTGGTGCTGGACGAGGTGCAGTGCGGCGTCGCCCGCACCGGCAAGCTTTATGCCCACGAGCATTACGGGATCGAGCCGGACATCCTCGCCTCGGCCAAGGGCATCGGCGGCGGCTTCCCCATGGGGGCGGTTCTTGCGACCGAAAAGGCGGCGGCCGGCATGGCGATCGGCACACACGGTTCCACCTACGGCGGCAATCCGCTCGCTTGCGCGGCCGGCCAGGCGGTGCTGGACGTAGTCGCCGATGACGAGTTCCTTGAACGCGTCAGCCGCATGGGCGAGCGCCTGCGCGGCGCGCTGGAACAGATGATCCCCAATCACGACCACCTGTTCGACAGCGTGCGTGGGATCGGTTTGATGCTGGGCGTCAGGATGGAGACGGACAGCCGCGCCTTCGTGACTTACCTTCGCGACCACGGCCTGCTCACCGTCGCGGCCGGCGACAACGTCATGCGCATCCTGCCGCCGCTGGTGATCGATGAGACGCATGTCGCCGAATTCGTCGAGAAGCTTTCGGCCGCGGCCCGCAGCTACGAACTGCCCCAGCAGGCCGCTTGATTTCGGTAGTTGAAGCCCGCCAACGCCTAAGCCACATCGCGCTCCATGAAATCTTCCAAACCAGCAGAAGCGGCGCTCGCCGCCAATCTCGACGAGGCGATCGGCTTCACCTTGCCCCGCCGCCACGCCCGCGGCCGCCTCGTGCGTCTCGGGCCGCTGCTCGACGAGGTGCTGTCCGCCCATGACTATCCGGCCCCGATCGCCCGCATCCTGTCCGAAGCGCTGACGCTGACGGCTCTGCTCGGCTCCACCCTCAAGGAAGTGGGCGGCCAGCTCACCATGCAGGCGCAGACCGAAAGCGGCATCATCGACTTGCTCGTCTGCGATTATCGCGGCGGCGAGCTGCGCGGCTACATCCGCTTCGATCCCGCCCGGCTCAGCGAAGTGCCGATCCGGCCGTCGCTGTTCGCCTTGTTCGGCAGGGGTTATCTCGCCATCACCTTCGACCAGGCGGCCTCGGGCGAGCGCTACCAGGGCATCGTCCCGCTCGAAGGCTCCAGCCTCGCCGACGCGGCGCAGAGCTTCTTCAGCCAGTCCGAGCAGATACCGAGCCTCGTCCGCCTCGCGGTCGACGATACCGGACACATTGCCGGCGGCCTTCTGGTCCAGCACCTGCCGGAAGGCGAGGAGGGGCGCGAGCGCCTCCACACCCGGCTCGATCACCCGGAATGGGAGCATGTCCGCATGCTCTCCGAGACGATCAAGAGCAACGAGCTGGTTGCCGGCGACCTGCCCTTCTCCGATCTGCTCTGGCGCCTTTTCCACGAGGAGGAGGAGATCCGCGTCCTTGCCACGGTGCCGCTCGTCAAGGGCTGCCGCTGCAATTTCGAGCATATCCGCGACGTCATCTCCCGATTCGGCATGGAGGAGCGCCAGGACATGGTCGATTCGGACGGCTTCATCAGCGTCGACTGCGAATTCTGCTCGCGCGTTTTCCCGATTTCTTTGAGCGACTTGGACGCTTAAAGAAAAAACCGCGCCACCAGCGTCGCAATTCGCGCCGGAATCTGTTAACGCGCGGGGATCGCGGCAGGGGATGGCCGCTCGTTGAGGGGGCCGAGCCGGGGCTCCCACTTGAGGATGGAACATGGTGGGGTCGGTCATACGGCGCCGCGCGAGGCTCGCGCTGGGCGCGGCGATTGCGGTCCTAGCGGCGGCTGCCGCGACAGGTGCGGCCAACAAGGTCACCGCCCTGTCCCGCCTCGAGCCCGGGCTTTGGCAGCTGCGCGATCTGGACGCCCCCAAGGCCGCTCAGCAGTCGATCTGCGTTGCCGATCCGATTCTGCTGATGCAGCTGCGTCATCGCGGCGCGCCCTGCACCCGCCTGGTCGTCGCCGACGGAGAGCGCGACGCGGTCGTGCACTACACTTGCCCGGCCAGCGGCTATGGCCAGACCGCGCTCCGCGTCGAGACGCCGCGCCTCGCCCAGATCGACACTCAGGGCATCATCGAAAACCGCCCGTTCGCGCTTCGGGCCGAAGCCCGCCGCGTCGGTCCATGTCAGAACGCAGCCGGCCGTTAAGACTCGGTTTACATAAGTTGGTCTAAGAGGGTCGCGTGCCGAGTTGGCACGCTTCCTCCCTAGTGGCTTTTGGAAAGCCGAAACTGGGCCGCTCTTCCGGGCGGCCCGTTCTTTTGGGGGCGCGCGTTGCGCCGAGGCAGGCCCGTCCCTAGATGACCGCGTCCATGTCCGCTCCGCACAAGCTTGCCGTCGTCCTCCTGTCCGGCGGCCTCGACTCGATGGTCGTCGCTGGACTGGCGCTGGAGCGGGGCTTTCGCCTGCTCGCCCTGACGATCGACTATAACCAGCGCCACCGGGTCGAGCTTGACGCCGCCCGGCGGATCGCGGCCGCGTTGGGCGTCGAGCGCCAGCTGGTGCTTCCGCTCGATCTGCGCGCGTTCGGGGGCTCTGCTCTCACCGACGAGATCAATGTGCCGCGCGCCGGGGAGGGCGACACCATCCCCGTCACTTACGTGCCCGCCCGCAACACCATCTTCCTGTCGCTCGCGCTCGGCTGGGCCGAGGCGATGGGCGCGCGCGACCTGTTTATCGGCGTCAACGCGCTCGATTATTCCGGCTACCCCGATTGCCGCCCCGATTTCATTGCCGGGTTCGAACAGCTCGCCACGCTCGCCACCAAGGCCGGTGTGGAGGGCGAGCCGTTTCGCGTCCAAGCGCCTCTGCTTCATCTCGGCAAGGCGGATATCGCCCGGGAGGCCGCCCGGCTCGGCATGGATGCCGGCCTCAGCTGGTCCTGCTACGATCCCGCGCCCGGACCCGCCCATTGCGGCATCTGCGACAGCTGCCGGCTCAGGGCCATGGCGTTCAGCGAAGCGGCGCTACCGGATCCCACCGATTACGCGGATCCTCGATGAGCTACGCGGTCAAGGAAATCTTCCTGACGCTGCAGGGCGAGGGTGCGCAGGCCGGCCGCCGCGCCGTTTTCCTGCGCTTTTCCGGCTGCAATCTCTGGTCGGGCCGCGAGCAGGATCGGGCGGACGCGGCCTGCACATTCTGCGACACTGATTTCGTCGGCATGGATGGCGAAGGCGGCGGACGCTTTCGCGATGCTTCCGCGCTGGCCGATGCGGCCGCGCGCACGTGGGGTGAGGGCGAGGGTCCCCTGATCGTGATCACCGGCGGCGAGCCCTTGCTCCAGCTCGATTCGGCGCTTATCGAGGCCCTCCATACGCGCGGCTTCGCCATCGCGGTCGAAAGCAACGGAACCTTGCCGGCGCCGCAAGGGATCGACTGGCTCTGCGTCAGTCCCAAGGCGGGCACCCAGATCGTCCAGCGCAGCGGCGACGAGCTCAAGCTGGTCTGGCCGCAAGCGGGGATCAATCCGGCCGAGCTCGCCGACTGGGACTTTCGCCACCACCTCATTCAGCCCAGGGACGAGGTCGATCGGGCGGCCGCGCTCCAGGCCGCCATCGCCTTCGTTATGGCCAATCCACGCTGGCGGCTCAGCCTCCAGACCCACAAGCTGCTGGGTCTGCCCTAAGCGTCAGGAAGCAGACCCGCTTATCGCGTCTCCACGCCGCCACACTTCACGCGCAACTCGTTGCGCTTGTTCCAGCAATCCTCCTGTAGCGGCGGCATCGGCGCGATCCGGATCGCGTACGGATTGAACGGGATCATTGTCGGCTTGTACGATGGGATAAGGCTGCTGCGCAGCTCGCGCATGCGCTGTTCGGCCAGCACGTGGAACTGGCCCTTGGGCCGGGTCAGCGCTTCCTTGCCGATGCTGGACGCGGTCTGGCAGAAGCCGAGCTGCGCCTGCAGCGTCGAGAAGTTGTTGTAGGTCGCGGTGGTGTAATCGTCGAATGCCCGCTGGCCTTCCTTGCCGCGGGTGCGCTTGAAATAGTTGTTCAGCGCCGTGTAGGCCTCGGCCAGCTCCTTGGCATGGTGGGCAAGAAGGCCGTTATAATTGTCCACGGTGCGCAGATAGGGCGAGAACTGGCACTGCAGGGCCGCGACGTTGAGGCCGGCCCGCATGTTCCAGAGCAGGTGCGCGCGATATTCAGCCGGCGTGGCATCGGGGATCGGCAGCCCGACCAGTGGATCGCTGCCCTGCACCGGCCCTTTCTGAAAACCCGGATCGTTCATGTAGAATTGCGCCGGGGCGGGCGAGGATGCCAGCATCGCCGCGGCGATCGGCAGCGCAGCCCGGGCGCGAACGCGCTTGATACGAAGACTCATCGTCAACCTATGCCTTCCAATAGAACCGTGTCCCTGCGCCCGCCGGGCTGTTCCTATGCTGAACGAGTCAAGCCGCGCAATCGGGAAACGCAGGACGATTACCGCCCGGTGGCGAGCAGGCCCGGTCCAGCGTCAGTCCGCGGCTGGAACGAGGTCGATCTTCGCCGCGTGGGTTGGGATAGGCGTCAGCATCAGCACCGCAGCACTTGCGACACCCAAGGCGCCCCAAATGTAGCGCCTGTTCCGGATGTCCGCGATCGCACGAGCGAGGCAGTAGATGGCGGCTGCTGAGCACGCGATCTGCCAGAGCGTCATGCCAGTTCCTCCCATTGGCGGATTGGTGGAGCCGCTCCCGTTTTTCGGACAGCAACGCCAAAAGAAAAGGCCGCCCGGTCGCCCGGACGGCCTTTTCCCGAAAACCTTGGCAGGTCGATTACATGCCGTTGGTCATGTTGCCGCCGGTGGTGTTGCCACCGGTCATGTTGCCGCCGGTCATGTTGCCACCGGTCATGTTGCCGCCGGTCATGTTGCCGCCGGTCATGTTGCCGCCGGTCATGTTGGCGTCCATGGTCATGTTGGTGTCCATGGCCATGTTGTTGTCCATGCCGGTCGCGCCGTCGACGGCGGTGACGTCGTTGGTGGTCATGCCGTCAGTAGCGGTCATGTTGGCGTCCATAGCCGCATTGTTGGCTTCGCTGCCGCCGCCGCCGCACGCCGCGACGAGGAGGGCCGCGCCGGCGACGATGGAGCCGGTCATTACAGTCTTGAGAAGGTCACGCATTTTGGAAACTCCCTAGATAGAGATTTGGTGGGGTCTGCCCCTTTTTCTACCAAATCAGTTTTGCACGATAAACGAGAAGAGGAAGGCCCTCAAGCCTCCAGATTCATACCTGCCAACAGGGCAAGAAACGGGCCCAAGCCTTGTTTCAGTGCCAGATCGAAACGCTTTTCACCTTCCGATACGCACAATTCGGCAAGGCTGGTCACCGGAAACGCGGCAATACCGCAAGGTACGATGCCTGAGAAGTGGGAAAGTTCCGGGTCGAGGTTGACCGAAAAGCCGTGCATGGTGACCCACCGGCGCACTCGAACCCCGATTGCGCCGACTTTCGCCTCTGTATTCCCGTGCCGCACCCAGATGCCGATCCGCCCCTCGGCGCGAAAGGCCTGGACGCCGAGTTGTGCAAGGGACGCGATCAACCACTCCTCCAGGCTGTGCACGAAGCGCCGGATATCGCGTCCGCGCCTGTCGAGATCGAGCAGGAGATAGCCGACACGCTGTCCCGGACCATGATAGGTGTAGCGTCCGCCGCGCCCCGCTTCGAACACCGGAAATCCTTGCGGATTGAACAGTTCGGCCGGGTCGGCGCTGGTCCCGGCGGTGTAGAGCGGGGGATGCTGCAAGAGCCAGACGAGCTCGGGCGCGCCCTCCTCGCGAATCGCCCTGGCGCGGTTTTCCATTTCGGCCAGCGCCTCCGGATAGGGCACGAGGCCGGGAGAGACCCGCCACTCGATCTGCCCGGTCAGCTGCTCGTCCGTCATCCTCCCGATGTCGTCCGGCGGGGCGGCGCGATCAAGCCGTCCTTGCCCGCTTCGGCTCCGGGCGGCTATGCGGCCGACATATTCGGAAGGGGCATGATGAGGTTTTCCTACAGCGCGATCTGGGCCGACACCGTCAACATGCTGAAGAGCCACGGCTCGCTGATCGGCGCCGTAGCAGGCGTCTTTCTGCTGCTCCCGACCCTGCTGACCGGCTACTTCCTGCCCCAGCCCACGCCCAGCGAAGCCGATCCGTTCGGGCCGATGTTCGAGCATTTCGCGAACAACTGGCCCTGGCTGCTGATCGGCAACCTGTTCAACATGGTGGGCGCGATCGCCATCTATCTGTTGCTGCTGCGCGGGCGGGAACAAACGGTCGGACGCGCGATCGCCGCCGCTTTGCCGATCCTTCCCTTTTACCTGCTGATGTCGATCCTGACCAACCTGGCGATCGGCCTTGGCCTCGGACTGTTCATCCTGCCTGGCATCTATCTGCTCGGCCGCCTGTTTCCGGCAAGTCCGGTGCTCGTCACCCAGCAACCACGCAATCCGCTCGCCGCGATCAGGGACAGCTGGGCGCTGACCCGCGGACGCGGCTGGGCGGTGGCTGGCCTCGTCGCGATCGTCTTCGTGGTGGGCATGCTGGTCAGTTTCGTCATCACCGCGATCCTCGGTTCGGTGCTGTTACTCGCCGGCGGGCGGGAAGGTATCGGCGGTATGCTGGTGCTGATCCTCAGCTCCGCGCTGACCGCGGCGCTTTACGCGGTCCTGACGGTTCTGGTCGCCGCCATCTATCGCGCCTTGCGTGGCGGGCCGGAGTCGACGGTGGACCTCTCCAAGGGAATCTGAGGCGCGACATCCTCCGCCAGGATGCCGATCAGGCGCGGATCGGGGAAGCTCTCGAACGCGCGCTTGTACACCTGGAAGCCCGCCTTGAGGTAGGAGGGCAGGGCGGCCGGATGGTCGAGCGTGCAGGTGTTGACGTGCACGCGGGCGACATCCGGGCGCCAGGCCAGCGCCATCAGCTGCGCGAACAGCCACTGGCCGTGACCCTTGCCGGCAAGCTCAGGGACAAGCCCCAGGAAGCGGATCAGGCACTCGCCGGGCTGGCCGAAGTCGAGCTCCAGCATTCCCACTTCGATCCCGCGCCGGTCGACCACGGCATGGACGTCCGCGATCGTCGCCGCGAGCAGCGCATCGTCCATCGCGAGGCGTGAATACCACAGCCAGCGCGCGCCGACGCGGCGGAAAAGCTCACGATACTTGGCGGGATCAGGGGATCGCCAATGCTCGAGGCGAAGCGGCGAGACGGGCATGGGGCGGGGGCGAGGGCGCTCGGTCATCTCGAGGAAGGTGACGACGGTGCCGACATGGCCGGGGGGAATGTCGATGAGCATCTAATTCCTCCCCGGAACGGGGAGGGGGACCAGCCGTAGGCTGGTGGAGGGGGGCCGTCTTTGAGGAGCTCCGACGCAGGGCCCCCTCCACCACGCCGCTTCGGGGGACCCCGCCAAAGTAGTACTTTGGCGGGAACCCTGCCGTGGTCCCCCTCCCCGTCCCGGGGAGGACCTCACGACCACGTCGCCAGCGGGGGCAGGCTCATCAGGATCGCGTCGACATTGCCGCCGGTCTTGAGCCCGAACAGGGTGCCGCGATCGTAGATGAGGTTAAATTCGGCATAGCGCCCGCGCCATTCGAGCTGGCGCGCCTTGTCTTCGTCGGAAAAGGGCGTCGCCATTCTCCGGCGAACGAGCTTGGGGAAGACGTCCAGGAACGCCTCGCCGACGTCGCGGGCGAAGGCGAAATGCGCGTCGAAATGATCCTCCAGATGATCGAAGAAGATGCCGCCCACCCCGCGGTGCACGCCGCGATGGGGAATGAAGAAATAATCCTCCGCCCATTTCGAGAAGCGCGGATAATAGGTCGGGTCGTGGGCCGCGCAGGCGGCGCGAAGGCGGGCGTGGAAGTCGGCCGTGTCCTCCTCGTAAGGGAGCGGCGGGTTCAGGTCCGCCCCGCCGCCGAACCAGCGCTTGGTGGTGGCCAGGAAGCGCGTGTTCATGTGGACGGCGGGCGCGTGCGGGTTGGCCATGTGGGCGACCAGGCTGATGCCGGTCGCGAAGAAGCGCGGGTCTTCCGCCGCGCCGAGCACGCTTTGCGCGAAGTCGGGGCTGAAGCTTCCCCCCACGGTCGAGACGTTGACGCCGACCTTCTCGAACACCTGTCCCTTCATCAGGCCGCGCACGCCGCCGCCGCCGGGCGATCCGTCCGGGTCGAGCCGCTCCCAGGGCATGTAGTCGAATCGCGCCTCGCCTGAGCCGGTCGAAGGGGCGGCCTCGCGCTCGATCGCCTCGAATTCGGCGCAGATCCGGTCGCGCAGCGACTCGAACCAGTCCCGCGCCGCCTGTTGCTGCTCATCAAGCTCGATCATCGCGCCTCCGGTCGGCCAGCCGATGCTCCCGCGCGCTCCGGCTTGCAAGAGCCGGTGCCTGAGCAACCCATGTGGTCAAATCCGCTTTCCTACGTGTTCCGCTTATGTTCTAAACTCCCGATGGGCGGGGATGGTGATTCGGGCGGGGGGCGGACCCGCATCGATGGCGCTTTGAAGGCGGCGTTCCTGAAGGCCATGTGCGACGGCGCGCGGCTCGACGAGGCAGCCGCGGCCCTTCGGGTCACGCTGCAGGGCCTTTACAAGGCGCGCAAACGCGATCCGCAATTCGCGACTGACTGGCAAGAGGCATATGCATCGTCATCGGAGGCGGAGCGGCGGCCGAAGCAAAGGCGGGTGCGCGGGGGCGAGACGCGGATCGTGGCGAACAACCGCCGCGGACTGCAGCGGCGCAAGATGCGGCACGTCCGCTTCGACAAAAAAAGGCAGCAGGCGTTCCTCGCCCATTTCTGCTGGAGCTGCGACACGATCGCGGCCGCGGCGGCGGCCGGAGTTTGCGAGCGGACCGTGTACGTCCACCGCCGGAAGAACCCAGCCTTTGCCGCGGAATTCCAGGAGGCGCTCGAGCAGGGCGATGTGAGCCTGGAAGCCGAAGCGCTGCGCCAGCGGCTCGCCGTGCAGAGGAGGCTGCGGGCCGCGATCGAGGAGGCCCGGCCGGACGACGCCGGAGCGGTGCCCGCCGCCATCGCCGCGGAGTTCGAGCGCGTGCTGAAGCTGCTCGACCGCTGGGACCGAAAGGGACGGCGGCCGGAGCAGTCCGCGTCCGGCGGCGCGCGGCGGGTGTGGACCTTTGACGCGGCCATAGACTTGCTGGGCAAGCGCCTGGATTCACTGGGCGTCGATGTGCCGTCGCTACCGCCTGAGGAGGCCGCGCGCTACGACGGCCCGGAGGACGGGGAGCCCGGCCCGTGAAACGCAGCGAGGCGGTCGCCCGGCTGCGGGCGCTCCGCCGGATGACGGCCGAGCGCCGCCGCGTTATCTTGTCGGCGCTCCCCGCGGCCGCGATCGCGATCCTCGCCGAGGAATGGTGGTGGCGCGCCCATGGCGGCCAGCACGAGCCGGCCCGTGCGCAGGGCGGCGGCCCGTGGCGGGTCTGGGCGATCGTCGCCGGCCGCGGTTTCGGCAAGACCCGCGCCGGCGCCGAATGGGTGTGGGCGCGCGCCCGCGAAGGCGGGGAGGGGACCCGCATCGCGCTTGTCGCCGCCACCCGCGAGGAAGCGGCGCGGGTGATGGTGGAGGGCGAAAGCGGCCTCATCGCCTCGGCTCGCTGGGGCGAGCGGCCGCTCTGGATTCCGACCCGCGGCCTCGTCCGCTTTCCCTCGGGCGCCGAGGGCTTCGTCTATTCGGCCGAGCGCCCGGAGGCCTTGCGCGGCCCGCAGCATCATTTCGCCTGGGTCGACGAGCTCGCCAAATGGCCCCGTTCGACAAGCTCAGGGCAGGTGCGCGCCGAGGCGACCTGGGACAATCTCGTCCTCGGCCTGCGGCTCGGCACGCGCCCGCGCACGATCCTCACCACCACGCCCCGGCCGGTCCCGCTCCTGAAGCGCATCCTCGCGCTCCCGCACACGGCCAGCACCAGCGGCCGCACCGACCAGAACCCGCACAGCGCCCGCGACTTCCGCGAGGCCGTCGCCGCGCTCTACGCCGGCACCCGGCTTGGACGGCAGGAGCTGGACGGGCTGCTGCTGGAGGATTTGCCCGGCGCGCTTTGGACCCGCGAGATGATCGAGAGGGCGCGCGTGATCCTCCCCGGGACGGGGAGGGAGACCGCGACGCGAAGCGGCGTGGTGGAGGGGGGGTCGTGCCAGGCGGTGAGCCCCCTCCACCAGCCTGCGGCTGGTCCCCCTCCCCGTCCCGGGGAGGATCTTGCCCGCATCGTCGTCGGAGTCGATCCGCCGGCGAGCGCGCATGGCGATTCTTGCGGCATCGTCGTTTGCGGGCTCGGGCGCGACGGCACGGCCTATGTGCTCGCCGATCTTACGGTCGGCGGCAAGCGGCCGGAAGGATGGGCCCGCCGCGTCGCCGCCGCCGCGGAGGCGTGGGAGGCGCAGCTCGTCGTCGCCGAGAAGAACCAGGGCGGCGACATGGTCGAATCCGTGCTGCGCGCCGCGAGCTTCGCGCTGCCGATCCGCCTCGTCGCCGCCACCAGGGCCAAGGCGGCGCGCGCCGAGCCGATCGCGCTCCACTTCGAGGCGGGCCGCGCGAAGCTCGCCGGTTCGTTCCCCGAGCTGGAGGACCAGCTGTGCGGCCTCACCTATGCCGGCTACCAAGGCCCCGGTAACTCGCCCGACCGCGCCGACGCGATGGTCTGGGCGATGACGGAGCTGTTCGCAAAGGCGAGGGAGCCTCGGATATCCGTGCTTTAGGGCAGCATCCGTCGCGCGAGTGTCCGCTATGGGTGGAAAGCGGACACCGCTTATTTAGAGGGGAGAACCTCTCTTAGCCAAGCAATCTGCCCTAGCGCGTCTCGCCGGGCTGCCTCTGGCGTGTCGAAGATTCCGGAGAAGTGGGTGGGGGTCCAATACTCCATCAGGCCGCCCCCGAAATCGCTCAAATCCTCAGAGAAGAACGAGTCCTCATCATACACGAAGAAGCCATCGTCCCGCCGCAGCAAGTGCCAGCGTTTGGTGCCGTCGAGGCTCGCCGCAGTCTCCAGGATATCTGGTTCAGAATCCATCTTCTCCTTTGTGCCGACCCGCCTGAATGTCCGCAATGGGTCGAAAGCAGATGGGGTGGATGGCTCCCGCTCCCGGCATCTGAGTGCCAAAGTGTGGTTGCTGTCGAAGCGTCCACGAGAAGGAGCCACCCACATGGAGATTACCACGATCGGCCTGGACTTGGCCAAGAGCATTTTTCAGATT
>NZ_DASVTH010000043.1:0-51737 GCF_036387615.1 Allosphingosinicella sp.
CGCTCCGATGGGGGCAAATCGACCTTGATGCGCGGAGGATCAATTTCCAGGCTACCGGAACATCACGGACAAAAAAGGGTCGCGCTCATATCCGTATTCCGGCCCGCCTGCTCACGTTTCTCCGGCTGGCGCGGCGCCGCGGGTCCGATTTAGGGTACGTTGTTCATCGCAACGGCGCTCGGGTCCGCAGCATCAAGCGAGCATGGGGCACAGCTTGCACGGCAACCGGTCTCCATGACGTTACGCCCCACACGCTACGCCATACGTGCGGAACTTGGCTCGCGCAGCGGGGCGTCCCGCTGGATAAGATCGGAGGTTGGCTCGGCCACACGGACGCTCGGACGACGCAGCTCTACGCACACCATCACCCTGACTTCATGGACGAGGCATCAGACGCTCTCGATCGGAGACCCGCGTGATGTCCGACGAACGTCCGAGCTACAAACGCCAGTTCGCGTCACGTTCCGCCCTTATCGACAGGAAAGAGCAAACAGAAACCGCAAGAAACGCCCCGACACGCGTCTTCGGGAGGCAGGGGCCGGAGGTTCGAATCCTCTCTCCCCGACCAATTTTTCATCGCTTGATCAGCGGCCTGTCCACGGGTCGTAGGGCGCTTGGCGGATCCAGCGGGTTGCGAGCCATTTGGTGCCGCTTGCCACCGGCCTGCCGGCGTGGCGCGTGCGGTAGTCGGGGCGGCCGTCATCGGCGGCGTTGGCAAAGATCAGGGCGTCGCCGGGCTCCCCCCTTGCCACGATCCCCAGCTGGTCGAAATCGGTCTCCCCAGCTTCATACTCGTTGTTCAGATACAGAAGAGCCGTCCAACGCCGCTGGTTTTCCACTCCTGGGAGCGCGTCGACGTGGGGCTTGTATTCCTGTCCCGGCGCGTAACGCAGGACATGGAGCGGCTCGCCCCAGCTGGGCTGCGTGCCCGTAATCGCCGCGATGCGCCGATTGAGGGCGTTGACCACCAAGTCCTCTTCCAGCGGCCCGAAGCTCATCCCCGCCGAAGTCCGGGTTGGATGCGGCAAGCGTCGCCCGCTCGGGTCGATGATGACGGAAGGCTGCAGCAACGGCGCGGCCCGGGAGATCAGGTAGGAGCATTCGTCAAGGCTGATGAGCCCGCGCACGAGGCGCACCGCCGGGTCGTCCGAAAGGCGCTCTGCCGGTAGCTGCTCCAGGCAATCAAGCTGCTGCATCCGATCGAGCAGTGCCAGCTGTGCGGCGGCATCCGCATCCTGCGGGGCGATGCTGGCGAGCAGCGCGCGCGCCTTTTCGTAGTCGGCCGCCACGCCCGTTCCGTTTCCGACCAGGGTGGCGAGCAGCAAGGTCGCTTCGGTCGACCCGGCCTGCCTCGCCCTGTCGAGCAAGCGATGCGAGTCGGCGAGATCGCGCGGGCCATAAAGCCCATGCAGCCGCCAGTGCGCGACCGCGAGCAGCGCTTCAGTGTCGCCCCGTTCGGCCGCGCTTTGGACAAGAGTTCGTGCCTCCGACCCGCGCCCCGACTGGGCGAGCGCGCGCGCCTGGTTCAAGATGCTCATCGCTCACCTGCCGGGACCATCGGTTGGGCTTAGCCGCCCTTTGCCTATTCTGAACAGAGCCGCTCGGTACCCTGGGGTCCGCCTGATGGAACCGGCGCCTTTTTGCGCAACCGGCATGTTCTGGTAAGAGCCGCGACGGGCGCGGGGGAGTCGCAGCTTGACCGAGGAACGTCCGGTGATCGGGTGGCGCGAATGGGTGGACTTGCCGGGGCTGCTCGCCGTTCCGATCAAGGCCAAGATCGACAGCGGCGCCCGGACCTCTTCGGTCCACAGCTTCGGAACGCGGCGCTTCGTCGATGGTGGAGCGCCGATGGTCGAGTTCCTGCTGCATCCGCTCCAACGCAGAGAGACTCCCGCTGTCGTCTGCGTTGCGCCGATCAAGGATGAGCGCTGGGTGCGCAGCTCCAACGGCGAGCGGGAATACCGGATCGTGATCGAGACCGAGGCGCGGCTCGGCGAGACCGTCTGGCCGATCGAGTTGACGCTGGCCGACCGCGACGTGATGGGCTTTCGCATGCTGCTGGGCCGCGAGGCGATCCGGCGGCGCTTCCTGATCGATCCGGCGCGCAGCTTCCGCCTGTCGCGCCGCACTCCCAAAGCCATCAGAGCCTTTGAAGCCGCAATGTCATGAAGATCGCGCTCTTGTGCCGCAGCCCCCAGCTTTACTCGCACCAGCGGATCATGGCCGCCGCGCGCGAGCGGGGGCATGATATCGATGCGATCAATCATTTGCGCTGCACGCTGGATATCGCCTCCCACCGGCCGGTCATCCATTATCACGGAAGGGCGTTGGCCGGCTATGACGCCGTGATCCCACGCATCGGCGCGTCGGTGACCTTCTTCGGCACGGCCGTGGTCCGCCAGTTCGAGATGATGCGGGTCTATACCGTCAACGAGTCGGTCGCGATCGCCCGCTCGCGCGACAAGCTCCGCAGCCTGCAGTTGCTCTCCCGCAAGGGCATCGGCCTGCCGGTCACCGTGTTCGCGCACCGCACGTCCAACGCCCAGGAGGTCATCAGGCTGGCCGGCGGCGCGCCGGTCGTGATCAAGCTCCTGGAAGGCACGCAGGGGATCGGCGTGGTGCTGGGCGAGACGCCGCGAGCGGCCGAGAGCATCATCCAGGCCTTTGGCGGGGTCGACACCAACATCCTAGTCCAGGAATATATCGCGGAGGCCAAGGGCGAGGACATCCGCTGCATCGTCGTCGGCGGCAAGGTGGTCGCATCCATGAAGCGGCGCGGCCGGGAAGGCGATTTCCGCTCCAACCTTCACCGCGGCGGATCGGCAAAGGCTGCCAAGATCACGCCACAGGAGCGCACCACCGCGATCGGCGCGGCCAAGGCGATGGGCCTCAACGTGTGCGGCGTGGACATGCTGCGCTCCAACCATGGCCCGGTGGTGATGGAGGTGAATTCCTCGCCCGGGCTCGAGGGCGTCGAGCAGGCGACGCATGTCGACGTTGCCGGCAAGATCATCGAGTTCATCGAAAAGAATGCTAAGCCGGGGGCAACCAAGACCAGGGGGACGGGATAAGATGGCACGGGGGGCGTTCACGATTGGTACCGAGAGCGTAGCACCCGGCGAGCGGCGCATGGTCGATCTGCCGCTGACGGCGCTTATCACCCAGACACCGATGTCCGTTCCGGTTTGCGTGATCCACTCCAGGCGAGAAGGGCCGGTTCTGTTCGTCAGCGCGGCGGTGCATGGCGACGAGCTGACCGGGGTCGCAATCTGCCGGCGTCTGCTCGGCTCGAACGCGCTGGCGATCAGCCGAGGCACGTTGCTGGTGGTGCCGATCGTCAATGCCTTCGGCTTCATCAGCCACAGCCGCTATTTACCGGACCGGCGCGACCTCAATCGCAGCTTCCCGGGCAGCGTGAAGGGATCACTCGCGGCTCAGCTCGCCCATCTGTTCATGACCGAAGTGGTGGCGCGATCAAACTACGGCATCGACCTGCACAGCGCCGCCATTCACCGATCCAACCTCCCACAGATTCGCGTCGACAGCCATGACGAGGGCGCCTTCAGCCTCGCCGAGGCGTTCGGGGCGCCGATCATCGTCCATAGCGGGCTGCGGGAGGGCTCGCTGCGCGAGACCGCGCTGCGCAAGGGTGTGCCGGTCATCGTTTATGAAGCGGGCGAGGGGCTGCGGGTCGACGAACTCTCGATCCGCGTCGGCATGGAGGGCGTCCTCAACGTCATGGCTCATCTCGGCATGACCCGCCGCCGCCGCGCGCAACCCCGCCCGCCCGTGCTTTCGACGAGCAGCCGCTGGGTGCGCGCGGAGGAAAGCGGCCTGTTCCGCCCGTTCCGCGATATTGGCGACCATGTGGCCGCAGGGGAGCGGATCGCCGTCGTCGCCGACCCCTATGGCGACCACGAGACCGACATCAAGGCGAGCTGCGCCGGCATCATCATCGGCCGGGCGAACATACCGGCGGTGAACCAGGGCGACGCGCTGTTCCATATCGCCAAGGTCGACAATGCCAGCCAGCTCGGCGCGCATTATGAGGCGCTGGAACGGCAGGCCGGGGCGGAGCCGATGCTCGACGAGGACGAGATTATCTGAGTTGGCCGAATCGCCAGCTTTTTACTCATCCTGAGGAGGGAGTGAGCTTGGAGAAGCTGTCCTGAGCGCCTGCCTTGGCAGGCAGACGGAGGGGGCCCGTCTCGCAGATCGCCGGCCCGGGTAGACCCTTGTAAGTCGTTAAGTCTTGCTGGACCAGGTGGCTGAGATCGACGGGCGTTTCATCCTCCACAGGGCGACCAGCCCGATACCCATCCAGATCACGTTGAGCACCGCCGACGGGATCGCGCCATGCCACCAGCCGTTGACGATGAAACCGGCCGCGCCGAGCACGTTCATGCCCTGGTAGAGCGGCGAGCGCGACGTCACCCGCTCCGCCGTCAGCAGCGCGTATCCGCCGAGGATCAGCAACGCGCCGCCCCAGCCGGCGCCCTCGACGAGGATCTCGGTAACGCTCACCAGCTCGCGCCGTCCACGTGCCGGACCTCGACATCGTCGAGCAGCGCCGGATCGAGCAGCCGCGCATTCACGCCCATCCGCGCGTGCGGCGGCGGGGTGCGCGGCTCCCAATGCGTGGCGACGCCGCAATTGGCACAGCGGAACAGCGTCAGATGGACTTGGTCCAGATCGGTTCGGACGTAGCTGTCGAACTCGCCGGAAATCTGTAGCTCTTCAGACGCGAAATAAATGCCGCGGACGCCGGTCTTCGTACACAGGCTGCAATTGCACTGCCCGACATAATCGGGCGTTCGCCGCAGCCGGATCGTGGCGCGGCCGCAATGACAAGTCGCGACCAATGTCACGCCGCGAGCTTCCGCAGCACATAGTGCAGAATGCCGCCGGCGCGGAAATATTCGAGCTCGTTCAGCGTGTCGATGCGGACGCGGGCTCGAAAGGAAGCTGAGCTTCCATCCGCCCTCTGCACCTGGACGTCGATTCCCTGGCGCGGCTGGAGATTGGCGATGCCGGTGATGGTGAAGGTCTCGTCGCCGGTCAGGCCCAGGCTCTCGCGGTTCTCGCCGTCGACGAACTGAAGCGGGACGACGCCCATGCCGACGAGGTTGGAGCGGTGGATGCGCTCGTAGGTCTCCGCGATCACGGCGCGGACGCCGAGCAGGTTGGTGCCCTTCGCGGCCCAGTCGCGGGACGAGCCGGTGCCATATTCCTTGCCGGCGAGCACGACCAGCGGGGTCCCCGCTTCCTTGTAACGCATCGCCGCGTCGTAGATCGGCATCACCTCGCCCGTGGGCACGTGGCGGGTGACGCCGCCCTCGATGCCGGGGGTCATCTGGTTTTTGATGCGGATATTGGCGAAGGTGCCGCGCATCATCACTTCGTGATTGCCGCGGCGGGCGCCGTAGCTGTTGAAATCGGCGCGCGAGACGCCGTGCTCGGTCAGGTAGGCGCCGGCGGGAGAGTCGAGCTTGATGCTTCCGGCCGGGCTGATGTGGTCCGTCGTGATGCTGTCGCCGAACACCGCGAGCGCTCGGGCGTCGACGATGTCGGTTAGGCCCGCCGCGGTCATGCTCATGCCCTCGAAATACGGCGGGTTCTGAATGTAGGTGGAGGCGGCGTCCCAGGCATAGGTGTCGCCGCCCGTGACCTCGACCGCCTGCCACTCCGCGCCGCCCTTGTAGACGTCGGCATAGCGCGCCTTGAACATGTCGGCGTTGACGAACTGGTCGATCAGGCTGCGAACCTCGGCGTTGGACGGCCAGATGTCGCGCAGGTAAACGTCCGTTCCGTCGCTGCCCTTGCCGATCGGGGAGGTGACCATGTCCTCGATCACCGTGCCCTTCAGCGCATAGGCGACCACCAGCGGCGGCGAGGCGAGATAGTTGGCGCGGACATCCGGGCTGACGCGCCCCTCGAAGTTGCGGTTGCCGGACAGGACGGAGGCCGCGACCAGATCGTTTGTGTGGATCGCCTTGGAGATCGGCTCCGGCAGCGGCCCGGAATTGCCGATGCAGGTTGTGCAGCCATAGCCGACCAGATCGAAGCCGAGCGCGTTCAGATCCTCGGACAGACCGGCCCGGTCGAGATAATCGGTGACGACCTGGCTGCCGGGGGCAAGGCTGGTCTTGACCCAGGGCTTGGTGTCGAGCCCTTTCTCGCGCGCCTTGCGGGCGACGAGGCCGGCCGCGACCAGCACGGACGGATTGGATGTGTTGGTGCAGGATGTGATCGCGGCGATCACGACATCGCCATGGCCGAGATCGTGGGTGGGCTTCTTGCCTATCAGGCCCTTGATCGTGTCCTTGATCCCTGCAGTGATGCCGCCGCCCGCATCCTCGACCGGGAAGCGGTCCGGAAGCTCCTCGGCGGGATGGCCGAACTCGTCGGTGAAGTTGCGGCGGAACTCCTCGTCGACCTGGGAGAGCAGCACCTTGTCCTGCGGGCGCTTGGGCCCGGCAAGCGACGGCTGGACGGAGGACATGTCGAGATCGATGGTGTCGGTGAACACGGGGTCCGCATCGCCCGCTGAGAGCCACAACCCTTGCGCCTTGGCATACGCTTCGACCAGCGCGATGTCCGCGTCCGGCCTGCCGGTGAGACGGAGGTAGTCGAGCGTCTTCTCGTCGATGCCGAAGAAGCCGCAGGTCGCGCCATATTCGGGCGCCATGTTGGCGATGGTGGCGCGGTCTGCGAGGCTGAGCTCTGACACGCCCGGGCCGTAGAACTCGACGAAGCGGCCGACCACGCCCTTCTTGCGCAGCATCTGGGTGACGGTGAGGACCAGGTCTGTCGCGGTGATGCCCTCGGCGAGCGCGCCGGTCAGCTTGAAGCCGACCACTTCGGGGATCAGCATCGACACCGGCTGGCCAAGCATCGCCGCTTCCGCCTCGATCCCGCCGACGCCCCAGCCGAGCACGCCCAGGCCGTTGACCATTGTGGTGTGGCTGTCCGTGCCGACGCAGGTATCGGGATAGGCGACTTCCGCGCCGGATGGATCGCGCGATGTCCAGATCGAGCGCGCGATATTCTCGAGATTGACCTGATGGCAGATGCCGGTGCCCGGTGGCACCACCTGGAAATTGCTGAACGCCGACGAGCCCCATTTCAGGAACTGGTAGCGCTCGATGTTGCGCTGATATTCGAGCGCGACGTTCTGCTCGAACGCCTTGGGGGTGCCGAACTCGTCGACCATCACGGAGTGATCGATGACCAGGTGGACCGGCACCTGCGGGTTGATCCGCGCCGGATCGCCGCCGAGCCGGGTAATCGCGTCGCGCATCGCGGCAAGATCGACCACGCAGGGAACGCCGGTGAAATCCTGCATCAGCACGCGGGCCGGGCGATACTGGATCTCCTTGGAGGTCGCGCCCTTGTCGCCGAGCCAGTCGACGATCGCCTGGATATCGGCGCGCGTGACGGTCTTGCCGTCCTCGAAGCGGAGCAGGTTTTCGAGCAGCACCTTCATCGAGAAAGGCAGGCGCGACACGTCGCCGAGCTGCTCGGCCGCCTTGGCGAGCGAATAATAGGCGTAGGAGCGGCCGCCGACGGAGAGGGTGGAGCGGGTGTTGAGCGAATTGTTGCCGATGGCGGTCATAAAGGCTCCGTTGCTAAGTGGACCTTCGCGCCGGGCAGACGGCCCGGCGGCGTTGCCGCGGGCTGTAGCAAGCGGGCGCCAAGGGCGAAAGGGCCAGGCATGCCGCCGGGACTGGCGTGTTGACGGCTGTATTAGGCCCATGCGAGCCCATCGGCTTCCGGAGTTCCGCAACGGGAAGACTACATAGGAGACAGCCGCTCTACGTGGTTTCCTTTCAACCCTTAGCTTGGCGCTGCGGCGCTCATGAGCTACGGCTCCGAACCAACAATTTGGTCCGGAGCCTATGCCGCCCATCCAGCTCGCCACGGTCCTGCCGGGAGGCGAGCCGTTCAAGAAGACAATGTAAACGAGACCTTCCGCGGCCAGGTTCTGCTCGCAGACAGGTCCGTGAGCGGAGCTATTCTGAAGGACCTCGACCCGCGCCAGCTCGCCAACGAATTGCTCGTCTCCGTTCTCGCGCAACGGGCGGGCCTCCCGACTCCTGACACTTACCTTGCGCTTGTTCGAGGGGCAGACCTCCCCGTCGTCCACGGCCCATCGCTTCCTGACGGCAACCGACTCGTGTTCGCGAGCGTGGACGTGAAGGTGCCCAACATCACTTTCAGGGCGCGCGGCGCCACGGCTGAGGAGCAGCAGCGTCTCGTCGAGGAGATACTCGAATGGGCGGGGCTCGGTGGCCTCTACGGCTTTGATGCTTGGGTTGCGAATGTCGATCGCCATCCCGGCAACCTGCTGTTCGGCGGGAAAGAGCAGGTTTGGCTTATCGACCACGGCCACTGTCTCTCTGGCCCAACGTGGGCACCGGATGACTTGAAGGAGGACGGCGATTACCGGAACCGCCTGACAGAATGGCTGACGAGCCGCATGAACCTTGATCAGAAGAAGAAACGGTCAGCAGAGGCGAATAAGCTCGCGACCGGCTTGAGCTTGATTGACGTGGACGATGCCGCGGCAGCAAGCCACGTACGGGCTCTGCTACCGCCTGCGCACGTTGCCGCTGCTACCAGCTTCTTGAAGGGGAGAATGGACAAGGTGCCACGTCATGCGAGCAAGGCACTCGGGGTCCCATTGATGCTATGAGCGCCGGTGGCATCATGTCGAACCAGTTTCCCTCCTTCGAGGCCGGGGTCCGTGCGCGCTGGGCTCCGATCATCCTCGTGCCGATCTCGGGCTCATACGAGCGGCTGGTGATCGGCGTGGCGGTCGCGAACGAGAACGGGTTCCACGTCGAGATGGCAAATGCGCTCGATCGTCTGCGGTGCCTCTATGCCGATGACGCGGAAGGCGTGGCCTACGCGATAGACCTCACAGCAGACCATCTGCGCTTGGACATCGGCAAGCGAGGCGTTCGCGCGATCGTGGAGCCGCAGCCCCTTCTCTCCGGTGTTGAAATTGGAATGAACCGCGAGGCCGAAGGAGCGAGCTTCGAGGCCATCGCGGCAAGTTGGATGCGCAGCCTGTCGTCTCTCTACCGGAACGAGCAGCAGCAGCCTTTCGCCGCTGACGAAGCGATATCGCAGGCTGAGGGCGTATCAGATCAACTGCCGGTCCTCGTCATGGATTATGTGCGGGAGCGGCGGGAAGGCTTCTTCAACTACTTCAGCGCTGACCTGCGAGAGGGCCGACGCCGCCGCGTAACGGGCCGCAGCCATGAGGTGCTGATCGACTTTGGGGGATCACGCCTCGTCGCTAACTTCGGAACGCTCAGAGCAAGCGGCATTGCGCGCTCGGTGAACCTCATAAAGCGGCGGCTGTGGGACTTGAAGGTTGAGCGCGATCGCGATCCGCAGAGCGCCCTTTTGCGGCAGCACGAGATGATCATCCAGAGCCCAGCCAAGGGCGATCCTCAGGTGACGGCGAATCAGCAGACCTATCTCTCAGATGCACTCGCCGCTCTCGAACAACAGGCCGATCAGGAGCAGCTGCGCCTGCGACCCCTGAGCAGCGTCCCCGAGATTGGTGAGCACGTGCTGCGCGTCGAGGCTGCTCAAGCGGCGATCTGATCGAGGTAGTAGGTGCCGTCTAGCCGGTTCCTGATCACGCCCGCAGCCTCGGCCTCGTCATACTTAGCCTTGCAGAAGCAGCGCTCTTCGCCATCAACGATGATGCGGATGACGAGGTCTCCCCATATCCCGTCTGGCTTCATGCCAATCACCCGCTGCTCGAGCGCGATCGTGCCGTCTGACAGGCGAACAGCTTGGGGCCGGTGCACCGCGTAAGGCTCAACGGGCTCATCTCGCCCGTAGGTGACCTCCTTAGGATAGAAGGCGATCTGGACGTCAGCGGGCTCGCCCTCAGGCAGCTCGTGCCGCCGCTCAAGGATGCGCCGTGCTTTCACCTCGCCCCACGCGTGCACGGGCCCGATCGCTTCGAAGCCGAAGCGACGCCAGAAGGCCCACGAGGATGCTGGTGCGCAGGTGATATTCAGTACGTTCAAGCCCTCGTCGATCGCGCGGCGCAGCCCCGCCTTGAATAAAGCCGTGCCGTAGCCCTGACCCTGGCGATCCTTGCGGACACTCGTGATTTCGGGCGCGCGGTTTCCGACTTGGAAGGCTACCGCCTTCCCGTCTTCGCGAATGACGGTCAGCTCGTCCGTTTCCAGCGCGCTGATGATTAGCCGCTTGTTGCACCAGAACCCACCGCCCTCCTCCTTATGCTCGCGCTCTAGCCAGCCCAAGATGTAGTCGAGGTCTGCCTGCGTTGCCTTCACCACCTCCACGTCACGTGTCTCCTCTTCTTGGGGCGATATAGGACGGCCCGATTAGGTTTCGATCAAAGGTTGCGAGGACCAGCGGCGACCGTCGGTCGAGCGGACGTCTTTCCTGCAATCCACCCGCGCCTGGCGCCCTTGAGGCCTGGGCCACTGCCGCTGAATGACGCTGTTGTTGCTGAGCGGTCGTGACCGCGCCGGGGCAATGGTGTATGGTACAAGCGTGACCCTCCCCGGCCACCCTCGCATCTGTGTCGATCCGGCCGTGTGCGGCGGGCGCCCCACGATTGCGGGCACGCGAATGCGCGTCACTGACATTCTTGAAGCGCTTGCCTCAGGCGCGAGCGAGCAGGAGTTGGTGCGCGACTTCCCCTACATCAGCGCCGAGGACGTCCGGGCCGCGCTCCGTTACGCCGCCTCCGCCGCCAACCACCCAGTCGCCATCGCGGCTGAATGAGGTTTCTGGTCGACGCGCAGCTGCCGCCCGCTTTGTGCGGTTGGCTGCGGGCGCGGGGGCATGAGGCCGAGCATGTCGGGGCCGGTGGGATCGGCGATGACGCGATTGCGCGGAGGGCCGAGCAGGATGCCGCGATCCTGATCAGCAAGGACGAGGATTTCTGCACGCTTCTCCTGCCGGACCGCTTCGGCCTGCTTTGGCTTCGCTGCGGCAACATCACCAACCCTGCGCTTGAACAATGGCTGGATGCGCGATGGGATCAGGTGGAGCGCTGGTTGGTGGAAGGCGAGCGGTTCATCGAGCTGCGGTGAGATCGGACCGGTGTGGAACGCCTCTTCAGGGCAAGCATTCACGCCCTGCGGCGCCGGCGCCGTTGTCAGAGCGAAGGTGATCCGATGATTGGCAAGGTGGCGAGGATGATGGCGGGGCGCTCGGTGGCCAGGAAGCTGGGCTATAGCGCCGGGGCGGGCGCGGTGGCCGGGCTGATTGCGCCGTTTGTGATCAGGAAGGCGCTGTCGTTGGTCGGGAAAGCGGGCAAGGCGGCGGTGAGATCGCGCCAACGGCCGGTGGAGCCTGAATATGGCAAGCCGCTGGACCGATCCGGGATCGGCCCCGACCGTAGCTGATCGCCGCCTCGGCCAGTGGCTCGCTCAAGGCGAGCGACTTGACGAACTCGCGGCTCCCCACTTTTGCCTCTGTCCTACACGAACCACATGGGTTACCCCGCGCATGGAGCAGGCGAGCGGAGGGCATTGTGGGAAGGCGGACGGGAAAGGCGGACGGGTTGAGCGTGGATGCGCCGGTGGGGGAGGCACTTCAACTTTCGTCAATGGCCGGGAGCGAGGTGGTGGTGGCGGCGGGATCGTTGCCGGTCGGGGGCGAAGGCTGGCGGCGGCGGCATGACGGGTTCACGGCGGAGCGGCGGCGCACCTTCCTGCGAATATTGGCCAGGACCGGCTGCGTGGCGGACGGCGCGCGGATGGCGGGGATTTCGACGACCACGGCGGACCGCTGGCGGCGGCGCGACGCGGTGTTTGCCAAGGCCTGCGAAACCGCGCTGCACATGGCGTCGAGCCACATCGAGACGCTTGCCTGGGAGCGGGCGGTGACCGGAATCGAAGAACCTGTCTGGCACTATGGCAAGCGCGTGGGCACCAGGCTGAAGCGGTCGGACGCGATCTTCAGGCTGCTGCTCATCGCCTCCAACAAGAAGAAGTTCGGGCGGCAGGGCGCGGCCGGCGGCGAGGCGCTGACGGCCAAGGTGCGCCAGCGGATCGAGGCGGAGGTGCGGGCCGAGATCGCGGCAAAGAGCGAGGTGGACGGGCGCGCGCTGGAACAGAATCTGCGGTTGCGGCTGATGACGATCCAGGCGCGGCTGCGCGGCGGACCGGAGCCGCAGTCGCTCGACGATCCGGATTACCGCGCCTGGGAGGACGCGCGGGCGGGGCGGGAGAAGCGCGCGATGGCGCTGCTCGAGCAATTGGAAGCCGAGCAGGCCGACAAATGAGGTTGGGCAGCAATGCCGATCGCGAGGCTTGGGCGCGGGCGCGAGCGATGATAAGGGGCGCGCATCATGCTCAACCTGACCAACGTCACCGTCCGCCTTGGCGGGCGCACCATCCTTGACGGCGCCACCGCCGCGCTGCCGCCGCGCAGCCGCGTCGGGCTGATCGGACGCAACGGCGCGGGCAAGACGACCCTGGTGCGGGTGGTCGCGGGCATGCTGGAGCCGGACGGCGGATCGGCCGAGATGCCGCGCGGCGCGCGCCTCGGCTACCTCGCGCAGGACGCGCCGGGCGGGCAGGCGACGCCGCTCGAGACGGTGCTGGCCGCTGATGTCGAGCGCTCGGCGCTGCTGGCGGAGAGCGAGACCTGCGAGGATCCGGACCGGATCGGCGAGCTGCACGAGCGGCTGCTCGCGATCGACGCCCATTCGGCGACGGCGCGTGCTGCGCGCATCCTGATCGGCTTGGGTTTCGACGAGGAAGCGCAGGGGCGGCCGCTGGAGAGCTTCTCGGGCGGGTGGCGGATGCGGGTGGCGCTGGCGAGCCTGCTCTTCTCGCAGCCGGACCTGCTGCTGCTCGACGAGCCTTCGAACCACCTCGATCTCGAGGCGGTGCTGTGGCTGGAGGATTTCCTCGTATCGTATCCGGCCACGATCCTGATCGTCAGCCACGAACGCGACTTCCTCAACAATGTCGTCGATCACATCCTCCACCTCGATCGCGGCAAGCTCGCGCTTTATCCCGGCGGCTACGACGCGTTCGAGCGGCAGCGCGCCGAGCGCCAAGCCCAGCTCGCCTCCGCCCGCGCCAAACAGCAGGCGGAGCGCGAGAAGCTGCAGGACTATATCGCCCGCAACAGCGCCCGCGCGTCGACAGCCAAGCAGGCCCAGTCCCGCGCCAAGGCGCTCGCCCGGATGCAGCCGATCGCCGAGCTGCTCGACGATCCGAGCCTCTCCTTCGGCTTCCCCGATCCGGATGCGTTGCGGCCGCCGCTGATCACGCTCGACATGGCCTCGGTCGGCTATGGCGAGACGCCGATCCTCCAGCGCCTCAACCTGCGCCTCGATCCGGACGATCGGATTGCGCTGCTCGGCCGCAACGGCAACGGCAAGACCACGCTGGCGCGGCTGCTCGCCGCCCAACTCGCGCCGATGGAGGGCGCCAAGGCCGCGTCGGGCAAGCTGCGCGTCGGCTATTTCACGCAATATCAGGTCGAGGAACTCGACCGGGACGACACCCCGCTCGAGCATATGACCCGCAAGATGGCGGGCGCGACCCCGTCGGCGGTGCGCGCCCAGCTCGGCCGCTTCGGCTTCTCCGGCCCCAAGGCGACCACCCAGGTCGGCAAGCTTTCGGGCGGCGAGCGGGCGCGGCTGGCGCTCGCGCTCATCACTCGCGACGCGCCGCATCTCCTCATCCTCGACGAGCCGACCAACCACCTGGACGTCGATGCCCGCGAGGCGCTCATCCAAGCGCTCAACGCTTATTCCGGCGCGGTGGTGATCGTCAGCCACGACCGCCACATGCTGGAGATGACGGCCGACCGCCTCGTCCTGGTCGATGGCGGCACCGCGCGTGAATATGACGGCACGCTGGACGATTATATCGCGCTCGTCCTGGCCGGCGACCCCGCGGCGCCGTCGAAGGCGGAGTCCAAGGCGAGCCGCAAGGAGGGTCGCCGCGCCGCCGCCGAAGCGCGCGAGAAGAGCCAGACGCTGCGCCGACAGGTCAAGGATGCAGAGGCCGAACTCGCTCGCCTCACCGCGCAGCGCAGCAATATCGACCGCGCGATGTTCGACCCCGCGTCCGCCGAGCCCTCGCTCGCCAGGCTCAGCATGAGCGACCTGATGAAGCGGCGGGGCGAGGTAGAGCGCAAGATCGCCGCAATCGAAGCCGCCTGGGTCGACGCCAGCGAAGCCCTGGAGCGCGCCGCTTAGCGCTGCCTAAGCGGTGGTTGCGGTTCTTATCCGCTCATCCTGAGGAGCCGCTGAGCGAAGTCGAAGCGGCGTCTCGAAGGACCGTTGCGTGCTTCGAGACGGGCCTTCGGCAAGCTCAGTCCCTCCTCAGCATGAGCGCACTGGGAGCTGCTCCAACCCAACCACCTCGATCGCCTCGACCTCACCGCCGAAGTCGACGAGGTCTCCCACCTCCGCCCCGATCAGCGCCCGGCCCAGCGGCGATGAAAGGCGAAGCTGGGTGAGGGTGACAGCGGATCAGGCAGAGCTCAGGCGCTCGGACCCTCACCCTCCCACTCGCTTCGCGAGCGGGCCCCTCACTCTCCTGAATGGGAGAGGGGTCCAATCCGGGTCAAAGCACCACTTCGGCCCGATCTTCCTTGACCCGGATATAAAGATATCTTTATATCCTTATCTGATGCTCCACGCCGTCGAGACCTTCAGCGCGCTCGCCGATCCGACCCGTCTCCGGATCGTGGCTTTGCTGCGTGCGATGGAGCTTTCGGTGGGCGAGCTCGCGCAGGTGCTCGGGCAGAGCCAGCCGCGCGTGTCGCGCCATGTGAAGATCCTGATCGACGCGGGCCTGGCCGACCGGCGTAAGGAAGGCAGCTGGGTGTTCCTGAGCCTGGGCGCCGACGCGCGGGTGCAGCCGTTGTTCGCATTGCTCGACAGCTGGTTGGAGCTGGACGGCGCCTGGATTGCCGCCGACAAGGCCCGGCTCGCGGCGGTTCAGGCGGATCGCGCGGCGGCGGCCGAGCGCTACTTCGCCAGCCATGCCGCGGATTGGGACGAGCTTCGCTCGCTCCACATCGCCGAATGCGAGGTCGAGGCCGGCATCGCCCGCGCGCTGGGGGATCGGCCGGTGGGCGAACTGATCGACATCGGCACGGGCACCGGGCGGATGATCGAGCTGTTCGGCCGCGCCGCCCGCCGTGCGCTCGGCGTCGACCGGAGCCCCGAGATGCTTCGGCTCGCCCGGGCCAAGCTCGCCCAGGCCGGCATCGCCTCCGAGCTGCGCCAGGGCGATATGTATGCGCTGCCGGTCGCCACCGGCTCGGCGGATACCGTGCTGCTGCACCAGGTATTGCATTACGCGCAGCAGCCGGCGGCGGCGGTTGCGGAGGCGGCGCGGCTGCTCGGCACCGGCGGGCGGCTGCTGATCGTCGATTTCGCGCCCCACGAGCGCGAGGAACTGCGCATCCGCGACGCTCATGCCCGGCTTGGCTTCGCCGACGAGGCGGTGGTGAAGTGGATGGAGGAGGCGGGGCTCGAGGCCAAGGTCGTCGATCATCTGGAAGGCGGCGAACTGACCGTCACCATCTGGCTGGGCCTCAGGGCCGAGACCAAGCTGAGGGTCGCCGCATGAGCCTGCTCCCCCATGCCGCCAACATGGCCAAGCCTTTGTTCGAGGACGTGGCCGGCGATATCGACGTTTCCTTCGAATTCTTCCCGCCCAAGACGGAGAAGATGGAGGAGACGCTTTGGGAATCGGTCAAGACGCTGGAGCCGCTGGCCCCGCGCTTCGTGTCGGTTACCTATGGCGCGGGCGGATCGACCCGCGCCCGCACCCACGCCACGGTCGAGCGGATCGCGCGCGAGACCACGATGACGGCGGCCGCGCACCTGACCTGCGTCGAGGCGAGCCGGGGCGAGATCGACGACATCGCGCGCGAATATTGGGCGGCGGGCGTTCGCCACATCGTTGCGCTGCGCGGTGACTCGCCGGAGCAGGGCAAGGCGTACGCGCCCCATGTGGACGGCTACCGCAATGCGGTCGATCTGATCGGGGGCTTGAAGAAGATCGCCCCGTTCGAGATCTCGGTCGCGGCCTATCCGGAGGGGCATCCGGATTCGCCCAACCGTGCGGCCGACCTCGATAACCTTTGGCGCAAGTTCGATGCGGGCGCGGACCGGGCGATCACGCAATTCTTCTTCGCGCCGGAGAGTTTTTTCCGGTTTCGCGACACCGCGGCGGCGATGGGCATCGATGCGGAGATCGTGCCGGGCATCCTGCCGGTCTCGAATGTCGCGCAGACCCGCAAGTTTGCGGGCGCGTGCGGGGCGAGCATTCCGGCCTGGATGGACCGATTGTTCGAAGGGCTCGACAATCTGCCGGGCGCGCGGGCGCTGGTCGCGGCGACCGTGGCGGCCGAATTGTGCGGCCAGCTTTACGCGGGTGGGGTCCGCCATTTCCACTTCTACACGCTGAACCGGGCGGAGCTCGCTTACGCGATCTGCCACCTGCTCGGGCTGCGGCCAAAGGAACAGCAAGTTGAACATCGCAGAACAGCTTAAACGGGCTGCCGCCGAGCGGATCCTGATCAAGGACGGCGCTTACGGGACGCAGATCCAGGCGCGGAAGCTCGGCGAGGCCGATTATCGCGGCGCGCTCGATCTCGGCCGCGACCAGAAGGGCAATAACGACCTCTTGAACCTCACCCGGCCCGATCTGATCGGCGCTATCGCGGCTGATTTCGCCGCGGCAGGCGCGGAGATACTGGCCACCAACAGCTTCAACGCAAACCGGATCAGCATGGCCGATTACGGGGCCGAGCATCTGGTGCGCGACATCAACGTCGCCGCGGCGCGGATCATCGGCGAGGCGGCGCGGGCGGCGCAGGCGAAGGATGGGCGCAGGCGCTTCATCGCCGGCGCGCTGGGGCCGACCAACAAGACGCTGTCGCTGTCGCCCGACGTCAACGACCCGGGTTATCGCGAGATCGACTTCGATTTCCTGTCCGACGTCTATGTCGAGCAGATCGAGGCGCTGGTCGAAGGCGGCGCGGAGATCGTGCTGATCGAGACGGTGTTCGACACGCTCAACGCCAAGGCTGCGATCCACGCCGCCAAAATCGTGGAGCAGAAGCTCGGGCGCGAGCTGCCGATCATGCTGTCGATGACGATCACGGACCTGTCCGGCCGCAATCTCTCCGGTCATTGCATCGAGGCGTTCTGGGCGTCGGTCCGGCATGCGCGGCCCCTCTCGATCGGGCTCAACTGCTCGTTCGGCGCGGCGCAGCTGCGGGCGCATATCGCGAGCCTGTCGCGGATCGCGGACTGCCTGATCATGGCCTATCCCAATGCCGGTCTGCCGAACGATCTCGGCGACTATGACGAATGCCCGGAGACGACTTCGAGCCAAGTTCGGCAATGGGCCGAGCAGCGCATTGTCAACATCGTCGGCGGCTGCTGCGGGACGACGCCAGCGCACATTCGTTCGATCGCGGAGCAGGTGGAAGGCTTCGCGCCGCGCGCGATCCCGCATCGCACCGCGCGCATGCAGCTGGCCGGCATCGCGCCGATGGTGCTCGCCGCCTGATGACTGCGACCGCCGCGAATTTGACCCTCTCCCACCGGGAGAGGGAGGGACCCGACGCGCAGCGGCGGGAGGGTGAGGGCGACCGGCTTTCGGGCGGGTCTCACCCTCACCCCAGCCCTCTCCCGGAGGGAGAGGGAGTCAGCCGCGCCAACTTCGTCAATATCGGCGAGCGGACCAATGTCACCGGATCGGCGGCGTTCAAGAAGCTCATCATGGCGGGCGATTACCCCGCCGCAGTCGAAGTCGCTCGCCAGCAGGTGGAGAATGGCGCGCAGATCATCGACATCAACATGGACGAAGGCCTGCTCGATTCCGAGGAGGCGATGGTCACCTTCCTCAAGCTGATCGCGGCCGAGCCGGACATCGCCCGCGTGCCCTTCATGATCGACAGCTCCAAATGGAGCGTGATCGAGGCCGGGCTGAAATGCGTTTCGGGCAAGCCGATCGTCAATTCGATCAGCATGAAGGAAGGCGAGGAGGAGTTTCTCCGGCTCGCCCGCAAGGTCCGCGACTATGGCGCGGCCGTGGTGGTGATGGCGTTCGACACGGTCGGGCAGGCGGACACGAAAGAGCGAAAGGTCGAGATCTGCAGCCGCGCCTATGATTTGCTGGTCGCGGACGGCTTTCCCCCTGAGGACATCATCTTCGATCCCAACATCTTCGCGGTCGCGACGGGGATCGACGAGCATCGCCGCTACGCGCTCGACTTCATCGAGGCGGCGAGCGAGATCCGCGCCCGTTGCCCGCACGCCCATATCTCGGGGGGACTCTCTAACCTGAGCTTCTCGTTCCGCGGCAATGAGCCGGTGCGGCGCGCGATGCACTCGGTGTTCCTTTATCATGCGATCCCGGCCGGGCTCGACATGGCGATCGTCAATGCCGGGCAGCTCGACGTCTATGACGCGATCGACCCGGAGCTGCGCGAAGCTTGCGAGGACGTGATCCTCGACCGCCGCGACGACGCGACCGAGCGGCTGGTCGAACTTGCCGAGCGATATCGCGGGACCGATCCGGTGCGCGAAAAGGCCGAAGCTGAATGGCGCGGCTGGCCGGTCGCCAAGCGGCTCGAACATGCGCTGGTCAAGGGCATCGACGCTTATGTCGTCGAGGACGCCGAGGAAGCGCGCCAGTCAGCGGGGCGGCCGATCCACGTGATCGAAGGGCCGTTGATGGACGGCATGAACGTGGTCGGCGACCTGTTCGGATCGGGCAAGATGTTCCTGCCTCAGGTCGTCAAATCAGCGCGGGTGATGAAGAAGGCCGTCGCGCACCTGATCCCGTTCATCGAGGCGGAGAAGGAGAAGAGCGGCGTTTCCACCGCCAAGGGCCGGATCGTGATGGCGACGGTCAAGGGTGACGTTCACGATATCGGCAAGAACATTGTCGGCGTGGTTCTGCAGTGCAACGGCTTCGAGGTGATCGACCTTGGCGTCATGGTGCCGTGGCAGGAGATATTGAAGTCGGCCAACGAGAATGACGCCGACATGATCGGCCTGTCGGGCCTGATCACGCCGTCGCTCGATGAGATGGTGACCGTTGCCGACGAGATGCAGCGGGCGGGGCTGACGCTGCCGCTGCTGATCGGCGGCGCCACGACCAGCAAGGTGCACACCGCCCTTCGCATCGATCCCGCGTATGAGGGTCCGGTGATCCACGTGCTCGACGCGAGTCGCGCGGTCGGGGTCGCATCGTCGCTGGTGTCGGACACGCAGCGTGATCCGCTCGTCGAGACCACGGTCGGGGACTATCAGAAGATCAGGGACGCACGGGCGGGCAAGGGCCAGAACGAGCTCGCGACGATAGCCGAAGCGCGCGCGAACGGGTTCGTGTTCGATCCGGCGGGCGTGGCGTCGGTTCCGGCGAAGCCGGGGCTGCATCGGTTCGACGAGTGGTCGCTCGAGGATTTGCGCGCCTGCATCGACTGGACGCCATTCTTCCGCGCCTGGGAGCTGGCCGGCAATTATCCGGCGATCCTGACCGACGAAGTCGTGGGCGAGAGCGCGAGCAGCCTGTTTGCGGACGCGCAGGCGATGCTGGACCGGATCGTCGCCGAGAAGTGGCTGACGGCGAAGGGCGTGGCCGGATTGTGGCGCGCTCGGCGGGACGGCGACGACGTGCTCGTCACGCCGCGTAATGAAGAGGTGCGGCTGCCTTTCCTGCGCCAGCAAGTGAAGAAGCGCGAAGGCCGGCCGAACATGTGCCTGGCCGACTTCGTGGCGCCGTCCGAAGACTGGATCGGCGGCTTCGCGGTTGCGCTGCATGGGCTGGAGCCGCACCTGGCGCGGTTCAAGGCGGCGCATGACGATTATCAGGATATCTTGCTGAAAGCGCTGGCCGATCGCCTGGCGGAGGCCTTTGCCGAGCGGCTTCACCAGCATGTTCGGACCACGCTCTGGGCCTATGCGCCGGACGAGCAGCTCTCCAACGAGGACCTGATCCGCGAGAAATATCACGGCATCCGGCCGGCGCCGGGCTATCCGGCCTGCCCGGATCATAGCCTGAAGCCAATGCTGTTCGACATGCTCGGCGGGACGGATGAGCAAGGTCCGGCCGGCATCTCTCTGACGTCCAGCTTCGCGATGCTGCCGACTTCCGCCGTGTCCGG
Source organism: Allosphingosinicella sp. (assembly GCF_036387615.1). Classification (GTDB taxonomy): domain Bacteria; phylum Pseudomonadota; class Alphaproteobacteria; order Sphingomonadales; family Sphingomonadaceae; genus Allosphingosinicella. Next base: position 20,167 of record NZ_DASVTH010000043.1, read on the forward strand.
CTTCTACTTCGGCCATCGCGATGCGGCCTATTTCGGTGTCGCCCGGATCGGCCGCGACCAGCTCGAAGACTACGCGCCCCGCCGCGGCATTCCCGTCGAGGACGCCGCGCGCTGGCTCCGCCCGAACCTGGACTGAGCTGTCCCGACTTGGCGCAGGCTCGCGCTTAACCACCTTTGTGGATCGACTCGTCGCCGGGCGCGAGCCAATCCGGCGCGATGAAGAAGCTGTTTCTCGCAGGGATCGCCCTGCTCGCCGCGCCGCTGTCCGCCCAGGGCGGCGCGCCATTCGTGGTCGTCGAAACCGGCCAGGGATTCGCCCGGCTGCAGCAAGCCGTTGACGCGGTTGGCGACCGCGATGGCACGATCCGGATCGCGCCTGGCCGTCACCGCGACTGCGCCGTCCAGACAGCTGGCCGGATCGCCTTCGTCGCCGCTCAGCCGGGCACGGCGGTGCTCGACGGCGCGCCCTGCGAAGGCAAGGCGGCGCTGGTACTGCGTGGGCGCGGTGCGCGGGTCGAGGGGCTCACCTTCCAGAACCTGCGCGTGCCGGACGGCAATGGGGCGGGCATCCGGCTGGAGAAAGGCAATCTGCACGTCCTCGAAACGCTGTTCCGCAACAGCGAGGAGGGTATCTTATCAGGCGACGATCTCGGCAGCGAGATCCGGATCGAGCGCTCGACCTTCTCAGGCCTGGGCCGTTGCGACCGGGGGCTGAGCTGTGCTCACAGCCTGTATATCGGCAATTACGGCACGCTGCGGGTGATCCGGTCGCGCTTCGAAAAGGGGACGGGCGGTCATTATGTGAAGACGCGCACTCCAAAGGTCGAGATCGTGGATTCGAGCTTTGACGATAGCGGAGGGCGGACGACCAACTACATGATCGACCTGTCCAACGGCGGTTCCGGCACGATCGCCCGCAACAGCTTCGTTCAAGGTCGGGACAAGGAGAATTACAGCGCCTTGATCATGGTCGCCGCCGAGGGCGTGTGGCATCCCTCGCGCCTGACGATCACGGGCAACCAGGCGAGCGTCGCGCCCGGCTTCGACAAGCAGACGAGCTTCGTCGCCGACGCCAGCGGGGACGCCATCCGGATCGCAGGCAACAAGGTCGGTGCGCGTATCAAGGAATTCGAGCGCCGCTGATCAGCGGCAGCTTGTCGCAGGACCTTCGATCAGGTCGAGACAGCGGCCGTCGATGCTTCCGGCAGCGATCGGCACGCCCAGGATCGAGGCCAGGGTCGGCATGATGTCGACCGTTTCGACCGGCAGCGGCTGCTCGTACGGGGTGAGCCCGCGCCGCCAGAACAGGATCGGCACGCGTCGATCATAATCCCAGGGGCTGCCGTGGGTGGCGACATAGCCCCGGCTGGCGTCCGCGATCGGCGTCACCATGGGCTTCAGCATCACGACGAGATCGCCTGAGCGTTCCGGATCGAACGAGGCGCGGGCGCGATCAAGCAGGCTCCAGGCGTCGGGCGGGCCCGACGGGCTCGGCGCGCGGGACAACTCGGCCGCGCTGAAGGCGGCGGCGACCTGCGGGTGAGTGCGGTACGATCGCAGCGCCTCGGCAAGCACGCGGGCGCGCTGGGCGGGAGGAAGCGCGCGATCAATGTACATGTCGCCGAACGCGCCGTCTCCGAACAGAACGGGGCCGCCGAGGCCGAGCCGAGCGCCGATCGCCTTGCCCATCGTGGTTGCGGCCAGCGCCGGATCCACCCGAAGCGCTCCCGGTGCGGCGCTCTGGCCCTGGCGCTCGGGTAGGTCCAGCCCACCATGATCGGAGGTCAGCGCGACCAGATAGTCGATGCCGGTGCGATCGAGCAGCGCGAAGAAGTCGCCGAGATCGCGGTCGAGCGAGAGCAATTGCAGGCACATCTCCGCGCCCTGGGTGCCGAAAGTGTGGCCGACATAATCGGTTGCGGAGACCCCGACGATCAGCAGGTCGGTCGAGCGGCCCTCGCCCAGCCGAAGCTCGGAGCGGAGCGCGCCCGCAAAGGCCAAGCTGGCCCCATCGAGCTCGGGCGAGGCGCGAAAGGCGCGGCTGTCGCCTGCATCCCGCGCAAAGCGGCCGGCGCCGACGGCTTGCCCTCCCTGGACCGGAACCGCCCGGCTGCGCGCCTGGCAGACGGGCGGCAGGCTTAGCGGCTGGCGCGGGCGCGACAGCGCCGTCTCCACCGCCCGGTTGGTCGCGGCGAGCGACGCCGCCTGCGGTGCCCGAGCCGCGCCGGTGAACGCCTTTCCGCTCCACCAATAAAGATGATCCGGACCATGGCCGCCCATCATGACGGCGGCGCGGTCCTTGCCTGCGACAGCGGCCACCCGTGCGCCCGGATCGGCGCGCTTCATGAGGTCGCCGAGGGCCGGGACCTTCAGGTGATAGCTCGACACCGTATAGTTGCTGGAGGTGCTCCCCGGCACCCGCGGATCCTCGGCGCAATAGACCTGCTTGTCCTCCCGGGGCAGGCCCAGGTTGAACCAGTTGTTGGCGATCACTCCGGTGCGGCTTGGGCGCGATCCGGTGAGGATGGTGCTGTGGCCGGGGCAGGTCTCGGTCGCGGCATGGGCCTGGTAGCCGGACGGGAACACCACGCCGTCGGACAGACGGCGCAGCCCGCCGGTGAAGTGCTGGCGATATTGCGCGAACAGATCGCTTGAAAGCTGGTCGACTGAAATTACCACCACCAGCTTGGGCTTGGCCGGTGCGGGCTGCGCGGAGGCGGGCGCGGCGATCAGGAATGCGGCGCCGATTGCGGCGAGAAAGCTGTTCATCGACACAGGACAGGCACTCGTCGAGAGTAAGTGATCGAAACGGATCGAACTGCTATAGGGCGCTCGTGAAGCAAGGCAACGCCATGGGGCGGCTCGGTTACCTGATGATGACGTTGGTGGCGGCGCTGCTGTTCACCACACCGACGCATGCCAAGAACAATATCGCCGCGAGCCTGGTGCCGGAAAGCCGCGTCGTTGCGCCCGGCCAGACGGTGACGCTTGCGCTGGTGATGCGGCCCGAGAAGGGCTGGCATGGCTATTGGAAGAATCCCGGCGACAGCGGGATCGAGACGAGCATCGCCTGGCAATTGCCGCAAGGCGTGACGGCGGGCCCGATCCAGTATCCGGTGCCGGGGCGGCTGCTCATCTCAGGCCTCATGAATTACGTCTATGAGGGCGAATATGTCCAGCTGATCGACATGGCCGTGCCGAGCGGCGTCGCCCCCGGAACCCGGCTGCCGATCAGTGGCCGGGTCGATTACCTCGCCTGCACCGACCAGATCTGCGTGCCGGAAAGCGCGCAAGTGGCGGTCGAGCTCGAGGCCGGCACTCCCGGTGCTCGCAACGCCAGCTTCGACAAATATCGGCAGGCGCTCCCGAAGCCGCTCGGCAGCGAGGGCAGGTTCGAGCTGGCCGGCGGCGGCTTCCGGCTGGCGGTCCCGATCCCCGCCAGCATGGACGTGAGCGAGGCCTATTTCTTCCCGCTCACCGACGGCGCGCTCGATTATGCGGCCCCGCAGAAAGTCTCGAGAGCCGGCGATATGCTGATTGTGGAGACGAAGGCGGGCTCTGCGGCCGCGACAATCGGCCCGATCGAAGGCGTCCTGAAAGTCGGCGAGGACCAGGGGCTCGTCTTCCGGGCCGTGCGCGGAACGGTTCCGGCTGCGGGCGCTGCGCTCGCCCCGGCGGAACAGTCTCAGGATAGCGGATCGGCGATTTTCGCGGCGCTGCTCGGGGCGGTGGTCGGCGGGCTGCTGCTCAACATCATGCCATGCGTGTTCCCGATCCTGAGTCTCAAGGCGTTGAGCCTGGCCAAAGCCGGAGGGGAGGAGAGCGCAGCGCGCCGCGAAGCGCTCGCCTATACGGCCGGCGCCGTTCTGGTGTGCCTGGCGCTGGGAGGAGCATTGCTGGCGATCCGCGCGAGCGGGGCCGCCGCGGGCTGGGCGTTCCAGCTTCAGGATCCGCGGGTGATTCTGTTCCTGCTGCTGCTGGTGACTGCGATCGCGCTGAACCTCGCCGGATTGTTCGAGCTGCCAAGCCTGGCGGGCGGGAGCCGCCTGGCCGAGCGCAAGGGTTTCGCGGGCGCGTTCTGGATCGGCGGGCTTGCCGCGTTCGTCGCGACGCCCTGTACCGGTCCGTTCATGGGCGCCGCGCTCGGGGCTGCGCTGGTGCTTCCGACGGCGGCGGCCCTGGCCGTCTTCGCTGGGCTTGGCTTGGGCCTCGCCTTGCCTTTCCTGGCGCTCGGCTTCGTGCCGGCATTGCGCCGCCGCCTGCCGCGGCCCGGCGCATGGATGGAGCGCTTCCGCCGGATCATGTCGGTGCCCATGTTCCTGACGGCGCTCGCGCTCGCCTGGGTGCTCGGCCGGCAAGCGGGCGTGGATGGAATGGCGCTTGGGCTTGCCGCCGCACTAATCGTGGGCCTCGCCTTGTGGTGGGTCGGGCAGCGGCAGGGGCATGGCCGCTTGTGGCTGCCGCTTGCACCGGCTGCGCTTGCGGCTGTCGGCGCCCTGCTCCTGGTCCAGACCGCCACCGAGCCCGCGCTGGCCAGTGCGCAAGGCCCGCTGAAATCCGAGCCGTTCAGCGAAGCGCGCCTGTCGCAGCTTCGTGGGCAGGCGCGCCCGGTGTTCCTGTATTTCACGGCTGACTGGTGCGTCACCTGCAAGGTCAACGAGAAGGGCGCGCTGGAGCGCAAGGAAACCGCCGAGGCTTTCGCGCAGAAGAACGTCGCCGTGCTGGTCGGAGATTGGACCCGTGGCGACGCGGAGATCGGCCGCTTTCTTGCTTCGCACGGCCGCTCGGGCGTGCCGCTCTACCTTTATTACGCGCCGGGCCAGGAGCCGCAGGTTCTGCCCCAGATCCTCACCCCCGGACGGCTGCGGGAAACGATCAGCTGAAGGAGAGAAACATGCGTCGAGCCTATTACCTCATGTCCGCGATCGCCCTGGGCGGAGCGTCGGCCACCGCGCTCGTTGTGACCGCGATGGCCCCTAGCGTCGCTTCGGCGGCGGCCCCCGTCGTCGGCCAGCCCGCGCCCAACTTCCGCCTTTCCGACATGAACGGCCGGGCGGTCACCTTGTCCGATTACCGGGGCAAGACGGTCGTGCTCGAGTGGCACAATCCCGGCTGCCCGTTCGTGCAGAAGCATTATGGATCGGGCAACATGCAAAAGGCGCAGGCCGCGGCGGCGCAACAGGGGGTCGTCTGGCTCAGCATCAACTCGGGCGCGCCGGGCAAGCAGGGCCATATGGACGCGGCCGCCGCCAAGGCGATGGTCGGCAAGGTCGGCGCGAAGCCGACCGCCTATCTGCTCGATCACAAGGGCGTGGTCGGCAAGGCCTATGACGCCAAGACCACGCCGCACATGTACGTGATCAACCCCAAGGGCACGCTCGTCTATGCGGGCGGGATCGACGACAAGCCGACGGCGAATCCGGCCGACGTCGCGGGGGCACGCAATCACGTGCTGGCTGCGCTTGGCGAGATCAAGGCCGGCAAGGCGGTCTCGGTTGCGACCAGCCGCCCTTATGGCTGCTCGGTCAAATATTCCGACAGCTGAGCGGGCCGGGGCCGCGTCGCATCCAAAGCTGGGCCTCGCCTGCTCCGGCATCGAGGCGTACCCGATCGTATCGGCTTGTCGCGAGAGCACGGACGGACGCCTCGAAGCGGACCGCGCGGGCGTCCGTCAGCGTGCTCGGGCGGGACAGGACCAGGAAGGTGGGCAAACAGCGGCGCAGCGCGTCCAGCATGGCCGGCGCCTCGTTCCGTAGCGCATGATCGGAGTCTATCCCGTGCGTCAGGGTGGGGTATGGGAGCGCGTTCCTGACGCCGCTCATCGGGTAGAGCGCGAACATGCTGTCCCAAACGGCGAGCCGGTCCTCCGGCCTCGCCCGCGCCCGAAGCTCGGCAAGGATCGCGCGCTGCGACGGGGGCACGGCCGCTTCCACACCGGGGGCTCGCGATGATATCCGCCACCAGCTCATCCTGCCCGCGTTGGCCGCATTGACGCACAGCGCCACCGCGAAGAGCGACAGCACGGCCTGGCCCGGGCGATAGCCGCCGCGATCTCGAACCAGGCTGATCAGCATCGCGGAAGCCGCCGCCCCGCTCAGCGCGAACGGCAGGAAGTAATGGCCGTAATTGCGTCCGGTGCCGAGCGCCCCTGCCAGGTCAGCCAGCGCCCAGAGGGCGAACAGCCCGCAAAGCTGCTGAGCCTCCAACCCGGGCAACAGCAAGCCGCTGTCGGACTTCGGCTTTCCTTTCGCGGCTTGCAGCAGCCCGAACGCACCCGCCACAGCCGCACAGGCCGCCAGCGCCAAGGGCATGGCGATCGCGATGAGCACGTAGAACTGATCGGTGAGCGCGTGACCGCTCCCGGGGAGATGCCCACCGGCATAATGGATCGGATGGAGGAGGCTGCCGTCGATCAGCGCTTTCAGGTCACTCAGCCAGGCGCCGAGCCCAAGCAGGATTGCAAGGCAGAGTCCGAAGCCGGCGAGGCACCAGCTAAGCGCCGCGGCAGCTTGCGACCTCCGGCCCGGAACGAGCAGCAGCGAAAGCAAGAGGCCAATCTGCGCCAGCAAGGGGGCAAGGCCGGGCAGCTTGGCGAAAGCCGCGAGGCAGGCCGCGGCGCCGGCGCCCGCGAGCAGCGCCGGCTGGTGTTCATCGAGCGCCCGGACGAACAGGAACTTAGACAAGGCGGCGAGCGGGAGCACGTAAAGCTCGCTGTAGTTTCCGCCCTCCGCGATCGCGTCATAGCCGACCAGCACCGTGTAGAAGAGCAGGGCAGCCGCGGTCGCGGGCGGCCAGGAGCGAGCGCGGTGCAGCGTCGACCAGAGCAGCCAACCCGCCCCCGCAAGCGCGGCCGTCTCGAACAGTGCGAGCCACGCGCGCTGGTCGCCGAGCCGATCCGCGGCGGCATTGACGAGGAAGATGATCGGCGGCTTCAAGTCCCAGACATCGACGTAGAGCCGAGCGCCCTCGTTCATCCGCTGCCCGAAATACATGAACAGGGCTGCGTCGCCGAGGCTGGGCCATACGGCCACCAGGACCCGGAACGCCGCTATTGCGCCGAAGCAGAGCGCCGCGAGGACGAGCCACCACGATCTCGGCCAGTCGTGCGCAACCCGGAGGTGCGCGGCCCTCGCGCTCGCCAGATCGTGCAAAAGAGTCCTCCATCCGCTTCGAGATGGAACTTTGTCTCACGAGAAGCCCGGTCAGGTGAAGCGTCGCGGTCGCCTCGCGTGTCGCGAAACGGGACCGCCGGTCAGCGGCGCTGCCAGACCTTGCGGCCGGCCAGATAGGTCTCCAGCACCTGCGTCTCGCGAAGCTGCTGCGGCGTCGCGGCGAAGATGTCGCGGTCGACGAAGATGAAGTCGGCGTAGGCGCCGCGATCGAGCGTGCCGAGTCGATCCTCGGCGAACGACGCATAGGCAGCGCCGCGGGTGAAGCCATCCAGCGCCTGCGTCAGGCTAAGCTTCTGCTCCGGGATCCAGCCGCCGGCCGGTTGCCCTTGCGTGTCTTCACGCGTGATCGCGACGGCGAGGCCGGCAAATGGGTTGGGCGATTCCACCGGGAAATCGGAGCCGAAGGCGAGCGGAACGCCATTGGCGATCATGCTCCGCCAGGCGTAAGCGCCGCCCAGCCGCGCCATTCCCATGCGCGCCTCGGCCATCCGCCAGTCGGAGCTCTGGTGAACCGGCTGCATCGAGGCGATGATGCCGTTGCGGGCGAAGCGCGGGAGATCGGCCGTGTCGACGATCTGGGCATGCTCGACGCGCCAGCGGCGGTCGCCCTTGTAAGTCCCGGCGAGTTCCTCGATCGCTTCGAGCAGCTGCGCATTCGCGGCGTCCCCGATTGCGTGGACTGCGACCTGGAATCCGTCCATCGCGGCCCGGCTCATCAGATTCCTGAGCGTGGCGTCCGTAAGGAAGCCAAGTCCCTTTTCTCCCGCCGCATCCTTGTACGGCTGCTTGAGCCAGGCGCCGCGCGAGCCGAGCGCGCCATCCGAGTAGAGCTTGACGCCGACCATGCGCAATTTGCTGTCGTACAGCCATGGCGTCGGCTGGGTGCCCGCGACGGCAATCAGTGTATCGACGCCGCCGGCATAAGAGAGAATCCGGACCTTGAGCTGGCCGGCATCGGCCGCCCGGCGGATCACCATCCAGTCCTCACTGCTGGTGCCCATGTCCGCGGCAGCGGTGATGCCGTTAGAAAGCAGGATCTCCTGGGATTGCTGGAAGGCGCGGTCGCGGACCACGGGCAGCGGCGCGGGCACGGCCTTTTCGACGAGCTGGGAGGCGGCGTCCACGAACACGCCGCTCGGCTGCCGGCCCGCCATCTCGATACGCCCGCCGGCCGGAGACTTGCTGGCCGAAGTGACGCCCGCTTCCTTCATGGCCGCGCTGTTCGCCCAGCCGGCATGCCCGTCGACCCGCTCGAGCCAGACCGGGCGATCGGCCACCACCTTGTCGATGTCGGCCGCCGTCGGGAACCGGCCGAGCCGCCACGTCTCCTGGTTCCAGCCGCGCCCAATGATCCAGCGCGGACTCGGATTGGCCGCGGCGTAAGCAGCGATCTTGGCCTGCGCCTCCGCGAGGCTGCGAGTGTCGCTGAGATCGAGCTGGATGGCGTTGAAGCCGAGGCCCATGACATGGCCGTGGCTGTCAATCAGGCCCGGGATGAGGGTTCGCCCGCGTCCGTCGATCCGGAACTGGGTACGCTCGGCGCGCCGTTCGCCGCGCCCATAGAGCTGGCGTACCCGGCCGTCGTCCCCGATCACCATCGCGCCGAAGCGGACCAGCTTGCCCTGCCGGTCGATCGTGTAGCCGTTGACGTTGTCGACAAGCGTATCGGCCAAAGCCGCGGAGCAGAAGAACAGCGCCGCAAGCGCGGCAAGCAGCACCCTCATCGAACCAGCCTTCGGATCAGCGACGACGTATCCTGACGCGCGCCGCCCATCGCCTGCACTTCGGCGTAGAATTGATCCACCAACGCCGTCATCGGAAGGCTGGCGCCGTTGGCCCGCGCTTCCTCCAGTGTCAGGCCGAGATCCTTGCGCATCCAATCGACGGCGAAGCCGAAGTCGAACTGCCCTTCCGCCATCGTTTTCCAGCGGTTGTTCATCTGCCAGCTCTGAGCAGCGCCGCCCGAGACCGCCTCCAGCACCTTGTCGGTATCGAGGCCTGCGGCCTTGGCGAAGTGCAGCGCCTCGGAGAGCCCCTGCAGCACCCCCGCGATGGCGATCTGGTTCACCATCTTGGTCAGCTGGCCGCTGCCTTCCGCGCCGACATGAACGATCCGGGCAGCGTAGGCGGCCATGATCGGCTCGGCCACGGCCATGGCTTGCGCGGTGCCGCCGCACATGATCGACAGCTTGCCATTCTCCGCCCCCGCCTGGCCGCCCGAGACGGGAGCGTCGAGCGCAGCAATGCCCTGCTTGCCTCCGACCTGCGCCAAGTGCCGCGCAAGCCGGGCCGAGACCGTGGTATGATCGATGAAGATCGCGCCCGCCTTCATGTTGCGAAAGGCGCCATCGGGCCCGAGCGTCACCGCCTCCACGTCGCGATCGTTGCCGACGCAGCTGATCACCGCGTCCGCACCGCCGGCCGCCGCGGCTGGAGTGCCGGCATAGGCGCCGCCATGGGCCTTTGCCCATTCGCGCGCTTTGTCGGTCGTTCGATTGTAGACGACGACGCTGTGGCCGGCTTCGGTCAGATGCCTGGCCATGGGTGAGCCCATCACGCCGAGCCCGATGAACGCGATACGTGCCATGGCCGGCGGCATAGGGCTTGTTTGCCCGGGGCGCCAGATGGGTTTAGGTGCCCCGATGGCCGACGCTGACCCGCTTCCCGTCACGCTGGAGGATATTCGCGCGGCCGCCGGCCGCATCCGCGGCGCCGTGGTGCGTACGCCGACCCTGCACAGCCGGACCTTGTCCGACGTGACCGGCGCGACCGTGTTCGTGAAGTTCGAGAACCTGCAGTTCACCGCGGCCTACAAGGAGCGGGGCGCGCTCAACAAGCTGCTGCTGATGGACGAAGCCCGCCGCGCGCGGGGCGTGATCGCCGCCTCGGCGGGCAATCACGCGCAGGCGGTCGCCTATCACGGCCGGCGCCTGGGCGTGCCCGTCACCATCGTGATGCCGAAGCCGACACCGACGATCAAGGTGATGCAGACGGAAGGGCACGGCGCCACGGTTGTGCTTCATGGCGAGCTGTTCGACGAAGCTTATGCCAGGGCCAAGGAGTTGGAGGCGGAGCAGGGCCTGACCTTCGTGCACCCGTTCGACGATGCGGAAACCATCGCCGGCCAGGGCACGGTCGCGCTCGAACTGCTGGAGGATGCGCCGGAGATCGACGCCCTCGTCGTCCCGATCGGCGGCGGAGGGCTGATCGCCGGCATGGGCATCGCCGCCAAGGCGCTCCGGCCGGACATCGAGGTAATCGGCGCCCAGGCCGAGCTCTACCCGTCCATGTACTGCCATGTGACAGGCGAGGAGCGCCCCTCCTCCGGCGACACGATCGCCGAGGGCATCGCGGTCAAGAAGCCGGGCGCGCTCACCGCGTCGATCATCCGCCGGGTGGTGGACGAGATCCTGCTCGTCCCGGAGCGCGACATCGAAACAGCGGTCAGTCTGTTCCTCCAGATCGAGAAGACGGTTGCGGAAGGAGCGGGCGCGGCGGCTCTGGCGGCTCTCCTGACCCATCCCGAGCGACTCAAGGGGCGCAAGGTGGGCCTGGTGCTGACCGGGGGCAATATCGACACGCGCCTGCTCGCCACCGTCTTGCTTCGCGACCTCGCCCGTTCCGGCCGGATGGCGCGGCTTCGGATCCAGCTCCAGGACCGCCCCGGGGCGCTGTTCTCGGTCGTTCGCCTGTTTGAGAAACATCAGATCAACATCATCGAAGTCTATCACCAGCGCATCTTCACGACGCTGCCGGCCAAGGGCCTGTTCACCGACTTCGACTGCGAGGCCCGGGATGCGGCGCATCTCCAGCGGCTCGTCGGCGATCTGAAGGCGAGCGGCTTCGACGTGCATCCCGTCGAAGTGGATTAGTCCGGGCGAGCGTTAAGCCGGCGGCTGGCTCACGTCCCGGGCTGGAACGTGTCGCCGTGTCCGCGCGGTCTGCCGAGTCCGCCCCTTCCTTTCACCCGTCCGAAGTCTCATAAAGAGCCCTTCCGCAGCTGCCCAACCCGGAGTCCCGGTGAGCGCACCATTTCGCTTTCCCCGCTTCTTTGTGACCACGCCCTCGGCTTGCCCCTACATTCCGGGCAAGACCGAGCGGAAAGTGTTCACCGAATTGAACGGCCAGCACGCGAACGAGCTCAACGACGCGCTCGGCCGGATCGGCTTCCGCCGCAGCCAGGGCGTCGCCTACCGGCCGAGCTGCCTCGATTGCTCGGCCTGCGTCTCGGTCCGGGTGGTCGCGAGCGAGTTTCAGCCGAGCGCCACCCAGCGCAAGATGATGCGCAGACACGCCGATCTCGAAGTCACCGCCTGCAAGCCCTGGACCACCGGCGAGCAATATGAGCTGCTCCGCCGCTACCTGAAGCAACGCCATCCGGGCGGCGGCATGGTCGACATGGACGAAGGCGACTTTGCCGACATGGTCGAGCAAAGCCCGGTCAAGACCTATGTCGTCGAATATCGCGAGCCTTCGCTTGACGGGCGGCCGGGCCGCCTGGTCGGAGCCTGCCTGACCGACCAGCAGGCGGACGGCCTGTCGATGATCTACAGCTTCTTCGAGCCCGATCATCCCGACCGGCCGGGCCTCGGCACCTACATCATCCTCGACCACATCATCCGCGCCGGCCGGGCCGGCCTGCCCTATGTCTATCTCGGCTATTGGGTCGAGCATTCCCGCCGGATGGCCTACAAGGCCAAGTTCCGCCCGCTCGAACGGCTGGGGCCGGACGGCTGGCGCAAGTTCGAGCCCGACCAGAAGGAACTGCCGCTGACGCGGTGAAGGTGGAGAGCGGCCGAAGAATTTTGCCGAGTAGGGGCTCCGCTGCGACGGCGAGCAAGTTCAGATGGCTGCTTTCATCGCAGACATGATCAAGATGTCGACTTTCTTGGCGCCGCGCCGGGAACGGAAGCAAAATATCTATTTGACTGAGCAGTCGAAAAGGAGCCCACTTGCCCGAGTCGGGGAGCAAGACTTTGCGACTTTCTTAGAGGGGACATCCATTGACGGCGCCCAACTTACGCGTGCTCGTGCTTGGCCTGGCGTTCGCCATGGCTTCCAGTAGTGCGCTAGCGCAGCAGTGGAAGCCAGGCCAAGTCGTGCTTGGGTCCCCTATTCAGGGTGACTTCCAGTGGCTTCGGTGTCAGGTGCTCGGCGGCCCAAACGAAGCTGACTATTACGAGCTCAAATGTGTTGATTCCAACCTCGACACGAACGGCAACAAACGTCGATACGAGACCGGCACCGTTCGAGCGCCCGGTAAGTGGATCAAGGCCGATGACCCGTCCTTCAAGCCGGACATGCAGTTCGCTGCCGTGCGGGCCGCTCCCGCTCGACCCAACCCGCCGCGTGCGCCTGCGGCAGCAGGCGGCGCCCGCAGTGGCACGCTGCCCGACGGCCGGTACACCTGTCAGATATGGATCGGCTCAATGCTCTCCACGCTGGGGTTCGTCGACATCAAAGGCCGGAGCTACCGGGGCCCGTCCCATACGCCGGGCGGACCGTTCAAGCCGTTGGCGACCGATGCCTCAGGCCGCGTTCTGTGGAATCCGAACTTCAGCTCTCTGGCCGCTGCGGGAGCAACGATCACGGGGACCCGCATTACCGGTTCCGCGGCAAAACCCTCCTTCAACGTTGATTACACCACGCGGAGCGGATTCAAAGAAAGCCTGACTTGTTCCCGGGTTTGATCGACCCGTTGCCAAGTGAGTCCTTGTCCGTCGAATCTCGCCTTCGGGTGGAAGCGGACCTTAGCTGATGGCGCTGACCTGTTCATGAAGCGACCCTTGCCAGGTCATCGTCCAAGCATAGTCCACTCACCACGCACGTCCGCACTGGCACATTCGGAACTAAGTCGCGAAGCTGGGGTCGAGCCGGTAGGCCTTGCGCAGCAGGGCGGGCCAGGCGAGGGCGCCGGCGGCCATCTTGAGGCCCATCTTGCCCTGCTCGGCGGTGACTTCGGGGGCGCCTTGCGGTGGGCTGTTGAGGCCCTCATGGCCGATCGACAAGGCCAGGATCTGGGCCTGGCATGCGCGTTCCAGGAAGTAGATCTTGAGGAACGCCTCGCCGACCGTCTCGCCGACCGCGAGCGTTCCGTGGTTGCGCAGCAGCATGCTGCCCTTGTCGCCAAGATCGGCGACGATGCGCTCGCGCTCGTCGAGATCGACCGCGACCCCCTCATAATCGTGATAGGCGACGTCGTCGCGGACCAGCATCGCAGTCTGGGTCAGCGGCAGCAGGCCCTCGGCGTGGGCGGAGACGGCCTGGCCGTGCGGTGTGTGGAGGTGGATCACGGCGTGCGCGTCCGCCCGCGCCATGTGAATCGCGGAGTGGATCGTGAAGCCCGCGGCGTTGGTGTTGAACGGCGTTTCGCCGACCGGCCGGCCGTCCATGCCGACCTTGACCAGGCTCGACGCGGTCACTTCCTCGAACATGAGGTTGTACGGATTGAGCAGGAAATGGTGCTCGGGGCCGGGGATGCGCGCGGACAGGTGGGTGAAGACGAGATCGTCCCAACCGAAATAGGCGACCAGGCGATAGGCGGCGGCGAGATCGACGCGGATCTTCCACTCCTCCTCGCTGACCTGGCCCTGGAGGCTCGGGATCTCGACGCTGCTCAGCGCCACCGGCGCACCCATGATCGCGCTGCGCTGCCGCGCCGCCGTCGTGCCCTCGACCTGCCTGTCCATCACAGTCGCCATTCGCGCCTCCTGCATTTTGGCGCTGCTTTAGCGCGTTCAGGCGGGCGGAGCGACTCTGTCCGGATGCGCGGCGGCGAACGCCTCGAGCGCCGTCGCCTCGGCATCGAGGCGCACCAGCAGCGGGAAGGAGTCGAGCGGCACGTGAAAACGCCGGGCATTGTACATCTGCGGCACGAGGCAGATGTCGGCCAGGGTCGGAGAGTCGCCGAACAGGAAGCGGCCGGCGCGCGGCGCCGCGAGCGCCTCCAGCGCAGCGAAGCCCTCGCTAATCCAGCGCGCGATCCAGCCGTTCTTCGTCTCCTCGGTGAGGCCGAGATCGCCGGTGAGGTGCTTGAGGACGCGCAGGTTGTTGAGCGGGTGGATGTCGCACGCGATGGTAAGCGCCAGCGCGACGACATGCGCCCGGTCGGCAGCGTCGCCGGGCACGAGCGGCGGCTCGGGCCGGGTCGCGTCGAGATAATGAATGATGGCGAGGCTCTGCGTGATCCGGCGTCCGCCATCGTCGAGCATGGGCACGAACCCCTGCGGGTTGACCGCGCGATAGTCCGGCTTTTTCTGCGCGCCGGCCGCCAGGTCGACCGGGATGGAGCGGTACTCGACGCCCTTCAGATTGAGCGCGATCCGCACCCGATACGAGGCGGAGGAGCGGTAATGGTCGAACAGGATGGGGCTGGTCATGCGCGAACCCCGGGGGCCAAGTGGTGCCGCTTACAGGACTCGAACCTGTGACCCCATCATTACGAATGATGTGCTCTACCAGCTGAGCTAAAGCGGCTGACCGGTGTAAGGCGCGGCCCATATCAGCGGGCCCTGGCGAAGACAAGCGCCGGCCTGGTTTACGCTTCCTCAACCATGTCCGGGGCATGAGGTCGACAGAGATATCAGCCGACCTGCCTTTCGAGGACATGCAATGGACAGTTACCGGGCGTTCGACGATGCAAGCGACCTCGCTTATGAGGACGAGCCGGCAAACGAAGCGCCGCCGGAGATCGGCGTGGATGAGCGGCGGATGCATGTCCGCGCCTACAATTATTGGGTCTCCCTGCTGGACGGACGGGCCTACCCGTCGATCCGCAACCTCGATCCGCACAATATCGAGGATTTCGGCCCGCACAGCGTGCTGCTCGATTTCACAGCGGGCAGCGAAGACCCCGCCATTGTGTTCGTCGGGCGCTCGCTCCGCACCGAATGCCGGCTGGCCGAGGACATCCGCCACATCAGCGACGTGCCAAGCCGTTCGCTGCTGTCGCGGCTGACCGACCATTATCTCCAGATCATCGCCAATTGCGCGCCGATCGGCTTTGAAGCCGAGTTCGTCGGCCAGCGCGGCGTCAATACCATGTATCGCGGGATCCTGATGCCCTTCTCATCGGACGGCGACAAGATCGACTTCATCTATGGCGTGATCAATTGGAAGGAAGTCGCCGATGGCGCGACCGTCGCCGGGATCGCTTCGGAAGCGAGCAGAGCAAGTCCTTCCCACTCGTCGGCCGAGGCCTGCCCGGTATGGGCCGACGGTCCCAACAGCGCGCCGCTCGAGGGCGCCGTATACGATGCAAGCTCCGCTCTCGTCGATGACGGGCTTGAGCTCGGTATCGGCTATGACGAAGCAGAGAGTGCCGGGCAGAGCAGATTGCCCCTCGACCCGGAGGCGGGCCTTGCCGACCGCCTGTGCGCCGCCCGCGAGACGGCCGAGATCGTCAAGAGCGCCGATGCGCGCAGCCGCTCGGCTTTGTACCGCGCGCTCGGCCAGGCGTATGATTTCGCCCTCGCTGCCGAGCAGGCGCCGGAGGATTATGCCGAGATCCTGGAGGATGCCGGCCTGAAGGGGCAGGCGCGTGCGCCGATGACGCCCGTCGTCAAGCTGATCTTCGGGGTCGATTACGACAAGACCCGCCTGACGGAATTCGCGGCGGCGCTCTCCTATGGCCAGCGCGAGGCGGTCGGCCAAGGCGAGCTGCCGCGCCTGCTCGAGCGGTTCAGCGGCGGCCTCAAGGGCGTCGTCCAGGCCGAGCGTAAAGCAAGGCGGCCCCAGGCCAAGCCGCAATCACCGGATGGCCGCGACGCGCTTCGCACGGCCGAGCCGCTGGCCTATCTGGACCTCGATGTCCCCGGGGACGGCGAATTCGTCGTCCTCGTCGCTCGCCGCAACCAATATGGGGCGCTTTCGGTGATTGCGCCGGTCACCGATCAGGCGGTGGTGGACCGGGCCGTGCGAAAGGCCGCTGCCTAGCTCGTCTGCGGATCTTCGACCTCGCCGTTCCTGGGTCGGGCCAACTTGGGCTTGTCGCGCCACAGATCGTGTGCACCGCGCTTAACGCGAGCCCGGATTGGCTTTGCCTGATCCGCCGCCGCGGTGTCGTTCCCGATGCAAGGCGCCGCAGGTTCGGCCGAGCGCGAACCCACTTTCCAGTCCCAAAGTCCTGCTGTGGCTTGTCGTTCTTCGCGTTTAGCCAAGCTGTCGTTCGACCTGAGCAGGCGACGATACCTCATCGGAGCGAATCGGGCCGTCCTTGACGGCGTTGGAATCGCGGTGCTGGCAGGCTTTTCCTGCCAGCTCCCGCCCGATGCTTACCGCCCCTGGGCGCGCCAGCGCTTGACCACGCGGGCAACCATCGCCTCTTCTTCGCCCGTCTGCTTCCACAGCTCGGAGAAGAGCGGATCGGACGAGGCCGGCCGGCGGCTGTGCTCGAGTTCGTCGAAGGCGACGCGGATCGGAATCGACACGCCCTCGCCGCAGACGATGCATTCGCGATTGCGCAGCGCCGGGATCACATCAAGGAAGCCGCGCGCGCCTTCCGGCATCGCCGCCTTCACGAAATGCTGGTCGCGCTCATTGTTGAGGCGCATCGCGATGATGGTGCCGCACTGGGAGAGCACGCCCTCGGCCAGATCGGACGGACGCTGCGTGATGAGGCCCAGCGACACGCCGTATTTACGGCCTTCCTTGGCGATCCGCTCCAGGATCTTGCGCACGGCCTGGCCGGACGAGGTCTTGTCGGACGGCACGTATCGGTGCGCTTCCTCGCAGACCAGCAGCACCGGGCGCTGCAGCTCGTTACGCGACCAGATCGCATAGTCGAACACCAGGCGGGACAGCACTGCGACCACCACCGAGGTGATGTCGGAGGGAACCCCGGACACGTCCACGATCGAGATCGGCTTGCCCTTTGCCGGCAGCCGGAAAATCTTGGAGATGAAACCGGTCATGGTGTCGGCGACGAGCATGCCGGAGAACATGAAGCTGTAGCGCGGATCGGCCTTCAGCTCGTCGAGCTTGGTCTTGAGCCGCATATAAGGCGCCGTGTCGGTCGCTTTGTTGAGCAGCCCCATCTCGTTCTGGATGGAGTTGCTGAGATCGCTCAGCGTGTACGGGATGGGCGAGTCGACCGTGAGCTTGCTCAGCCCCTCCGCAGCGCGATTCTTGGAGCGCGCATGCAGCAGGCATTTGGCGAGAATGTCGGCGTCGGTCTGCTTGTCAGCGCCCGATGAGGTGATCATCACCTCGCAATGCTCTTCGAAGTTCATCAGCCAATAGGGCATGGCCAGATTGTCGACGTTGAACAGTTCGCCGGTGCCCTTGAACGCTGCCGAATATTCGCCGTGCGGGTCGATCATGACGATATGACCTTCGGGCGCGAGCTCGCAGATACGGTGCATGATGAGCGCGGCCGAGGTCGACTTACCTGTGCCGGTCGACCCAAGTAGCGCGAAGTGCTTGCCCAGCATGGCGTCGACATAAAGCGCGCCGCGCACGTCCTTGGTGGGATAAACGGTGCCGATCTCGATGTTGGCGCGGTCGTCGGCCGCGAACATCTGCTTCAGGTCCTCGCCCGTGACCGGGAACACCCGATTGCCTGGAATGGGATAAGAGGTGATGCCGCGCTTGAAGTTGATCAGCTTGCCGGTCTGCTCGTGCTCGTCGCCTTCGCCGAGGAAGTCGATTTCGGCGACCACCAGATCCGCGCCATCGGTGCGCAGGTTGCGGACGTTGGCGAGCAGCCAATGCTTGCCGACTTCCAGCTTGATCTGGCTCCCGACCTGGCCGGAGAGCGCAACGCTCGGGTCAGGGTTGGCTCCGAGATCACGAAGCCGTTGGCCCTCGATCTGGATTTTCGCTCCGCCGCCTGAAATCTCGGTCACGTAACCGATCGGCTCGTGCCGCATCGCGCGCTGCAAGGTGGTGGGGGCGACTTTCTGAACGGGGATGCGCTCGACCGGCTCGATCTCCTGATCTCGCTCAAATCCATGCAGGCTTACTAGATCGGTCATGATGCGGCCCTTCCCCCCTGTTGCACGCGGGTTCCGCCTTTGGTTGCTAGAGAATAAGGGTAAAGAAGCTGTTTGCGGCCTTGGCCGGGACAACTGGACGCCGAGCTTAGAAGGCGAGGTGGGCCGTGCCGTCGCCGCCCGCCGGCGTCGCGCCCGGCTGGATCGAGAGCAAGGCGCGTAACCTGGCGCGGAAGCCCGCCAACTCGGGTGCACTCAGCTGCGCACGGGTCGCGAACTGGACGGATGCGGGGTCGACCGGCACGCCGTTGACGTGAAGCTCGTAATGGAGGTGCGGCCCGGTCGAAAGACCGGACGATCCGACATAACCGATGAGCTGCCCCTGGCGGACATGGCTGCCAGGCTCGGCGATGATCCGGCTCATGTGACTGTAGCTGGTGGTCACGCCACCGGCATGGCTCAACCGGACCTGCTGGCCGTACCCGCCGGCCCAACCCGCGGCGGCCACCACTCCATCGGTGGCGGCCAGAATGGGCGTGCCATATCCCGCTGTGAAATCCAGCCCCTTGTGCATGCGGGTATAGCCGAGGATCGGGTGGCGGCGCAGGCCGAAATCGGAGGAGACAACACCCGGTACGGGCCTTTGCAGAACGCCGCGAGCCTTGCCGACGCCCGATGCCTCGAACCACTGGACGCGGCCGTCCTGCTGCCACGGCATCAGCTGAAGGCTCTTGCCCCCGCTGCGCTCCAGCCCGGCATAGAGCAGCGACCCGCTCTCGCTCTCTCCGGTTGCGGCCCGGCGGTGCTCGAGAACGATGTCGAAGCGATCATCCTCGCCGAGATCCCCGATGTCGATCTGGCTGGCGATCGCGCGAATGTAGGTTTCCACCGCCTTGGCCGGAAT
Organism: Allosphingosinicella sp.; assembly: GCF_036387615.1. Taxonomy (GTDB): domain Bacteria; phylum Pseudomonadota; class Alphaproteobacteria; order Sphingomonadales; family Sphingomonadaceae; genus Allosphingosinicella. The sequence continues at coordinate 39,174 of NZ_DASVTH010000043.1, forward strand.
GCCGGCGGCCCGGGCGGCGCGGTACAGGCTGGTGCCGACCCGGCCCTGGATTCGCAGGGGCGTGCCGTCCACCGGCACGGGCGCCTGCGTCAGCATCAGCCGGCCGTCGACGCGGCGAATGCTGAGCTTCAGGTCAAGCCGGGCGCGAAAGCTGAGGGCCTCGAGTGGCCGCGGCGCGGTGAGGCTGGATCGGCTCCCAAGCCGCACGTCCATCACCGTGCCCGGCTTGATCCCTTCCGGGTCGGAGACGGCAGCCACCATCGCCGCGACACGCCCGGCTTCGGCCGAAGCAACCCCGGCGCGTTCCAGGACGCGGGTGAAACTGTCGCCGAACCCCATCATCGCGGTCAGCTCGACGCTGGGCCGGTCGGGCGCATCGAGCAGCGGCTGGACCGCGTCGGTCGGCGCCATGCGCCGCCCTGTGTCGGCGCCATAGGCCAGCGGGGAGATGGTGAGAGCCTGGAGTTCTTCCCAATGCTCCTCGGCGATGGGGGCAGGGCTGGCGCCGATCAGCGGCTCCATGCCAGGGGAGAAAGACCAGGCGGCGTAGCATAGCGCCAGGCAGGTCGCCGCACCGCGCAGCCATTCGCGTGAGCCTACGCCGACGCCCAGGTCGGTGACCAGTTGCAGGCTGCGCAACCGGGAGAGTCGGCGCGGCTTGAGCGGCAATGGCGCGAGACCAAGCGGTGCAGTCTGAGCCCTCAGGCTTACCGCTCCCCCGCCCGCCGCGCCGAATTCGCTGCCGTGATACAAGCCCAAAAGCCCCCGTTCCGCCCGTTCGCAGCCAGTCCGCTAAGGGGCCCACTGCTCGCGTCCTTGGCCTTCGACTGTGGGAGAATGAGGTTAAAGTAAAGTTAAGCGTCGAAATGCCGCCGCGAAGCAAGACGTTGCGCTAACGCGCGTAAGGTCCGATCTATGTTCCATGAGTGATTTCGCCCGGGCGCCGCTCAGCGCCATCCTGGGGCCCACCAACACAGGCAAGACGCATCTCGCGGTGGAGCGCATGGCCGCTCACTCGAGCGGGATGATCGGCTTCCCGCTCCGCCTGCTCGCCCGCGAAGTCTACGATCGAGTGATCAAGCTCAAGGGGCCCAACCAGGTCGCGCTGATCACGGGCGAGGAGAAGATCCTGCCCAAGGACGCGCGCTGGTTCCTGTGCACCGCCGAATCGATGCCGATGGAGCGCGACTTCGCGTTCGTCGCGCTCGACGAGGCGCAACTCGGCGCGGATCCGGAGCGCGGCCACGTCTTCACCGATCGCATGCTCCACGCCCGCGGGCGCGAGGAGACGATGATCCTCGGCTCCGAAGCGCTGGCGCCGATGGTGCGCGCGCTCCTGCCCAAGGCCGAGATCATCGGCCGGCCGCGCTTCTCGACGCTGAGCTATGCCGGACCCGCCAAGCTGTCCCGCCTGCCACCGCGCTCGGCGATCGTCGCCTTTTCGGCCGAGCAGGTCTACGCGGTCGCCGAAATGCTGCGCCGGATGCGCGGGGGCGCGGCGGTTGTGATGGGCGCGCTTTCCCCACGCACCCGCAACGCCCAGGTCGCCATGTATCAGGCCGGCGAGGTCGATTACCTCGTCGCCACCGACGCGATCGGCATGGGCCTCAACATGGACGTGACCCACGTCGCCTTTGCCGGCCTGTCGAAGTTCGACGGCAAGCGACGGCGGCGGCTGACCCCGGCGGAGATGGCGCAGATTGCCGGCCGGGCCGGTCGCCACCAAAAGGACGGCACGTTCGGCACCCTGACCAGCGAGGGGGAGCCGGCATCCGAATTCCGAACCGAAGAAATCGAGGCAATCGAGGAGCATCGCTTCGCACCGCTCGACCATCTGTACTGGCGGGAGGGCGACCCTGAGTTCCGCAGCCTCGATGCGCTGATCTGCTCGCTGGAACGGCGGCCGGAGAAAGCGGGCCTCCGCGCCGCGCCCGAAGCCGTCGATCTGGCGGTTCTGAAGCGACTGTCCGAGGACGCGGAGGTGCGCGCCCGTGCCAACGGCCAGGAGCGCGTGCGCCGGCTCTGGGCAGCGTGCGGCCTGCCCGACTTCAGGAAGACAGGAGCCGACCATCACGCTCGCCTAGTTGCGCGCATCTATACGCATCTGACGGAAGGCGAGGGCCGCATCCCGCAGGGCTGGTACGCCGGGGAGGTCGCCCGACTCGATAACGTCCAGGGCGACATTGATACGCTCGCCGACCGCATCGCGGGGGTGCGCACCTGGGCCTATATCGCGCACCGCGCCGACTGGCTGGCGAGCCCCGAGGAAATGGCGGAGCGCGCCCGCGCGGTGGAGGAGAAGCTGTCCGACGCCCTTCACGAGCGGCTCACTCAGCGCTTCGTCGATCGGCGCACCGCCGTGCTGATGCGCGATGTCGGCGGCAAGGGCGCATCCCAGTTTCCGGTGCTGGTCGACGATCAAGGCGAGGTCTCGGTCGGCACCTACGCGATCGGCAAGCTCACCGGCTTCCACTTCGAGGTCGATCCGACGGCGCGCCACGCCGACCGCAAGATGCTGCTCGCCACAGCCGAGCGGCGCCTGTCCGGCGAATATGAAAAGCGCGCGGCCGCGTTGGTCGCCGACAAGGACGAGAGCTTCACCCTCCGCACCGAGCCGGGCAGCCCGGTCGCGATCCTGTGGCGCGGGCACGAAGTGGCGCGGCTCGGGCCCGGCAAGAACCTGCTGTCCCCGCGCGTGCACCTCGATCGGCGAATCGAGCGCCTGTCGGAGCGGGGCAGGGAGGCGGTGATCGAGCGGCTGAAGCTCTGGGTCCGCCATGGGGTCGAGCGCACGCTTGGGCACCTGCGCGTCGCCGGCATGGCGGCGCAGGATCCGGGTGCAGCGCCCGCCGTCCGCTCGATTCTCGCCATGCTGGTCGACGAAGGCGGAATCATCGCGCGCGAGGCGGTCTTGAAGCCGCTCGCCGCGCTCGACCGGGATCAGCGCCGCGCGATCGGCAAGCTCAAGGTTCGTATCGGCGCGCTCGACCTGTTCATGCCGGACGTTCTCAAGCCCGAGGCCCGGCGTTGGCGAACCGCGCTCCGCGCCGCCGCGGCCGGCGAGACGATGCCCGCGCTGCCGCCGGAAGCCAGTGTCCTGCTGCCGACACCCCCGAACGGCGAACGGCTACTGCTCAGCCGGCTCGGCTTCCGGGCGCTCGGGCCGCAGATGCTGCGCGTCGATCTGGTCGAGCGGCTCGCTCGTCATGCCCACGAGGCTCGCACCGGCAAGCAGGCGCGCGTGGTGGACGAGGCGCTGGCGACTTCGCTCGGGCTGCAGCCGCCTGCAATTGCCAGGTTGATGAAGGAGCTCGGCTTCCGCCCCTCGACTGGCGAGGCTGGCTGGATCTGGCGTGGCCGGGCGCGCCCGAAAGAAGAGCGGCGCGCCGATCCCAGCCACGCCTTCGCCGCGCTGGCGGAACTGCGCCGCAATGGCTGACAGCCTGCGGCTCGACAAATTCCTCTGGTTCGCCCGGATCGTGAAAACCCGCTCGCTGGCGCAGACGCTCGCGGAGCAGGGCCGCCTGCGCCTCGGCGGCCGCGTCATCGACCGCGCCCATGCGTCGGTTCGCGTCGGCGACGTGCTGAGCTTTGCCGTCCACGGACAGGTGCGCGTGCTGAGGATTGAAGCCTTGCCTGTTCGCCGCGGTCCGCCGGCCGAAGCGCGCCTCCTATACACCGAGCTCAACGAGGGCGCGGCCCCGTTGACGAGCGAAGGCGGCGGGGACTAGGGCTCGGCCCATCCAGGAGAAGCCGCAATGACCTACGTCGTCACCGAAGCCTGCATCCGCTGCAAATATATGGATTGCGTGGAAGTTTGCCCGGTCGACTGCTTTTACGAAGGCGACAACATGCTGGTGATCAATCCCAGCGAGTGCATCGATTGCGGCGTGTGCGAGCCCGAATGCCCCGCCGAAGCGATCCTGCCGGACACGGAGCCTGGCCTTGAGAAATGGCTGGAACTCAACACCACCTATTCCGCCGACTGGCCCAACCTCACCCGCAAGCGCCCTTCCCCGCCCGACGCGGACGAGCACAAGGGCGAGGAAGGCAAGTTCCAGAAGTATTTCTCGCCCGAGCCCGGGCAGGGAGACTGAGTTCCACACGGCTGGTCACCGGGAGAGGACGAACATGGATCGAACCAGTGCCCTCGACAGCTGGCGGCCCCGCATCCTGAGCATCGTTCGGATCGTCTCCGGCTTGATCTTCATGGCTCATGGAACGCAAAAGCTTCTGGGCTTCCCGGGCGGAGAGCGGGCGGGATCGGGTCTGGCGTTCGACAATCCAGGCGCGTTCGCTGGAATCATCGAACTCTTCTGCGGCCTCCTCATCACCCTTGGCCTGTTCACCCGGCCCGCCGCCTTTCTCGCTTCGGGCACAATGGCGGTCGCCTACTGGATCGCGCACGCGCCGCAGAACTTCTTCCCGGTCAACAACGGCGGGGATGCGGCGATCCTCTACTGCTTCCTGTTCCTCTACTTCGTCTTCGCGGGGCCCGGCCCGTGGAGCCTGGATGCGAGCTGGAGGCGCGGCAAAGCGGCTTGAATCGGTGTCCTTTGCCATTTTCGGGCGATTGATGGCCCGGAAAGCTAGCTTTCGACGTCAATTTCTGTTACATAATCGTCATCGGAGCGGATGCCTCTCGCGTCCGCGTTGGTGATCAGCTGAGAATCGTCGCACATCGGGTGACTTGACCTGCGTCTACGGTGAGATGCGGTGTTGCGCACACAGCGGCACAATCCAACGGAAGGTGAATTCATGGCAGCGAAAGCGTTGAGCTTCGACGTTGGCGATTACGTTGTTTATCCCAAGCACGGCGTCGGCCGTGTGATCGAACTGCAAAGCACGGACATCGCCGGCATGCAGCTCGAATTGTATGTGCTGCGTTTCGAGAAGGAGCGGATGACGCTTCGGGTCCCCACCAACAAGGCCGAAAGCGTCGGCATGCGCAAACTCTCGTCCGACAAGACGCTGCGCGATGCGCTCGAGACGCTCAAAGGCAAGCCCAAGGTCAAGCGCACCATGTGGTCGCGCCGCGCCCAGGAATATGAGGCGAAGATCAATTCGGGCGATCTCATTTCGATCGCCGAAGTGACCCGCGACCTGTTCCGCGCCGACGATCAGCCCGAGCAGAGCTATTCGGAACGTCAGATCTTCGAAGCGGCGTCGAGCCGCCTCGCCCGCGAGTTGGCGGCGATGGAGGAAGTCGACGAGCCCAAGGCACTCGAGAAGATCCTCGAGATCCTGAACAAGGCCGCGGCCATCTACAACAAGGACAAGGTGCCGGCCTGAGCTTTGGGCCAGCGCTGAACCAGAAGTGGGCGGTCCCGGATGGGACCGCCCTTTCTCGTTGGGTCGCCTTACTTGGCCGGCGCAGCCTCAAAGGCCGAGGGCGTCCGATCCGGTCCCGCTGCCGGCGTGAGCAGCCTCGCGACAGGGCGGTGCGACACGATCAACAGCAGCATGCCAGTGGCGGGGAGCGCGGCAGTCAGGGCCCAGTACAAAGCGGGACCGAGCGGCTCGAAGAAGCGGGCCAGCCAGCCGAGCAAGAAATAGGAAAAGGCACTGGCGAGCTTGAACACCGCCATCATCGTCGCGTTCACCGCGGCGGGCGCGTTCCGCGACGTCAGCGAAGCGGTCGGCGCCTCGGTCCAGCCGATCGCCAGGTCAAGGATCAGATAGAAGCCTACAAACAGCAGCAGCGGAACGCTTGCCCATGTGGCGAAGTAGGCCACGAACAGATATGCGAGCGTGATGCCGGCGCAGCCGACGGCCAGCTTGGCCGTATCGCGCGGCTCGCGCCCGCGCGCCGCCAGCCGCTTCCAGATCGACGTCGCAACCACAACCCCAACGATGGTCATGAGCCCGTCGAGCGTCAGGATCCAGGTGATCGGCACCTCCCAGCCCAGCACACGACGCTCGACATTCTTGTCCGCCCACACCAGCATCAGCCCGTAAGCCTGCTGCAGCGCGGCGTATGCCAGGATGTATGGCAGCAGGACGATGACGATGCCTGCGATCGACCTCCATTCGGCGCTTGTGAGCGCCGCCCGCTCCACGCGTCTCCTGATTTGGTCCGGCGGCAGGTGCCGCCGGCCGTGTAGATAGGTGGCGAGCCCGATCAGCATGCCGATCCCGGCGGCGCCGAACCCCCAATGCCATCCGACCGTTTCCCCGAGCGTGCCGATCACCAGCGGCGAGGCGAGCGCGCCGACGTTGAGCGCGATCAGGTAGACGCCGAACGCGCGGGTCCGGCGCTCGTCATCTGGCGCGTACAGCTGGCCGACCTGCGCAGCCATGTTGCCGACCAGGCAGCCGGCCCCGAGGATCAGAAGCAACAGCGCGACCAGGAACAAGCGCTCGGACGCCATGACGAGATGGCCCGCAGACATGAGCAGCGCGCCGATGGTCACCGTGCGCGTCTTGCCCAGCACCCGATCGCCCAACCATGCTCCGGCGAGCGGCGTCACGTAGATGAAGCCGGAGTAGAGTCCGAACGTCTGAGCGGCGAACGCCAGGTCCGTCATCGGGCCGAACAGGCTGGCCAGCGTCGATCGGAACGCGGCGAGGCCAAGCACGTCCGGCGCGATCTCCGGCTTGAGCAGGTGCTGCGTCATGTACAGCATCAGCAGCGCCTGCATGCCGTAAAAGGAGAAGCGCTCCCACAACTCGGTGCCCGCGAGGGTTCCGAGACCCTTCGGGTGGCCGAAGAAACGTTCGTCTCGCTCGCTCGTCACCCCAATGCCGCCCCATGCTACGAACGGGCACTATGCGGGGCCGTTTGGGGCGGGAGCAATGGCGCATTCCCCTTCCGACTAAAATCATTTGCGCCGGCACTTCGCCTGCTGTATTGTTCCAATAACACAGCACGGGAGGACGTCGTGAAACGGACTATGGCTATCCTGCTCTCCACCCTCGCCCTGGTCGCCTGCAACATCACCGCGGACGCCCAGGAAGGCGAGAGCGGCGGCGGGCCCGTCACGCAACGCAGCTTCAACCTGACCGGGTTCGACGCGGTCGGCCTGGCCGGCTCGCCCGACCTTGTGGTCAGGGTCGGCCAACCGCACTCCGTGCGCGCGGAAGGGGACGCCGAGATGCTCGAGCGGCTCGACCTTCGTGTCGAGGACGGCAAGCTGAGGGTCGGATACAAGAAGGGCAATTGGTCGATGAACTGGGGCAGCCGACCCAAGACGACCATCTATGTGACCCTGCCGGCGCTGCGCGGCGCCTCGCTCGCCGGCTCCGGCGACATCCGGATCGATCGGGTTGAAGGCAACAGCTTCGATGCTTCGGTCGCCGGTTCGGGCGACATCGCGATCGCGCAACTCCAGGTCGGCACGCTCAACATGAAGGTTGCGGGATCGGGCAACATCAAGGCCGCGGGCGCGGCCCAGAACGCCTCCGCGTCGGTTGCCGGATCGGGCGATATCGATCTCCGCGCTGTCCAAAGCCGGATCGCCTCCGCCAAGGTTGTCGGATCGGGGGACATCCGCATTCAGGCGAGTGAGACGGCCGATGTGGCGATCGCGGGCTCGGGCGATGTCTGGGTGAGCGGCCCGGCCCGCTGCACCGTCAGCACCCGCGGCTCGGGCAACGTCCACTGCAACGCCTGAGCGTGGTTATCACCGCTTAACCTTTGGGCGGCATGATCCGGTTATGACCAGGATCATGCTCGCCTTCCTTTGCCTCCTCGCCGCCACGTCGGCCCAAGCCGCCGAGCGGCGTTTTACCGTATCCGGTTTCGAGAAGGTGCAGGTGGAGGGACCGTTCCAGGTCACCCTGGCGACCGGGAAAGGGAGCAATGCGGTCGCGACCGGAAGCCAGCAGGCGCTCGACCGTATCTCGATTCAGGTCGAGGGCCGAACCCTTCGCATCCGTCCGAACCGCTCCGCCTGGGGCTCACCGCCGAAGCCGGGGGAAGGGGGCGTGGCCATTGCGCTTTCCACACATGAGCTGACCGCGGTCACCCTGGCCGGCTCGGGCAGCCTCACCGTTGACCGGGCAAGGGCGATGCGATTCGACGCCGCGGTCTCGGGGAGCGGAAGGATCGCGATCGGCAGCGTCGAGGCGGACAAGCTCAACCTTCAGCTACTCGGCGCCGGAAGCATCTCCGTGGGCGGCAAGGCCAAGTCTCTGCGCGCGACTGTAACGGGCCAGGGCGCTCTCGACGCAGCCGGGCTCGCGGCAGACGATGCGGAGATCGCAGCCGATACGACCGGCAATATAGCGCTTGCGGTTCGCCGCGCGGCCAAGATCGCCTCCAGCGGCGCTGGCGACGTCACGGTTGGAGGCACGCCGGCTTGCACAGTCAGCGGGATCGGCTCCGGCCGCGTCAGGTGCGGAAAGTGAATGCCGCCAAATCCGCGACCGCCGGAACGTGCTGAAAGCTGAGAGCTTCTGATCCGGAAGCGGACGCGAAGGGGCTTGTCAAAAGCCGGCGGATCGGATCAACCTGCCTCTGAAAACGGGGGCAATAATGGACGGGGCGGAGCTGATCTTCGCGGTCGCCGGCTTCGTCATGCACGAGGCCATGCTGTTTGCCGCCTGCGGGTTCCTGCTGCTCGGGGCCGGGGATATCCTGGTCGACTTCATCTGGATTGGCCGCACAGCAAAGCGGGCTCTGATGCGCGGCGGCAGCGCCGCTGCTGACACGCTGCCGGTGCCCGAGCGGCCGGGCCTGCTCGCAGTGTTCGTGCCCGCCTGGGATGAAGCCAAGGTCATCGGCGGCATGCTCCGCGCCACGCTCGATCGCTTCGATCATCCCGATTACCGCGTTTATGTCGGCACCTATCCCAATGATCCGGCGACGATCGCGGCAGTCGAGGCGATCCAGGACGAACGCGTTCGGCTGGTGATTGGGCCTGTGCCGGGCCCGACCACCAAGGCGGACTGCCTGAATCGCCTGTGGGATGCCCTCATCGCCGATGAACGCGCAGAGGGACGCACAGCCAAGGCGATCGTGCTGCACGATGCGGAGGATGTGGTCCACCCGGCCGAGCTGCGCGTATTCGACCGGCTGATCGAAAGCTTCGATCTGGTCCAATTACCCGTGCTCCCGATTGTGGACCGAGGGACCACGACCGTTTCGGCCAGCTATGCCGACGAGTTTGCCGAGTCGCACGGCAAGGAGTTGGTCGTTCGGGAAGCGATCGGGGCCGGAATCCCGTCCGCGGGCGTGGGCTGCGCCTTTTCGCGCGAGGCGCTTGCGGAGGTCGCCGCCCGAAGCGGCGGCCGTCCTTTCGCCGCCGATAGCCTGACCGAAGATTATGAGCTCGGCCTCAAGCTGCACGCGCTCGGCAGGCGGGGAGCTTTCGTGCGGCTTCCGGCAACCGGGGGAGGGCGTGTCGTCGCGACCAAGGAGTACTTCCCGGGCACGATCGAGGCGGCTGTCAACCAGAAGTCCCGATGGATCGTCGGCATCGCTCTGTCGGGCTGGGACCGGCTCGGCTGGAGCGGCGGGCCGGCCGAGTGCTGGATGCGCCTTCGCGACCGCCAGTCGCTGCTGGCTGCAGTGCTGCTGTTCACCGCCTACCTGACGCTCCTGCTCTGGATGCTCCTCGAGGCCCGGCTGACACTCACGGGCGTGCCCCAGCCGCCCATCCCGGAGCAGCTCGCTCTGTTGATGCAAATCAATCTGGCCCTGCTTGTCTGGCGGCTGGCGATGCGGTTCGGGTTCGTGACGCAGGCCTACGGGTGGCGGCAGGGGCTCGCCTCCATTCCTCGGGTCATCGTCGCCAACCTGATCGCGATGTTGGCGGCCCGCAAGGCCGTTTCCAGGTATCTGCGAATTAGGCGTACGGGCGCGATGCAGTGGGACAAGACGACGCACGCATTTCCCGCCGAACTGCCGGCCGAGTGAGCCGCGGCGGTTCCCCGCTGCGCTTCCTGGGCCTGGTGCTCGGCGGGTGGCTGTGCGGGAGAGCCGTCTTCCTCGGACCCGCTTGGCTCACCGAAACAGCGGTCGCCGATCAAGCCAAGCCGCCAATTTTGACGCAGTCGACCGTCGAGCCGGTTCAGCCCGCGCCAGCCCCGTTGCCGGTTGTGGGTCAGCACCGCCGCCTTGCTCCAAGCGTAAGCGCCTTCGTGATTGCGCGTGCTCCGCAAAAACCGAGCATGATTTTGCCGCGCCACGCGTTCGCCGCACGATCGCATGGGCTTTCCCCCGTGGCAGGGGCTGAGTCGTTTGAGGTGCCGCTCTTGCCTGCGCCGATGTCGTCAATGGTGAGCCATCCACCTCTCTCCTCCCCGTCAGGCGCAGACTTCAAAGCCCCGTCGACCCTCAATCGCTGGTCGCTGTCCACCTGGGCCTTCGTCCGCCGCGGCAGTGCCGAGCAGCTTGCCGCAGCCGGTACCTTGGGCGCCAGCCAGGCTGGCGCGCGGGCGACCTACGCGCTGACGGATCGGCTGGCCCTTAGCGCACGCCTTTACTCCCCGATCAGTCGGCTGAAAGGCGCTGAGGCTGTGCTCGGAATCGAAGTGCAGCCGCTCCGGACCGTGCCGGTCAGAATTCTGGCGGAACGGCGGCAGGCGATCGGGAGGGATGGGCGGTCCGCTTTCGCGCTCCTGGCTCATGGCGGCGCGAGCGAGCAACGGGTGCTCGGGCCGGTGCGCCTGGACGCTTATGGCCAAGCGGGCGTGGTCGGGCTCCGTTCGCGACACGGCTTTGTCGACGGCGCGGCCCGCCTGGGCGTGAACTTGACTGAGGATCTCAAGCTCGGGCTGGGCGCATGGGGCGCGGCTCAGCCGGGTGCGACGCGGCTGGATCTTGGGCCGCAAGCGTCCTACCGGCTGCCAGTGCTCGGCGGACACGTGAACGCCAGCCTCGAGTGGCGGGCCCGCGTCGCCGGTGACGCTCGTCCGGGCTCCGGCCCTGCCCTGACCCTCTCGACAGATTTTTAGCGGCGCCGCCAGCCTCGCGGGATACCAAGCGCAGACCTTAACGGCTAGGTTCCGGCCTGGCATGGACATCTACCTTCCCGTCGCCGGCCTGTCGGTCAACGCCCTGGTGATCATCGGGCTAGGCGCGGTGGTCGGCCTCCTGACCGGAATGGTCGGCGTCGGCGGAGGTTTTCTGACGACCCCGATCCTCATCTTCTACGGGATCCCCCCCGCAGTCGCGGTCGCCTCGGCAACCACCCAGATCACTGGAGCGAGCGTCTCGGGCGTGATGGCGCACAGGCGGCGGCGCGGCGTCGACTATCGCATGGGCGCGGTGCTGGTGGCGGGTGGCACGCTGGGGGCGCTCGTCGGAGGCGGGCTGTTCCGGCTGCTACAGGAGAGCGGGCAGATCGATACGGTGATCGCGCTGCTCTACGTACTCCTGCTCGGCACGATCGGCAGCCTGATGGCGAAGGAAGCGGCGACCGCCCTTGACATCATCCGGCCGCGGAACGGCGGGCAGAAGCGGCGGCGTCGGCATAACCCGGTCATTGCCGTTCTGCCGATGCGTTGGCGCTTCTACGATTCCGGGCTTTACATCTCGCCGCTTGCGCCGCTTGCGCTCGGCTTCTTCTCCGGCATGCTGACGGTTCTGCTTGGGGTCGGCGGCGGCTTCATCGTCGTCCCGGCGATGATCTACCTGCTTGGCATGTCGACCTCGGTCGTGGTCGGCACCTCGCTTCTCCAAATCCTGTTCGTCACCGCCGCAACGACGCTGATCCACGCGACAACGACGAAGTCGGTCGATATTGTGCTGGCCGTGCTGCTGCTGTTTGGCAGCGTGATCGGTGCGCAATATGGCGCGCGCTTGGCGCAAAAGGCCAAGCCCGAGCTTTTGCGGATGTTCCTTGCCATTATCGTGCTCGCCGTCGCGCTTCGCATGGCGATCGGACTCGGCTGGAGACCGACCGAAATCTACACGGTTCAGACGCTGTGATCTGGACGCGCCTCCTCGCGCTGTTCCTCCTGCTTCCGATTGTGTGCGCGGCCACCGAGCCCAAGCTGGTCCCGGACGTCTCTCAGCGCGAGATCCAGATTCGTTACAGCTTCACGGGGGCGGAACTGCTGCTGTTCGGGGCGATCATCTACCCCGGGGGCCGCCTGCCTTCCGACCCTGCCGACATCGTGGTCGTGTTGAAAGGCCCGGTCGAGCCGATCGTGGTGCGCGAGAAGCAGAAGGTCGCAGGCATCTGGATGAATGTGGAAAGCGAACGCTTTCGGTCCGCTCCGTCCTTCTACGCGGTCGCCTCCTCGCGCCCGCTCCCCGAGCTGGTCAAGGAGCGCATCGCCGGGATTTACGAGCTTGGGGTCCGGAACCTGCAATTATCGCCCGGTGCCGGCGCGACTCCGGAGGAGCAACGCCGATTCGAGGCTGGGCTGATCGATCTGATGCGCCGGCGCCAGCTTTATTTCGAGAACCCGCGAGGCGTGGAAATCACCGAAGGGGTGCTTTATCGCGCCCGCCTCAACATCCCCGCGCGCGTACCGATCGGGAGTTACACAGCCGAGACTTTCCTCATCAAGAACGGCAAAGTGCTAACGGCGGCCACCCGGGACATTCGGATCGAAAAGCTCGGGTTCGAGCGTTTCGTCGCCAGGGCCGCGGAACGCTGGTCGTTCACCTAC
>NZ_DASVTH010000044.1:0-3269 GCF_036387615.1 Allosphingosinicella sp.
TCTCTCGCGGGTTGCCGCATATGATCGCACCATTGACCGCACCGGTGGAGGCGCCCACCACCCAATCCGGCTCAAGGCCATGTTCGTGAAGCGCCTGATAAGCGCCGGCCTGATATGCTCCGAGCGCGTTGCCGCCGCCGAGCACCAGCGCGAAATCGACAGCCTGAGCGAAGCCCTGATCGGGTAGAGCGTCCATGCCGGTGAAGCGCCGAAGAAGAGACTTCGTTCCGGTCAGAAGAAGCCGGTCATGCGCCCCAAGACGATCGCCGCCAGCCACAGCGCGGCCGAGGCGAAGCCTGCGACAGAGGCGTGGCGACTTGGTGCGACCTGCCAGTCGATCCTCCTCAGTATCACCGCGTTGCACAGCGCCAGGCCCACGCAGACCATCTTGATCTGGAACAGCGTCGACCCTGCATAGGCACGGGCATCCGTTGCGAAGAGCAGCAGTCCGGCGCTGATCGCCACCGCAAGACCCGCGACCGCTATGGGGATCAGCAGGCGCGCCAGCGTTTCGGTGCGCACGGGAGAGCGCCGCCAGCCGGCAAGCTGAAGGTCGAGCGGGACGATGGCGCCGAACAGGAGCGCCATACCGATCAGATGGCTGGTGGTGATCAGAGGATAGACGTAGGTCGAATTGCGGAGCGCCGCGATCATACGCGCCTGCTCGAGGCCGCCAAGCAGCGCGTCGAGCGCCGGGGGTAGGCTCAACTCGGCCGGTCTGGGTAGAGGTTGTAGCTCTTGCTGCCCAGCACGATGCGCTCCGCCTTCATCAGTCGCTCACCCTTACGTGCAGAACGATGACCGTGGAGGGTGAGGCGGGTGCCGGCCTTGAGCATGTCAGGCTTCAGGCCCGCCTGCTCGTTGCGCCACGGCTGGCCGATCTCGATCGTCCAATCCCCCGCGGGAGTGCCCAGCACCATCTCGCCATGCGGGTTGCCGTGGCGGACACGCTTGACCGTGCCGCTGAGGTCGAATTCCTCATCGGTCGCCCAGGCCCAGCCGTGATGGGCGGCAAGGGGGGCGGCAGCCAGGCTTGCGGTCAAGAGGCAGGCAACAAGTGCGATCGCGCGGGTCATCGTGCTTCTCCGATCCATCCACCCCCGCGCCGCTTATACCCCGATCGGGGGCGAGACGAAAGGAGGGCGTTCGCTCGCGATCGCTCGATCGTCACACCCGTCAGGCGACGGCTGCCTTGAGCTTCTCGACAAGGTCGGTGCGCTCCCAGGTGAACAGGTCACCGTCGGCTTCGCGGCCGAAATGGCCGTAGGCGGCGGTCTTCGAATAGATCGGCGCGTTGAGCGACAGATGCTGGCGGATGCCCTTGGGAGTCAGGCGGACGAGCTGCGGCAGCACCTCCTCGAGCTTCGCTTCCTCGACAGTGCCGGTGCCGTGGGTGTCGACATAGACCGACAGAGGCTCGGCGATGCCGATCGCGTAGGAGAGCTGGATGGTGCAGCGCGTTGCAAGGCCCGCGGCGACGACGTTCTTGGCGAGGTAGCGCGCGACATAGGCGGCCGAGCGATCGACCTTGGTCGGATCCTTGCCGCTGAATGCACCGCCGCCGTGGGGAGCGGCACCGCCGTAGGTGTCGACGATGATCTTGCGGCCGGTGACGCCCGCGTCTCCGTCCGGCCCGCCGATCTCGAATGCGCCGGTTGGATTGATGTAGATCGCGGTGGCGTCCGTGATGAAGCCGTCCGGCAGCACGTCGCGCATCACGCCGGTGACATAATCGCGCAGTTCGGCATATTTGGCGGCGTCGGCATTTTCGCCCTTCTCGCAATAGCCCGCCTTGTGCTGCGTCGAGACGACGAGCGCCGTGGCGCGCACCGGCTTTTCGTTCTCGTACTGGAGCGTGACCTGGCTCTTGGCATCGGGCTCGAGAAAGGGCGCCGCGCCCGAGTGGCGATCGGCGGCCATGCGCTCCAGGATCTTGTGGCTGTAATAGAGGGTGGCCGGCATCAGCCCCGCGGTCTCATCGGTCGCATAACCGAACATGATGCCCTGATCGCCAGCGCCCTCGTCCTTGTTGCCGCTCTCGTCGACGCCCATCGCGATCTCCGCGGACTGGCCGTGCAGATTATTGAGGAACTTGAACTCGTTCCAATGAAAGCCCGCCTGCTCGTAGCCGATGCGCTTGACCGTCTGGCGAACGGCCTGCTCGATCTCGGCCTCGACGCCGGGCGCCCATTGCCCGTCCTCGTAGACGCCGCGCCCACGGATTTCGCCGGCGAGGACGACAAGCTGGGTGGTGGTGAGCGTCTCGCAGGCGACGCGCGCCTCCGGGTCCTTGGACAGGAACAGGTCGACGATCGAGTCGCTGATCTGGTCGGCGACCTTGTCGGGGTGGCCTTCGGACACCGATTCTGAGGTGAACAAGTAGGAGGAGCGCATCGCAGGGCCTCTATAACGATATAAAGATAGCTTTATGTCGTCCCTAACGAGGGCGGCGGCGCAAGGCAACGGCCAAGCCGAACAGCACCAGCGCGACGAAGGCCGCCATGAGGTTGCCGACGCGGGAAAACACCGTCGGCGCGGCAGGCGCGGGGATCGCCATCTCGACGGCTCCGGCGGTCTCGTGCGGGATCGTGGCGAGCAATGCTCCGTTTGCGGCGATCACGGCGGAGATGCCCGTGGGTGTGGCGCGCAGGATCGGCAGCCCCTCCTCGATGGCGCGCATGCGAGCCTGAGCGAGGTGCTGCGGCGGGCCCCAGCGGCCAAACCAGGCATCGTTGGAAGGGTTGAAGAGGAAGCGCGGCCGGTGCGCGCGGTCGACCACTTCGCCGGAGAAGATGATCTCGTAGCAGGTCTGAACACCGGCCGCGCCGAACGGGGTGGCGAGGTTCGCGGGACCGGGGCCGGGTGTAAAGTCGAGGTCGCCGGGAACCAGGCGCGACAGCCCGAGCGGTTTCAGCAGCCAGGGAAGGGGGAGATACTCGCCGTACGGAACGAGGTGCGCCTTGTCGTAGCGGCCCGCCAGGCGGCCTCCCGGAGCGATGGCGAAGACCGAGTTGGCGGCGCCGACGATGCGCTGCTCCGTGTCGAAGGCGAGCGCGGTACCCCCCGTCAGGAGCAGATCGCGCGGACCCAGGACGCTGGCGATGCGGCGGCGGGTGTAGCTCGCCGGGCGGTCGTAGATCCACGCCGGGTAGCCGTCCTCGATCAGGTCGCGGACGACGCCCTCCGGCCAGACGATGATGCGCGGGGCGGGGCCGGGCGTGCCGGAGCGGCGGAGCAGTGCCTGGAGGACACGCTCGCTGTCGTCCTCG
>NZ_DASVTH010000045.1:0-34026 GCF_036387615.1 Allosphingosinicella sp.
GTCTGTGCGCCAGAATGACGGTTCAAGCCCAATCATCATGACCTTCATCGGTCGCCACGCTCAACGGTTCGTGCAGGCAGGTCTTGTCGCAACACTTGCCAGTGCCTTGAAGCAGAGCGTGGCAATGTTCGCCGACGACGACCCCGTCTTCACCGAGCTTGCTGAGCTGTTTCCTCCCGTGCCGGCGCGGGTGGCCGTTCGGAAGCCGGTACAGCAAGCGGCCTTTCTTTAAGGTCCTGCGCAACGTGGCGGACGTGCACCCCCCCGAGACGCGCAGCTTCAACATGAGCCGCATCCGCGGAACCGGGACCCGGCCAGAACTGCTGGTGCGACGCGGCCTGCACAGGCGGGGGCTGCGCTTCCGGCTTCATGACCCTTCCCTTCCCGGCCGACCTGATATCGTCTTCCGCCGCCATCGGGCGACCATCCTAGTCAATGGCTGCTTCTGGCACGGCCATGGATGCAGACTCTCGAAGCTCCCAGGGACGCGAACTGAATTTTGGTCCGCGAAAATCCTTCGAACCCAGGAACGGGATCGCTTGGCCGTCGAGGCATTGCAGGGGCGCGGCTGGCGGACACTCGTCATCTGGGAATGTGCGCTCCGCGGCGTTTGTCGTCTGTCTTCTGACGATCTGCTCGACCAAGCTGAATCCTTCGTCAAAGGAAACGTCAAGCATAGCGATCTCGCCGGCAGGCAGCCGGCTGCGCAGTCGGCGGCCTAGGAAGCTCCTGAACGATTAATCTCGACGAGCCGCTCCAGAATAGCAAGGTCATCCGCTTCCTGCTCCAGCCCGATCATTCGGAGCAGGCTGGCATCTATTCCATCCCGCACCCCCGGCGGCTCGTCCGCGGCTGTCCGTGCGTCCTGATCCAGGCTCAGGCCTTCAGAGGGCCTGAAATCTTCCTGGAGGTCGTCGATCAGCTGTCGAAGATCACGCGGAGCATGGCCAGAGGTGAGGCTTGCGCGGCCCGCGCCCGCGTCGCTCACGATCGTAAATTGCACTGGGATTGGGAACGTCTCGAACGTGCGAGTGACGGAGAAGCGGGAGGTCCAGCTGGGCGACCGGGTAAGTGTGGCGCCCGCCCACACGCGGAAGAGCCTGGACAGGAACAGCGCCGGCACTGCTCCGTCCCCGTCAATCGTGAAGAACTTCTGGGCTACCACCTCATCTTCGTGAAGGGGAGCAAGCCTCACAGGAAGCCGCCCGTCTTCAAGCACGAAGCGCCTGCTCCCTGCGAAAGGCCGTGACCAGGAAGCCCGAAGGTCGCTCGAGCGCTTGGGCAGCGCGTCGGGGCGGCCCCGCGAGAGGTCAACGTGTGCCCCTAAATCTGACACTGCCGTGTCGCCATTGAGCTCAGCTTCCCGGAGGGCCGCCAGCGGCAGAGCTATGGTGCCGGTTTCCCGGAAGCCCCTCGAAGGTTGGTCCAGCGAACTTCGATACCACCGATACGCCTCCTTCAGTTCCGAAGGTCCGGCTTCCCTGCGCCAGCCGTCGAATGCCTTTGCCGAAATGCGAACGACATCCCTTGGATCGACACCCCGCACCGCGAGCGCGCGATTTCGGGCGAGGCGGATTGGGCGAGGCATCGCAACGTCGTCCGGCAGTACAGGCTGCTGCCGGCGCGGCAGATCTCGCGCGGTCGATACATCAGTATAACGGAGCATCGTCCAGCCTTCTTTGGCCGCCTCCCGAACCGCCACCAGATTGGGTGCTTCGGCGGTGACAAGGAGATGGCGCGGCACTCCGCCCGGTTCAGCCTTGAACGCAGCGCTCAGGTGCGGAAACTGGAGCGTTGAGAGCGCGGACGCAACCTCGGTTTCGGGAACGGGAAAGGCCTCGCCGACAGCATACGGAAGCGACATTGCTCGAACCGCAGCATCGGCAAAGAGGCGAAAATCCGTCTGTTGGAGTCCGAGTTCTGCGGCTCCGCGGTCAGACCCCGGAGCTGATCGGGCGTTCGATACCATCGTCCACAAAAATCGGCGGGTCTCCCCGGACGCCCCTCCCCGGCCATCGATACCCGCAGCAGAAACTTCAGAAGCTAGCCCTATCCGCCCCCTGCGACGCGAGCCGACATCCAGCGAAAGTATTAGCCGCTGCCGCAGATGCCGCTCCCCGGTGAGCACCCTCGCCAGAGGAGATCCGCCCGCGCACACTGCCGCTGCGGCTGCGACCAGATCGGCTACCCGGCGGTCAATCGATCTCTTGGAGTTTCCTGACCAGAAGGGAGACCGCACGGCAGACGTGTCGATAATTGCATCGAATGTCGGCGTGAGCGGCGTACGTTCAACGCCGGCCAGGAGCCCCGACGGGCGCTGGGTTGGGAGCGTTGGCGCCAGCAGCAGAACGGGCTTTTCCCTACCAGCCGAGTCTCTTCGAATTTGATCCCTGATCTCGGCCGCATGTCGGTTGCCCAGGACCTCATCGTCCGCCACCCAGATCACCGCCCCAAATTTCTCGAGAGCGGGAAGCTTGCCGGGATCCTGCAGGACGGTGAGCCGGACCGCGCCTTCCGCAGCACCCTTGTCAGGCTCGTCCCAGACAGCCCTCCAGTCTGGTGCTTTCAGGTGGCGTCCGAGGGCCCGAGCGCGCACTCCGGACAAGATCACAAGGACCCTGTGACCCCGCTCGTGATCTCGGACGGTCTGCGGCTCTCCTCCAACCCCAATCGTCCGCCATTCCGGCTCCGGCTGGCCAGCAATGAAGGACAGGGGTTCCAGCTCGATACCTGTCGCATCAGAGAACGCCGTTGCACGAGCCACGAAGTCCGCGAGCCCCTGCTGGCCCAGCAGATCCGGCAGGGGGCCCGTGAGCCGGACCCGAAGCCTGCCACTTGCGGTCCGGTCCACCTCCAGCAGGCGTGCGATGTCCGCGGCGTGGGCCGCAGCGGCGCCGGCGGCAGCGACGATACGCCGGATCTCAATCATCAGCTGGTGACGGGCAAACATATCTGACTGCCAGCGGGCCGCCGCATCCGCGCCCCAGTTCTTTTCAACGTGTTCGAATGCCGCCTTCTGGCGGGCGCGCAGGTCCGACGCTCCCGATGCCATGAGGAGGTCGAGCAACGTCAGAGGCGCAGAGATGGCCAGTTCAGATATCTGCGTGTTGAGCTGCTCAGCGAGATCATGGGGCGTGCCGACGTAAACCTGCCCATTCCAGAGGACCACATCATGCCAGGGATCTCCGGCGGCGACTGGGTGCTCTTGGCTGGTCGGCAAAAGAACGACCCCTTCGGCGTCAAACGGTTCGAAGCCCGCAATACATGCGCGGTGATCGCCATCGATCGTGCACACCGCGCAATACCAACGGTTCGACAACGGACCGCTCGAATAACACGGAAGCGCAAATCCTTCGGCTTTCAGCGGCACGTAACCAGACAGCCGAAGAGCGGTCAGCGGCTCACCGATCACCGGAGTATCTTCTCTTCCTGATAGAAGCGGCGGACGATCCGGCTGATCTCATCCTGGAACTCATTTGGTGCAGTGTTCGGCTGCCATTCGTAGGTACGCCAGGGAATCCCGAGTCCTCGAAGCTGAGCGAGGAAGGAAGTGTTCTCGGAGCCGTCGTCCTCCAGGTACTGGCGGGGGACCACGGCAAGCAGCACATTGCCGCTCAGCGGAACGTTGTGCGAAGCTGCTACTTCAACAGCCGATGCGCGTTTATCCGGCTGGTTGCTTCCGATCCGCGCCAGACGAGCGATGTCGTGAAAGCCGCGCGTCACGGTTTCATGGATTGGAACCCCCTCCATGAGATCGTGGCGAAGGTTGCCGTCGAAATATTCCTCGAGGCTGCCGAAGGCCCACGCAATGTGACCTACTGCAGCCTCGTGGCTGGGCTCCAGTTCGAAGTCCTCAAGGAAGACGAATTCATCAGCCTCCTCTGAGAAGATCCCATCGGCCGCACCGCCCGTGTCGAACGGGTAGACATGAAAAGGATCCGGCACCGCCTCCGGACGAAACAGGAATACGAACGGGAAGCGGTTAATCTGGTGCGACTTGGCGTCTCCGTCCCGGCTCCGATAAGCTGGCCTAAGCACGAAGAAGTAGACAAGCCTGCGTCCGAAGATTCTGCAGGGCCGGGAATCCAGCTGCTTCGTTTCGACGATCTCCCGCGCCCATCCCGTCGCGGTGACGTGGACAAGGGGAAGGCTCGCCGGTCTGACGCCTCGTTGCGCGTGCTTCCGAAGCTGTCGCTGTTTTGAGGGTGCTCCCCGGCGCTTCATCGGCTTCAGGTCGGCGCTCATCTGACATACTCCGCGTCGGGAGCGGCGATGATCCCTCATCAACGCCCGGTTTTGCAACCCGAGATCGCGGTCACCTTGCCGCGTCCTTGCACACTACGATCGCCACGTCATGGCCGAGCGTGCGCTTCCCGAGGCAGAAGGGAGACAGGCTGTCTCCTTCGGACGTCTATCGTCTCGCTAAAAAACGATGTGCAGACAACCACTTGTCGAGCATCGCGAGACAATGCCTTTATCTTGCCTTCCCCCGCTCCCTGTCAACTTCCAGTCAATCACGTTCGCTTCTCCCGCCCTGATCAAAAAAGAAGGGAGCGAACGCTGCCGCGCCGCTCCCTCCATTGATCGCCGTTCAGACCGCGCGGTCGTAGGCCGTCTCCGCTGCCTCGGGCGTATCGAAGCGCTCCTTCCAGAGAAGGTCGACTGCCGCACCTTCGCCGTCGACCAGGCATGTTGCCGCATGCCAGCCGCCGCCGAGGAAGCTCATGATTGCGACCCTCGCGAGCTCCGTTTCGTCCTCGTCCACGTCGAAGCCGAGATCGAAATGCTGGCCCAGATAGCGCTCCTTCACGCGCGCTTCCCACAGGAAGTCGGCCGCCTCCGCTTCCAGGATCCTCTCCGCCACAATGGCCCCGAACTCCGCCCGGAGCCCCTCCACAATCGCCTCGCCGCGGCCAGTCGCCATCGCAGAAATCGTCGTCATGAACCGTCTCCTGATGCGTCTTCCTGATTGAAGACAGCGCTTCAGGAGCGGGCGGCGGAGCGGCTGTCAGGGACGCCGAAGGCGCCGCGAAGCGGGGCGTGGGGGAGCCGATTTGCGAAGCAAATTGGGGGAACCGCGCATCCTTGAGAGCCGCTTCGCCGTCCGCCACACTAAGCAGATTCGAGCAGAGCCCCCACACCCTCTTCACTGGTGTGGAGGCCCTTTCCGCACTGCTAGCGGCTCTCGATCAAGGGCACGGCGGTGCGGATATCCTCGCCGATGAAGCTGCCTTCGAGGATCGAAACTACGTTTTCATAAGCCCTGGCGGTGGCACGTTCCGCCACGCGCTCGCGCTCCTTGGTCTTCTTGTCCGCGATCGCATTCGCCCTGTCGGCCAGTTCCTGGATGTGCGCCTTCAAGTCGGCGGTCGTGTTGAAATGGTGCGCCATGTCCGCGCTCCTCGTGAAAGTTTCGGGTGGGAGGGCCCCGGCGGCCGGAGCCGCCGGGGTCGCAAACCGCCTCAGAAGGGCACGTCGTCGTCGAGATCGGCGTCGCCGCTGGGCCCGCCGGAACCGCCGCTCTGGCGCGGACGGCTGAGGAACTGGACGTCGTCGGCGATGATCTCGCAGCCGTAGCGCTCGATGCCTTCACGGTCGGTCCAGCGCGTGTAGTGGAGGCGCCCCCGGACCGAGACCAGCATGCCCTTGGTGGCGTGCTGCGCGATGACGCGTCCGAGGCCGTTGAAGCAGGTCACCCGGTGCCACTCGGTATCCTTGGCGGTGAAGCCGCTCGCATCCTTGTAGGTCTTGCCCTCGCTGTCGCGCTTGGGGCGGCTGGTGCCCAGGCTGAAGGTCGCGATGTCGGTATTGCCGCTGGAGCGGGTGTCGGGATCGGCGCCGAGATTGCCGACGAGAAGGACGGTGTTCGTCATGTTCTGTCTCCTGCTTGGTCGCCGGGACCACCCCGTCGACAGCCCCAGGAAGGCGAGGCGAAGCGGGAGCCGCGCACCGCAGGCGGACACGCCAAGGGGAACCCCGGAGCAAGGCCGGCGCGGGCAGCCCGAAGGGCAACACGGGCCGCAGCGACGCGGGTTGCGGGGCGAAGCTGCCGAGCCAGAAGGGCTGACGAAGGAGATGGGGTAGGTCCCGACAAAGCGCAGACGGTCGTGACTCGCCTCGTCTCACGGTATGTTCGGCGACGGGGAGGAGCCCATCTGTCCGGCAAAGGCTGGAGATCTCGTCAGCTCGGAATAACGTCATCCCAGGCGAGACACGGCTCGACAGGAGCCGCGGCCGGCGCGAGTATCGAGGCGTCAGACAAGCGAGAGGACAGGATGCAATTCGTCGAAGCGTTCGAGCGGCTGGGCTATTCCGTCGAAGCGCCACGGCAGGACTGGAGCGCGGCCAACGAGCATGGCGTGTGCATCTCGCTCTGGAAGAAGGAGATGGGCGTCCAGGACGGGCTGATGTGGATGGACACGCGGGTCCACGCTGACCCGATCGAGAACTGGGCCGACAAGCCCGGCAACAGGAAGCGGATCAGGCACCTCCGGCGCGCAATCGACGAATTCGACGGACGCGTCGATGTGGTGATCGTCAGCGGGGAACCGGGCGTCAGCTACGGCACGGCACAACCCTGGTTAGCCGAAGGAGGGCGTGCAGGAACCTGGTGGCAGGTCCTCGACCTGGACGAGGAGAGCGGGCATTTCGAGGTGATACTGCGGCATGCCACAGCCGACTGAGATCCTGGATTGGTCGAGATCGCCTCGCAATCCTAGTTCTCGCGGCAGCTCGCGCTTTCAGCTAGTTGAACTTGCGCGGCCAGGTAGCCGAATCAATCTTTCAGACAGTTCCCGGACGCGGAGCGGGGCAGGAATTGGCCGCCAGTCAGGTCCACCCTCAAAAAAAAGGCGATACGGAGAGAGCCTTGAGCATCGAGGAGCATGACGAGCGGAAGCCTTTCGATCTCGCGGCGGCGATGCAGCCGGTCGTCGTTGATCTGCCCGACCTCGGCCCGGTGACACTGCGGGTTCGATCGGCCGGCTTCCTGCGCTGGTTCGATGAAGGTGAAGCGAACCGGCGGTGGGGGGATCCGGCGAGCTTCGTTCGCGCTCTCCTCTCGGATCGCACGGGAATTCCCGATGATGCCGAAGCAAGTCTCGGCCCCCGCGCGGAAAGCCTCACCGCTGAGCAGGTCGAAGCGGCGGCGGCGATCATCGTCGCATCCGCCGGCGATGCATTCGTTCCCAGCCGCCTCAGGGATCAAGACGACACCGATGACGTCGCATCCGGAGACGCCGGGGCCCCGCTCGCGACGGAGCCAGGCGAAACCGAAAGCGCACGACTTTACAGGCTTGCGAGGGGCTATTCGGAGCACCACCGACGCCAGAGCCAGCGCTTCCTGGACGCAGTGAAGCGCGCAAACAGGGTCGCGGATCTGTTGAGCAAAACCGACGCGCTCTCCTCAATCCTCAGAAACCAGAATATCCTCGCCAGCGGCACCCTTTCTGAGCGTGTGATGCGGCAGGCCGAGGCGCTTCCGTCGATCCTCAAGGTACAAAATTCGCTCGCTAGCGGCTTCTTGGGCTCCGAGGCTCACCGCCGAGCTCTCGCCGCTTCGGATCGATCTCAGTCGATGCTCAAGGCTGCGGATGTTTTGGCATCCTCCTCCCTGTTCGAGGGCCATCGCCGGCTCGCGGAGCAGCTCGCCACCAACGGTTCGCCGCTCAGCCGGCTCCAGGAGAGCGTGAGAGGCATGACCGGACTTCGCGCGTGGCAAACAGCCGAGGAGCGCTCGCGACTCTTCTCGTCCCGCGCCTTGTGGTCTGAAACGGTGAATAAGCAGCTGCGCCTGGGCCTGCCGGCGACGCTTTTCACATCGCTGGCGGCGCAGCTCGCTGGCACCGCTATGGGTGGGGTCCCGCCGGAACTCGCAACCATGATCCGGCCCGGCTACGAGGCCGTGGCCACGGTCGCTCTTGAAGGACTTGCCGGGCCGGGCGCCGCAGCCGAGTTGCTCCGCCGATATGGGGAGGAAGGGCAGGCGCCGATCCTTGAGGCAGTTCGGCAAACCGTGATCCAGCTGGATGCGGAGGACGCGGGCTTCGAGACGTTCATGTCGGCCTACGAAGCCGCGTGGACGGCGATCATGCAGGCGATTGCGTCTACTCCCGACCTGATCCGCAAGCCGGCCTTCGCGGTCTGGCTCGGAGTTCTGATCAGCGTCGGTGCACTTGCGCTGAGCGGCTACCAGGTATTCGGCCCGCCGCCGGTCGAGATCACCAGCCGGATGGACCGGACGAACGACGAGCTCAGGGGCATCAACGATAAGCTAGAAACCGAAAGCAGGAGCGATGAAGCGGCTCGCCATATCCGCTACGTCGAAACAGTCGTTAACCTCCGCGTCGAACCGGACGTGCGCGCGCTTTCAATCCGATTTGTCTATCCGGATCAGTGGGTGCGCGTTCTCGAAACTCGCGGCGAGTGGGCGAAAGTCGAGGTGTTCGACTACGGAACCGACGCGCCTGTTACGGGGTGGGTGAGCCGCCGATATCTTCGTAACCGGGCCCACTAGTTCCCAGTTTAAGTCTGTCCGCGCGCGCGGCAACGCCCTCACCACGCCGGTAGATGCGCGCCTGGTTCAAGCAGTCGAGGCATCGCCCGCAGCGCCCCGCAGATCGTCCAGCCGCTCGCGCGCGACCTCTTCAACAAGGTCACGGAGGCGGCGGACGCAGTGCGTCAGCGCGTCAAGATCGTCGCGGCTGATCTCGAAACTGGCGGAGTAACGCGCCTCCACATAGGCCCGCTTCAACAGCTCAAATCGGCGGCGCTCCAGCTTGGTGTCACGGGGCCAAGCCTCGATCAGCCGCGGCTCATTGTCCTCTGCCAGCGACCGCAGGAATTTGATGTTATGGGACCGCGGAAAGTAGAGCGTCCGCACTAGGAGAAAACAGACATAAGCCCGCTCCGTCGCTTGGTGGAGCGTGAAGGCTGCATCCTTTCGCCACCCAGCATCCTCGCTCCCATGCGTCAGTTGGGTTTCCGCGGTCGCTATTGATCTGTCCACTTTGCTAATCCAGTCGCCAAGATAGCCGCTCGCCATCTCGTACGCATCCTGCGGCGAGGCCGGCATGGGGGTCGCAAGCTCGTGCTGCGGCAGTTCATAAAGGGCGATCCCGTCGCGAACGATGTCTGTCCAGAAATACTCGCCGCGCTTCAGCGCCTGGTTCACCTCGTCAATCGAATGGACGATGATGTTGACGGGCCGGCCGATCTCGGGATCGCGCAGGATTCTGTCCTCGGCGACATACCAATAGTCCGCGATGTCGGTCAGGTCGCGATGGCTGACCACGATCAGCAGGTCGAAATCGGACTGGTAGCCGTTCTCCGGCTCGTTCACCCAATCGTCGCGTGCGTAGCTTCCGAACAGGATGATCTTGTAGATTCTGCCGTTCCGCCGCCAAGGCTGAGTGGCACGCGAGGTGACCTCTTCGAACTCTTCCATGAGGATGTGCACGGCGCGGGCGAGCTCGCCCTGCTGCACCTGCGGAAGATGATCGACGTTAATGCGCATGAGCGCTTGGTCCCCTTTTCTCGCCCGCGATGCAAGCTGGCCGACGGTAACGCGGCGCCTTGGTTGGAGGTGAGAACATGCTTGTGGACATGCGCCAGGCCTTTCGACGATGGCCTTCCGGGTCCCGGCGCCGCGGCCGCACGAGGGCGGCCATAGCAAGGTAGTGGCCGTTCCGGGGCGAGCGCAAGAGTGGCTGAACCGGGCGGAGCCGGTTCAGCCATGGGCGGCTAGGCCGCCGCCGCGGCACGCCGGGCTTCTCCCTTGGGATGCGTCCCGAGCGGGCCGCGACGATCGACCACAGTCACGCCCTGCTCCTTCGCCTGGATAACGAGGCGTTCCAGCACGCCGTTGCCGGAGAACGCCACGACAAAGCGGGGTTTCAGCGAAAGCATCTGCTCATTGCGCTTGAACCCGGCGCGGGAGCCGAGCCGGCTGTCGAGGCCGAATGCGATCTGCGGGACCTTGCGGCGCTCGGCCCAGGAGGCGGCCAGACGATCGACGCCCTTGCCGTCACCGCCGTGGACGAGGACCATGTCGGCTACGTGGTCGCGCACCTTGTCGAGCGTAGCCCAGACGTTGGCGGCGAACGCCTTTGCGTCCTCTCCGCTCGCGAAAGACAGGCGGCCGCCGGCGAAAATGACCGGCGTTCCCTGCGGCATCGTCGCCGTGCGGCGGGCTTCGGAACGGGCCCTCAGGAACTCCCGTCCCTCGACGACGGCAGAGGTCAGGTTCGCCCCATGGTTCAGCCGCGAGCCGCCGGCGGGCCTCCAGGAGGAGCCGGTCTCGTTCATATAAAGGGCGGCCGCGGCTTCCCGGAAGCTTTCGAGGCCGAGCATCGCAACTTCGGCGGCGCGCGCCCGGGCAATCTGGTTCTCGAGCTCGGTGGTGTGGACTTCGGAGCCGTCCGCCGACGAAATCAGCAGGCGGATTTCGTCCGTCGCGCGATCGATCTGGCCGCTGCGCTTCGTGGCTGCACGATGGAAGAGGTTGACGATGCCCCAGGCAAGCTCCTCGGCGTCATCCTCAAGAGCCGTGTCAGGAAAGAGGGCGAAAAGCTCCGACCAGATTGCGCCAAGTGTCTGGTCGACGGCGTCAGGGTCCGGCAGTTCGGAGGAAGCGGCGGAACCGATCCGCTCTACTCTGAGATGTCCGAGCTCGAGCTGCGCGAGTTGGGCGGCAAGAGTTGTGTGCATGATGTGTCTCCCGTCATTGCGGCGCCGGGCGATCCGGCGACGGGAGCCCGTGAGACCCGGCACAGGCGCAGGGCCGCACCGCGCGACGCGCGGGACACCCCCGGACGAGGCTGGCGCGGGCAGCCCCGCAAAGCGGGGCAACACGGGCCGAAGACCGGCGGGTTGCGGACCGGCGGCGACGGGTCAGGGCCCCTCTCGCGCCGGATCCGGCGACAATCGGGGGAGCATCTGTCCACGCAGAGCGTGCCGCTCCCGCACATTGAAGCGCGCTCAGGCGGCAAGGCGCTGCGCGTCCTCCAGACCATCAACAGCTTCGTCGGTCCTGCCCCCGAGACGCAGGAGCAGCTTGCATGCCTCCTCAGCCTTGGCAGCTGCGGTCAGTATGGCCCGGCTGTCGGTCTTCAGCACCTTGAGCCACGATGCGAGGTAGCTCGCATGATGGTCGAGATGGGCAACCGGAAGCCCGAGCTCCGCGCCCAGCATGGCCGCCGCAAGCTCCGCGATCAGCTCCTCGACCGCATAGGCATCGCTGCCGAACCGCCCGGCGAGGCTTCGCGCGAGCCTGCTGTCGTGCCCGGTCCAGTGGGAGAGCTCATGCGCGAGGGTGGCGCGGTAGTGGTCGAGGTGCTCGAAGGCGGATGGATCGGGCATGGTGATCCGGTCGATCGCAGGTTCGTAATAGGCTTGGATTCCGTAGTGGCGCAGCCGTGCCGGGATGCTCGCGAAGAACATGTCCAGGGCGAGGTCCCGCGCCCTGGGCTCGGCCAACGGCCGGGGCGCCGGAAAGAACCGATCCGGGAGACCGTCGACCTGGCACGCGTTGAACACGGTGAAGCTCTTGAGGACGCGTCTTGTCTCGTCCTGCACGAGCCCGGTCTCACGGTCCTCGACCTCTTTCGAATAGGCCCTGTAGAAGATGGCGATCGTGCCGCGTTCGCCTTTTCGGACCTGCCCGCCCAGGAGCTGGGCCTGGTGATAGGTTAGCCAGAATGGAGACGCATGGCCCGCAGCCTCGGCGGCCATCCAGAGCCAGAGGGTGTTGATGCCCTGATAGGGCGTCCCGCAGGCGCGAAGTGGCCGCGACGCGCCGACGGCGTTCCAGGGCCTGATCCAGGGGCGGGTGCCCGCTTCCAGGCGCTCGATGATCGCCCGCGTGATCGTGTCGGCGGGGCTTTGCAGACGGGATGAGGGTTTGCGCATTTCCGGTCTCCGGGGTGCGGTCATTCGCGACCACCCTGGCCACCGCTGACTCTCCTCTCGAGAGCCGCGCGAGTTCACCAGAACCTCCACCAAGGCCGCGCCTGACGCTCAAGCTCGCGGTCGAGGCGGTAGAGGGCGGCTGTGAGGTGGCTCCTTACCTCGTCGCTGGAGATGCCGAGTTGCACGGCGATCTCGTCGTAGGCGAGGCCCTCTCTCGCACTGAGGAAAAGCACCTCCTGCTCGATCGGCCGGAGCTTCGAAGCTGCTCTTTCGAGCTGGTCGAGCCCCGGCTTGCGGGGTAACTTCGGCATGGAACTTCTCCTCATGCTCGAGAAAGGTTGAGGGCGGCTGGGAATCCGGGCGGCAATCCGTTCCGACCTGTGCGCCATCCTTGCCAATCTCCTGTGAGGCGTCGCCGCCCTTCCGGATGGGTGATGGTCGACTGGTCAGTGAGGCACCTCAGCTAGGCGCGTCGGTCGGGGTCGATTGCGGCGGTAAGTGGGGAGAGCCTGCATTTCCCGTTGGGCAATCCCTGTGGCCACTTTTCACTAAGTCCGGTCGCCGCCCTCAGCCTTTGCCGAGGGTGACCGGGCGGACCTCCGCCAGAAGGACCGCCCGGGAAGAAGTGCCCGGGAGACGTCAGGCGGCTTCTTCGATCTCGTGATTGGCGTCTGCCGTCGCAGGATCGCCAACGTCGACTTCGCCTCCGGGAGCGGCATCCACGCTGGCTTCGTCGACCAATTCGACGCGTTGGACCGGCGCCGGAGCGAAGCGCATCGCTTTGGGCACCCAGGCGAGGGCCGCCTCCTTGACCTCGACCTCGGCGATGAAGTCGCCCGAGAAGATTCGCTCGCAGGACTGGGCGAGCTCGACCTTCTTCGCCTTGGCGTAGCGGTCTGCGAGGGCCGAGCCTCCCACCTCCGCCAGAGCGCCGAGTGTGACGCTCTTCGGCACCCGGTCGAAATAGTTGGCGCCTGTCGGTCGCCACCAGCGCGCGACGTCGATGCCTAGCAGCCGGCCGAGATGGTCATGGAACGCGCAGAAGCGCTCGCCGGGAAGGTTGAGGCTTGCTTCCAGCGTCCGCGCCACCGCGTGGCCGAGCCATGCTGCCCGCGCGGCGTCGGGAAGAGCGCGGAAGGCGTCGAACCGCGCTGCTCGCGTCTCTCCTTCGGTCCAGCTGCGGTCGAGCGCCGCGTCGACCTGTGCTCTGGCAATCGTCGCCGCCGCTTCGGGCGTTTTGAAGTCGAACACCGGATTGAGAGGCGCGAGCGCGAGAAGCGAGGAGCCGCTCTTCTCGCTTGAATAGCCGGCGTCGCGGTCGATCATCAGAAAGATGCCAAGGTCGAGGGCGAGTTCTGGATCGGCGGCCACGTGCACCGCCAGGATATCCCGGCGCTGCATTGCGAGCTCGTCGATGAGCCTCTGCGAAAGTCCGGCAGGCTTCGCCCTCGGTTCGGCTGCTTCGGCTAGGTGCGACGCGCCGGCATCGCTTCCGGCGTCGCCCGGTGCGAATTCGGCGTAGAAGCTCGTGTCGAGCCGCGCTCGCCCCTGCTCGTCGAGGACCAGGAATCCGCCGACCTGCGCCTTCAGATCGTCGTCGATCAGCGGCGGCCTATGGACGATCGCATCGATTCGGTCGCTGAGATCCCGGATCCGGGCATCCGCCTCCTGCCGCGCCTGCTCCTCCATCTCCTCGACTTGAAGAAGGTCCACCAGTTCCTCAATTTCCGCTTCCAAAGCATCGACGCGGGCGGTCTCCTCGTCGGTCAGAGGAGGCGTTTGGACGGACACGCGGCGCAGCCCTTCCACCTGCGAATGGCCGACCCAGCTCTCGAGCGTAGGCCGCACGAACGCCAGACCGGTCTCGGCCGCCGCTTCGGCTGCCAGCGCTTCCATCTTTTCGCAGGCCAGCCGCTCGAGCAGTGCGACGTCGAGCCAGCGCGACGACGCCTCATCGGAGAACAGGTCGCGCTCGATCCGTCCACCCGCGGCGACATAGGCTTCCTCGCCGACAAGCTTCGCGCGGCGGTCGCCGGCGCTCGCGGTCGCTTGTGTCATCATCCGGCGAATGCTGTCGGGATGGTTGGCGGTGTAGCTGCGCCCCACCTGCTCGAAGACCCAGGCCTGCCGCTCCCGGTCCGGCGTGGCGGCATACGCCTTGGCGACATCGAGACTGATCTGGCCCGCGCCGAGCGCCTCGAAGACGACGGGAGCAAGCCCGGCGAGGCGGAGCCGACCCTCGACGAAGCGGATGGTGAGGCCGAAGCGGCGGGCGATGCCATCGACATCGGCGCCCTGCTCGATGAGTTGCTGGAACGCGACGCATTCGTCCGCGGGGTTCATCGAAAGCCGCTGGAAATTCTCCGCTAGGCTGGCCTCCCGGCCGGCGGAACAGCCCTCGACGACGAGGCAGCAGACCTCGAAATCCTTCGCGAGCTTACCATCGTCGGCGAGTCTTTGAAGCGCTCGGCGGCGCCTTTCACCAGCTTCGACTGCGAAGCAGCCGCGCGGCTTGCCGGCGGCGGTCACAACGAGATTCTGAAGCAGCCCGCGGGCCTCGATATCGGCTTTGAGCTCGAGGTCGGCCCGCTCGTCCGTCCTCCGCCGCACATTCCGAGGTGACGGCACGAGCTTGTTCAAGGGGATGGTTCTGATCATGGTCGGTCTCCGGGAAGAAGCCGGTGCGGCCTTTCCGCACCCGTCGCTCACCCGGCTCCCGCCCTCTCTCCTCTCATGAGAACATCAGTCCTGCGCTAATTCCGGCCATTCGATGCGCGCGTTTTGAATCCCAAAAGCTGTCGTTCTATCATCTGCATCGCTGCAGCCTCTGAACGAGCGGCATGAGGTTGCTGTCGCTCCGACTGTCAAGCGCGAGCGGCGGCTTTCAGCACGAGCGGATGTTCGCGCTTATGTCCGAACTGGCCTATATACGCGCAAGGTTGGCCGATACCCGAACACCGCTTTTGGGTTTGACGCCGAAAAAAATGGCCTAGCTCGGTTGCATTCGGCTGTGCCTGCGTCATGATGAGACCAAGCCTAGATCGACTGGCCCCTTGAGCTCCCGAGGGCAACGCTAGGAATCGCTTGAGACATGCATCTCTGGATCGATAATACCGGGCTCCACGGTGCTGGACGATGTCTTACCGTAGACGCCAAAAGCATTTATGACCTCAAGAGCCTGCTTCAATTTTCTACACTGATCGTGTTCGCCGAAACACTGGATCTAGGAAGCTTCGAGTCGGGCGAGGTAGTTGATGCAAGTGCGCAATATCGTGATTTGCTCCTGGAGCTGGGTTTGGAGAGATCCGCGCTTTCTATCATTCACAAAACTCGCGACCAATATGCGGCCGCTTGTCGCCAGGCAGCCGAATTCGCCAGCGAGGAACTAGAATATCGGTTTAGGGCCGACGAGCGCCTCCTGCTTGCGCTTCCTCACGCCAATATCCCGCGCGGCGCGGAGTTCCAGCCGGAGCGAACTCGTTGGATCGCGACGGAATTGACTGACCCCATCGAGTTGGAGAAGATTAACGCCGAAGCCCTCGACAATCGCGCGACCGACGCGATTTATTACATGCTCTCGGGATCTGCCGAGCTTCGTTCTGCGGTGGCCGCGCTGATCGGCGATAGCTCGGAATGGTCAAGCGGGCATACGTTCCAGGTCGAATCGATGCTCCGCACATATTTGAACGAGAACTTGGCACGCCAAGTCGGCGCGAACTATGCGCCGGCCCCCCATCGGGCCGACGTCACATTCCGGCAAAACCAGTGGATTCTTGAGAGAATTAATACATCCCTGGACGCGATCGTCGGAGAGCTCCGGCCTGATCCGTTGGGAATTCCGAGCGTTCAGGCTGCCCTTATCCGGAGGTCCAAAGGAGACCCGAAGGGCTTGGTCCAGGAAGCTCTTTCGATGAGGCGGCGCACCAAAAGGCTCCGTCGCTCGCTGGCGAAACTGCAGAAGCTGGAAGTGGACAGCGCCGTTGCTCACCGGCGCGTCCGGGAAGAGATAGGCGAGCTGGCGAAGGAAGTGCGTTTTGACTTGAAATTGGACACGCCGCCTCGCTTTCTGGACGCGGTCTCTGTCGAGTTCCAACTGGGGCTTCCCGGTGCTTCCTTGGAGCCTAAGGCGTTTCTCGATTGGGTCAGGTTTCGCTTCCGTAAGGGGAAAAGGGCTGTGCTTACCGACATCGTCGTGGACGCCGGCCTGCTCGGCATCGATCAAGTTGATTACGCAAGGCTCGCGAGAGCGAGCACAGGTAAAAGTTCACTCGCCGCCCAATTCGCTGAATCCGCCTTTCGGCCATCCATTCGCGGCGGCGCAGGCGCAGGATAATGCACGGTCGAGCCGAGCCCGCGGAGCCGCGATGGCCCCCTACCGCGGCTCGCCGATCGAATATGTCACCTCGGTTTCGCTATTGTCGTCGCCGGGACCACGGGAGCACATGCACAGGTGCTTTGCGCGCAACGTCACCTGGACACCTTTAGCGCCGAGGACACGCGTCATGTCATCGCAGATATCGCGCGCCATAGTTTCCTGGATCTGAAGACGCCTTGCGTGAACATCGCGAACGAGCCGGACGATCTTGCCGAGACCGGTGATCACCTGTCCGGGCAGATAGGACACGCTCGCCTCTCCGAAAAACGGCAGGAAATGGTGTTGGCAGAACGTGTAGAATGAAATCTTATCGACTGTTATCCAGCCTTGGTAGTCGGTCACGCGCAACGTTTCGTTGAGCACATCGTCCGCCCGGAGAGCGTAGCCGCTGAACAGCTCGCTATAAGCCCGGCTGATGCGATCGAATGAAGGCTCAAGTGCGGTGCGCACTTCCTCGTTAGGAATGAATCCGAAGGGACCGCCATCACGCATCGGGTGCCTCCCTGCGTAAGAGTGAGATCGTCTGCGGGAGGTCGACGCTAGCGTCATTGACCTGTCCGGCCAGCCAATCCGAGAATGCCCGAAGATCCGCGGGCTCAAGCTCGACATCATAGATCATCGATGAGAGCTGTCGCGCGAGCTCCTCGATGTCGGCGCATTGAATACGGCTCGTCAAACCGACCCTGTCCGCGAGCCGGTAGCTGGAAAGCGGGCAGCGCGCGAAGAATTGCTCCGCATTGTGGACTACGCCGCGACGGGCAAACCACTCGACGATCTTCAAGTGCAGCTTAGTCGGCTTGTTGGACACGAGAACGATTGCCTCGGCGGACATCGACTGGACATGATCGACCAGCCGGCCGATGTCATCATCGAGATACTGGACGACGTGCGACATCAGCATCACGTCGATGGGCCGCTCCGGTCGCGGCAGGTCGAAAAAGTCGATCGTTTGCCGCGTGTGGAGCGAACACTCGGCATCCGGGAAATCGAGGATGTCAATCAGTAACGCTTCACGATCGGCAAACGCCCGGGCGGCGATGTCGCCAAGGCCAGCGCCGACATCGAGGAGTATGCCGGCGCCGGCTGGCGGCAGGATCCTTCGCAGCGCCTCCGAAATCAGCTGGTTCTCGTTGTTGATCTCACCCTTGAACTGAAGGAGACGGTTTGCGGTCAGATTGGATTTGATACTCATCAACTCTACAGTTTGAAGGGGGTGAACGTGATGTCGCGATCGAACGCATCTTCCTGCTCGATCCGCTTGATCCGACGAACGATGATCACCGTCAGCGGCAAGGCGACGATCTCCCATCCAACCTTGACCGCCCATCCGGACAGGATGATCGGAAGCAGCACGCTTGGCGGCAGTACGCCCCAGAACGCGATCAGGACGAACAGGGTGGTGTCGACTGCCTGACCGAAGATTGTCGATGCGACGAACCGCAAGGCCATGTGCCTGCCGTTGTGCCGAACCTTGAGTTTGGCGACGATATAGGAGTTAACGAATTCGCCGCACAGGTACGCCACGATAGACGCCAGCACGATCCGCGGCACGTGGCTGAAGATCGCGTCGAACGAAGGCTGCCCCGGCCAGGAAGGCGATGGCGGCAAAGCGCGCGCAATCTCATAGAAGGAAACCATTAGGATCAGACAGGCAAAGCCGGTCCAGATCGTCCGGCGCGACGTTGCGTAACCGTAAACCTCGGTAAGCACGTCGCCGAAGACGTAGGCGAGCGGAAACAGGATGATCCCGGCCGGGAGCTCGAGTCCGGCTACCGCGAAGATTTTTGTGTCGAGCGTATTCGAGATGAGCAAAGTCGACACGAAGAGTCCCGTGATGGGCAGCAACAGCTTATGCTTGGTCATTTCTCCAACTCCCGAACGAAGGGTGGATGTTTGCGGAGTGCATTGACGATGAACGGCTTGTCCCGGTTGTCCGGATCAGCCTGCCGGTTTTCGATCTGACGGGCGATCAGGTTCACCATCGTCACCAGCTGCGCGGGCTCGACCGGAATTCCCAAGGTATGCTGGCCAGCGACGGGAACGATCATGAACGCGTGGACGCCGGGGACGCCTGCCTCGATGTCGTTGGGGTTGGCGATAACGAGGCTCGAAGTGAACCACGTGAGATCATCCGGAGTGAGGCCGAAGACCGAAATCGACCCTATATTGGTGTCGGCCAGACGTTGGCCGCGTTCGCGCACTACGCGCGCGAGACGCGATGTGACGCGGTCGAGGAATACATCGAATTTCTCGCCGCCGCCGATGTCGCGCTTTGCCACAAAGTAGGTCAATGATGCCTGCCGCAGCAGCAGTTGATCGACCACGATGTGCAGGAAGCTGTTGTCGCGATGGTCGATGAACTCCGGCGATACGATCCAGAGTTCAGGCGGTGAACCCGAAGTCCGGTCGGCGAGATCGGCTTCCCATTGGGCAATCTCCGGCAGCGACCAAATCTCCACTGCGTTCGATACAAAGAAGTTTTGGGAAAGCTCGATGTCCGGCCGCTTCTGCGACGGCTCGTCCAGATACTTCGGCAACGCGCCGTCGAAGACGTGTGCCGCCGCGTAGGCGCTCAACATCCTCTCAAGCGGTTCATTATAGACCGAGGCAAACTGCCTTAGCTGCTCCGGCTTCACCGCGCCCTTGCCCTGTTCATATCGGGCAAGAAGCGACTGCCAACTTGCTTCAGTACCGCCGAGTCGATCCACAAGTTTTCCGCCGGCCTCGATTTGCGTCATGCCGGTGCGCTCCCGCAGTGCGCGCAGGTAGACGCCAAATCGCTGCCGCTGACTGCGGGAGTTGTCGGTCGTCTCCATGCGACGTTGCTATATCATAGCCGGATCATCGGCAAGAACGTTATGAGCGGCTAGGACGATCTCTCCCCATAAATATGATGTTTTTGACTTGACGATGATTAATCGTTGGTTCATGGCTGAGGTTGGGTCAACAGGAGTGGAATCAATGGCCGACGCACCCAAGGCTCCCGGGGGGCCTGTCGCCGCCGCCGTCATCACCGTGTTCGGCGGGCTCGGCACGATCCTCGATGTCAAACATGCATGGGTGTCGATCTCCGACATCTTCCGCGGCTGCCAGGGGTTCTTCGGCTGCACCGACCATCTGCTCAAGCTCGACGACACCATGTTCAACGGCATCATGGTCTGGTTGGGTATCCTCCTCGTCTCGGTCCTGGCACTCATCGTGGGGATGCGGAGCCTGCTCTATCACCTGCGCAAGCAAGAAGTAGCAGACGGGACGCCGCGCATTGCAGCAAAGCCGGCGAAAAGGGCAGCGTCACGCAACAACCGCGTGAAAAGCAAGCCCACCGGCCGTGATACCGCGGCAACTGCGGCGGAGGCGAACGATACCCGCGAGGATGTCTAACAACGCGACCATGGCGCGGTTGAGCTGCGGCGTCCGGGGTGAGTGAGCGTTTGGAATAAGGGCAGCTGGACGTGAAACCGGCCATTCGGCTTGGGGCAGAATTGGACGTTCGATCGACCTGCCCAGGGGAGCCGCATACACGATGGTCAAGCTCCTCTCGCTGCCTCTGCAATCAGGTCGGTGATGACCGCGTCGGCCTTATCAACCGGGACGAACAGCCGCGTCTGATATCGAATGATCTCGGTGAAGCAGGCCTGCGCCTTGTACCAGTCCAGGCGGGCCGCGCTGAACCCGACAAGCTCTAGCCGCTGACTGCCATTGACCAGCGAGCGCTTGAGCGTCAGCGGCTCTGGACCGGTGAACGGAAGCGGCCTCCCCGTCCTGAGCACCGTCGCCGCTAGCTCTTCGGCCGACAAAACGGCGCCAAGCTCGAGTCCAAGCCTGCTCCCGAGCTCAGCCAAAGCAACCGCCGGGATCTCTCGTCCAAGCAGCGACCGCCCGTCTGCTGAGGCGATCCGGATCACCTGCACGTGGTCGTCCGGGAGCTTGTCCCAGACCGGCAGCAGCAGTCCGGTCGCGAGATGGAGCGTCTCGCGGCGGAGCGACGCCTCCGCATCCCGGACCTCCGCCTCCCACGCCGCAAGAAAAGTCGGCTCCGAGGTCTCGCTCCAGCTCGTCTCTTCCAGAAGGTCGCAGGCCAGATATTCGCGCTTCAGCGGCCGGATCAGTTCGAAGCGCGTAACGGGGAGCCCTTCCTCCGACATCAGGCTCCTCGCACGGGCCCGCAGCGCCGCCTTGCCGGAACGGCCGTTCAGCATCGGCACGGCGTCCCGGCGGCCGGCCATGATCTCGAGCAGACGCGCCAGGCGCATCGGCCGAGGGCGTCGGGCAAGCTCGATCCTCAGCAGGTGAGTGGTGGCGCCCGAGCGAGGGTCGGTGCGTACCACGCGGTCGTCTAGGATTTCGAAGCCGTCGACCAGAATGGTCTCGACGCCGAGGTCGAGGGTTCCCGACTCCCGCGCCGCCGCGACGCGAGTCTCGACCAGCCCTAGAAACTCGTCAAAGATCGCGTTCTGAAGCTCGATCCTCAGCGCCAGCAAACGGTTCAGCCAGCGCTGGATCGACGGCAGATCCTCCCGAAGCCTGCCGCCTTCCGCGTCCAGCTTCAGCCCCGTCAGCTCTTGAAAGCGCTCGAAGGTGACGGAGCGAAGCTTTCCGCCGAACAGCAGATGATACCAGCTGACGAGCGCATCCTTTGCGTAGCCGCTTTCGAGATTGTCCGCGGGGTCAAACAGATTCTGGCCGCCGGTCTGACGCTGGCCGCGGGTGAGCGCCCCGAGCGAGTCCAGGCGCCGCGCGATCGTCGATATGAACCGGCGTTCGCCGCGAACGTCGGTCGTGACCGGACGGAACAACGGCGCAGAAGCCTGGCGGGTGCGATGGGTGCGTCCCAGACCTTGTATCGCCGCGTCGGCGCGCCATCCGGGCTCCAGCAGATAGTGGATGCGCCGGGCCTGGTTCCGGGCGGAGAGGCAGGCATGGTAGGAACGGCCGGTGCCGCCGGCGTCCGAGAAGACGAGGATCCTCTTCTCGCCGCGCATGAACGCCTCCGCCTCGACCAGGTTCGACCGGGCCGTGCGCGACTCCAGCTTCTGCCGCCCGTCGCGCCCGACGACGAGCCGCCGGGTGCGGCCGGTCACTTCTGCGACGCGGTCGGTGCCGAAGCGCTCGAGCAAAGTGTCGAGCGCCGTTCGGATCGGGGGGAGCGCGCAGAGCTGCTCGATCAACGCGTCGCGCCTTCGCAGCGCGGATTGCGAATGCACCGGGCGCCCTTCACCATCGGACAAGGGCTCGGAGCGAACGTTCCCTTCCGCATCGGTGAAGACCTTCATCTGCCGGGTCGGAAAGGCTGCCGCCAGATAGTCGATCACATATTC
This sequence comes from Allosphingosinicella sp., assembly GCF_036387615.1. Lineage (GTDB taxonomy): Bacteria > Pseudomonadota > Alphaproteobacteria > Sphingomonadales > Sphingomonadaceae > Allosphingosinicella. The sequence continues at coordinate 21,601 of NZ_DASVTH010000045.1, forward strand.
CCGAGGGGAGAGATCGATCTCCAGCGCCTCCCGCTCTTGCGGGCTGAGGTCCGCAAGCCGGCGGTCGAGCATCGCCTCGGCGGTGGACACGAGCTGGACCACCACGGCCTGGCCGGATTGAAGGTCCGCGTCGATCGACGGCACAAGGCTCGGCAGCTTCATGGAGAGCAGGAGCTGCCCGAAGAAGCGTTGCTTGGTGCCCTCGAACCGCGACAAGGCTGCGGATTTGGCGTTGGCGTTCAAGGTGGCGCCGGTCGCGGCGTCGACGACGCGGGTCGCCTCGAGCGCCGCCTCGAGGTTTGAGTGGATGATCGCCCAGGCGTCGGCATAAGCGTCGTAGACCGCGATCTGCTCGGTCGTCAGCGCATGCTCGAGCACGTCATATTCGACGCCCGCGAAGGAGAGCGCGCGGGCAGTGTAGAGGCCGAGCGCCTTAAGGTCCCGCGCCACCAGTTCCATCGCCGCGATGCCGCCCGCCCGGATTGCGGCGACGAACTGGCTCCGATCGGCGAATGCCGTCTGGGGACCCCAGAGGCCAAGCCGCGTCGCATAGGCCAGGTTGTTGACGTCCGAGGCGCCGGTCGCAGATGCATAAAGGACGCGGGCACGCGGAAGCAGGTTCTGGAGCCGGACGCCGGCGATGCCTTGTTCCGATCCTTTGACCTTGCCGCGGCTGCCTTCACCGCCGGCGGCGTTCGCGAGCGCGTGCGCCTCGTCGAAGGCGATCACCCCCTGAAACTCCGGCGTCGCCCAGTCGAGGATCTGGCGAAGCCGGGTGGCGTCGGCGTGGCCGGAGCGTAGAGTGGGATAGGTGACGAAGAGGATGCCGTCATCCATGCAGATCGGCGCGCCGAGCTTCCACTGCGAGAGAGGCTGGATGTCGAGCGCAAGCCCGCCAAGCGCGGTCCAGTCACGTCGCGCATCCTCGAGCAGAACCTCGTTCTTGCTGAGCCAGATGTGGCGCCGGCTGCGACGCAACCATTGATCGAGAATGATTCCGGCAATCTGACGGCCCTTGCCGGCCCCGGTGCCGTCGCCCAGGAAATAGCCGGAGCGATAGGCGGCGCCTGCCTCGCCCTCTTGAACCGGTTTCAGCTCGCAGCCCTCCGCCGCCGGCGCGAAGCAGCCGGGAAGCTCGCGCTCAAACGCCGAGCCCGCATAGATCAGGGTCTCAAGCTGCGCCGCCGAGAGCAGGGCCTGTTCGACAAGGCCCGGCGGCAAGAGCGGCGCGCGCTCGGTCCTCGGCGCGGCAATCGAGCCCATCGCAAGCGATTCCACGAGCGGTGTCGGGTGCGCCGCAGCGCCCGGGATCGCGATGCGGCTCGGCCGGTACGGTAAGTAGATGCCGACCGGCTCCCCAGACGGCGCCGGCTCTTCGAGACTCTGGAACTCAAGCGGCACCGCCGCCCCCGCCAATGGCCGGGGCACGGCAGCCGCAGGCAATGGCGGAGCAACCTGGCGCCGCTCCGTGCGCGTGAACAAGGAAGGTGTCCGCACCTGCGGCGGCGGCGATGCTGATCCGCCGCGCGGCAACGCGATGATGTTCCCGATCAGCGCCAGCGCGTCGTCGAGCTTCTCAGTCCGGCCGCAAATGGCGCCCCCGTCCGGCTCGGCCTTGTCATAGGCAAGCAGCCTCACTGCAACGCCGGTCCCCTGCCGCGCGAAGGCTCCAGGCGCCAGCAGCAGGTCCAGGCGGAGCCGGGCGGAGTCATCGACCTTCGACCTCAGTTCGCGTCCCGATCCGGCCTTGCTGAAGCTTTCGGGCATGATCGCGACGAGTCGCCCTCCCAGCACGAGACGGCGGAGCGCGGCTTCGAGGTGCCTCGCCGCCGCGTAGCGATCCGGGCCGCGCCCGGCGCTGCGCCCGAATGGCGGGTTCATCAGGATGAGCGAGGGCTGGCAGCATGCTCCGAGCAGATCGTCGACAAGCTCAGCGTCATGCGCCGAGAGGGAAGCGCCGGGAAACGCCTCGGCGAGGCTCTCGCTACGATCCGGATCGATCTCGTTGAGGAACAGCCGGGCGCCGGCCCGCCCAGCGGGCCACGCCAGCAGGCCGTTGCCGGCCGAGGGCTCGAGCAGGGTCTCACCAAGGGCGGGCTGCGCGAGCAGGCCTGCCAGATAAGCGACTGGCAGAGGCGTCGAGAATTGCTGCAGCTCGACCTGCGTCTCGGAGCGATAGCTTTGGATCGCCATTGCATTGGAGAAGGCGAGGAGACGCTCGAGTGTCTCGGCCGGCGTTCCGGTGAGCAGCGGGCAGTCGGCCCTCAGCAGGTAGAGGACCTGCGCGAGCTCGAGCGCGTCATAAGCCTGGCGCATAGACCAGGTGCCGGCCGCATCGGACCGCCCGGTCGCAGCCTCGAACATGGAGCGGAGGCATTGCCGGTCGACCTTCTCTCCTGAGCGAAACCGCTCCAGGATTTGGTGCGCGACTGAAACATGAGGGGGCGAGGGCTGGGCTCGCTCGATCGGAAGGGTGGCCATGGCGCGTCTCCGGCCCTGGACAGCACCATCGCCGCCCAGGGTCGGCCCCCGCCCGCCTCCTCCCCTCTAATCGGGTGGGCGTCGCCGCATCGACGCCCGCAGCACGTCATTCCAGTCCCATCCCTCGCGCCTCGGGTAGTGCGCTTCGATCGGCAGATGTCCAAATGCCTGGCGGGCGAGAGCCTCGGCGCGGCGGCCGCCGGCATCGTCATCGAGGAAGAGCGACAACGCGCGGACTTCCGGCGGAAGCGCCACCAGCCGGAACCGTTCGGTGCCGAGCGTCGCCCAGCACGGCACTCCGAAGAGGATCGAAGCCGACAGCGCCGTCTCGATGCCTTCGGCCAGGCCCAGCTTCGGGGCGGCGCCGCCAAGGCGAACAGCGCCACGCCCAAACCGCCCCAAGCCGCACCTCGGGTGGGGAAGCTCCGCGAGGCGCGGCCGCCGCGGGTCAAGGAAGGAGCGATGCACAGCGACAAGGCCCTGCTCGTCGCGGACGGCGGCGATGAGCGCGGGCCTGAAACGCGTGAAGGGCGCCGGCCCGTGTGGCGTCCGCGGATGGTAGCGCAGCTCCGCCGATACCGTCTGCAGACCGCGTTCGGCCAGATAGGCTTCGGCGGGTGTGCCGGCGATCGCGCGGCCGCCGCCCCAGACCCGAAGCGCGACGTCCGGGGAGGCAGCCGGCATCGCCTCCAGGCTGGCCTCGGAGGGCGGCGCGGGCGCGGCCGGATCGATCAGTCCCTGATGCTGAAGCGCGCGAAGGATGTCGGACGCTGTGCACCCCGCGAAGCAATGGAGCAGCAGCCGCGTCCGGCCGGCCCGTACGCTCAGCGACGGCCGCCGGTCCTGGTGGGCGGGGCAGCGGCACAGGCGACCGCCCGGCGCCCAGCTACCGCCAAGCCGCTCGACGAGCGCCCGCGCCTGCTGTTCGACGCTCAATGCGCCGCGGCCATGCATCTCTCACCTCCTCCTGCCGTTCGCCCGCCGTCCGCCGCCTCCCCTCCCGATCGCTCAGCGGGGAGGTTCGTTCAGGCGCACGAAGATGCCGTCGGAAGGTCCGTCCGCTGGGGAAGCCGCAGCGGCCGCAGCGGGAGGTCGCGGTGCCAGCAGGGCGAACAGGGTCGCCGCCCTCCGCTCTGGTTCGACCGGCGCAGCAGCACCTCGCGGTCCTGCCACATTCGCGACATAGGCTACCGTTTCCGCAGGCAGCCGCCGCCCCGTGGCCAGGTGGCGCGCATAGCGCGCCGGCCCGGCATTGTAGGCGCCGAACAGGCCGGGATAGCCGAACCGGTCGTACATCCGCCGCAGATAGGCAGTGCCGGCTAGGATATTGTCTCGCGGATGGTGCGGATCCCGGCCAAGGCCGAGCGATGCGCGCATCTCGCTCCAGGTGCCCGGCATCAGCTGCATCAGTCCCATTGCGCCGGCATGGCTGACGATCGGCCGCCCGGCGATCATTGTCCGCCCGCCGCTCTCCGCGCGCATCACTCGCCGAATCCATGCTTCCGGTATTCCGAACCGCCCGGAGGCTTCGGTGATATAGGCCGACCATCGGTCCACTGGATCGGCAGAAGTAGGCGCCGCCCACAATAGGGCAAGGGCAGTGAGTGCCGCTCTCAGCCCGGCCATATCAGCCTCGCACGACCGACGACCTGCGCAGGCCCAGTCACTCCGAAATAGCGCCCGTCGAAGGCGTTTGGCGCGCCTGCGGTGAGCAGGAAAAGCTCGCCCGGGCGGAGTTCCTCGCAGCCGGTCCACCATGGCATCGGCCGCCCAGACGGATCCTCCAGGCTTCGCAGCGTCTCAAGCCTTTCATTGACGAAGATGGCCTCGCCCACGGCGCAGACCCGATCCCCTTCGACGGCGGCAACCCGCTTCACCAAAGGTACGTTGCGCGGGAGATAATGTCGCTCGGCGCCGAGCTCGCGTGCGGCCTCAGGGGGCCAGGCAATCACCATGTCCCCGCGGCGGGCGCCGCCCGCAGACCGCACTTGGTAGAGCCCGAGCGGGCTGCTCGCACTGGCATTCCAGAGGAACAGTGGGCGCGGTGGCCACAAGAGCGTGCCCAAAGACGCGGCCGCGGCCGCGGCAGCCAAGGCTGCCGCCACCAGGCGCAGGCGGTTGGCCCGCCGCGCGTGCCGATGACGGCGCAGTTCCTCGCCCCAGCGGAAGAGCGGCAGCTCGCGATGGTCAGGCATTGCAGGCGTCGCTCTCGGAGAGCCCCCTCGACCAGCTGTCGAGGTCGTCAATATGGTAGCGTACATAGCGGCTGTGTCGCCGGAAGGTCGGCCCGTCCCCTCCGGCGCGCATCGCCTGAAGCTTGCGGGCACTCAGCCCGAGATAGAAAGCGGCCTGCTCGGTCGAGAGAAAGGGACTGCCCTTCTTTGCTCGAGCCGCCCGGCCAATATCGTCGTCCATCAGATCCTCGCTGCGGCGGACGGTGCCCCCGTGGCCCGCCCGTGCCGCGAGAAGTGGCGGCTTTCACCGGCGAGGCAGAGGCTCGAAAATGGATGTAGCCGGATTCGAGCCAGGCCCGAGTGATGCTGACTAAGCGGTCGAGGCCTTGCGCAAAGCTGCCGCCCGCTTGGCCACCCCTATTTTCGGGTTGAGCGCGAGCGCCTGCTCATAGGCATCGAGAGCCGCAGCGGGTTCGTCCGCCGATTCTTCGACCTCGCCCAAGAGGCGCCAGGCCTCGGCGCGGAAGCGTTCATCACCTTGGTCGATCGCGTGGCGGGCACCAATCCGCAGGGCCTCAATGGACACGCCGCTGGCGGACTCACCTTCGGCGAGCGCCTTCCGGATCACATGAAGAGTGCCGCGCGCGGTCTCGTCCTGCAGCCAAAGCTGCCGATCCAGGAACTCGCCTTCCAGACTGTAATCGAGGGAAGGTCGATCATGGCGAACCACCCGGATGCGAGCTTCGCCCTCCGGAAATTGATAGCCGTTCGCCCACCCCGATTCAGGCGTCCAGCGCGCCAGCTCTTCCCCACGGTGAAGATCGAACAGCGTCAGGACCGAGCTGTCCGGCGATCCCGGCGCATCGCAAGTCTGGCAGGCGGCAAGTCGCCCGTCTCGCGACAGGCCATTGTTCAACAAGTTCGCCCAATAATGGCGGCTGAGGATAGCGCTGCCGTCCGGCCTGAATGCATGAAAGGTGCCGGAGAGGGCGTCGCTGGCTCCCCAGTCGTTGAGGATGAATATGCCGCTATCTGCGACCTTGCCGTCCTGCGGCCGCTCCATTCGTCCCTCGACGACGACGGTTTCGCCGTCGACCAGGACAAACCGGCCAGCGGACACGATTTCGCCCGCCCAGCGCCGGTCATGCCAAAGCAGAGTGTAGCGGCCGTTTGGGGATGCGGCCCTTTCTCCCACGAAGTCGATTTCGGGAACGGAGACAACCCCGCGATCGTGGCGGGGGAGCGCAATCCGGGTTCCGCCCGGCGGCGCTGCGGGCGACTCCGCATCATCGTCGCGCCCCAGGAGCCGTTTCAGCCAGGACATTATCGGACGCATCCCGGCAATTCAGGCGTCCGACGATCGCGACGGCTTCCGGCTGAAGCGGACCTTGCTCCCGCCGGGCATGAGGCTGGCTTCATAGCCCGCTTCGATCCAGGCGTGGCATTGGACATGCCGCGTATCGGGAGAGGCTTCGTTGCTCCACCAGACCGGCAGGTCCGCACTCTTCGGCAGCATCGCGCCGATGACCCGTTCGATGTCGTCGAAGGTCATCAGCACATCGGCGCCATTCTTCCTGCGCAGATGCTTGCGGAGCGGGTCGTACTTGGCCACTCCTCACCCCCATTCCCCAACGCGGACCTAGCGCATTGCACCTGTGCTTTGCGCCGGCCCCGAGGCTACACTCGCCCAGCGGGGCAACTCAAGGATAGTTATGGCGCAGGGCGAGCGCAGCGAAAAGGCGTTGGTGACCGACGGCATCTTGTGGGTGCGCGAACGGCGCGAGCAGCTCGGGTGGTCGCAGGCAAAACTCGCGATACGCTCCACCAAGATGAGGGCCTATCTGGGCGAGATCTGCCCCGCGCCGACCGAGGCGGATGTTTCGGCATTCGAAGCCGGCGAGCTGCGCCAGCTCCCGCGCTGGCTGAAGCTCGCCGCCTACGCCTTCGAGTTCGTCACGGTGCCCCGCGAAGAGCGGGCCGCCTGGCTAGATCGACGAAATTGGTATCATGCCGGGCATCCGATCGATCTGTGCCGGCCCCTACTGTTCCGCGACGAGTATCGCTTCATGGAAGCGCTGAACAGCATGTCGGAACCCGACCGGCGCGCCTGGCGCGCTGCGATGACCCGCTGGTACTCTCGAAACTCGCAAGGAGATCGTGCCCAGGCCGCCCGAGACTGGCTGCGGCGCCTCGGGGTCCATGCGGAAGTGATGATCCAGGAGGAACGCGAGGTCGTCGAAGCCTATCGAAGGCTGCGACGCGGGAAGCGCGAAGCGCTGAGGACGGCCCTGCGTGAAGAAACGACCTGGCCGGGTGCTATCGCCCCGCAAGTGACGGAGGATGAGAGGCTGCTGCTCAGCGACTTCGGTAATCTCGAGGAGGACCAGCGAACGCTCGTGCGCCTGCTGACGGGCACACCTGGTCTGCTCGATCCTATCATCGCCTTGTTGACGCGGATGACCCCGGAAGAGGTGGATGCACTTCGGGAGGAAGCAAGGTTCGGTGCTTAGCTGCAACTCCCTCCGAGCAGGCACACCGCTCCGGGACGCGCGGGACCTGATAGTCTACACAATTTTTGGAGGCTGTTAACTCCGCCGGCATCTACGGACGCGAGCAAACCGAGGGTCTGGCAGCGAGCGCAGTCATGGCCGATCAAGATGAAGCTTCGCTGGCGGCAGTCCGCGATGATCTTGTGACGATACTCGGCCGCCTCGACGAGCTCGGGCTCCACCAGGCCGGTGCCCATGTCTCGATGGCAGTTCACGGCCCCTGGCAGATGCCGACGCATTCTCTTCCAGCCGGGAGAGCTGAAGCTCCCGACTGAGTAGGGCTGGTTCGCCTCGGCCTCCTGTCCTACTGACGAGCCTTGCGGAGGAGAGCCCCGGCCATGGACATGGAAGATCTGGTTTCGCTGACGGCGGACATCGTCGCAGCGCACGTCGCCAATAACAATGTCGCCGTCGGCGACATTCCGATCCTCATCCAGAATGTCCATGGGGCCCTTGCCCGCCTGGGCGAAGCGCCAGCTGAACCCGAACCGGAAAGAAAGAAGGCGCTGGTCTCCGTCCGCGCCTCGATTAAGCCCGACCATCTCGTCTGCATGGAGTGCGGCCGCAAGCAGAAGACGCTGAAGCGCCATCTCGCGACCGCGCATGGGATGACTCCCGATCAGTATCGGGGCGATTACGGCCTCCCTGCCGATTATCCCATGGTAGCACCCGAATATTCCGAGCAGCGGCGCGCCATGGCCCATACCATCGGGCTTGGCCGAAAGGCCGCGGGCGGCAAGCGAAAGGCAAGTGCGACCCGCGCACCGCGCGGCCGCAGCGGACCCTCGCCGCGCAAAGCGGGCACCTGACCTGTACTGCTGGCGCAGGCGATTTTTGAACGGGGCCCGAGAACACAATGACAGTGCTGGAAGACGTTCGGGCCTTCGTCACGCGGCTCTCGCCCAATCCGGTTTGCGACGATTGTATCTCGGAGCGGCTGAAGATCTCCCCGCGGCAGCACGCCAACCACAAGGCTCGCGAGTTAGCAGGCAAGGGCGGGTTCGAACGCCGAAAGGACAGGTGCAGCCTCTGCGGGGCGGAGAAGAAGGTCATCCGACAGGGCTGATAGCGAAGGCGGCGCGTGAGCGGCGTCCGCTCCGTCAGAACTGCACGGTGATCCCGGCAACCAGCCGAGGGATATCCTTTACGACCACGCCGCCGCCGGTTTCGAAGGTCCAGGTATAGGCCCGCTGCTCGTGATCCGCGTCAAAGGTGTCGCCGCGGCGCCGGCAATAATCGAGAGCCACTTTGAGTCCTTTGCCCAAGAGATAGGCGCGACCTCAGGATAGCGGCCGAGATAGTCGCCGGTGCCGCCATGCGGCAGGTCGATCGCCGCGCCGTTCGCGTCGTCAACGGCAATCCAGCGGTGTTGGTGAGTGCCGGGAACCTGCCGCTGCTCGATGGTGAATTGGTGGGCTGCCACCCTCCTTACATAGGATGTCGCCGCGCAGCCGCAACGCCGCCCGCATCTCACGCGAGGCCGCATGTCACCCAAGCAGCCTCCGGTATCCGCCGCGGGCCATCAACCTTGCGCCCTGGACCAGCCGCTGGACTTGCGAGCGCACGCTTGGCGCCAGGCTGCGCCATCGAGGCTCGCCCGCTTGCCTGCTCAGCAACCATTGCGCGATCTCACGCTGGTCGGCGCCCGCACAGGCGGCATCCCATGCCCGCAGCATCAGCACCCATCGCCTTGCCCGCGGCTCTCTTGGATGCAGCGACCGGGCAAAGTCGCTCGTCCGTGCGAGCGCGAGGAAGCGGCGGAGTGTCAGCAGCGGCTTCTCGGCCGCGGCAAGCCCATTCAACAGATAGCGCAGCTCCACGGGTCCGCCGGCCAAGGTTCCCGCCAGCACGTCGAGGCGGATCGTTCGTCGTCCGTCCGAGATCAGCAGATGCTCGCCTCGCCCCGGCACCGCGACCATCGTCGAGAGCGCCGACACGCGTTCGAGCTCGAAGCTGTCGCCGTATGCGGCACGGGCGCGAGCCAACACTGGGAGCACTGCGGGATGTGCCGCTGCGCTCCAGACCGGACGGGCGGCCGCGCCGGAAAGGTCGGGCGCCTCGAAGGCCACAAGCCCCCATTTCTCCGCCTCGGGGGACCACTTCCGCAAGACCGACCCCTCAGCGGCCCTCCGGTACAGCGGATCGCGCCGAAGCCACTCCCAGGCGAAGACCGAGCGATCGGCAAGGAGGAGCGGCGCATAGGCTGCCCCATTCCTCCAGTTCGCAGCAAGGTCATGGTCCGGGCTCACACCCGGACGACAGCTGTTCCGACCGAGCTAACCTATTCACCTATATGGGGGAATTGCCTCGTCGAAGCTGACGAGCGCGTCGCGCAGCACACAGACTACGAGTTGCGTCCGGCTGACGACGTCATAGGCGGCGCGCGCGCGCTTCACATATTGATGGGTAGTCTCGACGCTGATCCCGAGAATGGTCGCGATTTCCCAGTCGGTCTTTCCTGCGGCCAGCAGACGAACGCACTGATGCTCCCGTCGGCTGAGATGGGGGCAGCGCCTGACGCTCGGATAATCGTGGATCCGCCTCGCGGCGCGAAACGCATGCGCGCCGATCTGCTCTGCGCACAGCAGGCGATCAACCGGAAGCCCCGAGCCGGTCCTCACGGCGAACGAGAAGGAGCCGCAGGGCTCCCCGGGCACGTTCACCGGCACCGTGAAGCCGTCGCCGATGTCGAAGCGCCTGCTCCGCTCGAGAACTTCGCGCTCGCGATGTCCTAGCGGGACGAGCCTCGGCAGCTCGGACCATGCAAAACCGACGTTCGTGCGCAAGCTCGCGTGATGCACTGGATCGGCACCGACGAGGTTGTGGACGGCCAGCTCCCGGTCCCAGCCGGAGGGATAGGTGTCGATGCGGATCAGCTCCGGCCTGGCCGAGGCCAGACTCGCATGGTGAAGGAGCGCGAAATAGTGGAACCCAAGTTCCCGAGTCACGTCCTGGAGCACGGCCTGAAGAGCGTGATCGTCCAGGCAGGAAGCGGCCTTGGCCTCGAAGCGGTCGATCAGCCGCGAAAAAGGCATCGCGTCGGATTCCTCTCTCTTTCGCGCAGCACTCCCGGCGACCGGCCTATGATCTGGATCAAGAACAATCGAGAAATAATCTCTAAATATCTATGTGTTAGCGTGTAATAGAGTTTTGAAACCCTCGGAAAGCGTCTATCGTCGCAGCAGCTTGAATCAACGCGTCCTGCCCGGTTGAGACCCGGGCTACGGCGTACAGAAAACGGGACCGGGGACGAGGGCGGCTTGGAAACGTCCCGCCAGTTTCGTGAGTACGGGGCGCAATGGCGACGTTCGAACGGGCGGAGTCCTTTCTTCGTGATCTTGCCGGGATTGCCACCGAGGCCGATCTCTCGGACGCGCTTGAGGAGGTCACAAGCGAACTGGGGTTCAAATATTTTGCGCTGTCGCACCATGGCGACATCAGACGCGCGCCGCAGCCGGCCATCCGGCTCCACAATTACCCCGATGACTGGGCCGACTATTATGATGACAATGGACTGGGAGTGTCCGACCCCGTGTTCCGCGCAAGTCATGTAACAAGCGTCGGGTTCGCCTGGTCCGAGATCGAACGGATGATCGTTCTGACTCCAAGCGACCGCGCCATGCTCGAACGAGCCGAAGCAAGAGGCATCAGCGATGGCTTCACCATCCCGGCCAATGTGCCAGGCGAGACCCACGGCTCCTGCTCTTTCGCCAATCCCAGTGGAGTCGCGATGCGGGAGGAGGACCTGCCGATCGCCCAGCTCGTCGGCGCCTTCGCCTTTGAGGCCGCGCGAAGGCTGTGGCGCGTGCGCTCCCCGTCCCTGGCCGCCGCGCCGCGGCTCACCGACCGGCAGCGCGAATGCATCCTGTGGGTCGCGCGCGGCAAATCGGACTGGGAGATCAGCCGCATCCTCGCCATCGAGCATGAGACGGTGGTGCGGCACCTCAAGCAGGCTCGTGAGCGTTACGGGGTAGCGAAGAGGACAATGCTCGCGGTCCAGGCGCTGTTCGATGGATCGATCACCTTCACAGACGTTCTCAAACGCTGACAATGCCCATTTCTGGGCATAGCGGGCCGCCGCCGGCCCGGCGCATTCCGACCATGTCATCCAGCCGGAGAAAGACATGGTCACCCTTGCCGAGCAGGTTCCCGATCCCGCACGCTTTCCGCCGCTCCGCTCCATGTTCGAAGCACGCAAGCGGATCTTCGTCGACCTGCTGAAATGGGACGTGCCCGTCCTCGACGGGCGCTACGAGGTTGACCAGTTCGACGATGAGGCCGCGACCTATGTGATCGTGACCGGCCGCGACGGCTGCCATGAAGGCTCTGCCCGGCTTCTCAGGACGACCAGGCCGCACATCCTGGACACACTGTTCCCGGACCTTTGCGCCGCGTCGCCGCCGCGCGGGCAACGTGTGCTGGAGATCACCCGTTTCTGCCTCGATCGCGGCAGCAACGCCGGCGAGAGGCTCGCGACCCGCAACATCCTCGTCTCGGCCTTGGTTGACCATGCGCTCGAGAAGGGAATCAGCACATTCACGGGCGTCGCCGAGATAGGGTGGCTCCAGCAGATCCTCGCTTTTGGCTGGCGCTGCCGCCCGCTTGGCCTGCCCCGCACGTGCGCCGGCAGGATGCTGGGCGCGCTTGCGATCGATATTTCGGAAGAAACGCCGGCTCTCCTGGAAGTGAACGGCATCTACCAGCCCGCTCCCTTACGTCGGCTCGAGATCCTCGCTGCCGCCTGAAGCAAAGGAATGCACATGTTTCAAAGCCAAGCTCTCGACTCCGCGATCGACCGCTGGACCGAACGACTGCTCGTCGACGGTTATTGCGTGGTTCCCGATCTTGCCGCGGAGGAGGTCCTCTCCCTCGACTCCGATCTGGCGGCCGATTTTGAGGAAACACCCTTTTGCCAAGGACGCTTCTACGGCGAGCGGACGAAGAGGTTCGGTCGCCTCCTTGCCCGCTCGCCGCGCGCGGCCGCGCTCGTGCAGCATGAGCTGATTCTTGGTGTCGTAGAGCGGGTGCTCTCTCCCTGGTGCGATACGATCCAGCTCAACCTCACCCAGGCGATCGCCGTCCACCCGGGAGCGCTCGCCCAGATGCCGCACCGCGACCAGGACATGTGGCGCGGCGCGACCGGGGACGTCGAGTATCTTGTCAACGTCATGTGGCCGTTCACGCCTTACACGAGAGACAATGGCGCCACCCGGGTATGGCCG
>NZ_DASVTH010000046.1:0-39203 GCF_036387615.1 Allosphingosinicella sp.
AAGTCGAGACGACGGTTCGCGGGCTGCAGCCGGTACTGGAGGGCGCGCGGATCGAGCGGGTGACGCTGCGGCGCGGCGACCTGCGCCGGCCGTTCCCGGAGGATCTGGGGCAGCGGCTTACCGGGGCGACCGTCACCGGGCTCGGGCGGCGGGCCAAATATGGGCTGATCGACACTGATCGCGGCGACACGCTCGTCTTCCATCTCGGCATGTCGGGGCGCTGGCGGATCGACCCGGACGAAATCGGGCCGCACGATCACCTGCTGATCGAAACCGATGCGGGTCACCGCCTGGCCCTCAACGATCCGCGCCGGTTCGGCTCGCTCGACCTGGTCGGCACGGACGCGCTCGATCAGTTCGAACCGTTCCGCCGCATGGGCCCGGAACCGCTCGGGCCCGATTTCAACGCCTCCTCGCTCGCCGCCGCGCTGGCCGGGCGAACCGCGCCGGTGAAAGCCTTGCTGCTCGACCAGCGGATCGTCGCGGGGCTCGGCAACATCTACGTGTGCGAAGCGCTGCACATGGCCGGGATCGCGCCCGGCCGCGCCGGCGGCAGGATCGGGCGGGAGCGGCTCGCGCGGCTGGTCGATGCGATCAAGACCGTGCTGGAAGCCGCGATCGAGGCCGGCGGCTCGACCTTGCGTGATTATGCGCGTCCTGACGGCGAGCTCGGCTACTTCTCCAAGGCCTTCCTGGTCTATGGCAGGGAAGGGGAGGCGTGCCGCTGCGGCGCCCCGGTCAGGCGGCGCGCGGAAGGCGGTCGCTCCACCTTTTATTGCCCTCGATGCCAGCGCTGAAGCTTGACCTTGAGCGCCGGCTTGCGTAGTGGGGCCGCCTGATCGGTGCGGAGCCATGCCCCGCGCCGTTTTCATTTACATCGCAAGAAGGTCTAACCAAAGATGGCGAATACGCCGCAAGCAAAGAAGCGCATCCGTCGCAACGCCCGCCGCACCGAGATCAACGGCGCGCGCGTCAGCCGCATCCGCACCTTCGTCAAGGCTGTCGAGGCGGCGCTGGCCAGCGGCGACAAGGCGCAGGCGGAAGAAGCGATCCGGCGCGTCCAGCCGGAGCTCATGCGCGGTGTCGCGAAGGGCGTGGTTCACAAGAACACCGCATCCCGCAAGTTTTCACGCCTCAGCAAGCGGGTCGCCGCGCTCAGCTGAGCCGATTCTGCCTCTTCAGGTTCACAAAACCCGCCGCATTCCGGCGGGTTTTTTGTTGCTCCGACCGCGCGTTAACGAATCTCCAGCTTTTCCCGCGATTCGCCTGTTACGCCGGTCTCTCAACAGTTTGAAAATGGCGGAAAACTGCGCCTTTGAGCAGCTTCAGCGGCTTTGGCGGTTTTGCGTGTCAACGGCATATATTTCACAAAAGTTACTTTTTTCCGCTTGTTGGGCGGGCTCTCCGGTCCCTACAAAAGACCTCCCCGGCGGCGAATCTCTCCAAAGGGGGCCAAGACAGCATAACGATGTTCGAAATCGGCATCACCGGGGGGTGTTCGCCGAGACGGGGAGAGTTTGCTTTGCGTAACGCCGCCTCTGGGCGGCACAGGAACGAGGGGTGCGTGCGTGAGCCAGACGCCGGCCAATGGTGTAGCTTTGCTTACCGAAACCAGGGTCCCCGAACCGGTGGTCGCCGCCTGGGACCTCATCCGTTCCGGACTTCGCCGCGATTGCGGGGTGCGCACCTTCGACGGCTGGCTCCGCCCGATCACGCTCGGTGGCTTCGACGCCAATACCGGCCAGGTGCAGCTGGAACTTCCTTCGCAGTTCATGGCGGATTGGGTCCAGACCCACTTCGCAGACCGGCTCGCGCTGGCCTGGAGGACGGCGATCCCAGCGGTGCGAGAAGTGCTGGTACGTGCGAGTTCGGGCGTGGAGCCGATCCGCACCGCCGCCACTGTCCAGATCCCGCCCGCCGAGCCTGAACAAGCGCCGGCTGAGGTGCAGACCGGGCTCTACGCCGCCCAATTGGAGCCGCGCTACCGATTCGATAATTATGTGGTGGGCAAGGCCAACGAGGTCGCCTTCAACGCCGCGCGGAGCCTCGCGACGGCCGACAAGGTCGTCTTCAACCCCCTGTTCATCCATGGCGGCACCGGGCGCGGCAAGACCCATCTGCTGCACGCGATCGGCCATGAGTTTCGCGCCCGCCGCCCGGGCACCAAGATCCTCTACATGTCGGCCGAAAAGTTCATGGTCGAGTTCGTCGCCGCGCTTCGCGCCAACGACACGATCCGCTTCAAGCAGCAGCTGCGCTCGGCCGATCTCCTGATGATCGACGACGTGCAGTTCATCGCGGGCAAGGAATCGACCCAGGAAGAATTCTTCCACACGATGAACGAGATCATCTCGGCCGGACGGCGGCTGGTGATCACCTCCGACCGCGCCCCGCAGGAGCTGGACGGGATCGAGCCGCGCATCCTGTCGCGCCTGTCCTGGGGTCTCGTCGCCGACGTCAACCAGGCCGACCTCGAGCTTCGGCTCAGCATCATCCTCAAGAAGCTCGAGGCACTCCCCGAGGTGAAGGTGCCGCAGGATGTGGTCATGTTCCTCGCCAAGCGGATCAGCTCCAACGTTCGCGAGCTGGAAGGCGCGCTCAATCGCATCGCCGCTTATGCGAGCCTGCAGAACCGCACGATCGATCTCGCCTTCGTCGAGGAGGTGCTGGCGAGCACCTTGCGCGCCAACCAGCGCCGCATCTCGATCGACGAGATCCAGACCCGCGTGTCCGACCATTACCGCATTCGCAAGGCGGAGATGACCTCGGCCCGCCGCGCCCGCGAAGTCGCCCGCCCGCGCCAGGTCGCCATGTATCTGTCCAAGCAGCTGACCCCGCGCTCGCTGCCCGAAATCGGGCGGAGGTTCGGGGGCCGCGACCACACCACCGTGATCCATGCGGTCAGGCAGATCGAGAAGCTGCGAGCGCAGGATCCGGAGCTGGACTCGGACATCCGCCTGCTGACGAGGCAGCTGGAGAGCTGAACGCCCAGATTGCCCCGTCGCCCCGGACTTGATCCGGGGCAGGGCTATTCTTCTGGTCTAGAGACTTGGAAGCAGCCCTGGCCCGGATCAAGTCCTGGCCGACGAAGGGATGAAAGTGTCGCCCGTGCACCCCGCCATCCTTGCTGCGATCCTCGGCGCTCTGCTCAGCGGTTTCCTAGTCGCTCTTCAAGCGCCGACCAACGCGATGCTGGCGCGCGGGGCCGGATCGCCGGTCAATGCGGCGCTGGTTTCATTCGCGGTCGGCACGGCGGCGCTGGCGCTGGTCGCCTTCGTGCTCGGCGTCCGACCGCAAGCCGAAGCGGTGCGGACCCTGCCGTGGTACGCCTGGATGGGTGGGCTGTACGGGGCGGTGTTCGTCAGCATGGCTGTCCTGGTCGTTCCCCGCGTCGGCGTGACATTCTTTCTCACCGTTTCGATCGCCGGACAATTGTTGATGGCCCTGATGCTGGACCGGGTCGGCGCCTTCGGAGTGCCCAGGGTCGACATTAGCCCGTTGCGCCTGCTGGGAGTCGCATTCGTGCTCGTGGGCGCGTTTCTGGTCCGGCGCTGACCGGCTTGCCACCAAACGCGCGTTCGCCCATATGCGCGGCGGGAGTCGGGCGGACGGAGTTGTCGCCAACCCGGTCAGGTCCGGAAGGAAGCAGCCGTAACGATTTCGCTCCGGGTCGTTCCGGCTCCCACCGCGCGGCGCGCACGGCCCCGCCCGAGCGAGGGCCGACACAGCCTGTCCTGAGCGCCTGCCTTTGCAGGCAGTCGAAGGGCGGCTTTGCCGCGACGCCTTTGGAGCAAAGCCGTTTCCTACACTCGGACTTCCTGCCATGCTGATCGCATGTCGAGCTGCGTCCATGTCCGAATCCCAAGCCTCTCGAGCGCCGTCACTCAGCCTGTCGGGGCCCAGGCTTTTCCTGCTCCTGGGGAGCTGAACTTTTTGGAACTTCCGAACCTTTCGCACCTCCCGGGTATTCGAGTCGGCGGCACGGCCAAGCGGGAGGGACTCATATGACCGATCCCGACGCATTCTCCCTCGGCCTCGACGAACCCCCGCAGCCGGTGCGCGCGCAACCCTACCGTGTGCTTGCCCGCAAATACCGGCCGCAGCGTTTCGATGAGCTGATCGGCCAGGATGCGATGGTGCAGACGCTCGGCAACGCGATCAGGCGTGACCGGCTCGCCCATGCTTTCCTGATGACCGGCGTGCGCGGGGTCGGAAAGACCTCGACCGCGCGCCTCATCGCGAAGGCCCTGAATTGCATCGGCCCGGACGGGCAGGGCGGGCCGACGATCGACCCTTGCAACGTCTGCGAGCCGTGTCGTGCGATTGCCGAGGGGCGGCATATCGACGTGGTCGAGATGGACGCCGCCAGCAACACCGGCGTCGACGATGTCCGCGAGATCATCGAGGCGGTCCGCTACGCTGCAGTGTCGGCGCGCTACAAGGTCTACATCGTCGACGAAGTGCACATGCTGTCGAAGAACGCCTTCAATGCGCTTCTGAAGACTTTGGAGGAACCTCCTGCGCATGTGAAGTTCCTGTTCGCCACGACCGAGGTCAACAAGGTGCCGGTCACCGTCCTGTCGCGCTGTCAGCGTTTCGATCTTCGCCGCATCTCGGCCGAGCAGCTGGCGCAGCATTTTGCAAAGGTGTGCGAGACTGAGCAGGTCGAGATCGAGCCCGAAGCGCTGGCCCTGATCGCGCGTGCGGCGGAAGGGTCGGCGCGCGATGGGCTGTCGATCCTCGACCAGGCGATCGCGCACGGCGAAGAGGGCGTCACCGCCACCCAGGTCCGCGCCATGCTCGGCTTGTCCGACCGCGGTGCGATCCGGGGGCTGCTCGGACTGCTGCTCGCGGGCAATGCGCAAGCTGCGCTGGCCGCGATCAAGGAACAGCATGATCTCGGCGTCGAGCCCGCCGCGCTGATCCGGGGCCTGCTCGAAAGCGTTCACGGCATCACCCGCGCTAAAGTCGGCGGCGTGCAGGACCCGGCTCAATCCGCCGAGGAGCGGGAAGCCTATGCCGAATGGGCCGGGCGGCTCAGCCACGCCGTCATCCACCGGCTCTGGCAGCTGCTGCTCAAGGGCCTGGGCGAGGTCAACACGGCGCCGCTCCCGCTCGAGGCGGCGGAGATGGCGTTGCTGCGCGTGATCCACGCCTCCGAGCTCCCCGACCCCGGCGCGCTTCTCGGCAAGTTGCAGAACGGCGAGGCGCTTCCCGCTCCTTCGCCGAGAACCTCAGCGGGTCGAGCCGAGCCGGCGCGACCCGAGTTTCCGGCCAGCTTCGCCGAGCTGATCGCCTTGCTGGAGGCGAGGGGCAATCACCGGATCGCGCTCTGCCTGCACGATCACTCTGGCCTGGTCCGATACGCCCCGCCGGAGCTTGTCCTTCGGCTCACCCCGCAAGTGCCTGGCGAATTTGTGCGTGAACTCTCGACCGCTCTGAAGAGCACCACCGGCACTCAGTGGCAGGTGCAGGTCTCGGACGGCGAGAGCGAGCCCTCGCTGCTCGACCAGGAAAAAGCCGCGTCCGAGAGGCTTCGCCAGAACGTGCTCGAACAGCCGATCGTCGCGGCTGCGTTTCAGGCCTTTCCCGATGCCGAGCTGACCGGCTATCGGCTCGACGAACCAAGGAGTAGCTGAACCATGCCCGATTTCGACGAAATCCTGAAGATCGCGCAGAATGCGCAGAATGAACTCATGAAGGCGCAGGACAATCTCGACACCGTGATGGTGGACGGCGCCTCGGGCGGCGGCTTGGTCAAGATCCGGGCGAGCGCCAAGGGCCGGATCGTCTCGGTCGAGATTGACGAGAGCCTGCTGCAGCCTTCCGAAAAGCAGATGGTCGAGGACCTCGTCGCGGCCGCCCTCAACGACGCTCGGGCGAAAGCCGATCAGGCGGCGCAAGCCGAGATGTCGAAGATGACCGCGGGCATGCAGCTCCCGCCGGGCTTCAAGCTGCCTTTCTAGAGCCCGTTCGTTTCCGCCGGCGGCGCCGTATCCGGCTCCGCCGGCGGAACCGGATCCACCTCGGCGTCCGGCTGCGTCTCCGGAGGCGCCGGCAGGATATAGTCCTCAGCTCTCTCGGGGCGAGGCGGCGGGGCAGCAGTTTCGACCCGCTTCGGTCTCGCCCGGTTCGCCTTGGGCTCGGCCGGTTCGGGCGCGTCGGTTCCAGCGCCGCTCAGGCATGCGTCGAGACCGTCACGGGCGACGACGCCGATCCGGCGCGAGATGCTGTTGCCGTAGCGGCGTGTGAACCCGGAAGGGGTGATCGCCTCGCGCTTCTTCGGCTGGGGCAGCACGGCGGCGATCCGCGCAGCCTCCTGCCGGGTCAGGTTGGACGCATCCTTCCCGAAATAGCGCTGCGCCCCCGCATTGGCGCCGTAGGTCGCGATCCCGGTCTCCGCGACGTTGAGGTACACCTCCATGATCCGCCGCTTGCTCCACAGATTCTCGATCAGCAGGGTGAACCAGGCTTCCAGCCCTTTGCGGAAATAGCCGCCGCCCTGCCACAGGAAGGCGTTCTTCGCCGTCTGCTGGCTGATGGTGGACCCGCCGCGAACGACGCCGCGCCCCTGGGCGTTGCGCCGCATCGCCGCCGCGATCGCGTCCTGATCGAAGCCGCGGTGGCTGCAGAACTTGCTGTCTTCGGCGGCGATCGCGGCCCGCGCCATGTCGCGGTCGATCTGCTCGATCGGCATCCAGTCCTTCTCCACGCTTCGCCCGGACAAGAGGTCGCCCAACATCGTGAAGGTGACTGGCGGCGGCACGAACCGGTAGAGCAGAACCCAGGCGAGGCTCAGGATGACGAACGCCAAGAACGCCCGCAGCCCCCAGCCGATCATGCGGCCGCCCCAGCCGCGCCTGGATGCCTGCTTGCGTGTTCTCGTCCTCGCCATGGCGGCGTGATTAGCCGGAGCCGGCCCGCGCGTCATCCGGCTAGCACGCGGCTCAGCAGCTTAGCCGGGCCGACCAGACTTACCGAGATAGCTGGACAGGCGGGTGGTCGCGGGCGTTTGGGCCCGGTTCGGGTTCATCGTATCGTAGACCACCGCATTTTCGAGCACGCGCTGCACATAGCCGCGGGTCTCGGAGAAGGGGATGTCCTCGATCCAGCGGATGATGTCGACGCCCGGCAGCCGCGGATCGCCATATTCGCGGATCCATTTTCGGACATTGCCGGGGCCGGCATTGTAGCTTGCGACCGCCAGCGGCGCGCTGCCGCCCCAGCTGTTCATCAGCCCGGCGAAATAGTGGCTGCCAAGTTGGATGTTATGCTCCGGATCGCTGGTCAGGCGGCCAAGGTCGTAGCTCAGGCCGAGCTTCCCGCTCACCTCTCGCGCCGTGCCGGGCATCAGCTGCATCATGCCGCGTGCGCCGACCGGGCTCATCGCGGCCCGGTCGAACGAGCTTTCCTGGCGGATGATTCCGTTGGCGAGCGACCAATATTGGCTCTGAGCCGCCGGGATGCGCGCCTCGGGATAGCCGGCGCGGGTGTAGAAAGGCGTACCACCGTTGCGCGCGCTCCGCGCTACCCAGACGCTGAGGTCCGGTCGCCCGAGTTGAAGCGCGAGGCTAGAGGCCAGCGTGCGCTCGATCGGGTCGTCCGAAGTCTCGGCGAGATTGCGGATGAACAGCGATTGGTCGTTCCAGCTGCCGAGCTGGCCGAGCAGCCGCGTCGCCTGCACCACTTCCTTGCGCTCGAAGGCGGCACGGTCGGCGGCTGAAGGTTGCAGCAGGTTGGCGAAGAGGGGAGCGGGCACGGCGCGGCCGAGCCGCTCCAGCGCGAGCTGCCCGTAAAAGAGCTCCGGGAAAGCCGCCGCTTCCTCGAAGTAGGTGGTTGCCTGAGCGTTCTGGCCGGCCTGCTGGGCGGCGCGACCAGCCCAGTACAGGCCTTTGGTCAGCACCTGGGAGGAGCGGCCGCCGCGCGCGTAGCGGGCGAACATTCTGGCCGCATCGGCAGGACGGCCGAGCTGGTGCAAAGCCGTCGTGCCGGCCAGCCAGGCGAGGCTGGTATAATCGTCACGCTCGCCGACGGACTGGTCGTTGATGTCGGTCCCGGGCGCGTAGACGTCATCGAGCTGGCTGGCGATCTGGTAGGCGGTCTGCCAGTTCCGGTCGGCCGCCGCGCCCCGGGCCAGGAGAAGAAGGTTCTCGAGCCAGGTTTCGGCATCGACGGGCGGTGCGGAGAGCTGGCGAGGCTGAGCCATCAGCGACCGTGCAGCCGCGCTCTGCCCGGAGTCACGCAGCCAGCGCGCTCGGTCCATGAGCAGGCCGGCATCGCTATTCGCCAAGCTGCCGAGCGCGCCGAGGCGTGCGGAGGCGTCGGACGCCTTGCCGAGCAGGGCCAAACGGGTCGAGAAGATCGGCTGGCGCGTCGCAGAGGTGAGCGAAAGCAGCCGCGCCGCGGTGACCGTGTCACGGTTGGCGAGCAGCTTCTCCATCCGACGATCATGATCGGTCTGGCTCAGCGAGGAGCCGAACAGCCCCAGCAGCCGATCCTCGTCGCTGCGCGGCAGCAGGCCGCCAGTCCACGCCTTGCGCGCTGCCTCGCGGGCCTCGCCGGAGCGACCCTGTGCTGCGAGCGCGAAGGCATGACGAGCGTGACCGACGGGGGTCAGCGGCGCATGCAGCCGGAAAAAGGCGACCACTTCGGCCGGCGAACTGGAGTCTGGATCGATGGCCCGCTCCGCCGACTTGCGCATCGCGGTCTCGCCCGGCCAGTCGCGATAGCGGGTCAGGAACGATGCATAGGAGGAGAAGGGAAGGTTGTCGCTCTGGCGCAGGCTGTTCCAACGCGCCAGCGCGGAGCTAACCTCGGAAGAGGGCGCTACCGGGGCCGGCGCGGCGATCATCGGCGGACGCGCGGCGGGGAGGATCGGCGACGCGGCGCTCGCAACCGGCATGTCATTCCGAACTGTGGTATCGGGCGCAAGCGTTGCGCCCACGGCAACGGCGGAAGCGCCGAGCCAGGCGAGGGTCATTGCCTTCCTGTGCATGCTGGACATCATGCCGACCCCCTCCTTATCAGGCGCTGAACGAACTCCTGCCAGCGCGTCCCACTTATGCTGGCATTCGACCTGCAAGTGAAGGAGATAGTTGATGTTCCGTGGGTCGATTCCGGCTCTGGTGACTCCCTTTCGCGACGAGGCGTTTGACGAACTAACCTATCGCAACTTTGTCGACTGGCAGATCGCCGAGGGCAGCCACGGCCTGGTGCCGTGCGGGACGACAGGCGAGGCGACAACGCTCTCGGCGGACGAGCATCACCGGGTGGTGGCTGCCTGTGTGGAAGCGGCCGCCGGGCGCGTTCCGGTAATTGCCGGCTGCGGCTCCAACAACACCGCGCAAGCCATCGAGCTGACGCGCTCGGCCAAGGCCGCGGGTGCCGACGCGGCCTTGCACGTTCCGCCTTATTACAACCGGCCAAACCAGGAGGGCATCTACGCCCATCTCGCCGCGATCGCCGAAGCGGTCGATATCCCCATCGTCCTGTACAACGTGCCCGCCCGGACTGTGACAGACATCTCGGTGGAGACGATGGCGCGCCTGGCGCGGATCGCGAATGTCGTGGCGGTCAAGGACGCAACCGGCAATCTTGGCCGCGTCACCGCACAGCGGCTCGCCTGCGGAACTGGTTTCGTCCAGCTCTCGGGCAACGACGACATGGCGCTTGGTTTCAACGCGATGGGCGGCGTCGGCTGCGTCTCCGTCACCGCCAACGTCGCGCCGCGGCTTTGCGCGGAGTTCCAGGAGGCGTGCCTGTCGGGCAATTGGGCTCGGGCACTCGATCTGCAGGACCGGCTCTACCCGCTCCACGCGGCTCTGTTCACCGATGCATCGCCCGGCCCCGTCAAATATGCCCTGAACCGCCTGCGCCCCGATTTCCCGTCCGACCTGCGCCTGCCGATGACGCCCCCCGGCGAAGCCAGCCGCGGTGCGGTCGACGCGGCACTGGCGCACGCGGGTTTGCTTTAGCTTTACGAAATTCCGCTTAGCCGCCGTTCAGCGATGGAGGGCTTCGACAAGCTCAACCTGAGCGGCTAGTGGATCATTATTCATGGCCCGTCCCCGTCAGCCCGAGTTCGACAAGAAGAAGGTCGTCGCCGAGAACCGGCGCGCGCGCTTCGATTATGCGGTCGAGAGCACGTACGAGGCCGGCATTGCGCTGACTGGGACGGAAGTGAAGTCGCTGCGCTTCGGCGAGGGATCGATCGCGGAAAGCTATGCGCAGGTGACCGAGGAGGAAGTCTGGCTGATCAACGCCAACGTGCCCGAGTTCAGCCACGGCAACCGTTTCAATCACGAACCCAAGCGGCCTCGCAAGCTGCTGCTCCACGCGCGTGAGATCGCCAGGCTGCACGGCGCCGTCGCGCGTCAGGGCATGTCACTGGTGCCGCTGTCGATCTACTTCAACAGCCGCGGCCGGGCGAAAGTCGAGCTGGCGCTGGCCAAGGGCCGCAAGGCGCCTGACAAACGAGAGTATCAGAAGGAAAAAGACTGGAAGCGCGAGCAGGGCCGGCTGTTGAGGCAGCATGGCTGAGCAGACCAACCGGGTTGGCCGTTGGATAGCCAGGAACTCGCCCAGCCGCGAGGACATGGCGAAGAACCGCTGGACACGGCCGTTCGCGATCCGAAGCGAGCTGTGGCGATTCACGCGCCGTTCCGTGCCGCGTGGCGTGGCGATTGGGCTGTTGGTCGGCATCTTCCTGATGGTGCCGGGCCTGCAGATTATCGGCGCGGCGCTGCTGTCGCTGCCGTTCCGGGGCAACATCCCGATCGCGGCGGCGATGACCTTCCTCAGCAATCCTGCGACAACCCCGTTCATCCTCACCGCTTCCTATTTCGTTGGAAGCTGGTTCGGCCTGGGCGGCACGGCCGCGCTGCCCGGGCGCGGCGCGTCGGCTGGCGATTGGCTGTCCTGGCTGTTCTCCGACGCGGCTCCGGCCCTGGTCAGCGGCCTCTTCATCATTGCCGCCGCCTCGGCCGTGATCGGTTATGCAGTGACGCTGGTCGGCTGGCGCTTGTGGCAAGGTCGCAAGTGGAAACGCCGCGCGTTGAGGGACGCGGCAGCCTAAGCGCGGTCGCTTGCGCTTGACGCCTGGCGGCGGCGCGGCACAGAGCGAGCGCATGCCCGCTAGCATCGCTGCTGCCTCGAGCTTCGGACGCGCCTCCCGCTGGCTGATCTCCCTCGTCTTGATTGCCGCGCTCGGCTCGGCTTCGCTGTTGCTTTGGGCGGTGAGGGACCTGGCCTTTGCCGCGGCCTTTCTCGCCGGGCTGCTGGGGCTGGGGGCGGTCCTGATGCTCACCGCCCGCCCGTTGGCGCGGAGCAGTGACGTTCAAGCGGGGCCGGCGGCGGATCTGGCGCTGCTCCGCGCCGCGCTCGACAGCGCGGACGCAGCCGTTGCGATCACCGGCGGCGGTGGCGCGTTGGTTGCGGCCAACCAGGCCTATGCCGAGTGGTTCGGCTCGGCCGCTCCCGCGAGCCTGGGGGAGGAGAATGGGGGCGGCTCGGAGCGACTGCGCGCGGCCGCTTCGGATGCAGTGCGGGACGGGCGGGCCGCAATTAACCCGCTTTCGCTGGGCGGGCTCCAGCTCAAGGTCGAGCTCGTCCGCGCGGGCTTCGGCGACACGCACCTGATATGGCGGTTCGCCCGCACCGACGATTTCGATCTTGCCCGGGAGGCGCGACGGTTGCTCACCGGGGAGGCCGGGCAGCGCGTCGGGGAAGCGGGCCTGATGATCGCGCTGGCCGACCTCGAGGGCAACCTGGTTGGGGCCAACGGCGCGTTCGCGAGCCGCGCGACTGGCAGGGCGGACACCGTGCTCGCCGGCACTCCGCTCACCGATCTGGTCGAGGCGACGGAAGACGGGGAGTTCCATTTCACGCAGGAAGGCCGGGTCGTCAGTCCGCTGCGGATCGTGCAGGTGCCGGTGGCGGACCAGCCCAACCCGCTGACCCTGTTCCTGCTGCTCGATGATCCCGGCGCGATCGGCCGGATGGGACGCGAGGGCGGCGCCAGCCTGGCGGCGTTGCTCGAGACTCTTCCGCTCGGCCTCGCGCTTGCCAATGTCGACGGCCGCTTCGTCCATCTCAATAAGGATTTCCGTCAGGCGGTCGGGCTCGGCCGTGATGCGCGGCCGGTCTACCCCGGCGATCTCGTCGTCGACGAGGACAAGGCCATCGTGTCGGATGCGGTGCGGCGCCATGCCCGAGGCCCGGCCAGCGCCAGCGACATGGCGGTGCGCCTGAAGGCCCAGCCGGACGAGACGGTAGCGCTTCGGATCGCGGGGGTGCGCGGCCTCGGAGACGCAGCGGTGGCGCTCGCGATCAAGGACAACAAGGAAGCCGACCGGCTGAAGCGGCAGGTGGCGCAGGCGACCAAGATGCAGGCGGTTGGCCAGCTCGCCGGCGGCGTTGCTCATGATTTCAACAACATACTGACCGCAATCCTTGGCTATTGCGACCTCATGCTGATGCGCCACACGCCGGGCGACAGCGATTATGACGACATCCAGCAAATCCGGTCCAATTCGAACCGCGCGGCTGGCCTGACCCGGCAGCTGCTCGCCTTTTCGCGCCAGCAGACGCTGCGGCCGCAGGTCCTCCAGCTCCCCGACGTGATTTCGGAGGTTTCGACGCTGCTGAAGCGGCTCATCGGCGAAAAGATCGAGCTGGTGGTGAAGCATGGTCGCAACCTGGGCGCCGTTCGCGCCGATCCCGGACAGCTCGAGCAAGTGATCGTCAACCTGGCCGTCAACGCGCGCGACGCCATGGAGGCGAACGGGGAAGGTCGCTGCACCCTGACGCTGCAGACCTACTCGGTCACTCCCGAGGAAGTGCGGCGCCTGGGCAGCGACATCTTGCCGCCAGGCGATTACACGGCGCTCAAGGTGTCGGACACGGGCACCGGTATGCCGACCGCCGTGCTGGCCAAGATTTTCGAGCCCTTCTTTACCACCAAGGAGGTCGGCAAGGGCACAGGGCTCGGCCTGTCCACTGTGTACGGCATCGTCAAGCAATCGGGCGGCTTCATCTTCGCGGAGTCGGAGGAAGGCGAGGGGACGCGCTTCACCATCTACTTGCCGGTCCACCGCGCCGAAGCGACCAAACCGACGAGCAACGCAAAGCCCAGGGAAACCGCCGGCGAACTGTGGGGCTCCGGCACCATCCTGCTGGTCGAGGACGAGGCGATGGTCCGCGCGGTCGCCGAGCGCGCGCTGACCCGCCATGGCTATGTCGTGCTCACCGCCGAAAATGGCGAGGCGGCGCTGGAGATCCTGGCGCGCGAGGCGCAAGTCGATCTGATGATTTCGGATGTCGTGATGCCGACCATGGACGGTCCGACGACGGTTCGCGAGGCGCGCAAGACGCGGCCCGATCTGCCGGTTTTGTTCATCTCTGGCTATGCCGAAGAACAGTTGCGCAAGTCGATCGACCTGGAGCGTGTCGGGTTTCTTGCTAAACCCTTCTCCGTCCAAAGGCTCGCCGAAGCGGCGCGCGACGCGCTGGCCCCGAAATAAACTCTTGGGCTTTCACCCAATTGCCCTTAATCGCCGCGTCGTGACCTGTCGCAGCGTTCTTATTGTTGAAGACGAGCCTCTCATCGCGATGATGCTGGAGGATTTCCTGGACTCGCTCGGTCACAAGGTGGCGGGCACGGTCGAGACGGTGGAGGATGCCGTCGCCCGGGTCGAGCAGGGCGGCTTTGACGTCGCCATTCTGGATGTGCACCTCAAGGGCAAGGCGAAGGTCTGGCCGGTCGCCGATCGCCTCGCGGACAGCGGCGTACCCTATGTGGTCGCAACCGGTGGCCATATCGAACCGCCGCCTGCTCGCCATGCGGACGCGCCGGTTCTGGCCAAGCCCTATACGATCGACGCGATCGACCCGGCGCTCACCAAGGCCTGCAACGGCGGCTGAGCGCGGCTGGCTGAGCCGGGGTCCGTGATCATCAAGCTGCTTGCCTCTGTCTTGCTGCTCGCCGCGCTCGCTTATCTGGCGATCGCGGCCGCGCTCTACTTCGGCCAGACATCCATCTTCTTCCCTGCCCGGATCGTGCCGCGCGCAGGTCCGCTCCCCCCTGGCGCGGAGCGGGTCGAGCTGACCGCGCCGGACGGTGTCCGCCTGGAAGGCGTGCACATTCCTGCGGCGCGCCCCGGGGCTGACGACGCCCTGGTCCTCGGCTTCGCCGGCAATGCCTCGAATGCAGCCGGAATCGCCGAGTTTCTCGCCTATATCTATCCCGAACATCCGGTCGTCGCCTTCCACTACCGTGGCTATCAGCCGAGCGGGGGCGCGCCGAGCGCGGCGGCATTACTTGAAGACGCGCCTTTGCTGCTGGATTTCGCCCGCGCTCGCCTTCGCCCCAAGCGTGTCGTGGTGGTCGGGATCAGCATCGGCAGCGGCGTCGCGTCCGGCCTTGCGGCGCGCCGGTCGATCGACGGTCTCATCCTCGTCACGCCGTTCGATTCGCTCGAGGCCGTGGCTCACGAGCGCTTCCCCTGGCTGCCCGTCCCGC
Source organism: Allosphingosinicella sp. (assembly GCF_036387615.1). Lineage (GTDB taxonomy): Bacteria > Pseudomonadota > Alphaproteobacteria > Sphingomonadales > Sphingomonadaceae > Allosphingosinicella. The sequence continues at coordinate 14,519 of NZ_DASVTH010000046.1, forward strand.
TTCTCATCCGGCACAAGTTGCCCTCGGCCGAGTTCCTTCGCGGATCGCCCGTACCGGTCGCGATCGTCGCCGCTCAATATGACGGCGTCGTGCCGCCTTTGCGCACCGCTGCGCTCGCGGCGGCGATCGGCAATTTGGTGCACAACGTCACCATCCCGGGCACCGAGCACAACGACATCGCCTCCCATCCGGCCTTTCGCCAGGAAATGAAGCGGTCCCTTCGGGCGGTACTCGACCCGAAGCGAAGTTCCCCTCTTGTTCCCGCGGAACAGAAGTGATACGTCGCCACTCACGCGTTGAACGAACGGCGCGCAGCTTCTACGAGAGGGCGAGGCCATGGTGGCATCCTTGAAAGTCGTTTCCGACAGGAACTCACAGGACATGGACAAGCAGAAGGCCCTCGACGCCGCGCTGGCGCAGATCGACCGCGCGTTCGGCAAGGGCTCGGCGATGAAGCTCGGCTCGCGCGAGGCGATGCAGATCGAGGCGATCTCGACCGGCTCGCTTGGGCTCGACATCGCGCTCGGGATCGGCGGCCTGCCACGCGGGCGGATCGTGGAGATTTACGGCCCCGAAAGCTCGGGCAAGACGACGCTGGCGCTCCATGTCATCGCGGAGGCCCAGAAGGGTGGGGGCTCGGTGGCGTTCGTCGACGCCGAACACGCGCTCGATCCGGTCTACGCCAAGAAGCTGGGCGTCAACATCGACGAGCTGATCGTCTCGCAACCTGACACGGGCGAGCAGGCGCTGGAGATCACCGACACCCTGGTCCGTTCCAATGCGATCGACGTGCTGGTTGTGGACTCGGTCGCCGCTCTGGTCCCGCGCGCGGAGATCGAGGGCGAAATGGGCGACAGCCATGTCGGCCTCCAGGCGCGGCTGATGAGCCAGTCGCTGCGCAAGCTCACCGGCTCCATTTCGAAGTCCAAGTGCCTGGTCATCTTCATCAACCAGCTGCGGATGAAGATCGGGGTCATGTACGGCAATCCGGAGACCACGACCGGCGGCAACGCGCTGAAATTCTATGCGTCCGTTCGGCTCGACATCCGCCGCACCGGCCAGATCAAGGATCGCGACGACATCATCGGCAACACGACGCGCGTGAAGGTCGTCAAGAACAAGGTCGCGCCGCCGTTCAAGCAGGTCGAGTTCGACATCATGTACGGCCAAGGCATCTCCAAAATCGGTGAGATCCTCGATCTGGGCGTGAAGGCAGGCATCGTCGAGAAATCGGGCGCCTGGTTCAGCTACGACTCGATCCGGATCGGCCAGGGCCGCGAGAATTCGAAGAATTACCTGCGCGACAATCCGGAGCTCGCCGACAAGCTTGAAGCGGCGATTCGCGGCAAGACGGAGGAAGTAGCTGACGCGCTGATGGTGGGTCCAGGCGTGGACGACGATGTCTGATGGCGCCTGACTTCGCCTCGCCGCCCCGCTGCGGGGTTGAGGAGTGGCGACGCGGGCGGTGATCGGCCTACTTTTCTCGGTGATGGTGCTGGCGGTTTTCGCCCTGTCCGCGGGAGGAATGTGGCTGATTGCCAAGCGGCGTGACCGCAAAAAGGGCCTGCTCATGCTGGTCGCCGCGGTGGTGCTGCTCGCGAACGTCGGGATCTGGACGTTGTGATCACGTTCGCGCCGCTTGCCGCGGCGGTTGCACGATTTTCGGGTGCGGAGTTCGGTCGGCGCAGTCTCGCAGCGGTTTCCGCCGAAGGTTAGCGAATCGCGCAGCTCGGATCGAGGCGGAAGTCCAGATACTGATCCACCGCCTTCATCAGCTGCGGCATCTCCGCCTGGAAGAAGTGGTTGGCGCCCGGAACCGTGCTGTGATGGATTGTGATGTGCCGCTGGGTGCGCAGCTTGTCGACCAGCTTCTGAACCGCGCCCGGAGTGACCACCTCGTCCGACTCGCCCTGGATGATGATGCCGGAGGAAGGGCAGGGGGCGAGGAAGGTGAAATCGTACATGTTGGCCGGCGGGGCAATCGAGATGAAGCCGCGCACCTCGGGCCGGCGCATCAACAGCTGCATGCCGATCCAGGCGCCGAAGCTGAAGCCGGCGATCCAGGTCGTCTCCGCTTCGGGATGGATCTGCTGCACCCAGTCCAGCGCCGAAGCAGCGTCGGACAGTTCGCCCACCCCGTTGTCGAACAGCCCCTGGCTCTTGCCGACGCCGCGAAAGTTGAATCGCAACGTCGCGAAGCCGCGGCGTACGAACGTCTTGTAAAGAGCCTGCACGATCGCGTTGTTCATCGTACCCCCACCATGCGGGTGGGGATGCAGGATCAGTGCGACGGGTGCGCGGGGACGCGGGCCAGGGCTAAAACGCCCTTCGAGACGCCCTTCAGGGCCGGGGAAAATAACTTCGGGCATTGCACTCTGACAGCGGGAGATTTGACACGGGGCATGCCACGTGAAGGCGCGTCCTATATAGGGGTGGTCACCTTGAAGGCAAATCGAGTTCGCCGTGCCCGAGCCACGCATCTATCTGGATCATGCAGCGACCACGCCGGTGCTTGCGGAAGCGCGGGCGGCGATGCTGGCGGCGCTCGAAACCTGGCACAATCCAAGTTCCCCGCACGCCGAAGGCCGCGCTGCCAAGGCGGCGCTGGAGCGGGCACGAACAACGGTGGCGGCGGCGCTCGGCTGGAGCGGCCAAGTCATCTTCACGTCGGGCGCAAGCGAAGCGCTGGCGATCGCGCTCGGCCGGGCGAAGGGCGGCCGGCGCTTTGTCTCGTCGGTCGAGCATGATGCGGTGTTCCGCGCAGCCCCGGACGCCGTCTCGCTCCCAGCCGACGCGCAGGGGCAAGTCCGGCTTGATGCCGTCGACGGCGAGCGCCCGGTGGTCGCCGTCCAGCATGCGAACAACGAAACCGGCATTCTGCAGCCGCTCGACGAAATCGCCGCGGAAGTTCGGGCGCGGGGCGGCGTTCTGGTCGCCGATTGCGCGCAGAGCGCCGGCAAGCTGCCTTTGCCGGACGCGGACATGATCGCGATTTCCGCGCACAAGTTCGGCGGACCTCCAGGGGTCGGAGCATTGCTGGTGCGGGACCTCGCACTGGTCGAGGCCGTCGGGGGTCAGGAGCAGGGTTACCGCGCGGGCACTCAGAACCTCCCTGGGATCAATGCCATGGCAGTCGCGCTTGAGACCGGCTCCGAATGGTTGCGAGAGGCCGCGCGCCTTCGAGAGAGACTGGAAGCGGCGCTCCTCGCAGCGGGCGGAGAAGTCGTTGGCGGGATCAGCCGGCGCATCGCCACGATCGGGGCCTATCGCATGCCCGGCGTGGCCGCGGCGGCGCAGTTGATTCAGTTCGACCTTGCCGGAATTGCGGTCTCGGCGGGCAGCGCCTGCTCGTCGGGAAGCCTCAAGGCCAGCCATGTTCTCGCCGCTCTCGGCATGAGCAGCGTCGCCGCGGGCGAGGTGATCCGGGTCAGCTTCGGCCGGGCTACGACCAGCGAGGAGGTCGACCGCTTCGCCGCGGTGTGGACCGACATGGCGGCGAGGTGCCGCGCCGCATGATCTATCTCGATTACCAGGCCACCACGCCGCTCGCGCCGGAAACGGCGGCGGCGATGCGTCCCTGGCTGGAGACCAGCTTCGGCAACCCGCATTCGCCCTATCGGATCGGCCGGGAGGCCGCCGCCGCGATCGAGGTTGCGCGCGAGCACATCCTCCATGCGCTGGGTGACGGCGGCTCGGGCAGGCTCTACTTCACCTCCGGAGCGACCGAAGCGGTCAATTGGGCGCTGAAGGGCGCCGCGGCGCGCCTACCGGTGGGGCGCCGCCGGATCGTGACCCTGGCGACCGAGCATGCCTGCGTACTGGACAGCCTCGCCTGGCTCGGCTCGCAAGGCTTCGAGACGGATGTCGTGCCGGTCCGCCGCGATGGGCTGGTGGACCTCGATCTGCTCGCGTCGCACGTGGACGATAGAACCGGCCTGGTCACCGCCATGCTCGTCAACAACGAGATCGGCGTCGTCCAGCCGATTGCGGAGATTGCGAAGCTCGCTCGCAGTCGAGGGGCGCTCTTCCTGTGCGACGCGGTCCAGGGTTTCGGCCGCGTGCCGCTCCCGATCAAAAGTTGCGACATGGTCGCAGTCTCAGCCCATAAGGTCCACGGACCAAAGGGGATTGGCGCGCTGTGGGTGCGCAGCGGCGTGGCGCTCGATCCGTTGCTGCATGGTGGAGGGCAGGAGGGCGGCCTTCGTTCCGGCACGCTCTCGCCGGCTTTGTGCGTCGGATTCGGCGAGGCCGCGCGCCTGCTTCTCGAGCGTGCCGGGGAGGATCGCGCCCATGTCGCCGGCCTCTGGGACATGGCGCGCGCGGCGCTCGGGCCGGGTTGGCGGCTCAATGGCTCGGCCGAGCAGCGCTATCTTGGCAACCTCAACGTGCGCGCCGACGGGATCGATGCGGCGCGTCTCATTTCGGAGGTGCGGCAAGTCTCCTTTTCCGCGGGATCTGCCTGCGCCAGCGGGTCAGGTCGGCCAAGCCACGTGCTCTCCGCGCTTGGCCTCGCCGGCCGCGAAGCCCGGTCGAGCATACGGCTCGGCTTCGGCCGTTACACGCGCCCCGAGGAGCTCGAAACTGCGCTGAGCCTCATCGTTGAAGCTGCTGAAAGGCAAAGGAGTCTGGCTGCATGATCCGGGTCCGCTTCATTTCGGCTGACGGAGCCCAGGTCCGCGATGTCTTGGCTCGCCCTGGCGAGCGATTGCTGGACGTGGCGCAAGCGGACGGCCAGCCCCTCGAGGGCACCTGCGAGGGGCAGATGGCCTGCTCCACCTGCCATGTCATCGTCGAGGCGGCCGACTTCGCCAGGCTGGCGCGCGCGAGCGAGGAAGAAGAAGACATGCTCGATCTCGCGGCCGGGGTAACCCGCCACTCGCGTCTGGCCTGCCAGATATGGCTCGACGAGGCGATGGAAAGCCTGGCCGTTCGCATGCCGGGCGCCGTTCACAACATGCAGGGGCGGTGAGGAGGCTTCTACGACTTGACCGGACGGGCCCCGGCTGGCTGCGCCCTGCGCCGCCGGGGCAACCACGCCAGGCTTGCCTCGCCGACGCGTCGAAGCACGAACAGCATGTCGGCGAAGAAGGGCAGGGGATCGCGCCAGGAGAATACATAATAGCGTGAGCCGTCGACGAAACCGGCAACGTAGCTGGCGAGCTCCCGCAGCCTGGAAAAGCGCAGGCTTTTGTCCGGGATTGAACGTCGGGCGAACAGGATGCGCAGCAGCCGGCGCGTTTCGGCGATCATGAAGCGGCAACGCAGGCCCACTTTGTATGCTCGCTGCGTCGGCAGCGGGCGATCGAGGCCGAGCGCATAATAGGTGGCGAGACCGAACGCCGCGCCGGCCTGGACCGCGAGCGGCAGGCTGCCCCAGAAGCGGCCATTTATCTCCATCAGCACAGCGCGGCCGGTCCGTTCGTCGTAGCGATATTCGACCATCGCCGGACCTTCCCAGCCAATCTCCCGCAGCAGGGCTTCGGAGCGGGCCATCAGTTCAGGATGTGCGTCCACGCCGACGCTCTCGCAAAGAGTGGAGACGCCGCCCTCCGGCGGCCACTCGTGGAGACGCCGATGCTGGAAGCGCAGGGTGGCCCGGCCGCGGCGCATGACGAACATCTGGCCAAGGCCCGAGCCCGGGACGTAGCTCTGGACCATTGGGAGGATGCCCGCAGGGCGGTAGCGCTCCAGCACCCGGCGGAGCGTACCGGCATCATGAACATATTCGGTTTTGAGAAGCGGCAATCCCGCGTCGGAGAGCAGGTCCACAGCCTGCTCCGGATCGCGCCATTTCAGCACGCATGGGAAGGAGAGGCCCGGCCACTCGGCCGCAAGGTCCGCCAGCGTCGGCTCCCAGGTATATGGAACCGCGATCCCGAGGCGTTCCGCGATCCGGCAGATTTCCGCCTTGTCGTTGACCAGCCGGAGCTTCGCCATGCTCGGCAGGAGCGGCGTCAATCCCCAGAGCCGGCCCGCATCGGCCGCTTCGCGGACCAGCAGGGCATCGCTCATCGACACGGTCATCACGAAGCGAGCCCCGGTTCGGCGGGCGATCCGGCGAAGCAGCGGGAGCACGCCGGCCTCGTCCTGCGGGCGGATATGGCCCTGGCCCAGCCAGCGCGAATAAAGGCCGAGCGCGCGCCTGTCCCTGGCGACGCCGTGGACCTCGATTCCCGCCCGCCCGAGCTCGCGGACCAGAGCAAGGCCGATCGGCGTGTCGATGCCGAGCAAGATGACGGGTGGGCCCAAGATCACCCTTTCACCCGATCGAGAATGGCCGCGACGCCGCTGTCGATCGCCCGGAAGCAGGTCCTGAAATAAGCTTCGGACAGGCTGAAGGGATCATGGAGATGAGGCTGCTGCGGGTACGACCAAAGGCCCAGCAAAGTGACCTGAACGTCCTGGAGCGGGTAGCAAACGCGCAGTTCCCGCGCCTGCCAGGGCTCCATCGCGATGAGCAGATCGCCGCGACGTATCCCCGCATCCACGACCCTTGTGGAGCGATGGGCTTCAAGATCCAGTCCGGCGAGCCGGGCCGTGGCGCGCGCAGTGGGGTCCGCAGGCTGGTTCGCATCACCTCTGAGCGCCACCGAAATCGCCGGAAATCCGGCCAGAGCCGCCCGGTGCTCGGCATAGGGGCTGCGGCAGATGTTGCCCGAGCAGACGAACACCAGCCGCCGCACCTCGCCCCAGCGGACCTGCTCGAACACTCGGTAAGCGCCAGCCCGGCGTGCGATCTGGGAGAGCCATAAGCGTACAAGGCCGCGGGCCGAACCGTAGCGCGCCTGGATGAAGGCGGGGCCGTTCGTCGCGCGCTGGTACAGCCGGCTAGAGAGCGGGGATGAGATCATTGGCCTTGTTCTCGACCATGCGGCCGAGGACGGGAAGAAGAGGGGCATGAAGACGAGGCTCGGGCTCGTCGGGGGCGGCAAGCCAGCCGCGTGCGGCTTGCGCGAAGCTGGCCGACTCGAATTCACCGTCATGATCGGCCAGGAAAGCGCACAGGCGCTCCAGCCGGCGCTGATTGATCCGATTGACGCGCTGGCGGGCCGGATCGAGGCGATCGCCCTTGATGAACTCGAACGGGTGAGTGAGCAGCACGATCGTCTGAGCGCCCGCTTCCCGAGCCGCCCAGAGGAGACCCTCGGTTTCCGCGGTCGAAGTCGCCGTGATCGTGAACAGGCGATCGGCTGGCTGGCTGCCAATAGCGAGTTGCCCGTAGCTCAGCACCGGCACCTCCATCACACCCTCGATCCAGTGCCTGCCGCCGCGCAGCCGTAGCGCCGGATCGTGCGGTCGGTTCAGCCCCAGGCCGACATTGGACGCGAGCGGCAGGCCACAGGCTGCCATCGCGCGATAAATATTCCGGTCGGATCGGAGATTGCCCGTTCGAAGCGCGATCGGCTTCGAGGCGCCCATGCGTTGCAGCGCGGCGCGGCCTTCCTCGATCAGCACCACCAGTTCCGCCGTCGCGCGCCCGTCGCAATTGTCGTCGGGATGGCCCCCGGCCAGCAATGATCTCCAATCCGGATCGCGAAAGGCGGTCCAGCAGGGATGAAGGTGCAATTGCACGTCCTGACCTGCGCCAAGGATCCGCTCGACAATCGCTCCCATCGGCTCGTCGCCAAACCAGGCGGTCTGCAGCGCCTCGACGAAGAAGGTCGCGCTGGTGCCGTGGCGCGCGAACGTGTCGAGCAGGAAGCCGAGGCCCTGCTCCCGCCCGCCGACGGGACAGGTCACGTTCGCTTCCCCGATCGGCCGCCGCCGCTCCGGATCGGCGAACGCGCCGGCGACCGAGAACTCGGTGTCGATGGTGATGGCGACTTGGGTGCGCATGGTTCCTGCTTCGCCTAGCATGGAGGCATTGACAGGAGGTTTGCTGCCGCACCGCACAAAAGAAAAGAAGGGCCGGCGCCCGGCCCTCCCGAGTTGATACAGGTTCAGCTCTTCCAGCGCGGCCCGCGGACGTCGAAGCCAGCGGCCGCGAGGCTGTCCAAAACGCCACCCGGCCGCGCGAGCGAGCCAAGTTCGACGACCGCAACGGTGAGTTGAGGCTGTGCCAGCAATGTTCGAACCTGTGCCCTGAAGTCGGGTTGCTGGACCAGGCCCCAGCTACTCGGATGGCATGTGGCGTTGACCGGCTCGACAGGCGAGGCCAGCACTTCGGGCACGCGCCGCTCAGCCCAGGCATCGGACCTGCGCTTGATCGTGCCGGGCCCCGCTTCCACCAGCGAAATCGAAGCGAGCAGGCACGGCACGAACGTTTTCGGCGGCTCCGCGAAGAACTCCTTCACGACCGGGTTGGCCCTGAACGACGTGATCGGAACAGTCTTGATCTTGTTCTTGCGCACGGTTCGGCTGACATAATCCCCTGCCGCCAAACCATAGCCGTCTTTGCCTTTCGCGATGCCGTGGAGCATCAGCGCCAGGTGCAGGGGGTGCTTGCGCTCGAAACCCGGCTTCAGCACGCCCCTGTTCCTGAGCGCCACCAGCCGCTGAAACTGATCCGGGCGCATCAGGCTGGCCAGGGTCTGGCCCTTCGGAAGAGTCGCATGCCTGCGCCACTTCAGAGCGTAACCGATCAAGGAGAAAGGGGAGCCGGTCAGCCCTATAGTACCGGGAAACATGACCCGATCCGCCTTGAGCAAGGTCTGATTGAGAGCGGCCGGATCCCAGCGTGTGCCCTTGGCGACCCGGTCGATGCTCCCGATCAGCACCAGGGTCGTCGTCGGGCTGTTCACGCGCCAGACCGGGATGCCAGTCCGTTGCGCGGTGACGACGATCTCGTCCGCCTCGGCGGCTCGCGGCGCCTGCGCGGCGGCCGGAACAACGCTGGCGGCCAGCGTCGAAGCTGCTGCGAACAATCTTACTCTTCTGTACAATCCATCCTCCCCGAATGATCATTTTCGCCCGATGTTCGGGCGCGACGCTTGAACGCCCGTTGAACGTCCAAGCAAAAAGGAGGGCCAGTTTGCCTGACCCTCCTCAAGAGATCTGCTCAGGCTTCAGCGCCGCTGGCGCTGGGGCGGCGGGACGGTGATCCGCACCGTCTCGCCCGAATTGCCGGGGAAGCCGGTGAACATCGCCTCGACCAGGTTCGGCACCAGCACCTGCAGGTCGTCGGTGCGCGAACGCGCCTTGGCAGTACCTTCGAACAGCGACTGCCCGTCCGCCGTCCGCTTGATGTCGAGATCAAGGAAGGAGGAGTAGACGGTGTAGCTGTCGATGTCGGCGTAACCGCCGCCAAAGGGCGAATACCAGAAGGGGTCGTCCCAGCCGTAATAGAAGGGCGATCCGACCCGGCCGAAATAGCCGAAGCGGGAGAAATAAGGCCGGTAGCCGAACCCGCCATAACCGAAGGGGCCATAACCCCCATAGCCGAAGCGGCTGAAGCCCGGGCGGCTCACCACCTTGGTCTGGCCGCTGTCGACCCCGTAATCGAGGCTGACCACGAATGTCGCGGTGCGCGGCGAGGCCGCCTCCTGATAGCCGTGTGCGATCAAGTTGCGGCGGACGAGATCGGCGTAGCGGGAGAATTCGAGCCCGCCCTGGTTCTTGGGGTCGGCCGCCTGGACGACGAAGCTCTGGCCCTGGGGGGCCGGCATCGCCTGGAAGCGGGAGACCTGCGTTGGAAGCCCGGTCGCGCAGGCGGACAGCGCAAGCAGCGCCGCCGGTGCGGCAATGGTGAGAAGTTTCTTGGAGAAAGACATGGGAACGCGCCCTTTCCCGAGCAGCTTGGAGCGGGAGGATACAGTATCTCGCGCATAACGCCAAGCCGCTGAACGGTGCCTGAAGCAGGACAAGCTGTATGCTGCGTTGACCATCCAATCTTCTGTACCGGCCCGTGGAGGCCCGTTCAGCTGTCCATTCTCACCGCTTCGGGCCGAAGACTTCGGCGAAAGCATGAGCGACCTGCCGGCCCTGAGCTGGTCTACCGCCTCAAGCCCATTGCCTTGTACGCTCCGTCCAGCGTCGGTTGAGCCGTCGCGCGCGCCTTCTCCGCGCCGAGGGCGAGCAGGCGATCCAACTCGGCCGGGTCCTCGCGAAACATGTCGAGCCGCGCCTTGATCGGACGCAAGGTCTCGACCAGCAGCTCGGCAAGAGCGGGCTTGAACGCGCCGAACCCCTGGCCGGCAAAGCGGGCGAGCACCGCCTGCGGCTCTTCATCGCTCAGCGCGGCGTGAATGGCGACGAGGTTGCGCGCCTCCGGCCGCTCGCCCAGCGCATCCATGCTCTCGGGGAGGGGCTCGGGATCGGTCTTGGCCTTGCGAATCTTCTGCGCGACAGTGTCTGCGTCGTCCGTGAGGTTGACCCGGCTCATGTCGGACGGGTCGGACTTGGACATCTTCGCGTTGCCGTCGCGCAAGGACATGATTCGCGCCGCGGTCGCCCCGATCAGCGGCTCGGGCGACACGAACAGATCGACATCGTAGTCCGTGTTGAACTTGAGAGCGATGTCCCGCATCAGCTCCACATGCTGCTTCTGGTCCTCGCCCACGGGGACGTGGGATGCCCGGTGAAGCAGCACGTCGGCGGCTTGCAGCACCGGATAATCGAACAGGCCGACGCTGGCGCTCTCGCGGTTCTTGCCGGATTTTTCCTTGAACTGCGTCATGCGGTTCAGCCAGCCGATCCGCGCCACGCAATTGAGCAGCCAGGCGAGTTCCGGATGCGCCGGCACCGCCGAATGGGCGAACAGGGTGGAGCGCTCCGGGTCGATCCCGCAGGCGAGCAAGGCGGCCGCCATCTCACGCACGTTGGCGGCGAGTTCGGCGGGATCGTTGTAGACGGTGACGGCATGAAGGTCGGCCAGGAAGAACAGGCATTCGCCCTGCGTCTGCATCGCCGCCCAGCGCTTGATCGCGCCAAGATAGTTGCCGAGGTGCAGGTTGCCGGTCGGCTGGATGCCGGAGACGACGCGCATCAAGCGTCCGCCTTCTTCTTGCGCAGCAGGATCAGGATGTCGTCGCGATTGATCGCGCCGATCACCCAGCCGACGGCGAAGTAGACGATTCCCCCGACGCTGACCAGCGCAGCCACGCCGATCAGGCGCCCCCCGGTCGAGCCCGCAAAGAAGCCGGATAGTTGCTCGCGAACCAGGTAAAGCGCTGCAGCCATCGCGACCGCTGCCAGCACCTGCCGCACGAGGCGGCTCCACAGCCACCCCTCGAGCTTGAAATGCCCGCGCCGCGCGAGAATGACATAGAGCACGAGCGCATTCAGCCACGCCGACAGGGCGGTGGTGAAAGCAAGGGCGGCGATACCGATGACCGGGATCAGCGCGAAATTCAGCGCGATACCGACCAGCAGCATGACGACGGCGATGGCGACCGGCGTCTTGATGTCCTTGCGGGCGTAGAAGCCCGGGGTGAGCACCTTGATCAGCACGTAGGCGGGCAGCCCAGCAACGATGATCGAAAGCACCAGGGCGGTCGTCGAGGCATCCTGCGCGGTGAATCTGCCGCCCTGGAAGAGCGCCGCGACGATCGGCCCGGCCGTCACTGCCAGCGCGACCGCGGCCGGCAGGGTCAGCAGCATCGACAGCTCTACCGCCTGGCTCTGCACGCGCGCCGCGCCTGCATTGTCGTTGCCGCCTACCGCGCGGCTGATCGACGGCAGGATCGCGGTGCCGAGCGCGGAGCCGATGATCGCGAGCGGAAGCTGGTTTAGACGGTCCGCGAATCCGAGATAGACGAGCGAGCCCTCGGGCAGGCTGGTCGCGAAGTAGGCGTAAAAGCCTTGGCTGATATAGTAGATGCCGCCGCCGAGCGTCGCCGGCAGCACTAGGACCAGCATCTCTTTTACGCCCGGCGTCATTCGCGGCCGCACGATGCGCAGCTTGACGCCCGCCCGGTGCGCGCTGATCCAGCACAAGGCGAGCTGCAGCACACCGCCCGCGACCACGCCCCATGCCATGGAGCGCGCCGTGACCGGGCCGCCCTCGGGCACGATCAGCAGCGCGGCGATGAGCGTGATGTTGAGGAGGGAAGGGGCGAACGCCGCCGCCGTGAATCGCGACAAGGAATTCAGAACGCCCGAGAAGAGCGACACCAGGCAAATGAAGACCAAATAGGGCATGGTGATGCGCGTGAGGTCGACGGCCAGACCGAACTTGGTGGGCTCGTCGCTCCAGCCCGCGCCGATCAGGCCGATAAAGGCCGGCATGAAGATCATGAACACGACCGTGATCAGCATCAGCACCGGCAGGAACACCGCCAGGATTTCTTCGGCGAAGCGGCGCGCTTCCTCCTCGTCGCGCTGATGGCGCTGGCTGAACAATGGGACAAAGCCCTGGCTGAACGCGCCCTCGCCGAACAACCGCCGGAACAGGTTGGGGATCAGGAAGGAGAGGGCGAAGGCGTCGCCTGCCATGCCGGCCCCGACAACGCGCGCGAAGATCATCTCGCGCGCGAAGCCGAGCACGCGGCTGACCATCGTCAGCCCGCCGATCGTGCCCATCGCCTTCCACAGGTTCATGTTATACCCGTTCCGTCACTCCGGACTTGATCCGGGGCCCCGCCTTCGTTTGGCGCAAGATAATAAGGTGGATGCCGGGTCAAGCCCGGCATGACGATCCTTTCCTCGCGCTCGCCGGGCTCAAGCCTGACCGGTGATCTTGCCGGCCGGGATGCCGGTGCCTTCGGACTGCATCTGGGCCTGCCGCTGCATGTAGAGCGCGCCGAAATCGATCGGATCGAGCATCAGCGGCGGGAAACCGCCGTCGCGCACCGCATCGGCGATCACGCGGCGAGCGAACGGAAACAGCAGGCGCGGCGCCTCGGCGAGAAGGAATGGCTGCAGCTGCTCGGCCGGGATGTTGCGAAGCGCGAACAGCCCGGCATAAACGAGCTCGACCTGGAAGGCGGCTTGGCCGTCCGCCCGCGCGCTGATTTCGATCTTGACCGCGACTTCGTGGATCTCATCGTTCAGCTGCTGCGATCCGATGTTGAACTGAACGTCGATCTGCGGCTGGCTCTGCCACTGGTAAACCGCCGGAGCGTTCGGGTTCTCGAACGACAAGTCCTTGATATACTGGTTGAGCAGTCCGACCTGCGGCCCCTCGTCGGCACCGTTGCCGGTTGCGCCCAAGTTCAATACGCCTTCATCTTCGGCCATTCATCGTCACCTTTGCGGAGTTGCATCGGGCCCTCAGAGGGGCCGCGTTGACAGTCGCGCGGCGGGTAGCAGGCACGGCTTGGCGGCGCAACATCGCGCGGCCCGGTGCGTTCGCCGAGAGGCCATTTGAATCATCGGGGCAACAGGCCTATGTTGCCCAGTGGCGTAAGCGGAGAAACAGGGTGAACGTAGAGATTGTGCTGCTGGCGATGGTCGCGCTGTTCGTCGGCTTGCGGCTCTACACCGTGCTCGGCCGCCGCAGCGGCCATGAACAGCAGCCGGTCACGCGCCCGGAAGCCGTTCCCGGCACCGAGACCGCCGCGCCTGTGACCGACGTCGCTGCGGATCGCAGCGAGGGCGGCAGCCTGGTTTATGAGGACGGCGCCGCGGCTGGAGTGCGGGCGATCGTCACCGCCGACAGCAGCTTCGACGTGGCCCGCTTCCTCGAAGGCGCACAGGGCGCTTACCGGATGGTGCTGGAGGCCTTCTGGCGCGGCGACAAGCAGGAGATCGCGCAGCTTACTGGAGGCGAGGTCCGCGCCGCGTTCGACGAAGCGATCGACACCCGCGAAGCCTCCGGGCACCGCCTGGAAAACCGCCTGGTCGCAATCGAACGCGCGGTTATCGAGGATGCCCGGCTGGATGGACGCACGGCTTTGATCACGGTTCGCTTCGACGCGGACATCGCCGCCGTGACCCGCGATGCCGAAGGGAATGTGATCGCCGGTTCGCTCGAAGACGCCGTTCCCGCGCACGATATCTGGACCTTCCAGCGCGATCTTGGCAGCAACGATCCCAACTGGCTGCTGGTCGACACCGACGACGCCTGATCCGGCTCGGGCCTAATCGGCCGGCCCGATCAGGATCAACATACTGTCTTCGGACGAGGGGACGATCCTGACCGCGGTCGGCTCGGTCAGCGTGATATCCGCTCCCGCGAGCAAATCCGGCGCCGATGTGCCCGGCACCGCCGTGAAATGCTGCACCCAGATCAGAGTCGGACATGAGGGCTGCGGCGCGATCGTCACGGGGGAGCGCTGGTCCAATACTTCGACGCTCAGGCCCCTTCGGGCCGCGAGCCGCCGATAGGCAAGCTCCACGATCCGGCTCTCCCGCTCCGCCGTTCTTGAGGCGCGGTGCTGGGTGAAGCGCCAGTGGCTGGTCGCGTAGACGCGGGTGCCGGGGCAGGCGGCCGCGATGGCCGAAGCGCGCTCCAGGCCTTCCAGCCAGCGCCGCTGTCCCGCTTGCTCCACAGCCTCGGAGCCGATCACAGCGAGGCTCCAGATGCCGGTGGCCGCGAGCAGCACCGGGCGCCGATCGAGCGCGGAGCTGGCCAGCGCCGCGACGGCGCCGGCCGTCATCACCTGCCAGGGCAGGAAGTAACGGCTGACCAGGATCGGCTGGAGGGCGTTCAGCACCAGCAGGCCGATCGCCCCGATCAGGATCGCTCGAAGGATCAGGACGGCGAAGCTAGTCGGCATGCTGTTTGACGATCGGGCGGACTGGTTGTCGCGCCCAAGCGGAGCGCGGAATGTCAGAAAAGCCAATAATCCAATCGGGACGGCCGCGCCTTTCGCAACCGCTATCAAGCTTTCCGCGAACATCCAGAGCGCCTGGGCCGTGTTGGTGGTGATCCAGCGGACGTCGAGATCGTTCGCTCCGCTGCCATAGTGGATCAGCGCAAGCGGCCCGAGAATGGCCCAGGCGAGGGTGAGGGCGATGCCGAGACGCTTCGCTGCGGCTCGGCGGCCGTCGCGCCACAAAGCAAGCGCGGCCAGCAGGTAGAGCGGGGTGACCAGCGCACTCGTGATGAAGTGCAGCAGGAGCGACAGCAACACCGCGCACAGACCGACCAGTTGTACGATCCGCCGTCCGGCTACCTCCTCCGCTTCGCTCAAGCTGAGATGCACGTGCTGGACGGCCATCACGATCAGCGCGATCTGCCAGAAATAGCTGCGAAATTCGGAGGCGAACAAGGTCGCGTCCGGCAGGGCGAGGACCAGGGCCGGGAAGAGCAGGTAGAACGACCGCCCGCGCTTCGCTGTCCGGAAGAAGAGGATTGCGGCGGCGCTCATCACCGCCAGGGCGGGGAGGTTGAGCAGCAGCCGGGCGGGACCGGGATCCTCCGCGCCCAACCCGCGGACGATCAGGTAGAGCATGTTCGCCGGAACTGGGTGGGTGTCCCGAAGCCACCGGTCGCGCAGTAGGTTCGACCAGGTGAGGCTCGGGTCCGTCAGGTAATAGGACCAGAATTCGTCCAGCCACGGCCCCTTGTTCAGGGCCGCATAGCTCGCCGCCGCGGCGAAGAAGACCAGGACGATGCCAAACAGAAAGGCGGCCGGCGAATGGCCGGCCGCCTCCTGTTTCCTTGCATCGCCGAGCCGCTCCCGGCTTGCCGGGGCGAGCAACTCAGCCGGCCGTCAGCAGCCGCCGCTCGCCCGCCAGGTTCATCAACGCCTTTTGCAGCTTCTCGAACGCCCGGACCTCGATCTGACGAATGCGCTCCCGGCTGACGTCATAAACCTGGCTGAGCTCCTCCAGCGTCTTCGGATCTTCCGACAGCCGCCGTTCGGTCAGGATATGCTTCTCGCGGTCGTTCAGCGCATCCATCGCCTGGACGAGGAGGTCATGGCGGACCTTGGTCTCCTCGGCCTCCGCGACGCGCTCGTCTTGCAGCGGACCGGTATCGACCAGCCAATCCTGCCACTGGCCTTCGCCTTCCTCGCGCAGCGGCACGTTGAGCGACGTGTCGCCGCCCATCGCCATGCGACGGTTCATGGAGACGACCTCGTCTTCGCTGACGCCGAGATCGGTCGCGATCTTGGTCACGTCCTCCGGCTTCAGGTCGCCATCTTCGAAGGCCTCGATCTGGTTCTTCATCCGGCGAAGGTTGAAGAACAGCTTCTTCTGCGCCGCCGTGGTGCCCATTTTGACGAGCGACCAGCTGCGCAGGATGAACTCCTGGATCGACGCGCGAATCCACCACATGGCATAGGTCGCCAGGCGAAAGCCCCGCTCGGGTTCGAACTTCTTCACGCCCTGCATCAGGCCGATATTGCCCTCCGAGATCAGCTCGGACACGGGCAGGCCGTAACCGCGATAGCCCATCGCGATCTTCGCCACGAGTCGCAGGTGCGAATTGACGAGCTTGGCCGCAGCCTCGGTGTCCTGATGCTCGGTCCAGCGCTTGGCGAGCATATACTCCTCTTCCGGAGCCAGGATCGGAAACTTCTTGATCTCAGCCAGATAGCGGTTGAGCCCGGCCTCGCCGCCCGTCGCGGGGATGGTGGCGATGTTCTTGCCGCTTGCCATAAATTCCTCAATTCTCCCTGGCCCGGACCGTCAAAGCGGTCTCGGCCGTGGTTTCTATACGGTAAGCGCCATGAACAGTTCCTGCATATCGGATGGAACGGCGCTTTTGAAGGACAGGGTTTCCCGCGTGATCGGGTGCATGAAACCAAGTTCGGCGGCGTGCAAAGCCTGTCGATTGAAACTCAGTCGATTCAACAACTCACGATGCTCCGTTCGGGTCCGTCCATAGCTCGGATCGCCCAGCAAGGGGTGCCCGATAGAGGTCATGTGGACCCGCACCTGGTGCGTGCGCCCCGTTTCCAGCCGGCATTCCACAAGCGCCGCGGCGCGAAGCGCGGTGACCAGCCCATAGTGCGTCACCGCCCGCTTGCCGCGGCCCTTGGCGACGATCGCCATCTTCTGGCGATTGGCCGTCGACCGGGCGAGCGGGGCGTCCACCGTTCCGCTCGGCGGGTTGGGAAGACCCGCGACGATGGCCTTGTACCGCCGGTCGATGCTGTGCCGGGCGAACTGGGCGGACAGTCCTTCATGGGCCACATCGGTCTTGGCGACCACCAGCAGCCCGGACGTGTCCTTGTCGATCCGGTGGACGATCCCCGGCCTGGCAACACCGCCGATGCCGGACAGCCGCCCGGCGCAATGATGCAGCAGCGCGTTGACCAAGGTGCCGTCGAGATTGCCGGCGGCCGGATGGACGACCAGCCCCGCCGGCTTGTCGACGACGAGCAGATGCTCGTCCTCGTGAACGATCTCGATCGCAATATCCTGCGCTTGGTTATGCGCCGGAGCGGGCGTGGGCACATGCACCTGGTAAGAGGAGCCGGCCAGCGCCTTGACTGCGGGGTCCCGCACGGCAACGCCGCCGGTTCCAAGAACGCCGCCGCTGCTGATCAGCCCCTTCAGCCGCTCGCGGGACAAGGTGGGTATGGCGGCCGCCAGCGCACGATCGAGCCGCCAGCCGGACTGTTCCGCTGAAATCGTCGCGCTGATGATCGACACCCCCCTGTCCATCGGCTTGCCGATATGGTGCACGGGCGCGAACTTGCAAGGGAACGGGAGGCGGGGCGGCGGGTTGGCCGGCCTGGGCTTCACCATCGCCTTGCATGCTCGCCCGGCTCCGGCCAATAGAAGGGGCCGGCATCGGTCAGCGCACGAAAAGGGGCAGCCAAGCGCATGAAATCCTACGAATTCGCGAGTCTGCTTTGTTCGCGCCTGTGCCACGATCTGCTCTCGCCCGTCGGCGCGCTCAACAATGGTATCGAGCTGCTCTCCGACGAGCATGACCCGGACATGCGCGCCCGCTGCCTCGACCTGCTGGCGGAAAGCGCGCGCGCCTCTGCCAACAAGCTCAAATTCTTCCGCCTGGCGTTCGGCGCCGCCGGCGGCTTCGCGGACGAGGTCGATACGCGTGAAGCGCGGGTCGCGATCGAGGGGCTGTTCGGAACCGACGGCCGCATCCAGCTTGGCTGGATGGTCGACGATCCGACCATGAGCAAGGCGGCGCTCAAGGTGCTGCTTAACCTCGCGCTGATCGCGGGAGATGCGCTGGTGCGGGGCGGGCGCCTCGATGTCGGCTCGGAACGCCATGGCAAGGGCATCGACATCGTCGTCCGCGCCGAGGGAAGCCGCATCGTTCTCGATCCGGAGCTCAAGCAGGTGCTGGTCGGCAACATCTCGGAGGAGGCGATCGCGCCTCGCGCGGCGGCTGCCTGGCTCGTGCACTGCCTTGCCGCCGATGGCGGCGGCGAAGTCCAGGTGATGGACGAGGAGCCCGGCGTGCTCCTGCTGGGCGCAGCGCTTCCTGCTTGACCTGCAAGGCTTTTGCCGCGCTAATCTCGATCAATGCTCCCGATCATCGACACGCCCTCGCCCAATCATGACGAGCGGTCGCTGCCGGTCTCGATGATCGTGCTCCACTATACTGGAATGCAGGACGCGACCTCCGCGATCACCCGGCTCTGCGACCCCGAAGCAAAGGTCTCCTGCCACTATCTGGTCGCGGAGGACGGTCAGATCCTGCGTATGGTGCCGGAGGATCGGCGAGCCTGGCACGCAGGCGATAGCTGGTGGCGCGGGGTCCCCGACATCAACAGCGCCTCGATCGGCATCGAGCTGGTCAATCCAGGGCATGAGCTCGGCTACCGTCCGTTCCCCGAAGAGCAGATCGATGCGCTCATCCCACTCGTCGCCGACATCAAGGAGCGGCACGGCATCACCCGCGGCAACATCGTCGGACATTCCGATATCGCGCCGACCCGCAAGCAGGACCCGGGCGAACTCTTTCCCTGGGGCCGGCTCGCCAAGCTGCGCCTCGCGCTGCCGCGCCCCGCCAAGAACCTGATGGATCCGCGCTGGACGGATGGCGGCTTCCTGCTCGCGCTCGAGCGATTCGGCTATGACGTGTCCGACAAGCTCGCCGCCGTTGTCGCCTTTCAGCGCCGCTTCCGCCCCGAGCTGATCGACGGCGAGATCGATGGCGAATGCCGCGCTCTCCTGCTCGGGCTGCTGCTTCCCAAACCGCGCGGCGAAGACTAGAGCGGGCGCGCCAGAGGGTCGGGCGGCCGCGGCTTGGGGGTGACCCCGAGGCGAGGAAAGTCCGGGCTCCACGGAAGAACGGTGCCGGGTAACGCCCGGCGGGTCGGGGATTCGTTCCTGGCTCAGGGACAGTGCCACAGAAAGCAAACCGCCGCCGCTTCGGCGCGGCAAGGTCGAAAGGGTGGGGCAAGAGCCCACCGCGGGACCGGCAACGGGACCGGCACGGCAAACCCCACCGGGAGCAAAACCGAATAGGGGCGCAACATAGGGCTTCCGCCTTTGCGCCCGGGTTGGTTGCTTGACCCCGGATGCAAGTCCGGGGCTAGAGGAATGGTCGCCCATCCCGCCGAAGCTTGATTGCGGCGGCGGGTGGACAGAACCCGGCTTACAGACCCTCTGGCGCTAAACTTCGCTCGGCGAGCGCATCGCCACGAACGTCCAGAAGCCGACCAGTAAGAGCCCGGCGGTGGCCGGTTCGAACGTGATCAAGTCGTCGCCGGGGGGCTGCCCGCTCGCGATCAGCAGGTATGCGGCGAGCACCGCCAGGCTGCCGGCGAGCTCGACCGCGAAGCGGCGCCAGCTGCCGCGGCGCGCCGCGCGCAGCCGCTCTTCGGCCAGCACGGCACGCCGCATCCGCGCGGTGAAGATCTCGTCGGGGAACTCGTCGGGCGGAGCGAGCAGGGCGGACAGCCGTGCCTCCAGGTCTTGGCTCATGCGCTTTCTCCCAGTCTGAGGGCGAGCTTGGTCTTGGCCCGCGCGACGATGCTCTTCAACGTGCCGAGCGGCACATCCATGATCTGCGCGGCTTCGGCGTGGCTGTGCCCGTGGCCGAAGCAGAGCAGGGCGGCGGCGCGCTCGCGAAGGTCGAGCCCCGCCAGCGCCCTTGCTGCATCGATCTGCGCGTCGACCGCAGGCTGGTGCCCCCGCTCGACGGCAGTCTCCTCGACTTCCAGGTTCGTCTTGCGACGCGCACTGATCAGGCTCGTCCATGCGATCCGGAGCAGCCAGCCGCGGTAGCTTCCAGCGCCCCGGTAAGCGGAGGCCTTTCGCCACGCCTTCAGGAAAGTCTCCTGGGCCAGATCGTCGGCGCCTTCCCGTCCGCCGGCGCGAACCAGGAAGGCGCGGATCGCGCTTTCGTGCCGCCGCACGAGCTGAGTGAAGGCCTCGACATCCCCGGCCGCGGCAGCCGAGGCGAGCTCGCCATCGGCCGTCTGGGTCAGCGCACCTCTCCCCTGCGCCGGATCCAGACGGATCGGCCCAACAGGACGGCGCCCACCAGGCCCGGGAAGAGCGCGGTCCCAGCCATCTGTCGCATGTCCTCAGGATCGGCTGCGATCACTGCGTAGAGGGCGAGCGCAACGGCGAGCGCGATCAGAATGAGGCCGATCCGATCATCGCCGCCTGTCTCGCCCGCCGGTGCCGCATCGTCTATTCGCGCGATCAGCTCGGGCAGCGCGGCGCTGTCCCGGCTGATCGCCTCGCGGATCGTCTTCTGGATCGATCGATTGCGGACCAGCCGCGCGATCTGGTTCATGATGAGAACTGCGCCGGTCGTCAGCACCGCGAATATCAGTATGTCTTGCCACATGTCGTCCGCTCCCAAGCCTGTTGATATGTTGAAGACGCGGCGAGCCTCCGCTTTGGATGAAGCTGGCGGCAAAAAAGGTGCAGGGGGAGGGATGCGTTGGGCCGGACGCTCGATTAGATGGACGGCAATGGCCAGGCAGACGCGTTCCAATGATTGGGGATTTCCGCGCTGGCGCGGCTACGGTTCGACGCGCGAGGCGAGCCAGGTGCGGCTGTGCGACCGTCATGGTTGCACCGAGCCTGGCGACCGGCCCGCGCCCAAGGCGCCGAACAAGCCCGATCGCTGGCTGTTCTGCGAGCGCCACGCGGCCGAGTACAACAAGAACTGGAACTACTTTCAGGGGCTTTCCAAGGAAGAACAGGCCGCCCGTGAAGCGGAGGAGGCGCGGGACGCGAGCGCGTTCGGGCAAGCCAAGCATTATGGCTGGGGCGGGGCGGGGGACGGCAGCCGCAGCCGTGACGAGATGCGCGCCCTCGACGTCCTCGAGGTCGAGGTGGACGCCGGGTTCGAAGAGATCAAGCAGGCCTATCGCCGCTTGGCCAAAGCCAATCATCCGGACGTCGCCGGCGACGACCCGGATGCGGCGCAGCGGTTCCGGGCGGCGCACGCGGCCTATGACGTGCTGCGCAAGGTCGAGGAGCGGCGCGGCAGCCTTTCAGACTGAGCGCTTCACCATTTGGTGAACATGAAGCTCGCCGCGACATGGGCGACCGGGTCGGCCGGCTCTCCCTGATGCGCAAGTCCTCGGACGAAGGCCACGCTCCGCGTCACCGCATAGCATTCGCCGCGGCCGATGATCGGCTCGCCGGGCGTGGCGGCGCGAAGATAATCGACCCGCATGTCGAGCGTGGCCTGCTGTCGGAAGCGATCGAGCTTGACCCAGATCGCCATGCTCAGCGCCATGTCCATCAGGCTGATGATCGGGCCGGACGCGATCACGCCCGTCTCGATCACGCCGACGAATCTGTCCTGATAGGGGAGGGCGAGTTCGACCCAGTCGGGCCCATGATCTTGGTAGCGGATTCCCAGCGCGCCGCCATGACCCACCCGCGAGGCATAGCCTGTGAAAAGCTCCGGGTCGAAGCCCTTCATCCCGCTGAGGTCGGCCGCGTTCACGCGGCCAGGCGCTCCGCGGTCTGGCGGATCAGCGCGATCATGTTCGGAATGCCTTGCGTGCGATTGGAGCTGAGTTGGCGGCCAAGCTCGAACGGCGCGAGCGCCGCATCGACATCGGTTGCCAGTATCTCGGAAGGGGTTCGGTCCTGGACTGCAAGCAGCACCAGGGCGATGATGCCCTTGGTGATCGCTGCATTGCTGTCGGCGAGGAAGTGAAGACCGCCCTCCGGTCGCGCGGCCGGATAGACCCACACCGATGCCGAGCAGCCCCGCACCAAAGTGGCGTCGGTCTTGAGCGCATCCGGCATCGGCTCCAGCGCGCGGCCGAGGTCGATCAGCAGTCGGTAACGGTCGTCCGGCTCCAGCAATTCATAATCGGCATAGACATCGTCGAGATTGTGCATCGGCGCCGGTTAGCAGAGGCCGCGGGGGCCGTCAGCAGCTAGTCCAGGCCAAGCGCGATCCGCTCCAACTTGCGCACCCGCTCGCGAAGGCCCCGGACTTCTGCGGATGGACGGCGCTCCGCGCCCGCACCGAGTTGAACCCGCTGAACGTCGAGCCATGCCTGCCAACCCTTCAGCAGGGCGGCAACAGCCAGAGCAAGGCCAGCAAGCGCAGTCGCGCCGCCGATCAGGGCGAAAGGGTCCACCGTCACCTGTCCCGCAGCCGTTCGATCTCACGCGACAGGCTGTTTTCCTTCTCGATCGTGATTTGCTCCAGCACCGCCAGGCGATCCTTCAGTTGCTTCACTTCGTCCCGAAGCTGCTGATTCTCGCGGTTGTCCACGTAGACCTCGTTGCCGTGCCGGTCCTTTCGGATGCCGTATTTCGCCTTCCACACACTGGCGAGCGTCACGATCAACACGATCGCCACCACCATTTCGAGCGGATTCATCCTACCTTCTCCCTGTACCGCCTGCGGTGCCGCTCAATTGAGCGGCTTGTCCCTCAGGCTTTCTATCTCTTCGGCAACGACAATGCCCTTGTCCGTCACGATTCGCTCCAGCACGCGCACCCGCTGCTCCAGCCGCTCGTTTTGCGCGGCATATTGAGCCGCCTTTTCTGCCGTCAGCTTTGCCTGCGTTTCCATCATCTTGCGCCGGTGCTTCAACACACTGTCGGTGATGCCCACAGCATCATCGCAAGCATCGGAATGCCGATCACGATCAGCAACACGAACACCTTCGCAAGATCACTTTCCATGTCCTGGACCCTAGTTGCGCGGCAGCCGCAGCGCCTCGATCTCCTGCGTCAGGCGGTGGCTGTCGTCCGTGACGATCCGCTCGACGGTGGCGAGCCGGTCCTTGACCGAGCCGAGTTCAGCGCGAAGCTGCGCATTCTCGGTGCTGATCAGCTTGACGCGTTCGATGATCTCCTCGTCCTTCCTGGGATACACCGCCTGGCCCCAGGCGCCGTCCAAAGGATAGCCGTTCTTGATTCGCATCCAGGTGGTGAGCACCCATCCGCCAATTGCGATGCTGACGATGATCGCGATGAACGGGAACAGCTGGGAGACGAAAGACAGTTTTTCGGCGGGACTCATGCTGGTTCTCCTGTTGCGATCTGTGATTCAGCGCAGTTGTTCGATCTCGCGGGCAGTGCGTTCGGCCGGATCGGTGGCGATTCGCTCCAGCACTGCCAGGCGTTCCTCCAGCCGGCCGAGCTGGCTCTTGAGGCTGGCATTTTCGCTCGACAGCAGCTCCACCCGGCGGTTCGCATCGAGCTCTTCGCTCTGTGCCGCGCCGCGGCGGTAACGCGCGTCGATCAGGCTCTTCAGCACGATGCCGATCGTCACGATCGCCGTAATGAAGACCAGCGCAATCGCGAAACCTGGATGCATTTCGAAGCTCCCCCACCGCGCTCAGCGCAGTTGTTCGATTTCCTGCGACAGTCGCGAGTTGGTGCTCGTCACATAGGTTTCGACCGTTGCCAGCCGCCGGTCGATCTCGCGGAACCTGCCGCGAACGTCACGAACGGTCTGCCGTGGGGAGGCCCGCACGCCCTGCCAGAACTTTGCATCGTCCGGCGATTGATGGGCGAGTTCGGCAGGCTTCTTGGGAGCCACGATGCCGGCAACGATGTAGAACAGGATAAGCGGCATCCCCATCAAGGTGCCGAGCACCATCGCGATCCGGACCACGGTCGCGTCGACGCCGGTATAGTCGGCAATGCCCGAGCACACGCCCAGCCACTTCCCATTCTGCTTGTCGCGGTAATATTTGGTCTTGCGTGGCGCGCTCAGCGGTCGACCCTCAGCGTAGGGCTCCAGCTCCGTCGCCCGGTATTTGCGCCTCATTGACCGACCCTCCGCACCGGGGTGTAGCTCTGTTGCTCGAGACCCATCCCCGCCGGGTCGGCGGCGATCTGCCGCCAGTTCGGGTTCTCGGCGTTCATGATCCGCTCGATCGTCACCATCCGGTCGTCAAGCCGGCGCGCGAGGTCGTTCATTTCATCGAGCAGCTTCTCGTCCTCGGTGGTGAGCGAGGCCTGCATCTTCCACTTGGTCACATAGTGGAAGATGATCCAGGGCAGCCCGATGAACAGGATGCCCATGACGAGCAGGATTTCCATGACGTCTTCCATGGATCAGCCCTCCCCGCCGGATTGAGCGTTGCGCTTGGCCTTCAGCGCTTCCAGTTCCTCATCGACGGCTTCGGAGGCGCGCAGTTCGGCGATCTCCTCTTCGAGCGTCTTGGGGGGCGCGCCGAGGCTCAGCGCATCGGCATGGCCTTCGGCATAGTCGGCGCGGCGGTCGAGAATGTCGAAGCGGCTGAACGCGTCGTCGACCTTGGAGCCGGCATACATTTCGCGCGCCCGGGTGCGGTTGTGGGCGACCTCCAGCCGGGTCTGAACCGCGGACTGGCGCGAGCGCGCTTCCCTGAGCTTGCCCTGCAGCTTGGCGATGTCGGCCTCCGAGGCTTTCAGCGCATCGTCCAGCACCTGGATCTCGACGCGAAGCCCGTCGGCCATGTCGGCCGCCTTGCGCTTTTCCATCAAAGCCGCCTTGGCGAGGTCCTCG
>NZ_DASVTH010000047.1:0-25068 GCF_036387615.1 Allosphingosinicella sp.
TTGGAAAAGCGCCGCCTTCTTGGCGGGCACGCGCATCGTGCCGATGCAGATGCCCGTGTTGGCGCCGGTTCCGCAACCGCCCTGGACGACCGCCGCGAGCGCCGCAGCGGCGGCGGCGGCGCCGAGCACCAAGGCGGCGGAAACGGATATTAGCTTTCGCATGAGCGCCTCCCCAGTCGAGCCCGACGGGACTCGCAAGGGATTGGATCATGAAGAATGGCGGCCGAAAAGCCCCTTCTCCATCCATTTGGGCGCAAACCTGCACGAACCAAGCGAAGCAAATTGCCGTACGGGGCATCGTCATTCAGAGTCGGCTTGGTGGGGCGCCGGACGAGCCGGCGCCCCGGCACATGCTTTAATCCCTCAGATCGGCGGAGACCTTGCCGCCATTGGCTTCGAGCTTCTTCATCACGGCCTTGTGAAGCCAGATGTTCATTTCCGCGCTTCCGTCCCTTGCGCCGGTATAGCCGAGCTCTTCGGCCAGCTCCTTGCGGTTGGCGAGGCTGGAATCGAGATCGAGCAGCTTCATCAGATCGACGATCGAGCTCTTGTAGTTGAAGTCCCCGCCCTTGTCGGTGGCGAGATCCGCCAGGACCTCGTCGACATCGACCGGCTGCTGCTGGGCGGCGGGCGCGCCGGCGGCGGGCGTCATTTGCGGCATGGCCGAAGGCTGCTGCCCCTGCGCTTGCGGCTGGGCCGGGCGCTGGGCGGTCTGGGTCGGCTGGGGTGCAGGCTTCGCCTTGGCCTTGCCGAAAATGGCGTCCTTGATCTTGCCGAAGATACTCATTGGTTCACTCCCGATGATGATCGAGGTTAATGAGCGGGGGCGGAGAAGGTTGCCGCGACAGGAGATGGCGATGGCAGGCAAGAAGGTGCTGGTGATCGGGCTCGATCCCGCGTTCGTCGATTTCTCCGCGCCGGCGCTGGCGGGCGCGGGGATCACGGCGGAGAAGATCCGGGCCGGGCTGGAGGGCGACGGCGCCAGGCTGAACGGGCTCGGCTACCAGGCGGAGATACTGTGGATCGACGATGGCGACACGGCCGAGCAGGTGCTGCGCGAGCGGCTCGCCGCCGAGCGCTACGACGGGGTGCTGATCGGCGCGGGCCTGCGCACGCTGCCGCCTCATGCCCTGCTGTTCGAGGCCTTGGTCAACGCGGTCCGCGAAGCCGCCCCGCAGGCCAGGTTCGCGTTCAACACCAACCCGGCGGATACGGCGGAGGCGGTGCAGCGCGCAGTGTAGCGGGCCAGCTCGAGCCGCGCTGCGGCTGCACCGTTAGGAGGCCGTGCCGCGGATGCACTTCCGACCTTCCTGGCCGAGTGCGATCCGCCGGCGCAACCGCGGCGCTTGCCGGTGCGCTGATGGCGCGCAAGGCCCAGACGCGCGAGCTTGGAACGGATCCGCTTCCGCCCGCAATTGCCGCCTTCTTGGCGGAGGAGTTCGAGGCGGCGCGGGACCTGTTCGAGACCGGCCCGGTCAGGCCAAGCGCACAGGCGCGGGCGAAGGCGGAGGCGTTCTTTCGGGGGGTGGTGCGGGGGTGAGTTGAGCATAGTATTTGCGCAGTCTGAAACCACCGCCAAATCCGTGCGAGGACCTCAAACTCTTGTTACTGCTCCTGCTCTTCTGGGTAGGGGCGAGAGGTTGCGGAGGTCCAACCTGCACGCTCTGGCGCATTCCACCCAGTGCGTATGCTCGCCCCCTCCGTAGCGTAAACTTTACCGCCCCTATGGTGGATGGCGCGTTCGACGGCTTTGCGGGGGTGATCGGGATCGGCAGCGGCGGAGCTGATGAAAGCCTGGAAAGTCTCGGACCCGGCGGGCACGGGTGAGCTCAACCGAGTTCCCAACCACCTATCCAAGACTTCTGTGGACACATTACGTCGAGAGCCATGGTGCGGAACTTGGAAGCGATCGATGCCTGGAAGGATCACG
Organism: Allosphingosinicella sp.; assembly: GCF_036387615.1. GTDB lineage: Bacteria > Pseudomonadota > Alphaproteobacteria > Sphingomonadales > Sphingomonadaceae > Allosphingosinicella. Next base: position 1,931 of record NZ_DASVTH010000047.1, read on the forward strand.
CCCAAGTAAGTCGCGTAGTCTGCAGCCTCCGAAAGCGTTCCCCGTCCCGCGTCTCCGGTCAACAGGAACTTAACTCCCCCGAAGTCGGCGTACTGCACGAGGCTCATATCGTTCTCACTGCTCGTATCGGAGGCTGAGAACGTCTCCACTCCCCATGCGGCCTTGACTAGATTAATCGCTGCCCTGGCTATTGTTTCGGTCAGAGACGACAGAGCTTTCATAAAGTCATATGCCGAAGCCGCGGCTGGCTCCGGTGTTCGATCAGAGCTTACAATTAGATCAAGGTAACGCTGTTTTGAAGGCGCGAGCACGGTGAAGTGACCGATCGAGGTACCCGGAAATGCTTCCATGATTGGAATTCTCCTCTCATTCGCGATATCCTCCAAGTCTGCGACGTTGGAATACTCCGAACGTAACTTATTTCGTAGCCAGTCTGCACTGGTGCAGTTCTTGAACTTGGGAAGCAGTTCACTCACGTAAAGCCAAGGTCGGTTCATCCATAGATGAGCAACGAGGACGTTTTCCAGAACAAACTTCAGACCTTTAGCGTGATCACCATCAGGATGAGTAAGTACGACGTTGTGAATATAAGCCGGATCATCATAGTTGTCCTGCAAGTGCTTTACGATTGTCTCTCCCATGTCGGTGAAGCCGCCATCTACTACTGTGATAACTTGACTCCCGTTCACGGCCGAGCGAATGGTGATTGCATCGCCGCTCTTCCCACTCTCAACGGCTAAGAAGTCGATTTCAACAAAGTTATTTGGGAACGTCATGACTTCCCTTCTCCGTTTCGGCGGCGAGAACTAAGACGACAAGCTCGTTTGCCGTTTGACGAGCGGCCATTGCCGTTGCGGCACACGCAGCGAGCGAGGACATAGCCAGCTTAGAAGCCGGCAGAAGCTGGGTAAATGTAGGATATCCGCCTAGCACCGGAATGGATACAATTGTCAGGAGGAAGAGCGTGGAGCAGCAATCCCTCCAAGCTAGATAGCGGAAACTATAATGCTCAACCCGAGGATCTGCGGAATGCGACCGGTAAAGAGAATAAAATAACCGCTGCTGGTCAGCGCCCGGCAATCGCGATAGTTCCTCTATGTTAGTAATCCGACTTGAGTGGAAGCGGTCTGACTTTCTGAAGCGATCAGAGAAGGCTCGATGGCCCGGTAGCCTATCCTTAATCTTGGCGAAAACAAGCGCCTCTTTGAACGAACGTGGCACGATATCCTGCGCCAACGAGGCTACCAGCGTCAGGCCGGCAGCTCCTCCTAGATACTTAAGAAGATCATCAGCGGCAGGAACTGTTCCTTTGAAAAGGAAAACTGCCAGGACGAAATATCCGCACGACACTGGAAGGAGGTATTGAGCCACAACCTTGGTCCTTTGTGACATGTCCACAGCTGTGGTATCCTTTTCCTAGCGTACGCTGCCTTCCACGAAAGCATTCACCCCAGCAATTGCTGCACCGTCAACAATCTACTCCGCCGCCTCACGCTCCCGCACCGCCGCCCGCCTGCCCTTCGGCTTCGGCGCGTCCACCACCTCCGGCGCATGCCCCTTCAGCAACGGCGCCAGATACCGCCCCGTATAGCTCCGCGCCTCCCGCGCCACCTGCTCCGGCGTCCCTTCCGCCACGATCTCGCCGCCCTTGTCGCCGCCTTCCGGGCCAAGGTCGATCACCCAGTCGGCGGTCTTGATCACCTCGAGATTATGCTCGATCACGACCACGCTGTTGCCCTGTTCGACGAGGGCGTGGAGGACCTCCAGCAGCTTGCGGACGTCCTCGAAATGGAGGCCGGTGGTGGGCTCGTCGAGGATGTAGAGGGTCTGGCCGGTGGCGCGGCGGGAGAGTTCCTTGGCGAGCTTGACGCGCTGGGCCTCGCCGCCGCTCAAGGTGGTCGCCTGCTGGCCGACCTTGACGTAGCCGAGGCCGACCTCGGCCAGCATCGCCATCTTCTCGCGGATCGGCGGGACCGCCTTGAAGAATTCGACCGCGTCCTCGACCGTCATGTCGAGCACCTCGGCGATCGACTTGCCCTTGTGCTTCACCTCCAGCGTCTCGCGATTGTAGCGGGCGCCGTGGCAGACGTCGCAGGTGACGTAGACGTCGGGGAGGAAGTGCATCTCGATCTTGAGGAGGCCGTCGCCGCTGCACGCCTCGCAGCGGCCGCCCTTGACGTTGAACGAGAAGCGGCCGGGCTTGTAGCCGCGCGCCTGGCTTTCGGGGAGGCCGGCGAACCAGTCGCGGATCTGGGTAAAGGCGCCGGTATAGGTGGCGGGGTTGGAGCGCGGGGTGCGGCCGATCGGGGATTGATCGATATCGATCACCTTATCGAGATATTCGAGGCCGGTAATGCCTTCGCACGGGCCGCAGGTGACGCGGGCGCCGTTGAGCGCGCGGGCGGCGCCGCGATAGAGGGTGTCGATGGTGAAGCTCGACTTGCCGGAGCCGGACACGCCGGTGATGCAGGTGAAGGTGCCGAGCGGGATCGACGCGGTGACGTCGTGGAGGTTGTTGGCGCGGGCGCCTTTCACGGTGAGCTTCTTGCCGTTCCCCTTGCGGCGCTTGGCCGGGAGCGGGACGGAGCGGCGGCCGGTGAGATAGTCGGCGGTGAGGCTGTTCTCGTTCTTGAGCACGTCTTCGAGCAGGCCGTGCGCGACGACTTCGCCGCCATGGACGCCGGCGCCCGGACCCATGTCGATGACGTAGTCCGCGGTGCGGATCGCGTCCTCGTCATGCTCGACGACGAGCACGGTGTTGCCGAGATCGCGCAGCCGCTTGAGGGTGACGAGCAGGCGATCATTGTCGCGCTGGTGGAGACCGATCGAGGGCTCGTCGAGGACGTAGAGGACGCCGGACAGGCCGGAGCCGATCTGGCTGGCGAGGCGGATGCGCTGAGACTCGCCGCCGGAGAGGGTGCCGGAGGTGCGATCGAGGTTGAGGTAATCGAGGCCGACATTGTTGAGGAAGCCGAGCCGCTCGTTGATCTCCTTGAGGATGGCGCGGGCGATTTCCTGGTGCTGGGGCGAGAGCTTGGGCTCCAATGTAGAGAACCAGTCGAGCGCGTGGCGGACCGAGCGGCGGGAGGACATGGAGATGTCCTCGCCGGCGATCTTGACGCTGAGCGGCGCGGGGCGGAGGCGCGCGCCGCCGCACGTCTCGCAGGGAGCGGCGGATTGGTACTTGGCGAGCTCCTCGCGCATCCAGGCGCTCTCGGTCTGAAGCATGCGGCGGTTGAGATTGCCGATCACGCCTTCGAACGGCTTCTTGACGTCGTAGCTCTTGCGGCCGTCGATGAAGGTGAGCGTGACCGGCTTGCCCTTGGTGCCGTGGAGGATGACGTCGCGCTGTTCGTCGCTGAGCTCGTTCCAGGGCGTGTCGAGCTTGAAGTCGTAGGCGCGGGCGAGAGACCCAAGCACCTGCATATAATAGGGGCTGGGCGGGTTGGACTTGGCCCAGGGCACGACCGCGCCCTTCTTGATGCTGAGATTCTCGTTGGGGACGACGAGCTCGGGATCGAACAGGAGCTTTTCGCCGAGGCCGTCGCAGGCGGGACACGCGCCCTGGGGGGCATTGAAGGAGAAGAGCCGAGGCTCGATCTCGGCGATGGTGAAGCCGGAGACGGGGCAGGCGAACTTTTCAGAGAAGGTGATGCGGCCGGGAGGTGCATTGTCGCCGAGAACCTGACGGGTCTCCGAGCCCCCTCCACCACTCGCCTGCGGCGAGCGGTCCCCCTCCCCGTCCCGGGGAGGATCTGCCGGGTCCAGGTACACGAGGCCTTCCGCCAGCTTCAGCGCCTGTTCCAGCGAGTCCGCCAGCCGCGTTTCGATGCCCTCGCGGACGACCAGGCGGTCGACCACGACCTCAATGTCGTGCTTGTACTTCTTGTCGAGCGCGGGCGCGTCCTCGATGTCGTGGAAGGCGCCGTCGATGCGGACGCGGGTGAAGCCGGCGCGCTGCCATTCGGCAAGTTCCTTGCGATACTCGCCCTTGCGCCCGCGCACGACCGGGGCGAGCAGGTACAGGCGCGTGCCTTCGGGCAACGCCATCACGCGGTCGACCATCTGGCTGACGGTTTGCGCTGAGATCGGGAGGCCGGTGGTGGGCGAGTAAGGCACGCCGACCCGCGCCCAGAGCAGGCGCATGTAGTCGTAGATCTCGGTGACGGTCGCGACTGTCGAGCGCGGGTTCCTCGACGTGGTCTTCTGCTCGATCGAGATGGCCGGCGAGAGCCCCTCGATGTGATCGACATCGGGCTTCTGCATCATCTCGAGGAACTGGCGCGCATAGGCGCTCAAACTCTCGACGTAACGGCGCTGCCCTTCGGCATAGATGGTGTCGAACGCCAGGCTCGACTTGCCCGAGCCCGACAGGCCGGTGATGACCGTCAGCGTCTCGCGCGGAATGTCGATGTCGACGTTCTTGAGATTATGCTCGCGCGCACCGCGGACGGACAAGTGAGTCAGCATAAGCGTTCCAGATTTGTTCCGAGGCTAAAGGCGGTCGCGGAGAAGGTCAACGCGAGAGCGGCGACATGGGGCGCGGATCGCTGGGAGGCAAGCCCTCCAAACTCTTGGCAGGCGCTCCTCTCGACTCTAAGCTCGGGCCGGGACTAGGGAACAAATCGCATGTTAAACAAAGTGTTGGCGGCCGGCCTGGCGGTCGCCTCAGGCGCGGCGCAGGCGGACCAGAAGGCGCCGCCGGAAACCACTGTGCAGGACTTGCGCGCTGTGAATTTGCCGTTGGTGATGGAGCCGATCGACATCGCTCAGAAAAGCGATCCGATCTGGGCGAAGGGCGATCGGCCGAAGGATAATCTGATCGCATCGGTGGCGCTGCGCCCGGTAGCGGGCGTGCTCGCCGACGAGGATGTCGGCCAGGGCGCGGGCAAGCCGCTGCTACTGGCAGTGCGCGGCTCCGGCTTCGACAGCGTGGAGGAGCTGCCGGCCGAGGGCAAGGAGCGCTTTTACTGCACGGCCGGCAAAGCGGAACGGGCGGGCAAGATCGTCTGCCTTCAGGATGCGGACGTGGACGGCCGCTTCGAGACGCTATCGGTCGGACTTGCCGAGGCGGGCGGGAGCGTCGAACAGCTCTCGATCCTGAGCAGGGCGGAACCGCTACCCAAGCCGATCGCCTACCGGCCCGCCCCCGCGGAGGCGCTGCCGCGCTTCGCCGCCGAATACCGCAACTGCGACAAGGATCATGACCGGCCGCGCTACAGCTTTAGCACCAAGCGACCCCAGATCGACATGGAAGAACTCATCGAGATGCGGGCGGACCGCAACACCGATCCCGCGAAGATTCGAGCGATGATGGAGCGGCTGATGCTGATGCGAACCGGCGCCCCCTGTGTCGCCGCAGACCCGATCGGCGATGGCGACGCGATGCGGCCGGCTGCGGTGCCAAAGGGCGGCGTGGCCGCCCGGCTTGGGGAGTTGGTGATCGCGGTCGGGCCGAAGCACGCCGCGGCCGTGCAACTGGTCGGGCTGCGCACGCCCGGCCGGCTTTACCGGATCGATATGGGCGCGGTGAAGGAACTGGCCGGACACCTCACCACCCAGCAGAATGTGCTAGCGATCCAGCAGAAGTTCGAACAGCCGGTGCTGATGACGACTGGCGTCCCGAGGGTGCACGAGGGCGAGCGCGGCGTCGGCGACGTGCTGCTCGAGGCGGGGTTCGCGCACGGCTATATGGGCGTGCTCACCCAGGAGACGACGATCCGCACCCTGCTCAGCAGCCGCTCGCTGCCGAAGGGCACGACGCTTTACGGCATTCCGATGTCGATGCAGCGGGTGCTGACCATGAGGGGCGTGCCGATGCCGAGCTTCCCGCGCGCGGGCACCCCGAGCGCCGACGACTTTCGGCTGGTCTGGTGCGTGCCGGTCGAGGATGAAGGCAAATGGACCGCCACCTGCCTGCCCGATCAGGGTGGCGCCTACACCCTGCTTAAGGGGCAGCAGCCGGCTTTCGAAGTAACCGGGCTGCGCTACAGCGCAGAGACCAGCAGCAATAGCGGCGCGCCGCCCGTCGAGCGTCAGGCCGGCAACTTCGGCAAGCCACTCGGATACCGGTTCAAGCTGAAGAGCCTCAGCGACAGCGAGATCCTGGTGACGCAGGAGACATTGTTCGGCGAGACGGTGGTGCACAGCCGGGAGCATCGCGTGCCGCGCGCGAAGGGCGGGCGCAGCGGCCTTCTGTTTGGCAGCGGGGGGCTCGTGCTGACCGACGGCGCCGGACCTGACAAGATCGAGGTCCGCAAACTCGGCGAGTTCAAGCCCGGCGCCGATGCGCGCGTGTCGAGCGGGGTGCTGAGCCGTGACGAGAAGGAGAAGGTGCCCGGTCCACCGGTCGCGCCGTGAATTCCGGGACCATGAGAGCTTGGAACGCAAACCCCGCTCCTCTTAACGGAGGAGCGGAGTTCAGATCGGCTTTATCCAGCGGCGGCGCGCCTAGACTTACTGCGCGTTGACGATCGCGTTCTTCTGGCCCTCCGTCAGGTCGTCGGTGTCGACATCGGTGTTGTCGATCGCCTCTTCCTTGGCGTCGCCGGCGTCGCGGGTTGCTTCCGCCTGATCCTCGAGCGCGTCGGCTTGCGCGCCGCTGGCGTTCTCTGCCGCGGCGTCGAGCGTTTCGGCCTTGTTGTCCGCGGCCTCCTCGGCGCGATCTCCGAGGGCGTCGTCGCCGTCGCCGCCGCAAGCTGCAAGCGACAGGGTGGCGGCCGCGAATGCGGCGGTCAGGATGCGCTTCATTGTCTACTCCTTTTGTTGGGTCGGGAGCACAATGAGCGATGCTCGTCACGGTTCCGAAATCCGCGCCGGCGGGAAAGATGCGGAGACGAAACTTTTCCGCTTGCCTCCCGCTACAAATGTGGCATGCTACGGATTGTAGCAGGTGAGGTGGCATGATCGATTCGCTTCCACGGCGCGAGCGCGAAATTTTCGAGATTCTGCTTCGCCTGGGCGAAGCCAGTGCGGCCGAGGTGCGGCGGGCGATGAACGATGCGCCGAGCCATTCGGCGGTCCGCACCATGCTCGGCCGGCTGGAGGCCAAGGGCCTGCTCAGCCACCGCGCCGAGGAGCAGACCTACATTTACAAGCCGGTGCCGCAGCCCGCGGCCGTGCGCGAATCGGCGCTGCACAACCTGGTCCGCACCTTTTTCGACGGCTCGGCCGCCAGTGCGGCGACGGCATTGTTGGGTTTGTCGAAAAAGCTTGGCCCCGAGGAGCTGGACGAGCTTCAACGGGCAATCGATCGTGCAAAGGAGCGTTGAGTCATGAGCTTCGCATTCCTGTGGGAAATGTCCTGGAAATCCGCGGCGATCATCGCGGCCGCGCTCGCGCTGGCCGCCCTGCTGCGCTCGCGAAGCCCGGCGGACCGCGCGGCGGTGCTGCGGCTCGGCGTCGGCCTGGTGCTGATGCTGCCGGTGATCGCGCTGTTCCTGCCCGCGCTGCAGATCGAGACCGCCGCCGAGCCGGTCGCGGCGTTGCCGATGGAAGCCTATGTCGGCGCTGAGAGCGCGGCGATGGAGATCGCCGCTTTGCAGCCGGTGCCGACCACGATCTGGGACGATCCGTCGAGCCTGATCGCGATCCTCTACCTTGGCGGCCTGCTGATGGTCGGATTGCGGATCGGAGCGGGCCTTCTCACGCTGCGCCGCTGGACGCGTGCGGCTTCGCCCGTGACCGATCCGGCCTGGGTCCGCGCGATGGAGCGGGCGCAGGCGGGCGAGCGCGGGGGTGCGGGCATCCGCCTGCTCGTGTCGGACGAAGCCGATGCGCCGCTCAGCTGGGGCTGGCTGCGGCCCGCCATTCTCATCGATCGCGACACGCTCGATCGTCCGGAAGATGCCGACGCGATCCTGGCCCATGAAGTGGCGCACGTCGTGCGGCGCGACTGGCCGGCCCTGATGATGACGCGCGTATCGGTGGCGCTGTTCTGGTTCAATCCGCTGGTCTGGCTGCTGGAGCGGGAAGTCGTTCAGCAGGCTGAGGAAGCAGCCGACCTGGCAGCGCTCGCCCAAGTCGAACCGGCGCAATATGCCCAGACCCTGGTCAGCTGCGCGCGGCATTCGCGCACCGCGATGGTGCCCGCCAACAGCATGGCGCCGCGGGCGAACGGGCTGAGGCGGCGCGTCCTCGCAATCCTGGAAGGCCGCGGCATGCGCAAGTCCGGCTCGTTCTGGACGGTGGCGGCGATGCTCGGCTGCGCCGGCTTCGCGGCCCCGCTCGCCGCCATCGAGCTGGTGCCGGCGGTGGCGGAACTGGTTGAGCTTTCGGAAGCTCCGCAGGCCCCAGAGGCGCCCGTCGCTCCCGCCCCGGCCGCTGCGCCGAGGCCACCGGTGGTACTTGCGGCCCTTGCTGCCCAGCCTGCGCCACCGGCTCCGCTGGCGCGCGCGACCCCCACTCCGCCCGCGCCTCCGGCAGCTGCGTCCGAGCAGGTGGTGGAAGTGCCCGCGATCGACGTCGACGTGCCGGAGACCCGGGTGCACGTTCCCGCAATCAACGTCGATGTGGACGGCGTGCGGGTGAATGTGCCGGCGATGAACGTGTTTGCGCCGCGGGTGCGGGTGAACGTGCCGCCGATCAAGGTACGGATGCCGCAGCTCGCCTCCGTCTCGCTCCCCGCCTCGATCGCGCTCAGCGCGGCGCACCCCCACCGCTGGTCGGCCGAGGATCGGGCCGAGTACGAGCGGGAGATGAAGGAGGCACGCCGCGAGGCCCACCGCGAAGCAGCGCATGCACGTGCCGAAGCGCGCGCGGAGGCCGACGCGATGTCCCGCGAGCGCATCGTCGAGGTCCGGCGCGAGGCACGGCAGGCGCATCATCGCGGCATGGCCAAAGGGGCGGACGGCATGGAGCGCGGCGCCGACAGCATGGTCCGCGGCGCACGGACGATGGAGCAGGAGGCGGACAAGCTTCGCAATCCCGCTTACCGCGAACGCCAGATCGCCCGCGCCCGCGCCGAGGGCCGCACGGTCACGCACGACGAGCTGATCGACGCCATCCCCAAGCTGCGGGCGGGCGCGAAGAAAATGGTCGCCGGCGCCGAAAAGATGCGCGCTTCGGCGGCGCGGATGCGGCGCGGCGGGGATTGACGACAAGCCCTCTCCCCGGCGGGGAGAGGGGATTCGGCTTCACCCCCGCAACACTGCCGTCGAGAGGCCATTTTCCTCGCCTTTGGCCCCTCCCCTTCCTATATCCTGCCTATGGCGACATCCCCTTCAGAAAATGCTTACGGCGCGGATTCCATCAAGGTCCTGAAAGGCCTGGATGCGGTGCGCAAACGGCCCGGTATGTATATCGGCGACACTGACGACGGCTCGGGCCTGCACCACATGGTGTTCGAGGTTTCGGACAATGCGATCGACGAGGCGCTGGCCGGCCATTGCGACCTCATCCAGATCATCTTGAACCCCGACGGCTCGGTCTCGGTCGAGGATAATGGCCGCGGCATCCCGACCGGCATCCATGCCGAGGAGGGCGTGTCGGCCGCCGAAGTGATCATGACCCAGCTCCACGCCGGCGGAAAGTTCGAGAACACGTCGGACGACAACGCCTACAAGGTGTCGGGTGGCCTGCACGGCGTGGGCGTGTCGGTGGTGAATGCGCTCAGCGAGTGGCTCGATCTCACCATCTGGCGCGACGGCGAGGAGAATTACATGCGCTTTCGGCATGGCGATGCCGTGGCGCCGCTCAAGGTGGTCGGACCCGCGCCCGAGGGCCGCAAGGGCACGCGGGTGACGTTCCTGCCCTCCCCCGCCACGTTCAAGATCGTCGAGTTCGACTTCGACAGGCTCGAGCACCGCTTCCGCGAGCTCGCTTTCCTCAATTCCGGCGTGCGCCTGGTGCTGACCGATGCGCGGCACGAGGAGGAGAAATCCGTCGAACTGTTCTACGAGGGCGGGATCGCCGCCTTCGTGCGCTATCTCGACCGCGCCAAGACGGCGCTGATCCCCGAGCCGGTGTCCGTCCACGGCCAGCGTGACGAAATCGGCATCGACGTCGCGCTCGAGTGGAACGACAGCTATTACGAGCAGGTCCTCTGCTTCACCAACAACATCCCGCAGCGCGATGGTGGCACCCACCTCGCGGCGTTCCGCGCCGCGCTGACCCGCACGCTCAACAATTATGCCGACAAGTCGGGGGTGCTCAAGAAGGAGAAGGTGAGCCTCACCGGCGACGACATGCGCGAGGGCCTGACGGCGATCGTCTCGGTCAAGCTGCCGGACCCCAAGTTCAGCTCGCAGACCAAGGACAAGCTCGTCAGCTCGGAGGTGCGCCAGCCGCTGGAAAGCCTGATCGCCGACAAGCTCGCAGAGTGGCTGGAGGAGAATCCGGCGCACGCCCGCACCGTCATACAGAAGGTGATCGACGCGGCCGCCGCGCGCGAGGCCGCGAAGCGGGCGCGCGAGCTCACCCGGCGCAAGGGCGTGATGGACATCGCCTCGCTGCCCGGCAAGCTCGCCGACTGCCAGGAGCGCGATCCCGCCAAGTGCGAACTGTTCCTGGTCGAGGGTGACTCGGCCGGCGGCTCCGCCAAGCAGGGCCGCAACCGCGAGGTCCAGGCGATCCTTCCCTTGAAGGGCAAGATCCTCAACGTCGAGCGCGCGCGCTTCGATCGCATGCTCGGCTCCAAGGAGGTCGGCACCCTCATCCAGGCGATGGGCACCGGGATCGGACGCGACGATTTCAACGCCGACAAGCTCAGGTACCACAAGGTCGTGATCATGACGGACGCCGACGTCGACGGCGCGCATATCCGGACGCTTTTGCTCACCTTCTTCTACCGGCAGATGCCGGAGCTGATCGAGCGGGGACACCTCTACATCGCGCAGCCGCCGCTCTACAAAGTCGCCAAGGGGCGCTCGGAAGTCTATCTCAAGGATGACGGCGCGCTCGACCAGTATCTGGTCAATGCCGGCATCGGTTCGATGCGGCTCGAGACAGAAGAAGGCCCGCGCACCGGACGCGACCTGCACGAGCTTGCGGATCATGCCCGGCGGGTGCGCAGCCTGATGCGCTACATTCCCAAGCGCTACGATCCCGCCATTATCGAAGCGCTGGCGCTCACCGCCGCTCTCGATCCGGAGCTGACGCCGGAGCAGCGCGGCCCCGCCGTCGCGCGCGCGGCCGCGTGGCTGCAGGCGGGCGATGCCGAGGCGACCTGGACCGGCGAGGCATCGGGCGAGGGCAATTACGTGCTGAAGCGGCTGTGGCGCGGCGTCACCGACTGGCATGTCGTCGACGCCAAGTTCCTGGTCTCGGCCGAGGCGCGCAAGCTGCACAGCCTCACGGCCGAGCAGTCCGCCACCTACGGCACCCAGTCGCGGCTCGTCTCGTCCAAGTCGACAGCCGCCGCTGCCGAGGAGGAGGGCGAAAGCGACACGCCGCACGAGAATGTCGAGGGCCTGCCGCCCGCCGACCGAGCCCCGGAGCCCGGCAAGGGCGTGCTCGTCCGGCGCCCGACCGAGCTTCTCGAGGCGATCCTCGCCGCCGGCCGGAAGGGCCTAGCCGTCCAGCGTTACAAGGGCCTTGGCGAGATGAACGCCGAGCAGCTGTGGGAAACCACGCTGGACCCGAACAACCGCTCGCTTCTCCGGGTGGAGATCACACAGGCCGATGTGGCGGACGAGATATTCACGCGCCTGATGGGAGACGTGGTGGAGCCACGGCGCGACTTCATCCAGGAAAACGCGCTGAATGTGGCGAACTTGGACGTCTAGAATCGCCAACGGCGCGGGGCTTGCCGGCACCGTTCTCGGTCTCGTCGCTTGTTCGACACCCACGTCCGCGCCGATGGAGTCTCCGCTCGTGGAGCCATCGGCGCTACTGCCGCCGGCGAGCGAGCGAGCGCTGCTGGAGCGCTATCCTCGTCTGGTTTCGCGTAGCGGCAAGGTCCTGAAAGTCGCCTCACGGGGTGGCGAGTTGGATTACGAGACTAAGTGCGCGGAAGCCGACGATTGCGCCATCTTCCATCTCGACCGCGCTTTCCTGCAGGGGCGCATGTTCGGCATATCCGTCGGCTATTATGAAGGCAGCGACTATTACGTCGCGGACACCGAATCCGTTCACGAGTGCACGGGCGATGCGCCGACCTTCTCACCCGACAACCGGCACTTCGCCGTCGCCGTCTACAGCGAAGCGCACGAGACCTGCGGCGAAGGCGTGGCGGTCTGGGCGGTCCATCCCATGCTCCGCAAGATCCGGACCGTCAGCCCTCGCGTGCTCACCTATCCGAAAGCGCTCAATTGGCGCGGCAGCGATTGCGTGGAGTTCACCGCGATCGCAGGCGAGTATAACGAGGCAGCACGCCGGACCTACTATCTGGTCGAGAGCCAGCCGGAATGGCGCCTGGAAAACGAAGAGCCAGAAACCTGCATCGACCCTGAGGCCCGATCTAGCCGACCAGCGCCCTTACTCTTGCCCTGATCGCCTCCAGTTCCGCATCGCTGGCCCGTCCCTTCTTGCTCGCGCGTCGGGCGCCCCAGTCGAAGGATTTGACTTGGTCAGCAAGCGCCACGCCACCGCGCTTGCCCGCAACGGCGACCTCGAACTTGTAGCCTTTCGTGCGTGTCGTCATCGGAACGCAGAGGAGCAGGCCCGTCAAGCCGTTATATTCGGCCGGCGAGAGCACAAGCGCGGGTCTGTGTCCGGCCTGCTCGTGTCCGGCCTGTGGGTCGAACTCGATCCAGATGATATCGCCCGCTTCCGGAACCCAGCGCTTCGTCACCTAAATTCTTTTCCAACCGGCGGGCCGAAATCGATCTCCTCGTGGAGGTGATCTTGCGTCATTCCCTGGAGCAGCCATTCGAGCGTGATCGGCTCGCCAGGCTCAGCCTTTTCGATCACGATCCGGCCGTCCTCTTCGCTCACCTTCACCCGATCATCAGTCTTGATTCCGGCTGCAGCAAGAGTTTGGGCAGGGATGCGGACCGCCGCGCTGTTCCCCCATTTGCGGACATGGACGTTCATCGACATACTCCTGTAGCGACAACGTAGATACGCCCGTGCAAGTCGCTCCGCAAGCGCTTGCCGTTGGGGCGGGGCGGGCGCACAAAAGCGTATGACAGATCCAACGAACTCACAGACGGCTCGCGGCTGGCCCGCCCCCTCCCCCGTCGCCGGGCAGATCACGCTCGAATTCGGCACCGCCCTTGGCGAGCGCAATACGATCAAGAATTTCTCGGCCGGGTCGCGGATCGGGCGGAGCCTGTTCCTGGCGTCGGACGAATATGGGTGCGTCGATCGGCTGACCGAGGTGGCGGACGGGCGCTGGGGCAATCACCGGCGCTTCAACCTGGCCGAGCTGCTGGAGCTCGACGATCCCGAGGGCGAGGCGGATCTGGAAGGGCTGGCGGCGGACGAAGGCTGGCTGTGGGTGCTGGGCTCGCACGCCCGCACGCGGCACAAGCCCGAGAAGTTCGAGGACGAGTGCATCGATCTCGACCTGCTCGCCAACCTCAAGGAGACGCGCTCGCGTTGCCTGCTGGCGAAGCTGCCGCTGGTCGATGATGGCGACGGCGCGCTGCGGCCGGTACGCGAGGATGGGACGCGCCGCGCGTCGATGCTGAAGCAGACCAAGCACGGCAATGCGCTCGCCGAGGCGCTGGCCGACGATCCGCTGATCAAGCCGTTCACGCGTATTCCGTCCAAGGAAGGCGGGCTCGACATCGAGGGCCTGGCGGCCTGCGGCGACAGGATTGCTCTCGGCCTGCGCGGCCCGGTGATCGCAACCCACGCGGTGCTGGTCGAAGTGCATGTCCGCGACGGACACAAGCATCCGGAGCGGCTGCACCTGGACGACGAGCCGGTAAAGCGGCTGCTCGCCATGGAGGGGCTCGGCATTCGCGACCTGAAGCGCTGCGGCGACGATCTCCTTATCCTCGCCGGACCCACGACTGGCCTGTCGGGCCCATGCGCGATCTATCGCTGGCGCGGCTGGGTGCAGGACCCGCCGCAGGACGCGCGCAAGGTGCGGCTGCATCGTCCGGAGCGGATCGTGGAGATCCCGTTCGGGCGCGGCAAGGACCATCCTGAAGGGCTGGCGCTGTGGAACGGCGATGGCGAGCAGGCCCGCCAGATCCTGGTCATCTACGACAGCCCCGCCAAGTCCCGCTGCGATGCCGATGCCGGCACGATCCTCGCCGACCTGTTCGACCTGCCCGGATGAAGTTCGCCCTTCACCTGCTCGCCGCGTGCTGGCTGACGTTCGCGGCGGGCGCTTTCGCCCACCCGCCGCGCGGAATCGCGGTCGCACCGGACGGGCGCGTCTTCTTCAGCGATCTCGAGCGTATCTGGGCGATCGCGCCAGGCAAGCAGCCCCTCGTCGTCCGACGGTCGGTCGGCGCGCATGTGCATGAGCTGTTCCTGGACTCGGGCGGGCATCTGTGGGGCGAGGACAGCTTCTACGATCCCGCCACGGCGCGCTACCGGGCGGGGCTGTGGATGATCGCTCCGGACGGGCGCTTTTCCTATACGTACGGTCCGACGGGCAGCCCGACTTTCGGTGCGGGCGTGTTGCGAGATCGGTTCGGTTGCAGCTATCTCGTCGGCGAAACGCGGGTACGGGCGCTGCTGCTTCACCGTTTGTGCCCTGGCGGGGCGCCGCAGTTGCTCTCCGATCGCGCGGCCGCGAGGGACGCCGAGCCGCCCGTGCTGCTTTCGAACATCGGCGGCGCGGCATTCGGCCCGGACGGCAGCTTCTTCTTTCGTCACCGAGGAATCGTCCAGCGGCTACGCGCCGGCGACCGCCTCGTCACCGCCGCGGTCGGGTTCGCACCTGAGAATTACGGCATCGCGGTCGATCGCGCGGGTGCGCTCTATGTCGCCGAGCAGGCCAACCGGCGCATCGTCCGAGTTGATGCACGCGGTCGCCGCTCGGCACCGATCGGGGCGGAAGCACCTTGGGCGCCGACCGGAGTGGTTGCGTCGGGCGGTGCGCTCTACGTGCTGGAGGTCACAGATTATGCGCGCGGCGCGCCCACGCGCCTGCGTGTCCGCCGCATGCTGCCGAACGGCCAGGTCCAGCTACTGGGGACCGTAACCGGCGGCTAATCCCGCCCGCCGCCGCCGCTATTCTGCTTGTGGCCGGTGCGGCTGTTGCTCTCGCCCTTGTCGTGGGCCTTCTGGTTGCCGCCTTTGTCTTCCTTCTGCCACTGGTCGAAATCGCCCTTCTTCTTGTGATCGGTCATATGCTGGCTCCTGAAAATTCGAGCAGCAAACGGCCGGAACCGGCGAACGGTTGCCTTACATCGACAACAGCTTGAGCGGGCTTTCGATCACGCGCTTCATCGCCTGGAGGAAGTTGGCCGCGTCCCAGCCGTCGACGACCCGGTGATCGCAGGACAGCGACAGGTTCATCCGCTTGCGGATCTCGAGATCGCCGTCGATCACGACCGGCTTCTCCTCGACCTTGTTGACGGCGATGATCGCAACTTCGGGGCGGTTGATGACCGGCGTCGAGGTGATCCCGCCCATCGGGCCGAGGCTCGACAGGGTGATGGTGGAACCGCTCAGCTCCTCGCGCGCGGCCTTGCCCGATCTGGCGCCCTCCGCGAGGCGCAGGATCTCCCTGGCGATCTCCCAGACGCTGCGATCCTGGGCGTTGCGGATGACGGGGACCATCAGGCCGTTCGGCGTCTGCGTGGCGACGCCCATGTGGACCGCGCCCGAGCGATACAGGACATTCTCGTCATCGTCATAGCGCGTGTTGAGCTGCGGATATTCCGGCAGCACGCGGCACATGGCGGTGATCAGGAACGGCAGCATGGTAAGCTTGGGGTTGCCGCCGCGATCCGCGTTCATCATCGCGCGGGTCTGTTCGAGCGCGGTGACGTCGAACTCCTCGACCAGCGTGAAATGCGGGATGCGGCGCTTGGCCTCCTGCATATTCTCGGCGATCTTCCGGCGCAGGCCGACGACCTTGACGATCTCGTCCTGGCGCGGCGCCGAGCCGGTGCGGGCGACGGAGCCGCCATTGTAGAGCAGGTAAGCGTCGAGATCGGAATGGCGGACTCGGTCGGCGGTGGTTTTCACCGCCGCAAGGTCGACGCCGAGATCGCGCGCGCGCTGGCGCACTGCGGGTGATGCAAGAACCTGCTTTGCTTGCCCTTGTGCTTCATCCCCGCTCCGTTCGGCCTGAGCTTGTCGAAGGCCGCCACTTCCTTCTTGCCCGGCACCCGAAGACGAGGAGCGGCCTTCGACAGGCTCAGGCCGAACGGCTTGGGAGGGTTGTTCGATCTGGGCGGACGGGATCGCCTGTTCCTGCGCCTGCGTGGGCGCGACCAGACCATCCCCGAGCGTGACCGTGTCGGTGCGCTCGCCCTGGTCCGTGGTCTCGGTGCCCTCCTGCTGCGACGTGGGCGCGGACGTCCCTGCCCCCGCCTCAGTCTCGAACACGACCAGCACCGAACCGATCGCGATCTGGTCGCCGACTTCGCCGGCTACTTCGACCACCCGACCGGCGACCGGCGATTCCATCTCCACCGTCGCCTTATCGGTCATCATATCGGCAAGCTGCTGGTCTTCCTTGACCTCGTCGCCCACCTTGACGTGCCATGCCACGATCTCGGCCTCGGCAA
Organism: Allosphingosinicella sp.; assembly: GCF_036387615.1. Lineage (GTDB taxonomy): Bacteria > Pseudomonadota > Alphaproteobacteria > Sphingomonadales > Sphingomonadaceae > Allosphingosinicella. Next base: position 18,511 of record NZ_DASVTH010000047.1, read on the forward strand.
TGCCTTCGCCGATGTCGGGCAGCTTGAATTCGTAGCGCGCCATCAATCCTCCAAAGCTTTCCTGAGCGCGAGGCCGAGCCGCACCGGGCCCGGGAAATAGACCCATTCCATCGAGTGCGGGTAAGGCGTGTCGTAGCCGGTGACGCGCTGCACCGGCGCCTCGAGATGGTAGAAGCAGCGCTCCTGCACGAGCGCGGAAAGCTCCGCGCCGAAGCCGGCGGTCCGGGTCGCCTCGTGCAGCACGACGCAGCGGCCGGTCTTCTTGACCGATTCCTCGATCGTCTCGATGTCGACGGGGACTATGGTGCGAAGATCGATCACCTCGGCATCGATCCCCTCCGCCTCGGCGGTCGCGATCGCGACATGGACCATCGTCCCGTAGGCGAGGATCGTGACCGCCTCCCCTGCCCGCGCCACCGCGGCCTTGCCGAGCGGCACCGTGTAATGGCCGTCCGGCACCTCAGCGGCCGGATGCTTCGCCCAGGGCGTCACCGGACGCTCGTAATAGCCGTCGAACGGGCCGTTGTAGATGCGTTTGGGCTCGAAGAACACGACCGGGTCCGGATCCTCGATCGCGGCGATCAGCAAACCCTTGGCGTCGTAAGGATTGGACGGGATAACCGTCTTGATGCCGGCGACATGCGCGAACAGGGCCTCGGGGGACTGGCTGTGCGTCTGGCCGCCGAAGATGCCGCCGCCATAGGGCGAGCGGACCACCATCGAGAGACCCCATCCGCCGGCCGAGCGGTAACGGATCTTGGCGGCTTCCGAAACGATCTGATCGAAGCCGGGATAGATGTAGTCGGCGAACTGGATCTCGGCTATCGGCTTCAAGCCATAGGCCGCCATGCCGATCGCGACCGCCATGATGCCGTTCTCGCTGATCGGAGCGTCGAACGAGCGCTGCTTGCCGAATTCCTTTTGAAGGCCTTCGGTGACGCGGAAGACGCCGCCGAAATAGCCGACATCCTCACCCAGCACGACGCAAGTCGGGTCGCGCTCCATCATCACGCGATGGGCGCTGTTGAGCGCCTGGATCATGTTCATCACGCTCATGCGCGCTTCGCCTTCGCCTCGGCCAGAGCCTGCGCCTGCTGCTCGCGAAGGTGCCAGGGCAGTTCGGCGAATACGTCCTCGAACATGGTCGGGATTTCCGCGTAGGGATCGGACTGGAGCGTGCCGAGCCGCTCGGCCTCCTTCTGCGCGGCGAGAACTTCGGCGGCGAGCTGGTCGAACTGCGCCTGGTGACGCTCCTCGTCCCATTCGCCGAGCGCGAGCAGGTGCTGCTTCAGCCGCTTCACCGGATCGCCGAGCGGCCACGCCTCGCCCGCGCCTTTCGGACGGTACGCGGTCGGATCGTCCGAGGTGGAATGGCCCTCCACGCGGTAAGTGAAGAACTCGATCAGGGTCGGGCCCAGGTTGGAGCGCGCCCGATCCGCCGCCCAGCGCGTGACCGCGTAGACCGCAAGGGCGTCATTGCCGTCGACGCGCAGCGCCGGGATGCCGTAGCCGAGCCCCTTGGCTGCGAACGTCGTCAGATTCCCGCCGGCGATGCCGGAGAAGGTCGAGATCGCCCACTGATTGTTGACGATGTTGAGGATGACGGGCGCGCGGTAGACGCCGGCGAAGGTGCAGGCGCTGTGGAAGTCGCCCTCCGCGGTCGATCCGTCGCCGATATAGGCCGATGCGATGCGGCTGTCGCCGCGGATCGCCGAGCCCATCGCCCAGCCGACCGCCTGCGGGAATTGCGTCGCGAGGTTGCCGGAGATGGTGAAGAAGCCATGCTCCTTCGAGGAATACATGATCGGCAGCTGGCGGCCTTTGAGCGGGTCGCCCTTGTTCGAATAGACCTGGCACATCATCGTCACGAGCGGGTAATCGCGCGCGACCAGGATGCCCTGCTGGCGATAAGTCGGGAAGCACATGTCCTCGCGGTCGAGCGCGTGGGTGCCGGCGACCGCGATCGCCTCCTCGCCCGTCGCCTTCATGTAGAAGCTGGTCTTGCCCTGCCGCTGGGCGCGGAACATGCGCTCGTCGTAAGCGCGGACCATCATCATGTCGCGCAGGATGCGGCGCAGTGTCTCGGCGTCCAGCCGCGGGTCCCAGGGGCCGACCGCGCTACCCGCTTCGTCGAGCACGCGGATCAGGCCATAGGCATGGTCGCGGATATCGGCGGGATCGACGTTGACGTCCGGGCGGGACATGGCTCCGGCGGGCGGAATGGCGATGTGGCTGAAGTCGATCTCGTCGCCAGGCCGCGCGTGGGGCTCCGGGACATGCAGTTCGAGCGCCGGTCGATTGGGGCGCTCAGTCGGTTGCAGCATTCTTGACCCTGTCCTTCTCCCGGGGAGCGGCCCGCCCCCTCGCCCGCCGGGTTGATTATCGGAAGCCCGTGCCGCAACCGCCCGGCTTTGTCGAGACCTTGCGCCGCGCACCCCGATGCGCAACGGATCGCGTTCCCGATCGTCAGGAGCCTGCCCATGCCCGCCCGCACCCTTCTCGGCCTTGCCCTTGCCGGGCTGACCGCCGCCTGCATGCTCCACGTGCCGCAACAGCCGGGGCCGGACTTCTACGTGATGCGCCACCTCCACAAGGCGGAAGGCTCCGCCGATCCGGGACTGACTGCCGAAGGGCAACGCCAGGCGCAGCTGCTGGCCGGCCGCTTCGGGGCGCGAGCGCCCGCGATCATCTACGTGACGAACACCAGGCGGGCCCGCGAAACCGCGGCTCCGATCGCGGCGCGGCTGCAGCTCGAGCCGCAAATCTACGATCCGCGCGATACAGCCGGGCTGGTCGCGGACCTCCAGAAGGACCCGAACCCCGCACTGATCGTCGGCCACAGCAACACGGTCCCGGAGATCGTCGCGGCGCTCGGCGGCGCGCGCCCCACCCCGATCGCCGAGACGGAATATGGCACGATCTACCACGTCTCCGGCCCGCGCCGGACGGTGACAGTAATGCGGGTCGTGAACTAAGCCATCATAAGCCTCTCTCCCCTTGTGGGAGAGAGATTGGAGAGAGGGGTGCGAACGGTCCGGCTCGATGCCGGATCGTGCGCCTTGCGTCTTCAGCGGCATCGAGCCGCCTCAGCCGCACCCCTCTCCCTTGATCCCTCTCCCGCAAGGGGAGAGGGATTTTTTCAGCCGATCGACTCGTTCTCGCCGAGGCCGACGTCGAAGCGGTCGGCGTTCATGACCTTGGTCCAGGCGGCGACGAAGTCGTTCACGAACTTCTCGCGCGCGTCATCGCACGCATAGACTTCGGCGATCGCGCGCAGCTGCGAGTTGGAGCCGAACACCAGGTCGGTACGCGACGCAGTCCAGCGCTGCTCGCCGGTGTGACGGTCGGAGCCGACATATTCCTGGTCGCTTTCCTCGCTGACCTGCTTCCACGCCGTGGCCATGTCGAGCAGGTTCACGAAGAAGTCGTTGGTGAGCTGCCCCGGCCGGTCGGTGAACACACCGTGCTGCTTGGCCTTGCTGTGGTTGGCGCCAAGCACGCGGAGGCCGCCGACCAACACCGTCATTTCCGGCGCGCTGAGGCCCAGCAACTGGGCGCGATCGACCAGCAGCTCCTCCGTCGGCACGTTGTGCCGGGTGCTGAGATAGTTGCGGAAGCCGTCGGCCTTGGGCTCCAGCACCGCGAAGCCCTCGACATCGGTCTGCTCCTGCGAAGCATCGGTGCGGCCGGGGGTGAACGGAACCGCGATGTCGAAGCCGGCGGCCCGCGCCGCCTCGCCGACCGCGGCCGATCCGCCGAGCACAATCAGGTCGGCGATGCTGACCTTCTTGCCGCCGGACGAACCGTCGAAGTCGGCTTTGATGCCCTCATAAACTGCGAGCACTCGAGCGAGCTGCTCGGGCTCGTTTACGTCCCAGTTGCGCTGCGGCTCGAGGCGGATGCGGCCGCCATTGGCGCCGCCGCGCTTGTCCGAGCCGCGGAAGGTGGAGGCGGAAGCCCAGGCGGTTTGTACCAGCACGTCCGTGGTCAGGCCGGAAGCCAGGATCTTCTGCTTCAGCGCGGCGATGTCGCCAGCATCGATCAGCGGACCGTCGCGCGCCGGGATCGGATCCTGCCAGAGCAGGTCCTCCGCCGGCACTTCCGGACCGAGATAGCGCGATTTCGGCCCCATGTCGCGGTGGGTCAGCTTGAACCAGGCGCGTGCCCAGGCATCGGCGAAGGCTTGAGGATCGGCCCGGAACTTCTCGGAAATCGGGCGGAACTCCGGATGCTCCTTGAGAGCCATATCAGCGGTCGACATCATCGTCGGCACGCGGCGGCTCGAATTGTGCGCGGCCGGCGCCAAGTCCTCCGGCTTCTGGTTCTTGGGCTGCCACTGCCAGGAGCCGGCCGGGCTCTTCACCAGCTCATAATCATAGTCCATCAGCATCCGGAAATAGGTGTCGTCCCAGGTGATCGGGGTCGGTGTCCACGCGCCTTCCAGGCCCGAGGTGATGGTGTGATCGCCCATCCCGCTCTCGTGGCTGGACGTCCAGCCGAGGCCCATCTGGGCGATGTCGGCGGCTTCCGGCTCGCGGCCGACCTTGGACGGGCAGCCCGCGCCATGCGCCTTGCCGAAGGTGTGGCCGCCGGCGGTCAGCGCCGCGGTTTCCTCGGCGGTCATGCCCATGCGCGAGAAGGTCTCGAGCATGTCGCGGCCGGAGCCGATCGGGTCGGGCTTGCCGCCGGGACCTTCGGGATTGACGTAGATGAGGCCGTGCTGGATCGCGGCGAGCGGGTTCTCGAGCGCAAGGCCCGCTTCCTCGTCGATGCGGGTCTGGCCGAGCCACTCCTCCTCAGTGCCCCAATAGACATGCTCGGGCTCGAACACGTCCTCGCGGCCGCCGCCGAAGCCGAAAGTCGGGCCGCCCATCGACTCGATCGCGACATTGCCGGTCAGGATGAACAGGTCGGCCCAGCTCAGCGCGCTGCCATATTTCTTCTTGATCGGCCAAAGCAGGCGCCGCGCCTTGTCGAGATTGCCGTTGTCCGGCCAGCTATTGAGCGGAGCGAAGCGCTGCTGGCCGGAGGAGGAGCCGCCGCGGCCGTCGCCGCTGCGATAGGTGCCGGCGGCGTGCCAGGCCATCCGGATGAAGAACGGCCCGTAATGCCCGTAATCCGCCGGCCACCAGGGCTGGCTGTCGGTCATCAGCGCGGTAAGGTCCGCCTTCAGCGCCTGATAGTCGAGCGTCTTGAACGCCTCGCGATATTTGAAGTCATCGCCCATCGGGTCCTGCGGCCCGTTGGGGCGGAGCAGTTCCAGCGTCAGCTGCTCGGGCCACCAGTCGCGGTTGGTCCGCCCGAGCAGGGTGCGCAGGGCCGCCGGCTGCTTCTTCGGGTCGTTGATCGGGCTCTCGCTGGTGACCATGTCCATCTTGCTACTCCTCGGAATCTCGCCACCCTTAGGTGGGGCGTGAGGAGGGCAAAACTAGATATTCCGGCGGAGCGCAATCCCGAAAAGTTAACTCCTGAGCGGGAGGGGTGGCTTGCCTGGACGGCTCACAAGTCGACGCAGGACGCGATGGCTTCCAGCTTGCGGATACGCTCTTTGAGGTCGGCGATCTCGATCCGCTCCATGGCTGGGGAGCGTAGCTCCGCGCCCTTGTGCCCGGCGAGTTCGAGCCGTTTCAGGTCCAGCCACCCCTGCCAGCCCTTGAGGCCGGCGAAGAGGGCGATCCCGAGCCCGGTCAGGGCGAAGCTGGCGAGGGTGACCATGGTCATAGGTTCGGTCATGGCGATTTCTCCTGATCTGGAGCCGCGCTTTGGTCAGCGCAGCTCCTCGATCTCCCTGGCCAGGCTGCTGTTGGCGCCGGCGACATAGGTGTCGACTTCGGCGAGGCGACGATCGATCTCGCGGGTTTCGGCGCGATACTCGTACGTGGAGCCGAGCGAGCCGACGGGACCGCCCCGATAGTCGGCCAGCGGGCGCGGCTTCGCCATGGCTGCGGCGATGAAATAGGCGATGATCGTCCACGGAAATCCGCCCGCGAGGGTCAGCAGCACGAGCGCCACCCGGACGATCGTCGCATCGACGCCGGTATAATCCGCGATCCCCGCGCTGACGCCGAACAGCTTCTTGTTCTGGCGGTCGAGATAGAAACGTTTCTTCATTGTCCTGTCCTCCCTGTCCTGTTGTTTCAAGCGGCCGCGCGGAGGCTGGCCTTCAGCGCTTCCAGTTCCTCGTCGACGGCTTCGGAGGCGCGCAGTTCGGCGATCTCCTCTTCGAGCGTCTTGGGGGGAGCGCCGAGGCTCAGCGCATCGGCATGGCCTTCGGCATAATCGGCGCGGCGGTCGAGAATGTCGAAGCGGCTGAACGCGTCGTCGACCTTGGAGCCGGCATACATTTCGCGCGCCCGGGTGCGGTTGTGGGCGACTTCCAGCCGGGTCTGAACCGCGGACTGGCGCGAGCGCGCTTCTCTGAGCTTGCCCTGCAGCTTGGCGATGTCGGCCTCCGAGGCTTTCAGCGCATCGTCCAGCACCTGGATCTCGACGCGAAGCCCGTCGGCCATGTCGGCCGCCTTGCGCTTTTCCATCAAAGCCGCCTTGGCGAGGTCCTCG
>NZ_DASVTH010000048.1:0-11746 GCF_036387615.1 Allosphingosinicella sp.
CAGGCGAGCCAAAAGTGCTAAGGCCCCCGCCGCATGAGCAAGGGCCCGCAGCGCATCCGAGGCACCCAGGATATCTGGGGCGAAGCGTCCGACCGTTTCCAGGCGGTCGTGAGCGCGTTCGACCGCGTGCGGCGGCTCTACGGCTTCCAGCGGATTGAGACGCCGGTGTTCGAAAGCACCGACGTGTTCGCCCGCTCGATCGGCGAGACCAGCGACATCGTTTCCAAGGAAATGTACACCTTCCCGGACCGCGGCGGCGACCCGCTCACGCTGCGGCCCGAATTCACCGCCGGCATTTGCCGCGCCTATCTGAGCGAAGGGTGGCAGCAACACGCGCCGATGAAGGTCGCGACCCACGGCCCGGTATTCCGCTACGAGCGCCCGCAAAAGGGGCGTTTCCGCCAGTTCCATCAGCTCGACGCCGAGATCATCGGGACGGACTCGCCGCTCGCCGACGTCGAATTGCTGACGCTCGCCGACCAACTGCTGCAAGAGCTCGGCATTGTGGACGGGGTTACGCTCCAGCTCAACACGCTCGGCGACGCCGAGACGCGCGAAGCTTGGCGGGCGGCGCTGGTTGCACATTTCGAGGCGCACCGGGCGGAACTGTGCGAAGACAGTCTAGTCCGGCTCGAGAAGAACCCGCTCCGCATCCTCGACAGCAAGGACCCGCGCGACCGGCCCGCGGCGGACAGCGCGCCCGCGATCGATGAATTTCTGTCGCCAGCCGCCAGCGACTTCTTCGCCCAGGTCACCGCCGGCCTCGATGCGTCCGGCGTCACCTGGACCCGCAACGCCCGCCTGGTCCGCGGCCTCGACTATTACCGCCACACCGCCTTCGAGTTCGTCACCGACCGCCTCGGCGCGCAAGGCACTGTGCTGGCGGGCGGGCGCTATGACGGCCTGATCGAGACCATGGGCGGTCCGCACACGCCGGCGGTAGGTTGGGCGGCGGGGATCGAGCGGTTGGCGATGTTGATTGCGGCGCCGCCGCGCGACGATCACCTTCTCGCGGTAGTTCCCAATGAGCCGGCTTTGCAATCGGCGGCTCTCATGATCAGCAGGTGCCTACGTAACGCAGGCTATTCCGTCGCTTCCATCTACGGATCTCCGAAACGTCAAAAGGAGCAAGCGCGGAAAGCGGGGGTTGATGGCATCTTGTACGTGAGAGGCCCAAGCTCTGATGAGTACGGCGAGGCTCAGCCAGTTTACTTGAGCAGCAACGTCATCGTCGGACCGGATGAGATTGGTAGGCTGTTGAGTGCTCTGCCGCCTGAGTGGCGCGGTCTAGAGGGCGGCGGGCTGAAATGATTTCCGTCTTGGCTGGATGCGAGCTCCCGATCCTCCCCGGGACGGGGAGGGGGACCGCGACGCAAAGCGGCGTGGTGGAGGGGGCTGCCCGCCAACGCACCGGCCGTGTCGAGCCCCCTCCACCATGCTTCGCATGGTCCCCCTCCCCGTCCCGGGGAGGATTTGCGGCGTGACGTCCATCTCCGCCGGCCGGATCGCGCAGATCGAGGCGCGGCGGGACGAATTGCAGAATGCGATGTCCGCGCCGGACCTGGCGGCGGAGCAGTTCGTCAAGCTGTCGCGCGATTATGCGGAGATCGAGCCCGTCGCGGTTGCCGCGCGCGAGGTGCGGCGGCTGCGTGAGGAGGCCGACGCGCTGCAGCTGATGGCGGCGGACGAGGATCCCGAACTGCGCCAGATGGCGGGCGAGGAGATCGCGGAGAACGAGACCAAGCTTGCCGAAGCGGAACGCGCGCTGGCGCTGAAGCTGCTCCCCCGCGATGCAGCTGACGAGCGTGCGGCCATGCTCGAGATCCGCGCGGGAACCGGCGGCGACGAGGCGGCCTTGTTCGCCGGCGATCTGTTCCGCATGTACCAGCGCTATGCCGAGACGCAGGGCTGGCGCGTCGAGTTGATCTCCGCCTCCGCATCCGATGTCGGCGGCTTCAAGGAAGTGGTCGCCTCCGTCGCCGGCCAGGGCGTGTTTGCCAAACTCAAGTTCGAGTCCGGCGTCCACCGCGTCCAGCGCGTGCCGGCGACGGAGAGCGGCGGCCGCATCCACACGTCCGCGGCAACGGTCGCCGTGCTGCCGGAAGCCGAAGACGTCGACGTCCAGATCGACGAGGCGCGCGACCTGCGCATCGACGTGTACCGGTCATCCGGCCCCGGTGGGCAGTCGGTCAACACCACCGACAGCGCGGTCCGCATCACTCACCTGCCCTCCGGCCTGGTCGTCATCCAGCAGGACGAGAAATCGCAGCACAAGAACAAGGCCAAGGCGCTCAAGGTGCTGCGGACGCGGCTTTACGAAGCGGAGCGCGAGCGGCTCGCCAACGAACGCGCCGGTGCGCGCAAGTCGATGGTCGGCTCCGGAGACCGCTCGGAGCGCATTCGCACCTACAATTTTCCGCAAGGCCGCGTCACCGATCACCGCATCAACCTGACGCTGCACCGCCTGCCCGAAATCCTCGAAGGGCAGATGGACGAGTTGATCGGCTCGCTCATCGCGCAGGACGAGGCCGAACGACTGGCGAGCCTGGATGAAAGTGCGTGAGGCGCTCGCCGAGGCGACGCGTCGGCTTGGGCACACCAGTGATACGCCGCGTCTCGACGCCGAACTGCTGATGGCGCACGCCCTCCGCGTGACGCGCGAAGCGATGCTGCTTCACCATCTCGACGCGCCCGCCCCGCCACCCTTCGAAGCCCTGCTCCCCCGGCGCGAGTCCGGCGAGCCTGTCGCCTACATCACCGGCCGCCGCTCCTTCTGGACGATCGAGCTTGAGGTCGGGCCCGGCGTGCTCGTCCCGCGACCGGACAGTGAGACGCTGATCGAGGCCGCGCTCGCCCATTTTGGCGAGCACGGTCCCGCCACGATTGTCGATCTTGGCACTGGTCCGGGCACGCTGCTCCTGGCGGCGATGGATCAATGGCCGCGCGCCCGGGGGCTCGGCATCGACGGATCGGACGCGGCGCTCGCCTACGCGCGCGCCAATGCCGAACGGCTCGGCTTGGCCAGCCGCGCCCATTTCGCGGCCGGCAACTGGGCGGAGGGGCTTGACGAGCGCTTCGACCTGATCCTGTGCAATCCGCCTTATGTCGAGGCCGGAGCGGAACTAAGCCGCGACGTGATGGACTGGGAGCCGCATTCGGCCCTGTTCGCCGGCCCCGATGGCCTGGACGACTATCGCCGGCTCGCGCGCGAGATCCCGCGCCTGATCAACCCCGGCGGCCTTGCCTGCTTGGAGATCGGAGCGGGCCAGGAGGGCGCGGTGGCGGCCCTGTTCCGCGATTCCGGGCTCCACCTGCAGCCGCATCGCGATCTTGCCGGGCACGTCCGCTGCCTGGCGCTAGCGCATTGATCCAGATGAACTTCTTTTCCGCTTGGTTTTCCCCGCGCGTACCGCTACATATCTTGGCAGGGACGGGGCCTATCACAGCTTGAGCATGCGTGAGGCCTCGGTCGCCGACCCCCGATTGCTGCGGCGTCTCCGGACGATGCTGGCGTGAGGTGGCGGGAGCCGTGGATAACGGTCCCAGCCTGAGGTGTCGTGCAAACAATCCGGCCGGGACTGGCCCGGCCGCTGGAGTGGCGAAACAGACCACCTGTGACGAGGACCAGTATTTGATCAACAATCGTCAGAACGGCCGCCGTCGCGGCCGTGGCGGCAGCGGGCCGCGACCGAACAACGCGCCCAGCGGCGGCAACCGCCAGGACAACCGCTCGCGCGGCAACGCGGCCCAGCTGCATGAAAAATACAAGGCGATGGCGCGCGACGCGCAAATGGCCGGCGATCGGGTGCAGACCGAATATTATCTCCAGTTCGCGGATCATTATTTTCGTGTGCTGAACGAGAATCGCTCGCGCTTCGAAGAACAGCGCCCCCGCCGCGACGACTTCATGGCCGACGACGACGAGGACGGCGACGAATCCGGCTACGGCAATGACGGCGGCGACGAGCAGGACGAGCGTCCGCAGCAGCAGCAGCAGCGCAACGACCGCGAGTTCCGACCGCGCCGGGACTTTCGGGACGTTCGTGAAGACGGTGAACCGCGCGGCGAGCGTGAGCAGCGCGAGCCCCGTGGCGACCGTGAGCCACGCGAGCCGCGGGAGTATCGAGCATCGCGTGAGCCTCGCGACGAGGACGGCGATCGTCCCGAGCGCGTTCAGCGGGAGGACGGACCGCGGCGTCCGCGTCGGCGTGAACGTCAGCCCGATGAGCAAGGTGACGCCATTCCGGCCACGGCCGAGGCCCAGCCCGAGCTGAATCGTGAGGGTCGCTTGTCGCTGGACGTGCTGCCCCCGGCGATCTCCGCCGATGTGGTCGAGGCGAAGCCTCGCCGCCGCACCCGCCGTCCCCGCCCGGAAGGCGAAACGGAGGTCGCTCCGGCGGCGTGAGGCTTACAGGAGGTCTCCGCCGCGATCTGTGTGCCTTGGGTCACACTGATTGCGACATCCGCCTCCGCCCGTTGACGGCCAAGTAACATTGTAACAGGCTTCTCCCTCTCGGGAGGAGCCTGTTTTGATGCGTAAGCCCCTGATTATCGCCGCGGTCCTGATCGCCGGCCCGGCCGCGGCCCAGAGTCTGCCCGCCGAGGCGACCGGTCAGACCGCACAGGGCGATGTCGCCGTCACGATCTACAACGACAATCTTGCGCTGGTGCAGGATGCGCGGCGGCTGAATCTCCCGTCAGGGCGCGCCCGCCAGGAGTTTCCGGACGTTTCCGGTCAGATCCGCCCGGAAACCGTCACCATCTCCGGCGAGGGGATCGAGGTCGTCGAGCAGAATTTCGATTTCGATCTGCTTTCCCCCCAGGCGCTGATGGAGAAAGCCGTCGGCGAGACGATCACGCTCGTCCGCATCAATCCCGCCACCGGCGCGGAGATCACCGAGCGCGCTCTGGTGCTGGCTGCGAACGGCGGCGTCGTCCTGCGGATCGGAAATCGAATCGAGGTGCTGCGGGACGACCGGCTTCCGGCCCGGGTCATATTCGACAAGGTGCCGGAGAACTTGCGCGCCCGACCGACCCTGTCGGTCACGATGGAGAGCCGCCGCGGCGGGACTCGGCCCATTACGCTGAGCTATCTGACCCCCGGCCTCGCCTGGAAGGCGGATTATGTCGCCCTGTTCGACGAGCGTGCCGGCAAGATCGACGTGCAGGGCTGGGTGACGCTCAGCAACAGCACGGGCACGACCTTCACCAACGCCTCCACCTTGCTGGTGGCCGGGCAGGTCCAGCAGGCGAACCGCGGCTATGATGTCTATTCGCCGCCGCCTCCGCCGCCCGGCAGCATGAGGCGTCCGGGAACCCAGACCTCCAACCGCGAGCGACTCGGCGATTTTTACCTTTACCCGCTGCGCGAGCGCACCACGATCGCGAATGCTCAGACCAAGCAGGTCAGCTTCCTGGACGTGGTCGGCGCGCCCGGGAGCCGCGCTTACGAATTCCGGGTCGCTGGCTTCCAGAATTTCGAGGAGGCCCGCAGCGCCGATACGGTGCTGAAATTCTCGACCGCGCGCGACCAGGGACTTGGCGACGCACTGCCCGCAGGCACCGTGCGAGTTTATCAGCGCGACGCCCGCGGCAATGCGCAGTTCGTGGGCGAGAACGCCATCGGGCACACGCCGATGGGTTCAGACATCGGGCTCAAGACCGGCGATGCCTTCGACGTCAAAGTGCAGCCGATACTGGAGCGGCGCGACCGGATCACCGCCGAACAGTGGAAGACGACATCGCGATTCCGCATCACGGGATTTGACGGCCGCCAGGCCACCGGCGAGGGTGATACGCTGCAGCGCACGGAGTTCTGGCAGACCCGGATGCGCTACATTGTGACCAACGCGCGGCCCGAGCCGGTCACGGTCGATCTCTTCCAGTCCGGGCTCGACAGCTATTGGGACGACACCCGCATCATCTCGGAGTCGATCCGCAGCGAGCGGCTCTCGTCCGACCGCGTGGTCTGGCGCGTCCCGGTCCCGGCCAATGGGAGCGTGAACCTGGACGTGACTTTCCAGACCCGGTTCTGATCATGCCGAGCTTTCGCCGGCTGCTGATCGGGCTCGTCGCATTGGGAAGTGCCGGACAGGCGGAGCCGATCACGTCATCGCCACGGCCCGACGCCGTCTCCGTCACCGTCTATCGCGCGCCATATTCGAGCGACCGCCTGGACCTGAACTGGCTTCAGGGCTTCGCCCTTATTAGCGAGCGCCGCCAGGTCTCGATTCCGGCTGGCGAAGGCAGCATCCGTTTCGAGGGCGTCGCGGGCGGCATCATACCGGAAAGCGCGATCGTCACCGGCCTGCCGGATGGCGTGGTAGAGAAGAATCAGGATGCGCTTCTGCTGTCGCCCGCCAGCCTGCTCGAGCGCTCGCTCGGCCGACGCGTGCACCTTCGCCGCACCTCCCTCGCCACCGGCCAAGTCCGCGAGCATGAGGCCGTGATCCGCTCGGGCGCGGGAGGCGCGGTGGTGCTCCAGACCGAAGCCGGCTTTGAAGCGCTGCAATGCTCCGGTTTGAACGAGACGATCGTCTACCCTTCGGTTCCGCCGGACCTGTCGGCAAAGCCCACCTTGTCCGTTCGCACCCGCAGCCCCGCCGCGGCAACAGCCAACGTGACGCTCTCCTATCTGGCGAGCGGCTTCGATTGGCAGGCCAATTACGTGGCCACGATGCGACCGGACGGGCGTTCAGTCGACCTATTTGCCTGGGTCACGCTCGCCAATGGCGACGAGACCAGCTTCGTCAATGCCGATACGCAAGCCGTCGCCGGCCGGTTGAACAGGGTCGAGGAAGATCGGCCGCGCCGTGAGCGCGGCGGCGGGGACGGGGAACTGAACCTGCGCTGCTGGGCCGCCGCCACCACCAGCGACATCCCGCTTCGGCAGCGAGAGCGAAGCAGTCCCTTCGCCCCCCCTCCGCCGCCGCCCCCGCCGCCACCGATGGCGATGGCTCCCCCACCGCCGGCCGAAGATGGCGCTGAAAACATCGTGGTGACGGGATCCCGGGTCGCACGTCAGGAAACGCTTGGCGATCTCAAGCTGTACCGCCTTCCGGAGCCCGTCACGGTCGCCGCAATGAGCCAGAAGCAGGTCGCGTTTCTCGACCTGAACAACGTGCCCGTCGAGGTGATCTACCGCGTTCGGCTGGCTGCCGATGACGAGGAGGAGAGCCAAGCGGCGCAGCTGATGCTTCGTTTCCAGAATGAGCAGAAGAGCCGCCTCGGCGTACCCCTGCCCAAGGGTTCTGTCGCCTTGTTCGAACATCAGGCGGGGCGGCCGTTGCTGATCGGGGAAACCAGGCTCGACGACAAGGCGGTGGGTGAGGAGGTCGAGCTCGGTTACGCCGAATCGCCGGCGGTCCGGTGGACGGCGGAGGAGACCGACTCCGGCGATCGGTGGACATCTCGCCGCCTGACGCTGACGAACGCGAACCCACGGCCGGTCCGGGCGGAAGTGCGCCTAAGCCTGGACGATGGTGAAACTTTCCAGCGGACCAGCTCCAAGTTGAGCCGCAAGGAGGGAGCCTGGCTCTGGACGCCGACCGTTCCTGCCAATGGCAGCGTGAGCCTGACCTACAGGATCAACAAGCCGGATTGACCCGATGTTCAAACGGCCGGCAACGGCCGCGGCCGGGCGTTTTCGTCGAGCGCGACAAAGGTGAACAAGGCCTCCGTCACTTTGACCTCCTCCTTACCGCGATTGCGGGTGGCGACGACTTCGATCCTGATTCCCATAGAGGTCCGACCGGTGCGCTCGATCCGGGCGTAGACCGAGATGATGTCGTGGAGCAGGATAGGGGCAATGAACTCCATCGCGTCGATCGCGACGGTCGCCACCGGCCCCTGAGCGCGATGCGATGCGACGATGCCTGCGGCGATGTCCATCTGAGACAGGACCCAGCCGCCGAAGATATGGCCGTTGGCGTTGATGTCGGCGGGACGGGGCACGAGCCGCAAGATCGGCTCGCCGCGCGCGTCCGTCTCCACCTGTCCGTCAGTCTTGATATTCATCGGATCGCGCTGCTTCCTCGTCATGGCCGGAATGGCTGCTGAAATAGGCAAGGCCCATCAAGGCGGTGCCCAGCAACACGGAAAGACCCACGCCGGCGATCGTGGCGATCGCCATGTGGATCGGCATCGGCTGCCCGTTGCTCTTTAGCCAGATCAACGCGAGCAGCACCGCCACCACGGCGGCGATCGACATCCAGCTCATCAGTTTCTTGTATCGGCTCCACGCTTCGGCGGTGCGCTGGATCCCGGGCGGGATCGGATCGTGTCTGGGCATGCTTCCATTTGTGAAGCGAGCGTGGGATCATCAACCCTCACGAGTCGGCGTAGAGCAGAATAGGAGGCCGATCATGACCATTGCCGCGATCCTGAGCCGCAAGACCGGGGGCTTGCTCAGCGTGGAATGCGACACGCCGGTACGCGAAGCAGTCGCCATGCTGGCCGCCAACAAGATCGGCTCACTGCCGGTGCTGCGCGGCGGCCGGGTGGTCGGCATCATGTCCGAGCGCGACATTATCTATGGTTTGGCGCGCGACGGCGCCGACGTGCTCGACTGGAAGGTCGAGAAGGTGATGACCTCCCCCGCGATCACCGTCACTCCGGACGTGCCGGTCCTGTCGGCGTTGTCGCAGATGAGCCGCAAGCGGATCCGCCATTTGCCCGTGGTCGACGATGACAAGCTGATCGGCATCGTCTCGATCGGCGATCTGGTCGCGTACCGGATCGAGAAGATCGAGCAGGAAGCCGAGGCGATGCGCGCCTATATTCAGAGCGCCTGAGGCTCAGCCGGATCGAGCGGGGCGGGGCAGGAGCTGCCAAGCGGTCTCGGCAAAGCCGATCACCTCATGCCGGGCGGGGTGACGGACCAGGAACAAGCAGGCAAGCCAGCAGAGCGCCCCGGCGGCGGCCGATGCGGAAAGCGGGACGAAGCCAAGCGTCTCCGGTTCTGTGCGCGTGTAGACGAGCAGCAACGGAACGACCGCGGCGATGCTCACCGCGGCGCTTTGCAAGTAGACGAGCAACATGGAACGCCAGCGAAAGCCTGCCAGTCCTTGGATTAGGCGCGCATAGATTCCGAACCAGAGCAGGCCATAGCCGATGCGCGACGCCGCCGCCCATTCCAGGCCGTAGGCGGCGCCGAGCATCAGCATCGTTATGGAGGCGGATGTGTCGAGCAGGTTGAGCGCGAGCAACGTCCGCATTCGTCCGAGCAGGATCGGCAATTCCATCGTCAGCGGCAGGCCGACGAAAATCATCTCCGCCAGGGCGATCCAGATGAGGAGCGGCACGACCCCGGCCCAAACCGGCCCGAACAGCATCAGCACAAGCGGGGCGGAGGCTGCGGCGAGGAACGCCATTGCGGGCCAGACGGTGGCGGTCAGCCCGGAGGCCACCCGGACATAGGGACCTGACAAGTCCGCCCCGCTGTCGCGTAATCGCGCGAAAGCCGGGAAGAACACCCCGCCGGCGGCCCCAGCGACAAGGGTCCGCAGCTGTCCCGTCAGACCGCTCGCCCGGCCGAATAGTCCGACCGCCTCGAAACTCAGAAGCCGCCCGATGATGAGCTCCGGGGAACGCGTGCCGATCGAGCCGCTGGCGTAGAGCAGCGACGCGCCCCCCCCAAAGCGCATGATCGGCCCGGAGCCGGTGAAGCTCAGCGGCAGGCGCGGTCGATGCCCGCTTCGCCACATGCCGATCACGGCGCGAACGCCCTGCTGCGCGACGGTCGCCCAGGCGAGCGACATGGCCGACCAGCCCGTCGCCGCAAAGGCCAGCGCGGCAGCCGCCCAGGCGAGCACCGCGCCGACGTTGACCAGGAACAGCGAGCGGAAATCCATCTCCCGCTGCAGCAGCGCGCTCGGCACAATCCCGAATGGCGCGAGCAGGTACGAGCCGGCGACCATTGCCAGTACGGGCAGCAGGCGAGGGTCTCCGTAAAAACGCGACACTGGCCAAGCCAGCGCCAGGATGGCGAGGCCAACGCCAAGCGCGAACAGCAGCGAGACCGAGAAGCAGGTCCGGATCTGCGCCTCGCCAAGGTTGGGCTGGCCGGCAATGTATCGGGTGATCCCGAAATCCTGCAGGATCGACACCAGCATCGCGGCGGACAGCGCGATCGAGAACAGCCCCACTTCCTCCGGCGACAGGAAGAAGCGTGAGATGATCACGCTTACCGCGAACTGGACGGCGAAGACTACATATTGCGCCCCCATCGACCAGAGCGCTGCGCCGCGGACCGACATCAGCGTACCGCGAGCGCTGCGGCGAGGCGAAGAGCGCGGGCGGGTTCCCGAAACTTCACGAGGCGCCCCGCCGTGCGCCACAGCCCCGCCTTCGCGCCGCCGGTCCGCACGTGATCGAGCAACAGCTGATAACCCTCGCCGCGCAGGGCGAGCGGGGAGTGGACGATGCTCGCAGCCACTTTGGCCCGCACCGCGGCATCGATGCCGCGACGCCCGAACAGGTCGTCGAGCTGGCCGATCGGCGGCAGCGTCGCCAAGTTCTCGGTCGGATCCGGACGGCCTTCGCGACGCTCGACATGCGCCAGCCAGGCGATTGCGGCGCCAATTGCCTGGGCCAGGATGTGCCGGTTGCTCACCTGCGACGCGCTATGCCGGTAGAGCATCAGACGTTCCGGGATGCTGCACAATCGGGTGCTTTCCGACATCCGAAGCCACAGATCGTAATCCTCGCAATGGCGATAGCCCGCATGGTAGCCGCCGGCGGCGAGCACGGCGTCGCGCCGCATCATGACGGAGGGGTGGCAGAGCGGGTTGACCGTCTCGAGCGTGGCGATCACCGCCTCGTGACTGGTCGGCTGGTCGCGTGGCGTTTCCGCTCGGGGGCCGCCGGTCTCGTCGATGTCGAGCGTCCAGGTGCCGACCACGCCGTGATTGGGATGGGCGTGCAGGAAAGCGAGTTGCCGCTCAAACCGCGCGGGAAGGGCGATGTCGTCGCCGTCCATCCGTGCGACCAGCGGCGCCCTGGCTTCGTTGAGCAGCCGATTGAGGCTGGCGATCAGGCCGCGATTTTCCTGGTGGATGGCCCGGATCCGCTCGTCCCGAGCCGCATAAGCGTCGATGATCGCGCCCGACCCGTCCGTCGCTCCGTCGTTGACGATCAGGAACTCGAAGTCTCCGAAGGTCTGGGCGAGGATGCTTTCGATCGCGGGCGCGAGGTGAGGCGCATTGTTGTGGACGCTCATCGCGACGCTGATCGTGGGTCCGCTCACTGGTTCCGACTCTTTTGAGACGCGAGCTTCCGCCGTCACGCCTGGGCTCGAGCGCGATAGCAAGCTGTGGTGAAGAAGCGATTACCTGTCCGGATTGAGCCCCTTCGCTGGAATCAGCTCTTTAGGCTGCGAGGCGTTGACGACCGGCCTGGCTCCGCCCATATCGCCGCTTCCGAAGCGCCGGAAGGGTGCGACGGAGCGGGCCTTCTTTCGGAAGACTCGTTTGTGAAAAGGTGTTGACGGGCGGAAAAAGCGTCCATATATGGCTCTTCACCGACGGACATGGCCACTGTGGCTGGGCCCGTCGCGCGCTTCTCTGATCACCAGCTTGGTCACCCTGGCAACAGGGGCAGAAAAGTGCGGCTCTTTGACATTGTTGGTTTAGATGAAGGGACATGTGGGCGGCGGCTCCGGTTTGTGGTATCCTCTGGGTGCCACAGGATCGGTTAAAGCCAAGCCGTTCTACGGGTTTTCACTGGCGTTTTGGCGTTGGTGTTGGCC
>NZ_DASVTH010000049.1:0-5687 GCF_036387615.1 Allosphingosinicella sp.
GTCGGGGCTTTCCCGGCCGATCGCCTCTGCGACCGCCGTCCGCGAACCGACGTCACACTCGGAACGGTCGAGCGCGACGACCTGTGCGGCCGCCGGCGCGGTCTCGGCCAGCAACCGGCCGACCTGGCCCGCCGCCCCGAAGATCAACACCTTCACTCGAACATTTCCACGTCCGCGAGGGGACGTGCCGCGGCATCCCGAGCCGACAGGAGCGGCGCGACGATCTCGTCCAAAGGCCAGGTGATGCCGACGTCCGGGTCGGACCAGAGCAGCGTGCGCTCCTCCTTCGGCGCGTACAGCGCCGTGCATTTGTAGGCGCACTCGCTGCCGTCTTCGAGGCTGAGAAAGCCGTGTGCGAACCCCGGGGGGATCCACAGCATCCGCTTGTTCTCCGCAGAGAGCTCGACCCCGACCCAGGCCCGGAAGTGCGGCGATGTGCGGCGCAGGTCGACCGCCACGTCGAAGATCCGGCCCTGCACCGCCCGCACAAGTTTCCCCTGCGGCTGGCCGATCTGGTAGTGCAGCCCGCGAAGCACGCCGCGCGCCGAACGGCTGTGGTTGTCCTGCACGAAATCAGCCACGATGCCGGCCCGCCGGAAGCTGTCGGCATTCCAGCTTTCCATCAGCCAGCCCCGATCGTCCGAGAACAGTTCGGGCTCGATCAGCAGTACGCCCGGCAGCGCCGTTTCGCGGACCTTCAACGCCGCCGGCTCCTGCCCAGCACCGCAAGGAGGTATTCCCCGTAGCCGCTCTTGCGCAACGGCGCGGCGATCGAGACGAGAGCCTCGTCGGAGATATAGCCCATCGACCAGGCGACCTCTTCTGGGCAGCAGATCTTCAGTCCCTGTCGTTGTTCGATGATCCGGGTGAACACCGCCGCGTCCAAAAGCGTGTCGTGCGTGCCGGTGTCGAACCAGGCATAGCCAGGCCCCATCACCTCCACGCAGAGTTCGCCCGCCTCCAGGTACATCCTGTTGAGGTCGGTGATCTCCAGTTCGCCGCGGGCGGACGGAGTGAGCCTGCTCGCGCGATCGACGGCCTGTTCGTCGTAAAAATACAGGCCCGTAACGGCGTAGCTGGTGTCGGCCGACGCAGGCTTCTCGACCAGGCTGCGCGCCCGCCCATCCTGATCGAACGAGACGACGCCGTACCGCTCTGGATCGGCGACATGATAGGCGAAGATCGTGGCGCCGGAAGTGCTCGCGTTGACCCGCTTCAGGGTCGCGATCAGATCGTGGCCATAGAAGATATTGTCGCCGAGGATGAGCGCGGCGGGGGCGCCGTCCAGGAACTCGGCGCCGATCAGCAAGGCCTGCGCGATCCCGCCCGGAGCGGGCTGGCTCGCATATTGGAAGTGCACGCCCCATTGCGCGCCGTCGCCGAGCAGCGTTTCGAACGCGACGCGGTCGCGCGGCGTCGTGACGATGAGGATGTCCCGGATTCCTGCCATCATCAGCACCGAAACGGGATAATAGATCATCGGCTTGTCGTAGACCGGCATCAGCTGCTTGCTGACGACGCTGGTGATCGGGTGCAGGCGCAGACCCGTGCCGCCCGCGAGAACGATGCCCTTCCTTGCTGCGCCGTTCCCGTTGCCGGCCACCTCCGTGTCAACCAAGACGCGGCTGCCGGTGAATGGTGGCGTGAGTGGACATGGCGTATCCTTGCGGGGCGGTTACGAGGAACATGCGGGGCTCGACCGGCTCGCGCAGCAGGGCGTTAAACGCTCCGAGATCACCGCGCCAGCCGGTCCGGGCCGCGGACGCGCAGGCCAACCACGGTTGCTAGGCGGGCGGGGCCATGAGGGTGAACGCACGGAGGCTTCTCGCGAGACACTGGCCGGAGATATAGCGGCGCCGTCACCAATAGGAATCGCGTTGCCGACCTCGAAGCACACGACCGCCAGCCACCCCTGCGTCCCCAGCCGGCTATGCCTTGGGCCGCGCACCAGGGGCTCGCGGTTCCGGTCCGACCGGCCGAGTGCCTGCCCGCCACCTTGCAGCAGTGCAAACCGCGCGCCGCCCGCTCGATCGGCCGAGAGGCTGGCATGACAAATCTCCAAAGCAGCGACCCGCCGGCGGCCGGCGGAACCTGGCCGGCAGACGGTCTCGTCGCCATCGGCCGTTGCCCCGTCTGTGGCGACGCTGGTCGGTCGCTGTTCCTGGATAGGCTGCGCGATACTACCTTCTACTCGGCTCCGGGGGAGTGGACGCTGTGGCGCTGCGGCGACTGCCGGTCGCTCTATCTGGACCCACGGCCGACGCCCGAGACACTCGGACTTGCCTACCGCAGCTATTACACGCACGCGCCGCGCTCCGCCGAAAGTGAGGAAACGAAAAGAAGGGGCTTGCGGGCGGCCGTCGTCGGACGCTTGTCGCGCAGCGAGCCTGCCTATGTGGAACGATTACCCGTTCCCGAGGGAGCGGTTCGGCCCCGCCTGCTCGACATCGGCTGCGGCAATGGGGAGTTTCTGCTTCGGGCGAAAAAGGCGGGCTGGAAGGTGTCGGGCTGCGACTTCGATCCCGTGGCCGTGGAGGCGGCCCGTGAGTCCGGCGCCGAGGTCCGCATCGGCGGCGCCGAAGTCTTCCGCTCCGCGCTCGGCAGCTTCGACGCGGTGACGCTGGGGCATGTGATCGAGCACGTCGGGGATCCAGGGGGTCTGCTTGCGCTTTGCCTCGACCTGCTGAAACCGGGCGGCGCGATCTTCATCGATACCCCCAACACGGATGCGCGGGGGCTGCAGCTGTTCGGCCGCCATTGGCGCGGCCTCGAGCCGCCGCGGCACCTGGTCCTGTTCAACTGGGAGGCGCTGGAGCAGCTGATGATCCGCACCGGCTTCGAGCGCCTGGAGCGGCTGCCGCAAAAAGGGCTGTCGCTCAGCCTCTGGCTCGCCAGCGACCGGATCCGGTCGGGTTTGAGGCCGGAGACGCCTCGGCGTCCGTCCTTGCGTCTGCTCACGGCCCTGCCCTTGCTGGCGAGGCTGCCGCTGCGGCGGACGGAGTTCATTACCCTGCGCGCTCGGAAGCCGGCCTAGTGAGCCCCCATTCGGCCGACCCGCCTTCGCGCTGTCGCATCTCGGTGGCGATGGCGACGTTCAACGGCGCCAAGCATGTGGGGGAGCAGCTTGCCAGCCTTGCCAGGCAACAACGGCTCCCGGACGAACTGGTCGTCTGCGACGACGGCTCCACGGACGGAACGGTCGAGCAACTCGAGGCCTTTGCCCAGAGCGCTCCGTTCCGGATGCGCGTCCACCGCAACGCGCGCAATCTCGGCGTGCTACGCAATTTCGAGAAGGCGCTGTCGCTCTGCGGTGGCGACATCGTCTTCCTGTGCGACCAGGACGACGTCTGGTTTCCCGAGAAGATCGCCGATGTTGTCGTGGCCTTGGAGGGGACCTCCGGCATCCTCCTCGTCATCAACGACAAGCTGATCGCGGACGAAAATCTCGTCCCCACCGGCGCGACCATGCTCGGCAGTATTCGCGCGTTCGGCTCTCCGGACAGCAACTTCGTGGCGGGATGCTGCGTCGCCTTGCGCCGCGAATGGCTCGAAGTCGCCCTGCCGATCCCGAACGGCGCGATCGACCACGACAGGTGGCTGGTCGGTTTGGCCCACCACCTCAAGGTGATCTCGATTCTGGAGAGGCCGCTGCAATTCTACCGGCGGCATGGGGCAAATGTCTCGCACGACCCGTTCAGCGACCGGCGGCGGGTCGGCCTCGCCACGCGCCTGAGTACCGAGGTGGCGAGGATCCTGCGGCGCTCCTCGGGTGGCGACGAGGAGGGCTGGCAGCTCTTCATGGCTTCGAACGAGGCGGAATTGCGCCGGATCGCGGAGCGCCGGCACCTTCTCGGGCAACTCGGCCTCGCCGACCGGGTGGACCCAGCGCTCGACCTGCTCCGGCGTCGAGGCGAAACCCTTGCCGCGCGCGAACGCATGACGTCCATGACGCTGCCGCGCCGCGCGATGGAGGTTTGGAAGTTGTGGCGTTCGGGTGGCTACACCCCCTTCTCGGGGTGGAGAAGCGCGCTCAAGGACGTGCTACGGTAGAGATCTGTCCGAACATTCAGCCACCAGGCCCAAGCGACTTCAGCGCTTCCACAAGGCGCGGGGCATGGACGTGCAGCGAATAGTGCTCCTCGATCCGACGCCGACCAGCCCCGCCCAAATTGCTTCGCAGGTTCGGATCGTCGATCAGGCGCAACAGCGCCATGCTCCATTCGGCCTCGCTCGTCGCAAAGAGGCCGGTCCTTTCGAAAAGTACGATCTCCCGGTTCGCTCCGACCGGCGAAGCGACCACGGGAAGCCCACAGGCCGCATACTGGATGAGCTTGAAGCCGCACTTGCCCCGCGCCCATTCGTCGTCGGGAAGCGGCATCAAGCCGATATCCATGGAGCGTATCTCCTCCACCTCACGCTCTTCTTGCCAATCGATCAGGTCCAGGCCCGCAAAGGCGTCGCCCCTGGCAGCGGCGCCGGCACCGACCGCGCGGACACGAACGCCCCGCTCTGCAACGAGCCGGCGCAGCAATGGCAGGAGCGGGCGCATATAGGCCCATGTCGACGGAGAGCCAATCCAGCCCAAGGTCAGCGGATGATCGGGGCGAACGCCGGCTGCCGGACGGTAAATGGACGTGTCCACGACGGTCGGCAGGATCATGGTGTTCGGAGTGAAGCGAGACGCGTGACGTTCGAGATAAGTGTTGCCGCAACAGCTGAGCGCCGCGCCCCGTAGCAGCGGATCGAGTTTGCCGGCGAGTAGTCGGCGTACCCATCTGTAACGATGATCGCCGTAGAAGTTGAAGAAGGCGTCATCGAAGTCATAGACGACTGGGTTTCCACTGCGAAAGGCGAGCCTCTCGAAGCTTGCCGGGAGAAACGGGAACAGTTCTGCGTTGATCCATATGAGGTCAGCTTTGGTCCGGCCAATTACCTGATGAAAGCGATGCAGATAGTGGAGCAGCATCTTGCCCTTGGGGTAGCGCCGACCGGAGCCTATGCCTTCAACATACGCGTCCGGGAGGAGCGCATGAAAATCTACCTCGATGCCGCACGCCGTCAGGTGCGGGGTATATTGCAGCAGCCGGTGACGACTACTCGCCGCCATGGAACTATATTTGGCGAAAGCGGTGACGCGCATTATCGGCGATCTCTTCGGGCCGGGTCGGCGCTAACGACTTTCAGCACCAGCGCAAGCGGCGCGCAGCGATCAGCCAGGCCTCGCGCCGGTCAGATCGACGAGCCGGCTTGGGGACGGCCGCATCACGCCGTCGACCCTTCCACCGTCGGGTTCGGGCGGCTCGAAAAGCCTTGCGGAATTCGGGTGAATGCTGCGGGCCACCTTCTGTCGAAGGTACTTCAGTCGGGTGCGGCGCTTGCCGCTGTCCACCACGGCGAGACAATCCTCGCTCGCAAACCATGGCCGTATGACACGGGCTCGAAATCGCCAGAGCCCGATCGAAAGCGACTCGTAAGCTGGCTGTAATCGCGCGCCTCGGAATCAATCAGCGACCGATAGGATGTTTGCCCTTCATAGCTCTGCGAGCCAACCTCAAGGGCTACGACGCTTGCTATGCGGACCCGCCGCAGGGAAGAAGGCCTCCATCTTGCTGTAGCTGCTACGGTGCGCGGGATCGGTCCTTCGTATATTGGGCTCACGCCGACCGCTACGGCCAGGCAAGCGCGAC
>NZ_DASVTH010000050.1:0-2364 GCF_036387615.1 Allosphingosinicella sp.
CAACGGCATTGTGCTATCCACAGTTCCGTTGCTACTCGGATCCCGACCCGCCTTCAGCCACCCTGCGCCCGCGGCGCTCCTTGATCTTGATCGGATCGAGCACGGTGGCATCCTTCCTCAAATCGAGACGGTACCCATTCACCTCCCCCCGTCAGGCTGGAAGCGGGATGGAGATATGGGGCAGGCTTTTACGAGCCCTTGCCAGCAGATTGGTGATGTATTGCCAGGGTTCGATGCCGCGGCGGCGGCAGGTCTCGAACACGCTCAGAGTGGCGGCGTAGGCCGCCGAGCCCTCCTCGGAGCGGGTGCCGTTGGAGATCCGCCGGGCAATGACGGCGTCGCGCAGGGCACGTTCGGCTTCGTTGTTGGTGGCGGGCAGATCGGGATTGGTGACGAAGGCGGTGATGGCGGTCCAATCGTTGAGGATCTCGCGGGCGAGGGCCCGAACCTTCTCGGCATCATCGTCGCGGTGAAGCTTGCAGGCCCGCTTCAGCCGGGCAAGCATTGGATTGAGGATGCGCGCGCCGGTGCCCTCGGCGACCTCGTGGATCAGGCCGCGCATCTCGCGCAGCAGCCACGTCCCGAAGTGGGCGCCCTGGGGGTTGAGGCCGCCGGCTAGAGCGACGCCTTTGCGGATCAGATGGGCCAGGCAGCGCTGCCGCTTCTTGAACTTGCGATAGGCCCCGTAGCCGTCGCTGACCAGCCAGCCCAGGAAGGCGTCGCCGATCAGGTCGCGGATCTCGTCACCCTGGCGCGACCCGATGTGGAAGATGGCGGTGCTCGAGGACAGCGCGACCCACAGCCAGCGCAGGCGGCCGTGCTGCTTCCACGGCGTCTCGTCGGCATGGATCACCCCGGCCTGGCGCAGGTCGCCGAGCAGATCCTCGACGACCGGTTCGCAAGCGACACCGACCTCCCGGATGCAGCGGTCGAGCG
This sequence comes from Allosphingosinicella sp., assembly GCF_036387615.1. Lineage (GTDB taxonomy): Bacteria > Pseudomonadota > Alphaproteobacteria > Sphingomonadales > Sphingomonadaceae > Allosphingosinicella. The sequence goes on from NZ_DASVTH010000050.1 coordinate 937, forward strand.
TGCCGACCGAGAGCGGCACGCCAAACCAGACGGCCAGGAACTCGCGGATCTTGGCGCGCGACACGTGATAACGGACCGACAGGGCTGCGATGAAGGTGGCCAGGGCGGGACCGACCAGACAGGCTTCGCTCAGCAGCAGGTCGCGCGAGCGCCCCGGCACCGTCGACAGCACGCCGACACCGGGCCGGGCGGCGGTTTGGACACCGCAGGCGCACTCGAGCGCATGATAACGGTGCCGCACGCAGGCGATCCGGATGCCGCCGGCCGTGCGCTCCAGGTCGAGCACGAAGTGAGCGCTGTGACCGCTCTGGCGGTCCCACATCTCGAACGGCGTGCCGCACGCGGCGCAGAGTGTCGGGTAATGGTTCTCGTCGCGCTCGGCCTGAAGAGGCTCGCACCGCCAGATCCCTTTGCTGCCGCGCTGCTTGCCGGGCTTGCGCCCGGAGCGGGCTGGGGGTTCCGGTGCGGGCGGTGAGGCCGATGGCGCGGGCGGCTCCGCCCCAGCCGAGGTCCCAGATGCGGGGGCGAAGGGGCCATCGGACGACGGCGGGCGTGACGAGTTGGTTGAATCCCGGGCCAGCTTCTCGGCCTGCTCGATCGCCAGCGCATGCAGCCGGCACAGCAGCTCGACCCGGGCGTCCGGGCTCAGCGCCTCGAAGAAGCGGCGGTCCATGCCGGAAAGATCAACAGGCCCCTTGCGCGTCATACCGCCATAGAATCAGAACCCGCCGGGGAATGCCACCCTCATATCGTCAGACCAATTCCTCGCGCTACACCGTCAATGGGAGGGGAGGTGAACGGGTACGTTGGCGCCCGTTTCTTCAAGGATGCCAATCACTCAGATCGCGCCGTAGCACCGCCGCAGCGTGTTTCTGAAGTGCCTCACTGCGATGTTCTTGTAGTGACGTCCCGCGCTTGCAACACATGTGGCCCAATATTCTAGCTTCGAGCGTGTCTGGGGCGGAAAACTTTAACGTTTTAACGATAAAGGAGCGCAGGAACCGATCGCATTCTTCCGCCGCCGCCGTGAAGGTAACTCATGTCAGAAGACGCTCAATTTCGCGCAACGCTAGATCAAACAGACGAGGAAGAGGTCCGACGTAGCTTTGTCCGAGGCGATTATAGCAAAAGGAAGCGTCCTATTGTTGTGGACTGGCTGGCTCAACAGGCCGAAAAAAGGCAGGCCGACGCGCAAGATCGGCAGGACCCACGGGAAAACGAGCCGCTTGCGCTTGCCAGACGGGCCGATAAAAACGCCTACGAAGCCACTGAGCACGCCGACGAGGCCAACCGTCTTGCCTGGATTGCCAATCGTAATGCCTGGATTGCCGCCGTGATCGCCGTCGTGGCGATAATCGTCAGCGTGGTCAAGTAGCCGCCCCGTGCGCGGGAACGAACGTGTGCGGCCCGCTGGGCGTCGAGAAAGGC
>NZ_DASVTH010000051.1:0-13304 GCF_036387615.1 Allosphingosinicella sp.
ACATTAGACCTGTCGGGGTTTAAAGCAGGTAACTTCATCGACCTTCATGATGGCGCGTTCAGCTCAGTCGGCCAGGCAATCCCCACCCTAGCTGAGGTAAACGCAGCCCGGGCGGCACTTGGAGAGCAGCTTGGGGTCTCCCTGAGAGTGTGGACCCAGCGGGATCTAGACGCAGCAGTGCGTGACGGATTGCCCGGAATCGCCAAGGCCATTGCTGCGGACACGGGAGTGTCCGGAGTAGCCGCCACTGAGTACATGAACCTCAGTATAGCTTATGGCTCCATCATCGAGAACGCGATCGGCGGCTCTGCCAGAGACGTAATCTGGGGCAACGACGTGGCGAATAGGCTTGAGGGAAGGGGCGGGAACGACGTTCTAAACGGCTTTGCAGGTGCAGACACCTTGGTCGGTGGACAAGGAGCGGACACGTTTGTGTTCAGCACGCTAGAGCGCGGCGATACCATCCTGGACTTTACACGGGGTGACAAGATCGACCTCAGTCAACTTGATGCCAACTCGAGAGCCATCAAGGATCAAGCCTTTACGTTTATCGGGAGCGCAGCATTCTCGAGAAAGGCTGGTGAACTGCGCTATGACGGCACCAATGTGTATGGTGATGTGAACGGAGATGGTCTGGCAGACCTCTCGGTTGCAATAGCAAATCACGCGGCGCTCACGTCATCGGACTTCATCCTGTAGTTGTTCAGGAGCTGGCCCGCGAGCTGGCTTCTAAGCGGGTATGTCACATTGCAGCGCCCTGATCGAAAGGCTGGGGCGCTTCGCTGTCGGCGACACCGGTGGGGAGGTAGCAAGCTTTTGGGCTTTCCCTGAAGCGCCTTTAACGCACCGAAATTCCAGAAGCGGCGCAGCGCGTCATGGTCCTGCTCAAATGAGCGTCGGGCGGCTTGATCGCGAACCAGCTGTCCTTGCCGTTGCGGATGACCAGCACGGAATAGGGCTGCCTTCCTGTCTCTGTGGTGGTTAGCGTTCGATCTTCCTGTTCGAACGACCACAGGGCGTCATCGCCCCGCTGCATTTTAGCCGTGCCGTCATCGTTGAAAGAGGTCGTATCGGAGCAGTCGCCATCAATGCCCCAGTGACCAACCAAGAAACTTCGATCGAACGGGAGACGCACTTTCGGATCAAGGTTCGGTCCCTCATCCGCGCGCTTGCGGTTGCATCCGCTGACGAGAACAAGCGCGGCCAGCAAGAACAGCTTATGTCTGCTGTGCATGGGGAACTCCCGTCAATAAAGAGGCCGGGGCCGCTTCGTATCCTCGGCGGCGCGACCGTAGCTTGCGGCTAAATCAGGGCACGCACAACGTCCGCGTGACTCGCAATCTTCAGATCGGGGCCGCCTCCCCAACATGCTTTGAATTCACCGCTGAGCCGACCGGGTAAATGTTGACGCATGGCTCGCTACCACTTCCACATCGACGAGTGCGGCACGATCATCACGGACGACGAGGGCTTGAAGAAGCCTGACATGGAAAGCGTGCGCCACGAGGCCCTGATGTCTGCCCGCGAGATCATGTGCGGCGAGATGAAACGCGGCAAGCTCTGCCTCTCCTGTCACATCGAGGTTCAGGACGAGGCCGGCCACGTTGTCTACATCCTGCCATTCAAGCAGGCGGTCGAGGTAACGGGTATCTAGGTCGACGGTTTGAGACACCGCTGCGGATCATCCTTCATAGCGGTCCGTCAACGTCCGTCCGTTCGATGGGATGAGCCAAGGTGCCGTAGCCTACGTACAGCGTTTGCACCCCTTGGGCGTTCGCCCAAACGATGCCGGCTTCTTCAGCTTCTGACATCTCGTTGAAGTAGTCCGTTTCGACGAGCGACACAGAGTCGGCGTCCTCTCCACTCAGCTGGCACAATGCCGTGCCGGTCAACGCGAAACGGCCATCGCTCAATTCTTCGATCTTGATGCAATCGGTACCGTCGGAAGGACGTTGCCCCAGCTCCAGCCGAATAACGTCCACGGTATACCTCCTTGTAGAAGCGGAAGTGATGCTGAAGCACAGCGCGGTTCAATTGGCTAGGTTGCACAGCCAGAACGGGAAACTCTGATCGCACACCTGCACTAGGGTGGTGCGTCTATCGGCTGGCATCGCCTGTCCACCAGCAACGACATGTCGAGACGCTCGAGGAGATTCGCACCGGCTTATCGTAATCGCAAACGCACAGCGCAATATCGACAAGATCACCTGATCGTCCCGATGGATTCCAGTTCGTAGGCCAGCCGCTCATGATCCGCGGCCTCACCGAACATTTTTGTAGCTCAAATTGTGTATCACGATTTGTATCACGATTTGTGTTGCGCGCGCGGCCGCGTTGGCTAAGCTTTTGATCAACCGCAGTATTCTGCGGCTTCGGATGGTGGGATGCGGTTTTTGGTACCGGCATTCGCAGGTTCGAATCCTGCCGCCCCAGCCAGAACTTAGCTTCGTTGTCCACAGAGCATTCCGCAGCGCGTTCCGCACTCGTCATGCCCTTCTCTCCAGGTTCGCGCGGTCTGGAAGCGGGCCGCTACCGCTGACAAAGTCAAGCGGCAGGAGCTTGGGAGAAAGTCGGTGAGCTTCGCGGTTACCTCGCAAGCTGAGCGGCATCGAGGACTTCATAGCCGAATTCGAGATCGACGGCGGCGACCGAGAGCGCAAGTTTTGCTCAATCGCGGGACCCATCGCTGTGAATTTCAAATGATCGGCAGCTTTTGAACGCAAACCCGGCAATCGCGGATTAGTGACAGCTAGCGACGAGAAATACCAAGAGCCACACCATCGATTATTTGCCTAACGATGTTCGCAGACCTCCAGGGACCATGAGCATTTCGACCCACGTTGGGAATGAGGCGCCTGGCGTGAGATGCACTGGCGATTTGACTTTCGTCCTGGGGAAGCGCCCATTCTTTTGCTGGAGTCGGAGATAATCTTCCTCACCTCAGGATGGGTGAACATGATGGCGGAACCGAACTTACGTGTAGCTCGATTCTTTGCGGCACCCGTCGCCTTGATTGTAGCGTGTGGCGTCAGCGTCGGACTGCCGCTGCAGCCGGTTCATGCGCAGCCCTCCCCTGCAAGGGCGGGCAGCTACCATTGCGTTTTCTTCATCAACGGAATGCTGCAGACGGTCCCTGGGTTCACGTTGCGCGCCGGCGGACGGTACACACACCAGAACGGCGGCGGTGGCGCCTATAAGGTCAATGCTGGGGTGATCGAGTTCTCGGGAGGCCCGCTGACCGGTCAGGCGGGCAAAGTCAGCACGAACAGGATCCACCTCTTCAATGAGAGCCGGAGCCGCACAGTCATCGACTGCGACACGAAGGGCTAGTCGGCCCAAGGGCGGCTCACGGGGGGGGAGATGACGAACAAGCATCTGAAAGCATTCGAGGCGAAGAAGGTCGACCCTGGTGAGACCCTGCTTGCTTCGGCATCGGTCTTGGGTGGGGCGCTCGATCCTGGAGCAACTCCTTCGCGCGTCGGCGCGCTCATTCTGACCGACCGCCGAGTTTGCTTCTATCAAAAGCGCCTGTTCGGCGAGACCTACCAAGGCCTCACAGTGCGCGAGGATGAACTGCGTTATGCCCCGACTAGCGAGGGCGGCCGCGTGACCGGGCGCTTCCAATCCGGGGGCGCCAGTCTCGTGTTCGTCTCTGACGCGCAGGGGGACGCGGGTGACGTCGGCGCCTTGCTTGGCAAGCTCCGAGACCTGCGCGAAGCTCAGAACGCGATCCGGGACACCGGGGCAGAACTTCCCGCGCCCCCAAAGGAGGGAGTCTCAGTCGAGTATCAATTGATGCGGCTGGGCGAGTTGCGCGCGATGGGGATGCTGTCTGACCTCGATTTCGTCGTGCACAAGGGCCGGATCATATCCGGCGAGAACTAGGGTGGGAGCAACCCAGCACCTCCGCTCGACTGTAATAGCGAGCGTCCGACCAGCAATCACGACCATGAAAAGAAACTTTGGAGGGTAACGATGAGACACTGGTATCTCGCAGCCACTGCCGCAGCAGTCGTTTCAGCTTGTTCAGGCAGCGGGACGGAGGCTTCCAACGAGCAAGGTGCGGCTGAAAGCAATGCGTCCGTGCAGGCGTCTGCCTCTGGCGTTGCAACTCCGGAGCAGTTGCGGGCGGTCTGGTCCAGCGATTGTTCGAGCCCTTTCGTCAGGATCGAGGAAAGCAAGATCCACGTCTATCCCGACAAGCAGACCTATGATCTCAAGAGCGCGGCGCTGGAAGGCGGCAATTTCCAGGTAAGCTACGACACTCCGCAAGGTGCCATCAACGAGACATACGTTGTGGAGGGAGACGCGCTGCGCCTGGCAAGCGGCACTTACGGTGGCCAACAAGCCACCTGGAACAAGAAGCCGATGAGCAAGTGCCCCTAAGGTGAGCTGATGTCGCTGCCTTGCTTTTACGATCATTTGCGCAGACTCAACCGACCGGAGACAAAAATGCGGGCACGTAGAAGCAACCAGCCGGCAGTAAGGAGCCGGGTGCTGGGAGTTTGTAGTCTCGCCATCGCAGTTTGCGTGCTGGCGCCTGCCGGCGCGCAAGTCTCCTATCAGCCCGGACAGGCGATCCAGTATCGCGATGGGGCCGAATGGAGGGACGCCGAATTTCTGCGCCCGACACCCAGCGGCACCCAAGCAATCGTTCGCGAGAAAAACGCGTTCACAAGCAGCGGCTTTTTCGAGCGCGCAATAAACCTGGACCGCATACGTACCCCGATAGCCGGATCAACCGAGACACCGATAGCGAAGCAGGCGGCGCCTCAAGCTAGCCGAGCTGAGTCAACCACGATTCAACCGGGATCAGCGCCCGTGCAGGCGGGTGGGTCGCCTCGCTCGGGCGACTACGACATCTATAGTTATGGCCGACCAAGCAATCCGCTCCGATTGGGTCGGATCAACCTCTCCGGCAACAACTACCGGTTCTTCGACAACGGCGACGGGCTGTTGGGACAGGGCCAATACAGCTTCGCAGCGGGCAACGTCATCTGGCGCACTGGTCTTTTGAAGAGCTATGGCTGGGGCGGAGAGTTCAAGATCGAACGGGGCGGACGCACTCATTCTATTCGTCTGAACCGAGTGACGTACGCGATGAACTCACGGTAGCTTGTTTGGGTTGCTTAGCCGCCATCCGCGCCGCGCTTCCCAGGCGCCGCTATTTTTGCCGCCGAGGTGAAGCGTATCCGCGCCGAGCATGTCGCCGGCCGTGCCCCGACCCGGGGCTCCCGTTTTTGACGCCGCCGGCCACGAACGGCGCTCTCCGATCTAGTCCAACGCCGCCCACGGCCTCACGCCGGAGGACGTCGCGCTCATGTGGTCGACGGCGCCGCCTCCGATGCTCTGAGCCTCACTGCAGCGCCCCCGTTGGCGGGGGCGGCGGGAAGTTGCCGGGTGGGGGTGGCGGCTGGGGGGCGAACAGGATGGCGAGCGCCCCTTCCGCGCTTGCCGGCTGCCAGGCGGTGCCGCCGCCGGCGTTGAACACCAGGGTCGCGGGTTCGAGCTGCCCGCTGCGCCGCAGCTGCCCGAGCTGGGGCAGATCGAACGGCCCCTGCGTCTGCCCGCCCACCGCGACATAGAAGGAGACAGGCTGCTGCGGCGGGGGCGGCGGGGGAACCAGCTGCCCGCCGCCGTTCGGCGCCTGCGCGCTCCTCGGACGGACCAGATCGAGCAAGGCTTCGGGCGTGAACCCGGCAGGGTCGATCATGCGCTTGTCGACCGCGCGGCGCTCGGGCGCATCGTCCGGGTTGCGGTTCGCCTCGCTGCCCTCGACATCGTTGAGGCTGCCTTCGACCTCGCGGCTGAAGGCGTCGATCCGGTCGGCGAAGCGCATGACGAGTTCGTTCGCGGTGAGCGGCAGCCCGCGCGCGTCGGTCGCCGATTTGGCCCGGCGCTTATACTCGTCCGCCACTCCCATGCAGACTTGATGGCCGAGCCCCTTGGGGCGGCTGTCATTGCCATAGGCGTCGCGCTCCAGCGGCGGTGCGTAGGCGCGGCGGGCGTTCCATTCGGCCAGGGCCGCCAGCGCCAGCCACTGCACCGCGCCGAGCTTGCCTTCGAACTGGTCGATCAGGAAGCGGATGCGGCCGAGGTGGGTGCCTTCGAAGCCCTTCAGCCGGATCTTGCGCTCGGTGCCGACCGACTGGAGATCGTGCCGCGACATGTCGACATAATAATTGGAATCCTCGCGCCCGCTCTCGGCGGCCATCGCGCCGCGGGTCAGCGCGCCCGTCATCATCGCCTTCAGGAAGGTCGCGAGCACCTCCTTTTGATGCGCCAGCTCCTCGATCGTCGGCACCACCGGGTTGGGGAAACGCAGATGGTCCTGGTGGTTGTGCAGCGGCAGCGGATCGCGCGCGGCCAGCTCTTTTTCATAGGATTTGCGCCAATCGTCGCGCAGCGGCGCGATCGCGTCGAGCGGGTAGCCGGAAAGCTCGCAATAACAGATGATGCGGCCGCGAACCCCCGATTCCTCGATCGTCGGCGGGGCGATCCCGAACAGCTTCGGCATTGCGTCCTGGATGATCGCGGAGAATTCATCGCGCAGCACCTGCGCGTCCGGGGCGGCGATGATCATCTTGAACTGGTCGCCGCTGGGGATGAACCGGTCGAACTGGGCCGGCATCCACGGCATTGCCCGCGCCAGCATGCGCTCGATCGTCTTGCGCTTCTCGTCCGGCGTCAGCGATCGGATCGCCTCCACCGCGGAGGGGATGCGCCGCTCCTCGTCCGCCAGCTTCTCCTTGGCGATGGCGCGCAGCTGGTTGATCAGGCGCAGCCGGTCGGCATCGTTGCGCAGCATCGGAAACAGCCGCCGGCAGCCGCCGAAATCATCGAACTTCTCGTCGGCCCAGGCCTTGGGCTCGGTCGCGATCCGCTCTTCGGCGATCTTCCCCGCGCCGCGATCGATGACTATGTAGACGCCGCTGTCGGGCCGGTTGACCGCATCGCGCACGCGGGTGGCCTCAGCCGAGACCATTTCGAGCACCGCGCGGACCGAGCGGCGGCCGCCGTCCAGCTCGCGCAGGAAGCCCGTCCAGGTGACCTCGCCCTCATCGTCCGGCACCGAGCGCTCGCCGAGATAATTGGCGAGGTCGTCGAGCAGCTTTTGCGCTTCGGTGGCGGCGATCGCGCGCAGCCAGAATTTGAGGCCTTGGCCGAGGTCTGCCTCGAACTGGCCGAGATATTCTTCCGCGGCCGCCCGATCGACCCGGCCGAGGAAGTTCGGCTTGGCCGCGCGCTCGAGTTTCTGGAGCGAACCGACCAGGTGCTTGCTCATGATCTGGTCGGCGACCGAGCGGAACTGAGTGGCCGCGCCGTCCATCTGGACACGGATGCCGGTGCCGGGCTTGGCGAGCTCGTCCCTGATCTGCTCGACCAGGGCGATCGTGAAATCGAGCCCGCCATTCTGCCGGTCGTCGACCAGGTCGTAGAGCGCCTGCTTGAGTGAATGCGCGCCTTCCTCGGCGGTCAGCGCGCGCAGCAGCCGGCCGCGCGCCGCCTCCACCTCGCCCTTGCGGATGCTGGCGGTGCCGGCCCGCGCCAGCACCTCGGCCTCGTAGCGCGCGCGGATCTTCTCGCCTTGCGCGGCCCAGTCCTTGGGCTCGCTCGCCTGCTCGCGCATCGCCCGCACTTCGGTGGCGATATCCTCGACCAGCCGGCCGTGGATCGACTTCATGTCTTCGCTCACCAGCAGCTGGTCGATCAGCTGGTAGGCCGGGATCGCGCCCGGGCGGGGCGCGAGATGCTCGGGAAAGTCGTCGAACATCTTGGGCGTCAGGTGCATGCGCGATCGCATGAACAGGTCGCGGTCCTTGACGCCCGGCAGGCGCACCGCGGCGCCCTCGAATACGCCGAAAAACGCCTGCAACATCGTCCGGCTGGCGTCGCTCACCGCCGCTTCCAGCTCCAGGCTGCCCGTAGTCGCGACGATCGACTGCCCGATCGCCGAATAACCGCGCGAATAGGCCAGCACCGAATGCTTGTCGTCGCCGCCGATCGGCGGGTGGAACATGCGCATCTTGTGCTGCTGCTGGTTGACCGCGATCGACCGCTTCTTGCGCGCGAACTCGCTCGATCCAAAATCCTCGAACAGGATGTCAGCGATCATGTCGTAAATGTCGTCAACCCGCTCGGTCTGGTCGCGATTGATGTTGCGCGTGTCGAACAGATAGACGTCGCTATAGGGCTTGTTGGTCGACGGGCGCTCGACGCTGGTCCAGTTGCGGACGTAGGGCGGCTGTGGGTTCGGCCGCATCACATATTCGAGTTCGCTCAGCGCCGCGAAGCCGTTGGCGAACACGCGGTCGCGATTGGCCCCGGCATAGCCGCTCGGCAGCATCAGGAAGAGATCGACCTGGTCGGCCTTGGGGGTCAGCATCGAGCTGATCGCAAGGCCGGCATCGATGAAGGCACCCGATCCGGTGCCGCCAGCCAGCGAGCCGACCACCACCACGCGCAGCTGGCGCTGCGTGCTGATCCCGAGCCGGGTCAGCGCCTGGTGCGTGCTGACATTGTCCAGCACCGTGCTGCCTTTCTCCGATATGGCGCGCTTGAACTGGTCGAACTGGTGAAAGAACAGCAGCCGCGAGATCGAGCGGACCTGGCCCGCGCCCTTCTCAGTGTCGATGTGCGACAGATCCCGCGAGGGCAGCCACTCGGCGATGGCGGGGTAGTTGGACTTGTTGCGCTGGTAGAAATTGACGTCCACCTTGGCCTGCAGCGTATCGCCCTTCCCGAACGCGACCGCTTCGGCCATCGGGTCGGTCGTGGCCGCGCGGCCGGTCTCGCGCGCCTCGTTGGTGTCCGTGTCGAAGTAGAGGAAGCTCGCGACCGGGAACTCCGACAGCGAGTTCAGCCGGGTGCCTTTCCAGTCGGCCTGCAGGATGCGCCGGCGAAGGCGAAGCAGCACTTCCATGCCGGTCCCGCCAAGCGCCACGAACACGGTCGGACGCACTTCCACCACCTGCGTCGCGGACGCGCCTTGATCGTCAGCCATGATCTTCCCTTTCCTGAGTGTAGCCGCTTCGGCTCACGCCGAGCGCTTCGCGCGCGATGTCATCCTGAAGGACAGGAACAGTCCCACGAGCAGCACGCCGACGGTGAGCGCGAGGTAGAGCGGGTCGCCGAACAGGTCGCCGACGATGCCGGCGATCACCAGCGCCCCGAAGATGAGCAGGGTCAGATACCAGCTCCACGCCGCGGCATTGGCCGAGTCCATGGTCGCGCGGCCCGCGATCAGCGAGCGGCGGACCGCGTTCTTGAGCAGCAGCAGCAGCCCGGCCAGCGCGAGCACGCCGACCAGGGCCAGGATCAGCTCGGTCTGGCCGACGCCCTCCTCGATCGTGATCGGGGCGATGTTGATGTCGGTTGGCGTCGTCGTCGTGGCGGTGTTCTCGGCAGCGGGAGGCGCTTGGCCGCCCGGTGCCGGAATGAAGTCGTCCGGTGCTGCTGCCCCGCTATTGGCTGTGCTCACTTGGCTCCCCTTTTTCTCATGATTGTTCGATCGGCCGGACTGCGGGCGGGCCGAACAGGCGCCCGGTGACGAGCGCGCGCGCGCCAAAGGCGTCCTGCAGCGTGCGCTGCTCGCGCGGCTTGATGCGGACGGGCAAGTCGGTCTGGCCGACGCGGACCGTGTAGGCGCGCGGCCGGCTGAGCGCGAACAGGAGGTAGAGCAGCGCGCCGAGCAGCAAGGCGGCGAGCGCGATCAGCAGGATCAGCGGCCACGGCGAATAGCGGAAGGTGACCTGCACCGGCACCTTCATTGTCGCGCTCGAAATGCGGCGGTAATCCAGGAAAACCTCGGGCAGTTGCGCGGCCATCAGCCGCTCGGCCTGCTCCGCCTGGATGGTCTCGCCCCCGCTGATCGCCGCGATCCGCGACACGAAGTCGGGCGCGAGCGAGAAGCGCAGATCGTCGAGCCGGACCTGGAGTTCGCCGACCACCGTGCGCTCGTCCTCCAGGATGCCGGCGAGCCCCGGCGGACGCGGCACCGCGGGCAGGGTCAGGTTGACGCTCACCGGGCCGGACTGGCCGTAGGCCGGCACGTTGCGCAGCAGTGCCGGCGTGGTCGTGACGCCCGCCCCGGCGAGCAACGGTTCCTTGCTCGCCCAGCCCGCGCTCATCCGCGCCTGCGCGATGTTCTGGGGATAGTAGGTGTTCTTGACGTTGCCTTGAAGCTGCACCTGCTGCTGCTCGCCGCCCGGCACGCCGGAGATGATCAGCCGGCCCTGCACGACACGGGCCCGCACTTCGGCGTCCGCAGAGTTCAGCTGCAGCTCGACCGGGTCGGTGCTGAGCGGCTTGAGCTTCACCGGCGGGGCCGGGAACAGCGCGCGGGCGGGGGCGCCGTCGCGCAGGATCGCGCCGAGCGCCTGGGCCGCGCGCTCGCCATAGGCGATCGCGTAGACGATCAGGCCTTTTTCTTTGAAGTTCGGGCCGGTCACCAGCTTGCGCATCGGGAAGGCGGAGATCGCCGTGATGTGCGGCGATTCCCGCAACGCGCGATAGAAAGCGCGCGTATTCTCGATCACGGCGGGATTGTTGTCGGGCGCGTCCTTGTTGTTGGTGACGATCCAGATGATCCCCTGGCGCCCCTGCAGAATCCGGGCGAACGTCCCCAGCAGGGCGCCGCGGAAATCGGCGTCGGCATAGGCGCCGGACGCCTTGCGCTGAAGCGAGATGCCGTTGATCGCGCCGTCCACAGCCCCCTGCGCATAGGGCCCCTGGAACAGGACCTCGGGCGAGCGACGGCCGGCGACCTGCCCGTCCTGGTTAAACGAGGCGACCACCACGTCGACGCCCGCCAGGTTCGACTTGCCGACCAGGTTCTTCACGAACGGCTTCAGCGGTGAAGACGGGTCGAGGTAGAAGGGCTCCATCCAGCCCGAATTCTGGACCAGGAAGACCTGGCGCAGCTCTCCGCCCTTGGCCGGGGCCGCGCCGGCCGCGCCGCCGGCCAGGATCAGCGCGAGAAGGAGACGGACCAGCTGGCGCATTGGTTGCTTTCGTGATGGTGGATGCACAGCCGCTCGCCATCGAGGAACAGCTCGAGATCGTCGGTCGACGCGATGTCGAAGGACTGGCCGAGCATCGCCAGCCGGCCATTGTCGCTGTGCAGCGCGAGGGTGATCTCGCGGGGCGCGCACGCCTCCTCCCGGAACAGGAATTCGCGCGCGCTCGCCGCTCCGTCGACCAGCCCGAGCACTGTCTGGCGATCGCCCAGCCTGAGCAAGGGCAGCAGCCAGCGTCCGTCATAATCGAGACCGAGGTTGATCTCCTCGTCCGCGCCGCGCCACGGCTCGAGGTGCCGGGCGCGGCCCCGGAAGGTCTGCGTCCCGACGCTCGCATGAGGGCCAAGCAAGGTCTGCCTGTCGCGTGACCCGGCGGCCGCCATGCTGCAGGCCAGCGCGCGGCCGTGGCCGCCCGGGGTCAGCTCCACGCACATCGCCCAGAACCGCCCGTTGGCGGCGCGGAACGGGCGCTGAAACGGCAGGCCTGCCACCCCGGCCGGCCACGGCCGCCAGGCGCAGGACGGGCCATCCAGCCCTTCCTCGAACAGTAGGAAGCCGCTCGCCCCCGGCCAGAAGCACATGCCGGTCTCGCCGTTCACGACCGGCGCACCGAGCGGCCCTTCCGCGCCTTTCGCGCCCGCCACCGGCAGTTCGCCCAGCGATCCGTCGCCCAGCCTAATCGCGACCTGCAAGGCTGCGTCCGACCCGATCGGCAGCAGCACATGGCCGCCGACGAGAGCCGGCGCTCCGAGCGGGCTGGCGCTGACGGGCAGGCTGGTGAAGGTCGGCTGCTGGTCGGCAAGCAAGTGAACCAGCGCACTCTCGCCCGCGTAGAAGACGCCCTGCGCGTTCCCGGCGGCGCCCGAGGCGTAGGCGGGCAGGGCGGCGGCGCGCGGGCAGCGGCCGAACGAGGCCCAGCGGTCGGACCAGGGCGCCTTCCACCACGCCTGGCCATCGGCTGGATCGATCGCCACGAGCCGCGGCGGGCTTCCTCCCGAGGCGAACAGGCGCGCGCCGTCCGGCACTTGCTCGTCGCGCCGGCTGGCCGGATCGATTGCAGTCACCTCGTCCAGCTCCGGCAGTCCCGCGGGGCCGAGCGCGCGGCCGACGGTGGGCAGGAACCGAGTGGTGGTGGCCAGCGCCTCGCCTGTCACCGGCTGGTGCCGGAATTGCGCGGGCCAGAGCAAACCCGCGGCGTCGGGGCGAACGTCGAGCAACTCGCGCTGAACCAGCTCGGCCCGAGAGACCTCCACCCCGGCGATCGGCTGGACGCCCGCCGCCGTCAGCACCCACCGGCCGACCGTGAAGGCGCTCGCCTCCTCTGCTCCCGGAAGGTTGGCGTGAGGCTTGTGCGCGGCCGGCTCGCGCTTGCGGGCAGGGGCCTTGGCCGGGGAAGGCGCAGGCTTGGGCTCGGGCCGCTCGGCCGGCTTGGCGGCGGGTGCAGGCGGAACGGGCGGGGGAGGAGGAGGAGCCGGACTTTGCGCCGGCTTCGCCTTCGCCGTCGGAGCCGGCGCGGCGCCGTTTGCGGGGAGGTAGGCGGTGCGAAGATCGTGCGGCGTGCAGCCGATAAACTTGGCAAGCGGGTCCAGCCCCTCCGTGAAGCCCTGGCCGACCGCCCTGAATTTCCAATCCTCGTTGCGGCGATAAAGCTCGCCCAGGATCGCAGCTGCCTCCAGATGCAGGTCTGCCGGAAGCTCGAACGCCGCGACCCCCTTGGCATCGGAGGAGATTACCAGCCGCACGCCCAGCCCGCCGCAACGCGACCGTGCCGGGTCTCCCGCCACCACGCAGAAGATGATCTTGGCGACGTCGGCCGGCATGGAACGGACGTCGATCTCGTAGCTCACCCGCTGCGGGCCCGACGCGCCGATCGGCCCGTTGCCCTTGGCCACGCGCGGGTAACCCGGATTGATGTCCTGCGCGGTCCGCACATTGCCGTCGCGCCCGATCAGGCAGGCATAGACGCCAGCCTTTTCCGGAGCGTTCCACTCGACGCTGGCGGTGATCTCCGTATGCGGGAGCGCGACATTGGCGCCGCGCGCCAGGATGTGCGGTTCAGCCATGACGGATCACCAGCCATGTCCAAACAAGCGCATTCGGCTTCGCACCCCTGGATTGTCGCCGCGAACCCATGTCCGCAGCCTGGAAAGACGCCCACGCCAAGGCGCTTCCGAGTGGCGGACCCAGCTCGGAGTCCAGAATCGGCGGTAAGCCTTGCGAGTTCAGGAGGATGACGGGGAGCCGGGGCAATGACACGTGCCATTGCCTCCGATCCGGAGAGACTAT
>NZ_DASVTH010000052.1:0-99706 GCF_036387615.1 Allosphingosinicella sp.
GATCCGCTGCTCGTCCGAGATCAGGTACAGCTGCCCCGCCTTGAGCCCATTCCCAGCCGCAAGCGCGTCGAGCGCCGCCCGGCTGCCCCGCTTGTGCTGCACGTTCGGCATTCCCGCCCCCTAACCTGCTCTTTTCAAGGAACTCAGAATGTGCCGCAGTCGACATCGCCGACAGCGAGCGTGACGAAGCCGTTCCCCGCATCCTTGCTCATCAGCATCGACGCATTCATGCGCAGCACGCCGTTGGTGCCGTCAGTCCCGAACAGGTATCCCGACGTCCCGCCGGCCACCGCCGCCACCTTCTCGTCCGACGCTCCCGCCGGAATGTTCAGCGCCGTCTTGAACGCGTCGAAGGTGATCTTCTTCTCCTTCTGCGCGGCCGCCTCCGACGCGTCGTGGAGGATGAGAAGGTCGGCCGCCCCGTCCACCGCTCCCAAGGTCGCCAGATCGTCGATCGCCGGCACGATCGGCAGCTTCGCCGCCGCACCGGTCGCGACGTGCAGCGTCCCCCGATCTGTCGTCACCATCGGCTCGCCCGCCAGCATGCCGCTCACCGGCAGATTGGCCTTGAGCCCCCGCTTCAATTGCAGTCTTGGCATGTCTTCATCCTCCCAAGTGAACTCCGCTCATCCTGAGGAGCCGCTGAGCGAAGTCGAAGCGGCGTCTCGAAGGATCAGTTGAATGTCCCGCCGTCGATCACCGTGCCCTCGGGATCGCCCGGCGGCCCAGGCGGACCGGGCGGCCCGACGATCGCCGCGATCGGGCCCGGCCCGGGGTCCCCGGCCAGCACCAGCGTCCCACCGGGGCCCCGCCACCGCGTCACGATCGGCGGCCGCGGCTTTCGCCAGCGCAGCCGCATCACGACCCGCTCACCGGCTCGATGATCCGCAGGCTGATCGCATCGGTGATCACCACCCCGCTCCCGATCTCCATCCGCGCATCGGCCCGGTACAGCCCGGGCTTCAGCGCGGCGGACTGCGCAGCCCCAATCGTGAGTGTCCAGCCGCCCGGATCCTCTCCCGCCGCCGCCCGCGCACTCACCTCGAATGCAGTCCCAAGCCCTGAAGACACGACCGAGCCACCCGGCCCCACCACCTTCAGCTTGGCCGTCACGGAGGTCACCCCGGCGACCCCACCCTCCACCGCATCCAGGGCGAGCGAGATCGTTTCGCCCCGAGCAAACTCAAACGGCACCATGAGAGGCTCCCAAAAAGCCTCTCTCCCCTCGCGGGAGAGAGGTTGGAGAGAGGGGGTCGCCCGAGCAGGCTCGATGCCTGCTCGGGCGAGTGATCAAGCGCTGAACTTCATCAGCTTGATCGCCTCGCTATTCGCCACCTGCCCCCCAACCCGCTTGGTCGCGTAGAAATGCACGAACGGCTTGTGCGTGAACGGATCGCGCAGGATCTGCGTCTCCGTCCGCTCCGCGATCAGATAGCCCGCCCGGAAATTGCCGAACGCGATCGACAGCGAATCCGCCGCCACATCCGGCATGTCCTCCGCCTCCACCACCGGATAGCCGAGCAACGTGTCCGGCTGGTTCGCCACCAGCCCCGGCTGCCACAGGAACGCCCCGTCGCTGGTCTTGAACTTGCGAATCCGCGCCGCCGTCGCCGAGTTCATCACGAACACCGCCCCCTGCCGGTAAGGCGGCCGCAATGCCTGGACGAGATCGATCAGCCGGTCCTGCGGATTGTTAGCCGCGAAGCCGCCGGCTGCGCCGCTGGTCAGGAACTGCACAGTCCCGAACGGCCGCGTCGCATCCCCCAGCGCCGAGGTCGGGCTGCTGAGGAACCCCTTGGGCTTGTTCACCCCGTCCCCGCCGACGAACGCCGCCCCCTCAGCCCGCGCGAACTCGGTCGCGATCTCGCTCGCCAGCCACGCCTCGACGTCGAACGCCGCATCGTCCAGCATAGCCTGGCTCGCCGCCGGATTGGCGTAAAGCTCCCCGAACGGCGGTGCGATCTCGACGAAGCTCGGCGTCGCCGTTTCCGGCCTTGCCGCCACTTCCGACACCCAGCCCGAAGGCGTGCCGCCCGTCGTCACCAGCTTGCGGTACCCGGCCGATCCCACCTTCACCACATTGGCGATCGCCCGAATGGGAGAGATCGCCGTCAGCGCCTTGTCGATCGCCGCGTCGATCTCCTCCGGCACGGCGTAGCCGCCCGCCGCGTCTGACGTCCCCACCATCGCCTTGAGCTCGACGCCGGCTTCCAGCCCCTTGCGCAAATAACCGTCGACGAACGCCGAACTCTCCGCCTTCGCCCCGCTCAGCACCGGCCGCACCACCGGTGCCTCGATCCTCCCCTTCAGCGCCGCCACCTCCTCCCGAAGCGCCGCCACCTCGTCCGTCTCCCGCTCGATCGCCTCGAACGAAGCCTCCAGCGCATCCGCCTTCACTCCAACCATGCCCATCTCTCCCGCTCTCAGCCAATAAATCGTCATCCCCGCGAAAGCGGGGACCCAGCTTTTTCTTCTTCGAAAACTGACCTATGCCGCCCCCATGCAGCTCGCCCGCGACGGCGCCGAACACATCCGCGCCGCCCTTACCGAGCCCGAGCTCACCACCCTTGAATCCGCTCTGTCCGAACTGCCGCCGAACCGCCCAGGCACACGCATCGCCGACGACCCGGTTCTCTCAGCCCTGCTCGCTCCCGAAGGCCCGATCGGCCGTCACGCAGCCCGTCATCTCGGCCCTGCCGCCCGCCCCGTCCGCACGCTCCGGTTCAACAAGACCGCCGACCGGAACTGGTCGCTTCCCTGGCACCAGGACCGCACGATCGCCGTCCGCGCCCGCATCGACATGCCCGGTTTTGCCAACTGGACCGTCAAGTCCGGCATCCGGCACGTCGAGCCACCGATCGCGCTGCTCGAACGCATGCTCACGCTGCGCCTTCATCTCGACGATACCGGAGCCGACAACGCCCCGCTCCTGATCAGCCCCGGTACCCACCGCCTCGGCCGCATCCCCGAGCCGCAGATCGCGTCGGTCGTCGCCCGGCACGGCGCCCATTCCTGCCTCGCCGCCCGCGGCGATGCCTGGGCTTACGCCACCCCGATCCTCCACGCCTCGGAAACGGCCTGCGCACCGAAAAGCCGCCGCGTCCTCCACATCGACTATGCCGCCGAAGCACTGCCGAACGGGCTTGAATGGCTCTAATCTCGTCATCCCGGACCTGATCCGGATCAGGCTTCTTCCTTTTCCGATTGCCGAGCTTGCTTGGCCCGATGCAGCCCAACCGCTACTTGCGGCAGAGTCTGTCCTTTGCTGCTTGCTTCAGCCGATCATCGCGCCGGCGGTTTACCAGCGCCTGTCTTCTGATCGGTCGGCACCCACCTCGGGGGCTCGATCTGCTGTCCGACATCGCCCGTGAACTCGATGCGGTCCGGCCAGCGCCGCCAGATGCGCGTGTAAAGCTCCACGAACGGCACTCGCCAGCTTGTGCCCGCTTGAGGCTGGTACACGCCGAAGCTCACCTCCCGGAACTCAGGCGAGCCTTGCACGAGGATGTTCGTGCCGGGTTCCTGGCACATGCTAATTTGAAACCACTGGAAGCTCTCGTCCGGACGCACGTCAGAAATAATCGACCAGCCCTTCTCGCGGCCGAATGCTTCCACTTCCTGAGCCACTGCTCGCCATTCCTCGGTGCCGACCATCAGATTAAAGCTAGCCTCTTGGCCGATCGATCGCCGCCCATCCCGCAAGGTGTTGTGGCAGGAGCGATCTTTGGTCACCTCCGGAATGGCGACCGCCGCTCCAACCGTAGCAATCGCAGCAACCGTGAGTGCGGCAGGTTTCCAAGACGGCTTCGTTGGAGCCACCTGCTCCTCGGCAACTGTTGGCACTCCTGCTCGTCCGACGAAGCGCAAGAAGAACAGACCTGCAGCGCTACCAGCGCCCCCGAAAAGTCCTACCAGTGACAGATTCTGAAACCAGCCAAACCAAGTGTAGCTGCCGTCCATAACTGTCGCCACACCGTCAATTGAAGCGCTGTCCGGCGGCCCCGAAAGCATCACTAACGCCGGTATGGCGGCTCCGGCAAAGAACCCAGTTGCTGCGGCCGTGCGCCAGTTGGCTTCGCCTCGTGACCGAATCAGGAAATAAATCGGCAAACCGAGCAGCGCGCCGATAAGCAACACGATCACGAAAGCTGGAGTGAAAAACCGAACGTCGCCGAATGCAAACGTAAGCAAAGCCGCCGCCCCGGAAGCAAGAATAAGGCTCGATCCAACGACAAGCATTGACCGTAGCAGGGGTAAGCTCCGCATGTTCACACGACCATATGCACTCGCGCCTTTGGCTGCATCGGAAAAGTCACCAAACTGACCTCCACCAGCTCCAGCTCGACCAGCTCCCGCGGCCCCGCCCCCTTCGCCTCCCGCACCCGGTATCCGAAACTCAGCCCCGACACCGCGCCCGCCTCCAGCAAAGCCGCCGCCTTCGCATCCGCCACGCGCCCGATCACCCGCAGCCCGCGCCGATCTTCCCGCAGATACTCCACCCGCCCGATCGGCCGCCCCGCCTGGTGCTGCCACAACAAAGGCACCGCCCCGGCGCCGCGCTTCAGCGCCCCCGCAAACGCCCCCGCCCGCACCACATCGCCGCCGCGATCGACCCGGTCGAACACCGCCGCATAGCCGGCGAACCTCACTTCAGCACCAGCCCGGTCAGCCCCAGCTTCACCGCCATGCCGACCAGCAACGCCGCCAGCCCGATCCTCACCACCCACGTCACCACCGCCTGCCAGGCCGATCGCTTCGCGTCTCGCCACGCCTGCAGGAGCTCGCGCAATTCATCCATGTCCCGCCGCGCGCCCGGCCCGGCCAGTCCCAGCGCGCCCATCGCCCGCTCCGCCCCCGCCTCGCTCGCCTCCTCGGCGAGCGCCCGCAAGGTGACGAGGTCCGCCCCCTGTTCCTCCGCTTGGCGCATCAGCCGCGCCAGCATTCCCGCTTTGTCCATCAGCCCTCTCCCAACGACCCGCGCACGCCAAACGGAGCCGCCGAGCTGCCGCACGCATGCTTAGGCAGCGGCAACTCGGTCGGGTTCGCCCCAGTCTCGATCTGTCACTAGTCCGGGCGGCGCACACGGCCCGCTCGCCGCCAGAGCCGCAATGGTCTGGCTGCCGGGTCCCTCGGGTAGAACACCGGCTGAACCTGTTCTTCAGCTCCGGCTCGTCGCAGGCACCTGGCCCCGCGCAGCCGATCTTATTGCGACGATCCCGCTGGCGCCGGCGGCGCTATACCGCGATCATTCTCTTGCATCATCCGCGCGTTGTTCGCGCGACGGTCGCGCCACTGCCGCTCCGTCATGCAGACCTTCTCGAATCTTACGCGCGAGCCCGTGATCGCCTTTTTCTGGCAGATCATTTTCTCGTCGGCTGGCACTGTGGCCTCCGGAGCTGCCTGTGCCGCCGCAAGCATCGCCAGAACCGTCAAGGTGATCATCGTCGCTTCCCATACAGTGAACCGGTATTCCCGCATAACACAGTTCGCAGATGGCAGGCGAGGGCTGTCCGCGTCCCACTTACTCACGCGTCTCGAACCCAAGCATCTCCCGCTTCTCGGTTCGCGTCAGAAAATCCGCCCCGCTCACCTGTGCCCACAGCCGCTCGCGATCCTCGCTGAGCGCCGTCACCTGATCGACATCGACGCGCAGCCGCAGCCCCGGCCACCACGCGCTCAGCCCCTCCGCCAGCCCCGCCGAAATTCGCTCCGCCATCGGCAGCACGGTCAGCCGCCACAAAGCCCGGTTCGCCTCGCGATAGTTCGCGTAGGTGCTGTCACCCGGCAGTCCGAGCAGCATCGGCGGCACCCCAAAAGCCAGCGCGATCTCCCGCGCCGCCGCCGCTTTCAGCCCCACGAAATCCATCTCCGCCGGCGACAGGCTCATCGCCTGCCAGCGCATGCCGCCGTCGAGCAGCAGTGGGCGCCCGGCATTGGCCGCGCCCTGCAGGCTCGCCTCCATCTCGCTTTTCAGCCGCTCATATTGATCGCTCGACAGCACCGACCCATCGCCCGGCTGGTAGCTCAACGCCCCGCTCGGCCGCGCCGCATTGTCGAGCAGCGCCTTGTTCCAGCGCGTCGCCTGGTTGTGGATCGCCACCGCCCCCGCCGCCGCGCCCAGGCACCCCAACCCGTAATGATCGTCGAGCGGATGCAGCGCCCGCAAATGCACCAGCCCGGGCCGACCCAGCCCGTCCCGCACCGGAACGCGCAGCTTCGCCTCACCCACCTTGTACAGGTAAGCCGCGGGCCACCCGCTCGCGTCCGCCTCCACCTTCACCCGCTCCGGCCGAAGCGGAAACAGCTGCGCCAGCCGCCCCTCGCCATCCTGCAGGCACTGCACAAACGCATTGCCATGCAACAGCAGCTGCGCCGCCACCGTCTCAAGAAGCTGCGCCCCTAAGATCCTCCCCGGGACGGGGAGGGGGACCGCCGCCAAAGGCGGTGGTGGAGGGGGCCCGGAGCCCGCGCTATCCTCGGCATAAACCGAAACCGAAGCCACCCCCTCCGCCACCAGCCGCACCGCCCGCTGCGCCACCGGATTGCCCAGGAAAGCATCCCGCACCTGCGCCTCGTAGCTCCGCGGCCACCCAGCCTCCGCCGCCGCCGGCCAACTCCCCAGCCCAAGCCCGCGCAACAAGGCCGGCCGGGGCGCCGCCCCAGCCTTTCGTCCCCACCATTTCATTCAAGCTCTCCCCGCTGGAACCGGCATCGCCGGTCCCACGTATTGCCCCGCAAAACAGGAGCCTCATCCGATGCGCGTCACCACTGTCCTGCTCGCCGCCCTGCTCGGCCTCACCGCGGCCTGCGGCGACGGCCCCCGCGAAGATGCCGGCGAGGTCGCCGACAATCGGTCCGGCGCCGTCGACGGCAAGGACTCGATCGACAGCGGCCCGGCCGAGACGCTCGGCGAGAAACAGGACGATGTCGCCGAAGACATGAACCGCGCCAAGGAAGCGAAAGCCGACGCCCTGGAGGACGCCGCCGAAGAACGCCGCGAAGCCG
Source organism: Allosphingosinicella sp. (assembly GCF_036387615.1). Classification (GTDB taxonomy): domain Bacteria; phylum Pseudomonadota; class Alphaproteobacteria; order Sphingomonadales; family Sphingomonadaceae; genus Allosphingosinicella. Next base: position 7,006 of record NZ_DASVTH010000052.1, read on the forward strand.
CCGACCAGCAGGCCGACGCTCTCGAAAATCAGGCCGAGCAGACCAGAGGCAAGTAGAAGATCAGTAAACGCAAAAACTTGTCGGCCCGGACTTGATCCGGGCCAGGGCTAACCTTCTGGATCAGCAAAAAGCCCCGGCCCGGATCAAGTCCGGGGCGACGGCGGAGCGCTGCCTCGAAAACCGCGCCCGCTGCGAATCAGCTACAATTCACCAGCTTGTCCATTTAGTGCCATATCAGCGTCACGCTGTCAAGCTGTTTATCCAGATTGGTTCGCACTGGACTCGCTCTCGCTTGATCAGACACGCGGCTGCCGGCCCTGGGCAGCTACGCAGAATGCGCCCCACTGATCCAATACGCGACAGCGCACATGGTCTTTGGCGATTCACGCTGCTTGCCAACAAGGCTTGCTTAAATATGTTAGGCGAAAGCCCCGCGACGAAAATGCTCAACACCCTTATCGCTGGAGCATTGCCCTCGCGGCCTTGCTTACGCTTACAGGTAACCGCTTTGATTCAATCGCATCCGGCGCTCCAGCTCTTTGTGGACAAGCTGGAGACACATACGGCCCTCGACGACGACGATCGCGCCGCGATTCTCGCTCTGCCGCACACTCTGCGTACGCTCGAAGCCAGCGCCTATCTGTTTCGCGAAGGCGACCACGCCGCCAATTGCTGCGTGATCCTGTCCGGCTTCGCCTGCCGCCACAAGATCGTCGCCGGAGGAGCCCGCCAGATATTGTCCGTGCACATGCGCGGCGACGGGACGGATCTTCAGAATGCGTTTCTTCCGCTAGGCGATCACAGCATCCAGGCGCTGACCCGGGTGGAGGTCGCCTTCATTCCCGCCGACAAGGTGCGCGAAGCCGCTCTGGCGCGTCCGCTGGTCGGCCGCGCCCTGTGGTCCGAAACTTTGCTGGACGCCGCCATCCAGCGCGAATGGACCGCCAATGTCGGCCGGCGCGACAGCCGCACACGCATCGCCCACCTGCTTTGTGAGCTCGGCCTTCGTCAGGAAAGGATCGGCCTGTGCGATCGGCGCTATTACGCGCTGCCGATGACGCAAGAGCAGCTTGCCGACGCGACTGGCCTCACGCCCGTCCACGTCAATCGCACCCTCCAGGCCTTGCGCGCCGAGGGCGTCATCGCCCGGGAAAAGCGCACAATCGACATCGCCGACTGGGACCACCTCACCCGCATCGGGGACTTCCACATGGCCTATCTCGAGCCGCCCGCCCACAAGCCCGCCTGAGCCGACCCAAGGCCGGGACGGTGAACCGCCCGCTCCTGGCCATTCGACGCCTCAGCGCCGCGCGAGCGCTCCGCGTCCTTCGAAGCCTGCGCTGCGATCCCGCCCATAAGCATCGTCGCGAAAGGCGATCCGGTCGCCCTCGGGCGCGGCCGTGAGATAGGTGATGAACACCGGCACCGGTGCCGGCAAGTCGACCCGCTTCTCGGTCCCGCCGGCCTTCACGACCAGCGGCCTGCCGAACAGCCATCTGGCCAGCCGCGGCGCGTCCTCCACCCGCACGCAGCCCGAGCTGAAGCGCCGGTCCGCAGACGCGAACAGCTTCTTCTCCGGCGTATCGTGCAGGTAGATGCCAAGGTCGTTGGGGAACATGAACTTCATGCGCCCCATCGCATTGTCCTTGCCCGGCAATTGCCGCACCGGCAGTTCCTTGGCGCCGCTCGCGACCGCCTTCCAGTCGACCTTGGCGGGATTGATCACCTTGGCCTCGTCCGACCAGTCGTTGGTCACCTGATAGCCCTTGGCCTTCAGGAACTTGGCCCCGCCCTTCAGATATCCGGGCGCGACCCGCAGCTTCACCAGGTCCGGCGGGATGTTCCAGAACGGATTGGTCATCGCAAACCGGATCAGGCCCGCCATCATCGGCGTCTGCTCGGTCGCCTTGCCGACAATCACCTTCATCGAATCGACCGGCCGGCCGTCCTCGTACATCCACAGCCGCGCCGCGGCGGCATCGACCAGCAGGTAACGCGGCCCCGGGTCCGCCGGCAGCGCCCGCGCCCGCTCCAGGTTCAGCCGGAGCAGCCTTTTCTGGTCTCCCTCCCACCCGTCCGTTCCGCCCGCCGCGCGGTAACGCGGAGCCGCATCCTGCTCAGCGAGCGCGCCGCGCAGCTGCGCATAGATCGGGTGCATCCAGCCGACGCTGTCGAGATAGGCCTGCAACGAGGGCTTGCGCGCCAGTCCTTCCAGCGCGCCGCGAATTGTCATCACCTGCGGGGCAAGGCCCTGGTCGACATAGACCATGCTGGCGTCCCGCGGCGCCCTTACGTCCCGCAGATACATTGCGAAGCTGCGCGACAGCATCATCTCGGCCCTGGCCAGCGCCTTCGGGTTGCGGCTTTCCAGCCCGCGGTCCAGCGCCTTGGCCACTTCGCCCGGCCGGTATGCGGCGGGATCGAGCCCGTCGAGGTCGGCGGTGACGAGCAACTCGAGCGCCCGCTCAGCCTCCGGCCCGATCCTGTTGCCCTGGATCCACAACGGCCGGTAGCCGCGCCCGGCATAGAAGCCGCGCACTTCGCGGTCGCCCGGATCGGCCTTGCGCAGCGCAGCCGCGATGTCGCCGCCCCGCCTGCCTTGCGCCGCCGCTCCCGCAGGCAGCAACGCACACGCGATCGCCGCGGCCACGCACCCGCGCAGCCACGACGATCCCTTCACGCTCACATGTCTTGTCATCCGGACGCTTTAGCCGCGCTCACCTGAACGGCGGCGAACCGGCGGCGGAGGCGGCGGCATGTACGGGGCGGGCGGCGGCGGCGCATAGGCCGAAGGCGCTTCCGGCACATACTCGCCTTCGTAATATTGGCCTTCGCGGACATAGCCGTCGGCCATTCCGTCATTGTTGCGGTCGGCCCAGATCGCGCCGGCCAGGCCGCCGACGGCGGCGCCGATCACCGCGCCTTCGATCGGGTTGATACCGCCGACCACCGCGCCGACGCCCGCGCCGAGCGCGCCGCCAACCGCCGCGCCGGTCCCTGCGCCTTCCAGCACTTCGCTGTTATCGTCGCGATAGCCATATTCGTCCGTGGTCGCGCACGCGCCGAGCGAGACCGATCCCGCCAACAGGATGGCAATCATCTGCTTATTCATGGAGCATCTCCCTGAATGCTGCGGTGCCTGGGCAACATGCCCGGCTCATCCTTCCGCCCGTGACGAGTTCCCACCGAAGTACTGCTTCGACGGGTTCCCAAGAACGCTGGGCGGACCACAGCCTGAACCCGCAAACGATGCGGCCCCCGCAACGTTCCGGCAAGCGCCTCTGTCATCGAGTCCCGAAACGGAGCAGCGCCTCCGCGCTCGGTTACCGCCCCTTCGTCATCCCCCGGAAAGGGGGACTCCCGCTCCAGTGGAATGGCCGCGAACCCAGACTTCCCTGCGTTCTGCCGGGCAAAGAAAAGGCTCCCGAAGCATTCGCCCCGGGAGCCTTTCCTATCGCAAGTCAGGATGCGATGACCTTAGATCATCACGTCGCTGTGCAGCGCAGAATAGTCCGCCTGCACGCCCATCCGCGACAGGCCGGCATTCCAGTCCGCTTCGTTCAGGACGAAGTCGCTGCGCTTCAACGCGAGCTTGCCGGTCAGCTCCAGGGTGAAGTCGGCAATCCCGTCCCCGGTCCAGTCGCCGGTCACGAAAGTGGTCGTGCCGTCGTTATAGACCGCAACGTCGTAGGCACGGAGGTCTTTCAGGTCGGTCACTACCGAGAAGCCCGTCTGGGCCTCCGCAGAGCTGTAGAACCGGCTGAAGTCGATCTTGTCGAAACCCACCACGAAGTCGGTGATCCGGTCGCGTTCGCCCGCCTTCATGCCGATGTCCTCGGCGCTCTGGAAGATGAACATGTCGTTGCCGGTACCGCCGGTCAGCACGTCCGCCCCGGCGCCGCCGTCGATGATGTCGTTGCCGGTGCCGGCAAGGATGGTGTCGCCGCCAGCCCGGCCGAACAGCTGGTCATTGCCTGCGCCGCCGTCGAGCTTGTCGTTCCCAACGCCGCCGTCGAGCTTGTCGTTACCGTTGCCGCCGACGAGGCTGTCGTCGCCCGCGCCGCCGAACAGCGTGTCGTTGTTGCTGCCGCCGGTCATGGTGTCGGTGAAGCCGCTGCCTTCCAGCGCTTCGATCGAGATGAAGGTGTCGCCCGCGCCTTCGCCGCTGACGGTGATGCGCCCGCTGTTCGCGATCGTCACGGTGACGCCCTCCTTGGCGTCGCGGAAGCTGGCGATGTCGAAGCCTGCGCCGCCGTCGAGCACGTCGGCACCCTCGCCGCCGTTCAGCCGGTCGTCGCCACTACCGCCGGTCAAGCGGTCGCTGCCGGCCAGGCCCGTCAGAGTGTTGGCCAAAGCGTCGCCTTCCAGGGTGTCCCCGGCTGAGCCGCCTTCCAGGTCTTCGATCCCGGTGAAGGTGTCGCCCGCCGCCTCGCCTGCGGTCCCCTTGAGGGTGAGAAGCGAAGCCGCCACCGCCGCCGTCGCGAAGCGATAGCTCGCCACGTCGCGACCGCTACCGCCATTCTTCTTGTCCGCACCCTCGCCGCCGATCAGCAGGTCGTCGCCCTCGCCGCCATCGAGCGTGTCGTCGTCTGCGCCGCCGAGCAGGGTGTCGGCTCCGGCGCCACCGTCGATGGTGTCCTTGCCTCCCTTGCCCTCGAGCGTGTCGTTGCCCGCTGCGCCGTCGATCACGTTGGCGCCTGCGTCACCCTTCAACGTGTCGTCGAAGCCCGAACCGGTCAGGTTCTCGATCCCGCTCAGGGTGTCGGAGCCTGCGCCGGTCGCCTGGGCGACTAGGATGCTGAGGTCCACGGTCACGCCCGCCGTGGCGTCGCTGTAGCTGGCCGTGTCGGCATCGGCACCCCCGATCAGGGTGTCGTCGCCCGTCCCGCCCCGCAGCACGTCGTTGCCGCTGCCACCGTCCAGCGTGTCGTTCCCGGCCAGGCCGATCAGCGTGTCGTTGCCGCCATTTCCGCTCAGCGTGTCCGCCTTCGACGACCCGGTTAGAGTTTCGTCCAGCGAACCCTGGCCCTGCAGGTTCAGCGAACCGACCATGCCGTCGAAGTTGAAGCTGGTGAACCCGCCCGTGTAGGTGCCGGACAGCTTCGCGATCGTCACGAAGCTGCTCGCCGCACCCGTTCCGTCGCGATCGGCCTGCAGCAGCATGTCCGTGCCGGACTGAACCAGCCGGAGATAGCCGCTGTCGAACATGTCCTGAGTGGTGCTGGTGAGGCCGGTGAAGTTGGTGGTGTTCACCCAGCTGGTCGCCGCGAAATTGCTGCCCGACACGCTCCGAAGCTCGAAGCGGTCCCCCGCATCGCCCACCGTGAAGTCGCGAACGATGTTCGCACGCTCGGTGGTGGTCGCCGGGGCGCCTGAGCCCGCAAGCTGGATGACGTCCTGCCCCGTTCCGGTGGTGATGTCGTGATCGTTGAACCCGACGCCGCCCAGAGTGCTGATGCTGAGCACGTCGTTACCCGTCCCGAGATCGACCAGAGCGGAGTCGACACCGGTCAGCACAATCCGGTCGTTGCCCGATCCACCCGAGACGCTGACAACGTCGAGGAAGCGGGTGCCGCTGCGACCGGGGGCCACGTAGGTAGCTCCCGAAGACAGGCCCATCGGATCAGCGGAAGTGCCGTTGGCGTTGGTGTTGAACGTCACCGTACCGGATGTGAGCTGGATGAGGTCGTCACCCTCCCCGCCATCCATTGTGATGTTGGTCGCAACAGCGGTTGCTGCGCGAGTGACGAGAATGCTGTCGTTACCGCCGTACCCGAAGATGCTGTCGGTCTGCGCCAAGGCGACGGTGGAAGCGACAGTGTTGTCGATGATCAGGTTGAAATCGTCGTTGCCGCGTAGCGTATCGCCGAAAGTTGATCCCGTCAGGTATTCGATGCCGATCAGCGTATCGATTCCTTCACCGCCCGTGTTCTGGCTCATTCCAACGCCCTGGATGCGCAGGTCCACGTTCACGCCCGCCGTCGAGTTTACGTAGGTGGCCGTGTCCAGCCCCTCCCCGCCGTTCAGCGTGTCGTTGCCGAGCCCCCCGGACAGCGTGTCGTTGCCGAGCCAGCCATCGAGGACGTCGTCGCCGGCATTGCCAACCAGGGTGTCGAGCGTGCCGCCGCCCTTGACGATGTCGCCGCCCGAGCCGCCGCGGAAAATCACCCGCTCGACGCTTGTGAACGAGCCGGCTGCGGCACCGCCCATGGTGATGGCGCTGTTGCCGGCCAGGTTGGCGAGGTCAAAGGCGATCCCGCCGGTCTGGTCGGTGTAGTAGGCGTAAGCGATGTCGGTGCCTTCACCACCGTCGAAGGTATCCTGGCCGCCATCGTTGGTGAACACCGTGTTCTGGGAGCTCAGCAAGCCGCCGACCAGCGTGTCGTCACCGTCGCCGCCGCGAAGGGTGTCGTTGCCCGCGCCGCCGACAATCAGGTCGCTGCCAGCACCGCCATCGATCACGTCAGCGCCGTCTGACGAAGAGAAACCGCCGATAACGTCGCCGACCAGTGTATCGTTGCCCGCGCCGCCGACGATGACATCATTGCCCGCACCGCCTGAGATCGTGTCCGCGGCCGACCCGCCGGTCATCCGATTAACCCCCGCATTGCCAGTCAGGGTGTTGGCGAAGCCCGCCGCGCCGACCACGTTCTCGACGTTGGTGATCGTGTCGGAACCGCCGAACGTGCCGGTGTTCTGCGCGACCGTGGTGGTGAGGTTCACCGAGACGATCGAGGTCGCCGCGGAATAGTCCACCGTGTCCGATCCGGCCGCGCCATTATAGAGGTCGCTGCCGCCGCCTTCGAAGAAAACGTTGTCACCGCCGTCGCCCGTGATGTTGTCGCCGCCCGCAGTACCGCGGACATTCTCGAAGCCCATGATGGTCTTGCTGCCGGCAAGCGTGTCCTGCGCCGTCAGCGTGGCCAGGTTGACCGTAATCCCGGCGGTGCCACGGCTTGCGAAGGACACGGTATCCACGCCCGCTCCGCCGTCCAGCACATCGTTCCCGAGCCCGCCGTCGATCACGTTTGCGTTAGTATCGCCTGTAAGCGTGTCGGCGTTCGCGCCGCCGAGCAGGTTCTCGATGTTGCGCAGGGTGGCGACAGCCGCGCCGCCGATGCTGACCGTCCCGTCGGTCGCGCCGTTCAGTGTGGCCGTGACCCCGGTGGGGCCCGCGAAGGAAGCGGTGTCGCTCCCGGTGCCGCCGTCCAGCAGGTCGACCGCGCCGGCCGCGTTCGCGCCCGGATTGAGCGTGTCGTCGCCGACGCCGCCCGAAAGGGTGTTCGCGGCGGCGTCACCCGTCAGACTGTCATTGAAGCTCGAACCCAGCAGGTTCTCAAACCCGTTCAGCGTGTCGATCCCGGCGTTGACGGTGTTCTGCGCCGCGCCCTGCAGCGCCAGGCTGGCTGTCACGCCGGTCTTGGAACCCGCATAGGAGGCGGTGTCGTTGCCGGCTCCGCCGATCAGCGCGTCGTCACCCAGTCCGCCTTCGATGACGTTGTCGCCGGCGTTCCCGGTGAGGGTGTCGTTCAGGGCCGAGCCGATCAGGTTTTCGATACCCGTCAGGGTGTCGGAACCGGCCGCAACGGTGTTCTGAGCCATTCCCTGCGTGTTCAGATCCACGGTCACGCCCGTCGTCGAGCCGCCGCTGAAGGCGTTCACGAACGAGGCGGTGTCCGATCCGATGCCGCCGGTGAGCGTGTCGTTTGCAAGGGTACCCTGCAAAAGGTCGTTACCCTCGCCGCCATCTGCAATGAGGCTGCTGGTGTTGTTGGCAGTGACTGTCTTGGTCACCGGCACCGATGAGTCCGAGATGTGGAGAGTGTAAGTCTGACCGGCCGTGAGCGGGAGCGCCGCCGGCGGATTAGCCGTCGTCCACTGACCGACACGGATGTAGTAGGTGCCGGCAGTTGCAAAGGTATAGGTCAGTCGAGCGTCGTCATTGCCAGTTCCGCCAAAATCACCGGACGCTCCGGTGTCGTTGTTCGCGAGGACCGTGCCGCTCGCGTTCACCAGTTCAATCCAACTGTCCAGGTTCGTCTGCGCGACATTCGTGTCGATGTCGAACGTCACGACCGCCCCTGCGGCGACGTCAATCCGGTAATATTCCAGGCTGCCTCCGGTCGCCGTGGCATTGATCGTCGCATGCGCGATGCTGGTCGAGTCCGCGATATTGGGATTGGCGTCGACGTCATACGCGCCCGCAGTGGCCACAGCCGTCGCGATGCTGCCGTTGTTGACTGCTTGCGGCTTGATAATGTCGGCCTGCGAAGGCGCCGAGAAAGTCGTGGTGGTGGTAAAGCCGCCGCCGAGCAGACTGTCGTTGCCGCCGCCTCCGGACAGGGTGTCCGCGCCGCCCGAGCCGCCGGTCAGGACGTTGTCCTGGCTGTTGCCCGTAATCGAGTCGTTGCCGCTGGTGCCCCCGATATTCTCGATGCTGCGCAGCGTGTCCTTTTCACCGTCATGCTCGACGATCACATCGGCGCCCGTGTCATTCAGGGTGACGTTGACGCCCGTTGGGTTGGTGAAGATCACCGTGTCACTACCGGCGCCGCCATCCAGGACGTTGTTGGCCGTGTTGCCGACGAAGATATCGTTGCCCACGCCGCCCTTGGCGTTCTCGATCAGCGAGCGGGCATCATTGTTGTGGAGCAGCGACATGGCGATGTTGCCGGGCGCCAGCGCCGTCAGGTTCTGGGCCGCAAGGTGGTTGGCGAGCTGGGCCTGGTCGACGGTCGAGAACTCGCCCGGACGCAGGTCGATGGTGACCCCGCCGGCATAGTTGCTGCCGTCGATCGTGTCGTTGCCGCCGCCGTCCCAGATGGTCAGCAGGATCTTGTTGCCCGAAGGAGCGCCCTGGCCCACGTTGTTGATGAACATCTCGCCAGTCGTCTGGCTGAAGGTGTAGACGCTGTCGCCGGCGTTGGTCGTGTAGTCGGCGCCGTACATATATTGCAGCGCGGCGATGTCATATTGCATGAACGTCTGCGGCTGGTTGCTCTTCTCGCCGGCGAAGCCACTGTTGGTGAAGGGCGCGGGCGTATAGGTCATCAGCGACCAGGCCTGCCCGTCGCGGTCCGCGGTCAGGGACTGGCTGCCGAAACGCGGCGAGGTGCCGAAGAAAAAGGAAAGGTCGGAGTTCGTGTAATCCTGATGCCCGTGCTTCAGGCCCATCGTGTGGCCGATCTCGTGGAGCATCGTGGAGAAGCCCCAGGTGCCTTGGTGCTGGAGGTCGTAATAGGGCTGGTTGGTGCGGCCGAACCAGATGTCGCCCGCGACGCCGCGCGTGTCGGACGGGAAGCCTCCGTAGGCGGACGGCACGTCGTTGTCGGCGCTCTGCGAGATGCGGATGTTCGCGTGAACAGTGTCTGTTTCCACGATCTCGGTGAAGTTCAGGTTCGTGTACGCCGAGATCTGGGCGAAGCCCGCGCGCGCCGCGATCTGCTGCTGCGTGCCCAGATCGAGGTGATAGAGGCTGACACCGTTGCTGTCATAGCCGGCGCCGTTGTAATTCGTGCCCGAAGTCGGGAAGCTGAAGGTCAGGTCCTGGGTGCCCCACTTGGAGCCGATCAGGGTGGCGTCGACGTTGCGGTTGCCGCTGAAGAAACGGCTGCCGTCCGGATTGGTGCCCAGTGTCAGCAGCGAGCCGATGTTCCCGCTTTCCGGGTTGGCGTTGTTGACGCCGCCCTTGGTCGCGGCGCCGTCAGTCCCCGCGTCATTTAAGCTCTGGCAAATCGCACAGCCGCACCCCTCTACAACGGTCACGTGAGTCACTTCCAGCGGGTCGGAAGCCAGGTCGCCGGTGGACGCGTCGTAGCCGAGTTCGGATGTGCTCATTGGTGATCCCCCTATGTGAAGCTGGTGCAGAAGCTCGTGCCGCGCGAATCGAAATGGGTCGTCGGAATGTCGCTCACGATGCCGCTAAGTGGTTCGCCTGTTTACGGAAATCAGATGCTGGTCAAGCAGGAGCTGGTTAAGTCGTCTTCGGCTTAACAGAGTTTCGGACGAAATGGTCCAGATTGGCGACGAACTGAGGAACCGGACGGGACGAAGCGACGAGCTCAACCAAGCTTTGGGAGTAAGCCTCTGAAACATAGATAGTTTTCGTCGCCGGATTCAGCCCCTCTGCGTCACTAATTAGCTAACAGCAATGTAACCGCCCGGCTGGTGACTCCAGGTCCCGGATCGCCTATCGAGGGCTGTGTCCAAGCATGTGGAGAGCACGACCGTCCTCATCCTGCTGCCGGCCGCTGCGGCGCTTGCCGCATGCACTCCTTCGCCTCAGGAAACGACCATGCGCAGCTCCAGCCCGGCTTTAGGGACCACCGCCCAAGGTTCGAGCGCGGCAGGGCCGCATGGCCGGGGCCCAGGCGCCGGCGACCAGGAGCGAGCCGCCCAGGGACCCATGCCGGAGCCGGTGTCTGCAGCGGAGAACCCCGCCCCGGCGCTGCCGGCGGATTCGCCCGCAGAGGCCCAGGGACGCCGGACCTTGTCCACCGCCTTCGTGATGGTGGGACCCGACGGTCACCTGACGGTGGAGCTGCGCAACGGGCGCGTGCTGGTCCTTCGCAATGTCCTCATGCGCCCCAAGGACTATTGCGGCCTGCAAGTGCTCGGCGGCCAAGCCGGCGCCGAATATTGCGGCGGATACGCCGAGGTCGCGGCGGCCCAGCCCGGCGGCGCGCCGGCTCCCGAGGAGCCGGGCCTGGCGATCTCCAACCTGGTCGAGCCTCCGCGCATCCCTGCTAAACCGAATTAGTCGCGACGTCGCGGTGACCGCGCCTCGCTCGCCTGGCGCAAGCGCCGGCCGTGAGAAGTTAACCAGCGATTGCGCCGCGCCTGATATGGATTAGGTTCATCCCCCAACGTCCATGGGGGAGCCATGATGCAAACGTCCTTCTGCTCGCCGGCCCAGCCCTGGGGCATCCACCCGGCCATCACGGACAATCTGTGCCCCCGCTGTGGCTGGACCGCGCGCGAACTCGCTGAGCCCCAGGTCCCGGACGGCGACCCGCCGGCGTACGAGGCGACACCGGCCTCGGCCTGACACTCCGGCGCAACACCGCGGCACGCGCGCTTCCGCTCCCCGATCTCCCGACGGCAAAACCGTTGCGGGCTGGCAACAACCCGCCGGGATTCGATTCACCTCCCGTAAACCACGTTTCGCCTTTGTTGAGCGTGGTGGTAGAGAATACGCGAGGAGCAAGACATAGTGTCCGAACTTGTGAGGCTCGAACCGAACACGCCCTATGCGCGGGTCTACCAGGCCCTCGACACCGCGCTCGCCACCGGCGACCGCGCCGTTGCACCGGGCACGGAAGCCGCTGTCCAGGCCGCGCTCTACGAGATCCGCAGCCGCGGCGGCTGCGCCGAGGCGGTCTCCGCCCTTCAGTCCATCTCGGTCGATCTTGCGCTTCTGTTCACCGCTCTTCGCCGCGGCGATGCGCCCGAATATCATGCCCGCCGCGCCCGCCTCGCCGCCATCAAGGAAGAATGGCTCCGCCTCGCGCGGCTGCATTAGTCGCAAGGCCAGCGCCTCACCGAGAACCAGCGATGCCGCTTTCCATTGCGTCGACCGCTTCGCATCCGGCACGCAATGGCGGTAGGCGCCTGACGTGACCTCCCCCTCCCCTCGCATCGGCGCCCGTCCCTCCTTCATCCTCGCCGGCCTCGCGCTCGGCATCGCCGCCGGCATTCTCGGCCCGGCCGCGCTCGGCGCTCGCTTCGACTCCGTCCTTCCCGCCGCCGAGCTGATCGGCGGGCTGTGGCTCGACGCGCTGCGCATGACGATCGTGCCTTTGGTCTTGGCGCTGGTGGTGACCGGCATGGCCGGCGCCACCGCAACCCTGGCCGCCGGCGGGATCGCCGCCCGAGCGCTCGGCATCTTCCTCGCACTGCTGGTCGCCGCCGCGGTCGTGACGGCGCTGATCGCCCTTCCCGCTTTGGCCTTGTGGAGCCCGGACCCCGCCGCTTTGCCAGCGCTCCAGGCCGGCGCCGCCCCGGCACCGGCCGTGCCCCCGCTCGCCCAATCGATCCGCGGCTTCGTGCCCGTCAATATCGTCGCCGCCGCCGCCGAGGGCGCGATCGTGCCGCTGGTCCTGTTCGCGCTCCTGCTCGGCCTCGCCGTCACCCGCATCGCCGAACCGCGCCGCCTCGCGATGCTCGAGCTCGCTCACGCCATCGCCGATTCGATGCTGGTCATCGTCGGCTGGGTGCTGCGCCTCGCCCCGCTTGGCGTCGCCGCGCTCGCGATCGTCGCCGGAGCCCGTCTCGGCCTCGGCATCGGCGCCGCGCTGGCGACTTACGTCCTGATCCAGATCGCCGCCGCGCTCGCGCTGATCGCGCTCTGCTACCTTGCCGTCGCCCTGTTCGGCCGCGTCGGCCCTGCTCGCTTCGCCCGCGCCGCCGCTCCGGCCCAGGCGGTCGCCTTCAGCACCCAATCCTCGCTTGCCAGCCTGCCGCCGATGGTCGCCGGGGCCGAACAGCTGGCGCTTCCCGAGCCCGTCACCGGCCTTGTCCTGCCCCTCGCGGTCGCAACCTTCAAGATCTCCGCGCCGGTGTCGGCGCTGACGGTCGCGGTCACCCTTGCCCACCTGCATGGCGTCCCGATCGGCCCTGCCCAGCTGGTGCTGGCCGGCCTGCTCGCCATCGTCAGCACGCTTTCCGTCGTCGGCCTTCCAGGGCAAGTCAGCTTCTTCGCGGCGACCGCGCCCTCGGCGCTCGCGCTGGGCGCGCCGATCGAGCTGCTCCCGCTCCTGCTCGCCATCGATACGGTGCCGGACATGATCCGCACCGTCGCCAACGTCACCGCCGATATGGCCGCCGCCGCGCTGGTCGCCGCCCGCTCGCCCGCGGCGGCGCCCTGAAGCTCATTCCAGCTCGAAGGCGAGGCTGGCGAACGCCGCCGCGATCCCGAGCGCAATCAAAGCTGCAAGCATGAAAAACCCTTTTACGCCGACGCAGGCCCGGCAACGGGAGCTTGCGCCTTCTTCATGACGCCTCTGCTGCAACGCAGCACCGGCGGCGCGCCGCTCAGCACAGAACGAGCATCGGATCAAGCCGGAGCGGCTGCGCTCCGGTGTTCGGCAAGCCGCCGCTCCCGCAATTGCGCGGCCAGGCGCCGATACTCGGCCTTGGGCGCGAGCTTGGTGAAGTGGACGAAGATGGGGTCGACCTTCTGCCATGACCTCGCAAGCAGGTTCCAGCGCGGCACGATGAACCTGCTGCCCTTCTCGAAGCGCGCTCGCCCGGCATCGAAATCGAGGTCGAACCTGCGGCCGCGCCAGGTGGTGATCACGAGATCGCGGCGGCCGCCATAATCCGCGCAGGCCCGGATGCCGGCCTGGCCCATTGCGAGCCCGATGAAGGGCTCGTCGGCATATTGGCCCGGGCGATTCTTGTGGAGCGAGGAGACCACGTCCGGGTCTTCCAGGAACATGGCGTTCGCGCGCGCGAAAATGCCGGCGGCCACATCATCCTTGCGGAAGAAGTAATTGGGAATGTGGAAATTGACCGCGAAGGGTGCGCCGAAGCGCGCCAGCATGCGTCCCACGTCCCGCCCGACGATGTGCCCGTTCGTCCGCGTGAAACCCCACACCGAAAAGGATCGGTCGCTATGATCCGCCCAATAACCCTCGATGCCGCCGCCCAGCATCAGGCAATCGGCGTCCACATAATGGGTCAGCTCGAACGGCGTCTGCTCGAAGATCCTGAGCTTGTTCATGCAGCCGACGTAGCGCGGGTCGGTCGGTATCGGCCTCAGATGGTCGAAAAAGGCCCGCCAATCGTCCGTCGGCGCGATCCCGCCGTCGTGGACGAGCGCCACCTGTCGGCTCGGATCCTTGAGCCTCAGCGACGCCGCCGCGGCGACCGCCAGGTCGTAATATTTCTGGCTGCCGACCGCGACGAGCAGATAGCCCTGGCTGCCGGGACCGGTCGATGGCCGCTCTGTCACGGACGAGCGTCCGGGTCCCACCCTGTCTTCGTTGGCCACGCGATCCCCCTCCGGCGCGAGTTAAAGGTCCCGGCCGAGGTCGCGCAATGATGTTTCCTTGCATGCGAGCATCGTTGCTCGAGCCGTCCCGTCCGGAGACGTTCCCGGCATCGACATTGCCGAGGGACGCTCTAGTCGTCGAATTCCAGCTCGGCCGCCGCCCCGCCCGAGAGCAGATTCGGCTTGGATGGCTCGACCGGCTCGCCCTCCGGCTCGCCCCGCCTGGAGGGCGGACGGCTTTTCTTCGGCGTGGCATACCGGGCCATGATCCGCACGATGAAGTGCGACCCTTTCGGCATCGGCGCTCGGTGAATCAATCTCATCGCGCGGCATTACCACGATTCACGCCCTGCCCGTAGCCATTCCGCCGCGCGACGCTCAAAGCACCCGGATCGACGGCTCTCCCCGCCGCCCCAGCATCGGCTCGGTCAGCGCCCACACCATCGCGTCCGCCCGGTCCGGCGAACCCGCTCCGGTCCAGCTCTCGCTCAAGCTGAACCCGGCAAGCTCGTCCTCCAGCTCCGGAAAGCGCCCGCCCAGCAGAGCCTTGCCGGATCGGAACAGCGCCGCCACCGGCCCCGCCCGCGCGCCCTTGCCGACTTTGGCGTGGACCAGCCTCAGCGGCAGCGCACGGTCGCAGGCCCTCAGCACGCTTTCCACCATCGCCCCGCCCTGATTGGCCTCCGCAACCACCAGGGCCGCTCCATGCGCCGCCGCCGCGCCGGCCACCGCCGCCGCCCAGCCCTCAGGGCCCGCGCCCGCGACGCTGTGATCGGCCAGCACATAGCCGCGCCCGCACGGGCCCTTCGCCACCGCGACAATGCCGCAGGCATTGCCCGTCCGCCCCGCCGGCGGATCGACCCCGATCACCACCGGCCCGAGCGCCTGCCGCTCCGGCAGCTCCGCCCGGCATGCCTCGATCAGGTCGCGCGGCCACATCGGCTCGGCCAGCTCCTCGATGAGTTCACCGTCCAACTCCTGCCGCCCGAGCCGCGTGCCGCCATAAAGGTCGGTGACCGCCGCCATGAACTGCGCGGAAACATGTGCGCGATTGTCCCGGCTGCGCCCCCTCGTCACGATCACTCCCGCCTCGCCGATCAGCCGCTTCAGCAGCGGCACCGGCTTCGGCGTCGTGCTCGCCACCACGCGCGGGAACAGGCCGAGCCTGAGGCCGAACTGGAGATTGTCCCAGGCCGCCATGTCCAGGCCCCACTTGCCGATCTCGTCGGCCCAGGCGTGGCTGTGCTGCGGCCCCCGCAGCCCGTCCGGCTCCGCCGCCGAGTATAGCGCCGCGCACGCCCCGCTCGGCCAGCGCAGCCGGTTGAGGCTCGGCTCCCAGCGCGGCTCATCGGGCTGGCCTCGCGATATCGTCAGCAGGCCGCTTTCTCCTTCGACCATCACCGCCCGTGCTTCCGCCATGGTCGCGCCGACCAGCGCGATCCGCGCCGTCCCGTGCAGCGCGGCCTGGCGTCGCACCCACTCCGCGCCGATCCGCGTCTTACCGAAGCCCCGCCCCGCCATCAGCAGCCACACCCGCCACGCGCCGCCCGGCGCGCGCTGCGCGTCCTGCACCCAATAGTCCCATTCGTTCAGCAGCAGCCGCGCGTCGGCCTCGCTCAGCGTGTCGAGCAGAGCGTCGAGCTTTTTGCTGCGCGCGAGATGCTGGATGAACGATGCCGGCGCTCCTCGGCCTGTGTCCTTTTCCACCGATCTCGCCTCAGCACCCAGCCTCGCCATCGGTGCCGGGCTCCGGCAGCCCAAGCATCCGCGCCTCGATCCGCAGCAATCGCTCGCGCAGCTCGCGTATCAGCCCCGCGCGATCCGTCGGCGTCGCCTCGCCCTGCGCCCGCACGCGCTCGGCCGTCTCGCGGTGCATGCGAAGCAGAGTCAGCGCGGTGCGCGTGTCGAACTGCACCTCCTCGTCCACCACCTTGCCCTGGTAGCGGATCTTGACCCTTCGCCCGTTGAGCGATTCGTCGAGCGCGCGCGCCTCCAGCGCGTCATAGGCGCCGAGCAGAGCCTGCTCCCACCGCCGCCTGAACTCCCCATCGGCCTTTCGCCTGTCGTACACCGCATCCCGGCTCATCCCGCACGCCCGAATGGCCGCGCTGACGTTGCTGGTTTCCTCGAGCGTGGAGACGAAGTTTTCGGTCCGCCTCGCTGTCCATTTACGAGGCTTCCGCCTCGCGCGCCTCGGCTTCTCCGCGCCGGCCTGATTGCCGTTCTTCAGTTCCCCTCCCGCGATTTGCCCCTCCCCAGGCGCACGACAGCGCGTTCACGGCCGCTCCCCCGAGCAGCCGCGCCACGATCGCAATTTTCCAGAATAACCTCTGAGTACCAGAACAGCGTCACGCTGTCAAGGTGCTTTACCTTTCTGGTTAAGCGGAAAAGCCGTCGTCCATTTTACCCTCTCCACGGAGAAGCGCGACGTCACCTTTCGGATCGGCACCGCCGCGATCAGCCGCAGGTAGAAAGCGTCATAAGCCGGCATGTCCGCGACCGCGACCCGCAGCAGATAATCGAAGTCCCCGGTTGTGCGGTGCACTTCCATCACTTCCGCCATCGATTGCACCGCGCCTGCGAACCGCTCGAGCCATTCCGGGCTATGGTCGCCCGCCTCGATCGCCACGAACACGGAAACGCCGCACCCGATCTTGTCCGGATCGAGCAGCGCGACCCGCCGCTGGATCACCCCGCTCGCCTCCATCCGCTGGATGCGCCGCCAGCACGGCGTCTGCGACAGGTTCACCCGCGCCGCCACTTCGGCCACCGGCAACGACGCATCCTCCTGCAGGATCGCCAGGATCTTCCGGTCGATCGCGTCCATCTCCGCACTCCTTCACCAGTTCCCCTCATCCCGCGAAGGCGGAAACCCACCCGGCGCAATTACCCCAGCCGAATCTCCCGCGTGAGCAATATCCACCTCATCTAAGCAGCGTGCGATCAGGTAAAGGGAAAGTTCTTCTTCGCACAACGCAGTCGGCAGATAGAAACTTGCGCGCCCGGCGCTCACTTCGCCCCGCTTTCACCAAACTTGCCCAGCTGCGCGGATCAGCGTTGAAACGCCGCGCCGCGCCTGCAATGTTGCGCATCCGGAACACGAACAGGGGAACGCAATGAACAGGTTTTCGACGGCGCTGGCGGCCTCCACCCTGCTCGCGCTCGCAGCCTGCGGCGGCGGCGGCGACAATCAGGCGGGCGCGGACAATGCGGCCGCCACGGCAGGCGCCGACAACATCACCCTGCCCCCCGACGAGAATGCCGCGGCCGGTGCCGGCGACACGCTCGACAACCAGCTGAACGCGCTCCAGACCGAGAACGCGCTCGGCAACCAGGTCACGGAAAACGGCGTCGCCAACACCGCCGCGAGCGGCGAAGGCAACGCAACCGCCAACAGCGCGACCAACGCGCAGTAAGCCTCACCCGAATTCACGCGCCGCGGAAACTCCCCCCCGACCCCAGCGGTGACCCTGCCCCGGCCTCCCTAAGAGGCCGGGGTTTTCTTTGCGCGCGGGCCAGTCCGCGCGCGGCATCCTCAGGGCGCAACTCGGCTCTATCAACAAAGCTCAACCCTCTTCCCCAGGTGGGGAGAGGGTCGAGTGAGCCGGAAGAGGCAGAGCGACTGCTCCGATCCGATCAGAACAGGAAGTCGTTCATCGGCGCGAACGAACCCTGTGCAAAGGAGGTCGCAGCTGCCGCCGGTTGCGGCTGAGGCGTATTCCCGTTCTCCGCAGTCAACTGCTCGTCCGTGGGGGCATTCGCGCCACCGAGATTGAGCAGGGTGACGTCGCCGCCGCCCGCGCTGAATGTGAGCACCAGATCCTGAACCCCGTCGCCATTGACGTCGCGGCTGGCGCGGCTGCGGATGGTCAGTCCCTCTAGGACCAGTTGGTCCTCGCCCACCATGAAGTCGGTGATCGTATCCCGGCCGTTACCCGTCTTGAAGAAGAAGTCGTCCCTTCCGCTTCCACCCGTCATCCGATCGTTTCCGGTGCCGCCATCAAGGAAATCGTCACCGGCGCCGCCCTCGAGCGTGTCCGTGCCGCTCTCGCCGAACAGCCGATCGCGCCCGTTCCCGCCGATCAGCGTGTCACTGCCGGATTGGCCGTTGAGCGTGTCGGCACCGTCGCGTCCTTCAAGCCGGTCGTTGCCGCTGCCGCCATTGATCGTATCGTCGGTGCCGGGACCGGCGCCGTCCGGCGGACCCTTGTCGCCGATGATCGTGTCATGACCCGTCGTTCCGTTGGTCGTGCGGTTATCCCCGCGCTCGTTGATGACGATGGCCAGCGTCGCCTCGTCGCTTCCGCCCATGCCGTCGCTGATCCGATAGGTGAATACGTCCTGGCGGTTCCCGTCCAGCGTGTCGAGCAGCTCGCTGTTCGCAGTATAGGTGTAGCTCCCGTCCGCATTGAGCACGAGCGTCCCGAACTGCCCCTGCACCGTCGTCCCCGGCGCTTGGTTTGAACCGCCACTCGATCCCGCGCGGACCCCGGAAACGACCAGCGTATCGCCCTCGACGTCCGTATCGTTGGCGAGCACGTTGCCCGTCGCGACCTCGTCCATGTCCTCGACGATCTCGCCGTCGACATCGCCCACCGCCACCGGCGCATCGTTGGAGCCGTTCACGAGAACCGTCAGCGTCTCGAAGGTCGCCGACTCCGTTCCCGACAAGTCGGTCACCCGATAATCGATCAGGATGTTCCGGGATTCACCGACCTGAAGGGCGTCGAGGTCCGATCCCGGCGTGAAGGTGATCGTCCGGCCATCGGCGCCGATCGAGATCGTTCCGACCCCGGCGCCCTGCCCGTCCCGAATGTTGGCCCGTGCGATCCGAAGATCGCTGTTCGGATTGTCCACATCCGTATCGTTGGTGATCACGTCGACCGTAACAGAGGCGTCCTCGCCCGTCGTAGCCGAGTCCGTAACCGGCACCGGCAGGTCGTTGACCGCGGTAACGGTGAAGCTCGCCTTGCCGGTGTCCGTCCCGCCCTTGCCGTCGCTCACCGTATATTCGAACGAGGCCGGGCCGTTGAAGTTGTTCGCCGGGGTGAAGGTCACCGTACCGTCATCGTTTCGCACGGCCGTTCCGCCGACCGCATTGCCAACCGCCGACACGACCAAAGTGTCGCCCACGTCAATATCGGTGTCGTTGGTAACCAGCTCGGCCGCGGCAATCACGCGCGGGCCGCTGTCTTCGGCGACCGCGGTGAGCGTGTCGTCGTTGGCCACCGGCGCGTCATTCTCGCCGGTGACGGTTACGACCAGCGTCGAGAAGGGATCGGACTCAGCCGCCCCGTCGGTCGCGCGATAGTCAATCAGGATCTCGCGGGTCACGCCCGCGCCGAGGCTGTCGAGGTCGGAGCCCGGCGTGAAGGTGATCGAACGCCCGTCGGGGCTGATAACGATCGCGCCGACATTGGCACCCTGGCCGCTACGGATGTTGGCCTGGCTGATGGTCAGCTGGCTGTTCAGATCGTCCACGTCCGTATCGTTGGCGATCACGTCCACCATGACGGGTGCGTCCTCGGTCGTTGCGCCGACATCGTTCGCGGTCACCGGCGCGTCGTTCGTGCCGTTCACGGTGATCGTGAGCGTCTCGAACGTCGCCGATTCCACGCCCGACAGGTCGGTCACGCGATAATCGACCAGGATCGTCGCCGTCTCCCCATCGTCGAGGCTGTCGAGCGCGGAACTCGGCGTGAAGGTGATCGTGCGGCCATCGGCGCCGATCTCGATCGAGCCCAGCCCTTCCTGCCCGCCGCGAATGTTCGCCCGCGCGATCTTGAGGTCGCTGTTGGGATTGTCGACATCGGTGTCGTTGGCGATCACGTCCTTGCTGACCGCCGTGTCCTCGTCCGTCGACGCCGTGTCGGCGACCGGGACGGGCAGGTCGTTGACCGGCGCCACGGCGACCGTGACGCTGCCCGTGTCGGTGCCGCCCTGACCGTCTGAGACCAGGTACTCGAACACTGCATCGCCGTTGAAGTCGGCCGCGGGGGTGAAGGTGAAAGTACCGTCGCCGTTATTGACGACGGTGCCGCCGCTGACGGGCGTAACGCTCGTGACGGTGAGCGGATCGCCGTTGGCGTCGGTATCGTTGCCGGTCAGCTGCGCGGAGGTGAAGGTGATCGCTGTGTCCTCATTGGTCTCGCCCTTGTCATCGACGGCGACCGGAGCTGCCTGCGCGGCCGGGAGGTCCTCGCCGGCGAACTGGAGCGTCTCGAAGTTGCGCAGCGTATCGGTGCCGTCATTGCCGTTGCTCGAATCGGTATCCGTAACGGTGATGAAGTCGCCATTGGCATCACTGCCGCGCGTCAATGAGTAGCCGGAGCGCGCGCCGCTGAAGATTGCGGTGTCGTTGTCGGCGCCACCATCCAACGTGTCGTTACCCGCGCCGCCGGTCACCGTATCATTGCCGCCACCCAAGCTGACGCGGTCGTTGCCCGCACCGACGCGGATCACATCCGCGCCGCCACCGGTGGTCACGTCGAACGTCTCGATCGAGCGGAAATCGACGCTGGTGTCGACGCCATTGCTGAACTCGCCCTGCGTGCCGCCGCCATCTGGGTCGGCACCGAAGACCAGTCGCGTTTCGTCCACGAAGACCCCGGAAGTGGAAGCGCTGTAATCGACGATCAACGTGTCGCTGCCTGCGTCACCAAAGACGAAGTCGATGCCGCTGGAAACGCGAATGGTATCGTTGCCGCTGCCGCCACGGACGGTGTCGCCGCCAGCGCCGCCGTCGAGATCGTCGTTGCCGTCGCCGCCGGTCGCCTCATTGGCTGCACCGTCGCCTCGAATGACGAGATCGCCGTCGAAACCGTTGGCCACGAACGAAGCCGTGTCACCGACCAGCAGCACATCGACCGGCGCGTCGCCCAGCACCGGCGGATTGGCGCCGTCGAAGACCAGCTTCATGATTTGGTTAACGCCGCCTTTGCCTGTGTCGCTGTCGTCGATCCGGGTGTTGGCGACGGTGGAGCCGGTGATCGTGACACCTTGCAGCAGCACGCGATTCTCCGATCCAAACTCGGGGCCGGACAAGCCGAACGGGTAATTTTCCCACAGCTCCACGCCGATCCCGTTGCCCGAGAGCGTGCCGCCGGTGATGCGTATCTCTTCAAGGTTGTTCGATGTCCGGAAGCCGTACACGAAGCCGCTGATGTCGTTGTTCTCGAATACGGCCGAGCCGCCATTGTACACCGACCAGACACGGATGCCGATTTGGTTGCTGCCCGCGATCGTTGCGCCGAAGGTCAGGACGTTGTTCTTGACGATCACATCCGAGTCGCTGGTGTAGATATTGTTGATCATGATGCCGCGCTGCGCGCTGATCACGTTGCCGGAAATCTCCAGCGGAGTGCCGTTGGGATCGCCCTGGCCGAGCGTGGACGCCTGGATGCCTTCGCCAAGATCGACCATGCGGTTGTTCTTGATGTCGGCATAGCCTTCCGTCGAGAGCAGCACGCCGATGCGGTAGCTGCCGCTGGTCGCGATCCCAGCCATCCCCGAGAAGTCGTTATTCTCGACCAGGTTGCCGCCGGACCGGCTCGCTCCCTGGTTGGCGAAGACCACGCCGAAGCGCTGGCCGTGCATGATCGCGTTGTCGCTAATGGTGAGGTTGTCGGTCGCAAAGCCGCCGCCCAGCGAATCCTTGTAGTTGGAGACGATTCGGGCCGTGTGGCTCTCGACGCCGTCGGGCAGCACAACGCCGTTGGAGCCGGCGTCGAGCGCGCTGTTGGCGCCGTCAAGCGTGAACCCCTTGATGGTGACACCGTCAGCGCGCACCGTGATCAGGTTCCCGTCGGTCGCATCGCTCGATCCCGGCCGGATGGTGGAAGCCCGGCCCGGCGCTCCGACCAGCGTGATGCCGTTGGTGGTGATCACCAGGTTCTCGGCATATTCGCCGGCGGCGGCCCGAACGGTGTAGCCGCTCTGAGCCGCGTCGATCGCCGGCTGGATCTTGTCGAACGTGCCGACGAGAGCGCCATTCTGGTCGAACAGCTGCACTTTCTGAGCCGGGTTCAGCGTCACATCGCTGAAGCGAAGCGCCTCTATGCTGGTCAGCGTGTCGGTACCCTCATCGCCATTGGCGGTGTTGGCGTCGGTGACGGAGCTGAATCCCGTCACGCGTCCACTCGCGTCGGTGGTCGCGACGAAGCTGTAGCCCGAGCGCGGGCCCACATAAACCGCCGTGTCGTTGCCGCTGCCGCCATCGATCGAATCGTTGCCGCCATTGCCCGCTGCCGTGTCGTCACTGCCGCCAAGCGTCAGGGTGTCATTGCCGGGCGTCGTCGAGAAGACCACGTCGACGCCGTCGCCGCCGGTGTACACGTTTCCGGAATAGGTGCCCGGAACGCCCTGATCCTGGACCTGGATGCCGCGGCTCTGGCCGGCGCCGCTCTCGTCGAGCACGTTGCCGGTAACGTCGGTGCTCGGACCGCGCACTCGCAATGCATAGCCGAAGCGATCGGTGAAGCCGCTGAAGACGTTATCGCTGACTACGCTGTCCGCGCTGTCGATAGTGACCAGGGTGTTGCCCTGGGGTTTGCCGGTGTCGGAGCTGATGCCGCCCGCGGTGCCGGTCACCTGATTGCCCGTGAAAGTCACATTGTTGCCGGCTTGGATCAAGGCAAGCTGGCGCGGGACGTTATTGCCGACGTCGAATTGTGTGGCGAAGCCTTCGCCCCCGGGGTTCGGGCCGACAAAAGTCTGGCCGCTGAAGATGTTGCCTTTGATGACGCTGTTGGTGATTGCCTGATTGAATTCCGACGAAAGACCGCCATCCCCGTTCGCCCGGATGTCGTTGCCTTCGATCACCAGCCCGTCATGCGCGCCCTGCAGCCAGATCGCGGCATTCTCGACCGGGCCGTTGCCGTTCAGCCCGATGATCGTGAAGCCCTTGCCGGCATCGCCGATCCGCACGTTGTTGACGCCCGGATCGATCTCGATCGCCCCAAGCGCGGCACCCTGAACACCCGTGATGGTCGTAACCCCACGGCCGTTCTCCGAAACAAGGGTAAGATCGCCACGATTAATGATCACGCTCTCAGTGTAGTTACCGTCGCCGACGATGATGGTGACTGGGCCGAGGATCGATCCCGCCGCATCCACCGCTGCTTGGATGGTTGCATATGTGCGGCCGGCGCCAACTGTGAGTGTGGTCATCTGAAAATCCCCTCCGAAGATGAATTTGAACCTGTTCGCGAATTAGTCGTGGTGATTACGATGGCGCGCTGCGGCCGTCGGCGCGCGGCTGAAGGTTGGGAAGGTGCAGGGCCTCTCGCCCGATGAGCCGTAGCTCAAGTCCACCCCGATCCCCATTCGCCCCTCACGCCCGCAACGGCACCGCATCGCGCCGAAGCACGATCGAGAAATCTATGGTCTGGACCACCCCCCACGGGCAGCGCGACCCAAGCGCTTACAATCTGGCCATCAGCGGGACTCGCCCTATTTCGGCCACAGGCCAAGCTTCTTAAGACTTTCTTGGTGAAAGTCGAGAACGAATCTGCCTTTCCCGACAACTATTTGCAGCAAGCAACGGCATGCCGTTTACTTCGGTTGATGCGCAAACAATCGGACTCTTCTTTACAGGCCGAAGATCGGCACCACGACAGGACACGGGCCCCGGATCAGCGACGTGCCCTCCCGCTTAGCGCCTACCGCCCGCGCGCTTGCCCGCCCTGATCTGTTGCTGCTTGCCGTACCGCGTCTTGCGCGTGCCCGGCTTGCCCTCCGTCGCGTTGCCGCGGACCGGCGCCTTCTTCTCGTGATCGGGAATGCCGAGCTCGTCCGCCTCCAGCTTGCGGATCTCGTCGCGCAAGCGGCCTGCTTCCTCGAACTCCAGGTCCGCGGCCGCCGCGCGCATGCGCTTCTCGAGATCCTCGATATATGCGCGCAGATTATGGCCGACCATGTGCGGCCGGTCCTCGTCGCCAGTATCGATCAGCACGCCGTCGCGGCTGCTCACGTGCGCGATGATATCGGCGATGTTGCGCTTGATCGTGGTCGGCGTGATGCCGTTCGCTCGGTTATACTCCTCCTGCTTCTCGCGCCGCCGGTCGGTTTCCCTCAGCGCCCGCTCCATCGATCCGGTCACCCGGTCGGCATAAAGGATCACGCGCCCTTCCACGTTGCGCGCCGCGCGCCCGATCGTCTGGATCAGCGAAGTCTCCGAGCGCAGGAAGCCTTCCTTGTCCGCGTCCAGAATCGCGACCAGCCCGCATTCCGGAATGTCGAGCCCCTCGCGCAGCAGGTTGATTCCCACCAGCACATCATAGACGCCGAGCCGCAAGTCCCGGATCAGCTCGATCCGCTCCAAGGTCTCGACGTCCGAATGCATGTACCGCACCCGCAGCCCCGCCTCGTGCAGGAACTCGGTCAGGTCCTCGGCCATCCGCTTGGTGAGCGTGGTGACGAGCGTGCGATAGCCCTTCGCGGCGGTGATCTTGGCCTCGTGAATGAGGTCGTCAACCTGGTCCTCGACCGGCTTGATCTCGACCGGCGGGTCGATCAGCCCGGTCGGGCGGATCACCTGTTCCGAGAACACGCCGCCGGTCTGCTCCATCTCCCAGGTGCCGGGCGTCGCCGACACCGCCACCGATTGCGGGCGCATCGCGTCCCATTCGTTGAAGCGCAGCGGCCGATTGTCGATGCAGCTCGGCAACCGGAAGCCGTATTCCGCGAGCGTGATCTTCCGCCGATGATCGCCCCGCGCCATCGCCCCGATCTGAGGTACCGTCTGGTGGCTCTCGTCGATAAATAGCAGCGCGTTCTCGGGGAGATATTCGAACAAGGTCGGCGGCGGCTCCCCCGGCAGACGCCCGGTCAGGAAGCGCGAGTAATTCTCGATCCCGTTGCAGCTCCCCGTGGCCGCGATCATCTCGAGGTCGAAATTGGTACGCTGCTCCAGCCGCTGCGCTTCAAGCAGCTTGCCCTCCGCAACCAGCTCCTTGAGCCGCTCGGAAAGCTCATGCCGGATCGCTTCCGTCGCCTGCTTCAGCGTCGGCCCCGGCGTCACATAGTGCGAGTTCGCATAGACCTTGATCGTGTCCAGCGACGCGACCTTCTTGCCGGTCAGCGGATCGAACTCGACGATCTCCTCGATCTCGTCGCCGAAGAAGTTGATCCGCCAAGCCGTGTCTTCATAGTGGCTCGGGAACACCTCGAGATTGTCGCCCCGCACCCGGAAATTGCCGCGCGCGAAGCCGGCATCGTTGCGCTTATATTGCAGCGCGACCAGCTTGCGGATGATCTCGCGCTGGTCCTGCGTCTCGCCCTTCTTGAGGCTGAACACCATCGCCGAGTAGGTTTCGACCGAGCCGATGCCGTAGATGCACGATACCGACGCGACGATGATCACGTCGTCGCGCTCGAGCAGCGACCGGGTGGCGCTGTGCCGCATCCGGTCGATGCCCTCGTTCACCGAGGATTCCTTCTCGATGTACGTATCGGACCGCGGCACATAGGCTTCGGGCTGGTAGTAATCGTAATAGCTGACGAAGAACTCGACCGCATTGTCCGGAAAGAAGCTCTTGAACTCGCCATAAAGCTGCGCGGCGAGGATCTTGTTGGGCGCGAGCACCAAGGCCGGCCGCTGCACCGCTTCGATCAGCTTGGCCATGGTGAAGGTCTTGCCCGATCCGGTGACGCCGAGCAGCACCTGCGTCTGCTCGCCCGCCTCCACCTGCTCCACCAGCTCCGCGATCGCGCCCGGCTGGTCGCCCGACGGCTCATAGTCGGAGACGATCCGGAAGGCCTTGCCGCCTTCCGCCTTCTCCGGCCGCTTGGGGCGGTGCGGCACGAAGTCCGCGCCGGTTTCGGGTTCCTGGAGGCCGGTTCTGATCGCAATCGCCATGGCTTCCATATGGTCTTCCGCCCGGCTTACCGCTAGCGTCCCGCCCACATGGAAGAAGGGGCGATCACATGAGGAAACTTGCCATTGCCACGCTCCTGCTCGCCGCCGCCTGTTCGGACGGAGGCGCGGGCGAGGCAGACAAGCAGAAGGCTGCCGCATCCAAGAACGTTCAGCTCACACCGGGTCAATGGGAAACGGTCGTCGAGGTCACCAAGCTCACCCAGCAGGACAAGGCGGCCAAGCCCGCCATCGACACGCCGGCAGGCACCAAGAGCATCGCGAGCGCCTGCGTCACTCAGGCCGACGTCAAGAACCCGCCGCCCGTCCTGCTCGCCGGCAGCGACGCCTACAAATGCACCAGCAGCAACATGTATATGTCCGGCGGCACGCTCAGCACATCGCTCACCTGCACGCGCAAGGGCTTGAACGGCGAGGTCCGGATGAGCGTGGACGGCAGCTACACGGCCGACACGATCCAGGCCAACCAGAGCCTCTCGACGTTTCTCCCGGGCGAGGGCGATGTCGGCATCACATCCAACCTCACTGCCCGCCGCACGGGCGAATGCGCCGCCGCGCCCGTCAAGGCCGGCTGAGCGAGCTCGGCGCGCCGCATCGCCTCCGTCCCAAAGCACAAGGAAACCTCCCGATGCGCAAACGCCACCTTCTGCGTCTCGCAGCTGTGCTCGCCGCATCACCCGCGCTCGCCGCGCCCGATTTCGCGGCCGCCGTTAAGGCCGACTATGACAAGTCGCTCCGTGCTCTTTTCGAGGATTTCCATCGAAATCCCGAGCTCAGCTTCCAGGAAACCCGCACCGCCGGGATCATGGCGAAGCAACTTCGGGCAGTTCCGGGCATGGCCGTCACCGAACGCGTCGGCGGCACCGGCGTAGTGGGGGTTCTGAAGAACGGTGCGGGGCCAACGGTCCTTGTCCGCGCCGACATGGACGGCTTGCCCCTGCAGGAGAAAAGCGGGCTACCCTACGCGGCCAACGTCAAGCAGACCGGCGTCGATGGCGTGGAATCGCCGGTCATGCACGCCTGCGGCCATGACGTGCACATCACCTCGATGGTCGGCACGGCCCGGCGGCTGGCGGCAATGAAGGAGCGCTGGAAAGGCACATTGGTGTTCGTCGTCCAGCCCGCCGAGGAGCGCGTCGGGGGAGCCAAGGCGATGATCGCCGACGGGCTCTACACGCGCTTTCCCAAGCCGGATTACGCGCTCGCCTTTCACGTCGCTTCCAACCTGTCGACCGGGATGGTGAGCGCGTCGGAAGATATCCAATACAGCTCGGCCGACAGCGTCGACATCACCGTGCTCGGCGTCGGCGCCCATGGCGCGGCGCCTCACACCGGCAAGGACCCGGTCTATATCGGCGCGCAGATCGTCCAGGCGCTGCAGGGCATCATCAGCCGAGAGCGAGCGCCTCTGCGCCCAGGCGTGATCACGGTCGGCGCCTTTCATGCGGGATCCAAGCACAACATCATCTCCGACCGCGCCGACCTCCAGGTCACCGTCCGCGCCAATGACGAGGAAACCCGGGCCCAGTTGATCGCCGCCATCAAGCGCGTCGCGGAAGGGATCGGCCGCGCCAACGGCCTGCCCGACGACAAGCTCCCCCAGGTCCGCGTCTCCGAAGGAACCCCGACCACCATCAACGACACGGCGCTCGCCCGCCGGCTCAACGCGGCCCTGGCCCGCGGGCTCGGCGCTGCGGCGATCATGCCGTGGGAGCAGACCTCGATGGGAGCGGAGGACTTCGCCTATTTCGTCGCGGCGGAGCATGGCGTGCCCGGCTATTACTTCGCGGTCGGGGGTACGCCGCGATCCGCGCTGGAGGCCGCCCAGGCCGGCGGCCCGCCCGTCCCCTCGCACCACTCGCCATTGTTCAAGATCGATCCGGAGCCCTCCGTACGGCTCGGCACGGAGGCGATGACACTGGCCGTGCTCGAACTGCTCAAGCCCGGTGCTTCGACCGCCGACGACTGAAGGAGACCCGTTTCATGCGTAGCCTGTTCATCGCCGCCGCCCTGGTCGGCCTCGTCGCCTGCAACAGCAGCAGCGAGCAGCCCAAGGGCGACATGACCGCCGAGCAGGTCGCCGAGGAGCTCAAGGACATGGAGATCGAGCCCGGCCAGTGGGAAGCGACCAACGAAATCCTGTCGGTGAACGCGCCCAATGTACCAGGCGATGTGCTGAAGCAGATGGTTGGTAAGAAGACCACAGTCAGCAACTGCATCACCCCAGAGCAGGCGGCCAAGCCCAGCGCCAACTTCCTCGCCGCCCAGCAGAACAACCAGTGCACCTATCAGGACTGGTCGATGGAAAGCGGCCGCATGACCGGGACCATGACCTGCCAGGGCGGCCAGACGCCGGGCAAAGTGGTGATGATCATGTCCGGCGCCTACGGCTCGACCCGCTACGATCTCGACATGGACATGAAGACCACTGGCCTGCCCGGCGGCATGGTCATGAACATCAAGGCCAAGACCACCGGCCGCCGCACCGGCGAGTGCACCGCGACTTGACAGCAGCCATTTCGTCATGCCGGACTTGATCCGGCATCCACCTTCTTCTCGCCACACGGCCCAATGAGGTGGACCCCGGATCAAGTCCGGGGTGACGGGGCGTTTACGG
This sequence comes from Allosphingosinicella sp., assembly GCF_036387615.1. Lineage (GTDB taxonomy): Bacteria > Pseudomonadota > Alphaproteobacteria > Sphingomonadales > Sphingomonadaceae > Allosphingosinicella. The sequence continues at coordinate 35,491 of NZ_DASVTH010000052.1, forward strand.
CACCCGCACCGGCCTGCCGACCTCTGTCGCCACGAACCGCTCCACCGGCACCCAGCGCGCCCGCAACTCTCGCTGGAGCCGTCGCGGGGGATCGTCGATCCCCTCGAAGGTCAGCTGGAACGTGCCCCAGTGCACGCCCAGCGACAGCGCCGGCCGCACCGCCTGGTGAATCCGCACCGCCTCCTCCGGATCGATGTGGTTCGTCTTCATGAAGTCGCGCGGCTCATAGGCGCCGATCGGGATGATCGCGAGCCGGTACGGCCCCGCCCCGGCCGCCTCGCGCACCCACGAACCGTCGCCCCAGCCGGTATCGCCCGCGTAGAAGAAAGCGCCGGTCGGCGTCCGCACCGAAAAGGCCGACCACAGCGCCCGGTTGCGGTCCCGCGCCCAGCGCGAGCCCCAGTGGTGATTGCGCAGCACCGTCACCTCGAGCCCCGGCCGCGCGGCGACCCGCCCACCCCAGTCGAGCGCCCGCGATTGCACGCCCTCGTTGCGCAGGATGGTGTCGTTGCCCAAGCTGGTCACGATAACCGGCCGGTCCCGCTGCCACAGCCGCTTCAGCGTCGGCAGGTCCATGTGGTCATAATGATTGTGGCTGATCAGAACGAGGTCGATCTTGGGCAGGTCCTCGAACCTGATCCCCGGTGCCCGCGCCCGCTGCGGCCCGATCCACTGGAAGGGCGAGGCCCGCTCCGACCAGATCGGGTCGGTGAGGATGTTGAGCCCGCCCGCCTGCACCAGCACGGTCGAATGCCCGATCCACGTCGCCCACATCTCGCCCGGCCCCGGCCTCGCCGGCTTGCCCGGCTCAACCGCCACCCGCTTCGGCCATTCCGCCCTGCCCCCGGAGAACCAGCGACTGGCGAAGTTCGCCGGCCCGCCATGATTGTCGCCGCGAAAACCCGGATTGTAGAACCGCTCGCCGTCGAAATGATCGCTGACCGGCCCCCGATGATAGATCCGGTCCAGAAACGGCGGGATCAGGGTGGGGGCGAGGCATAGCGCGATGACTGCGAACAGCAGCGCCGTGCCGATCCGCTTTAGAAACTTGGGCATGACCTGAACAACGTTGATCTTGCCCCTGAGTTCGGCGACCAGTGAGCCTGATGCCTTATTCCGACGAACAGTTGCGCGCTTACTTCACCCGCATCGGCGCAGGCGGGGTGACGAGCAGCCTCGGCGCCCTTGCGCAAGTCCAGCGCGCCCACCGCCTGGCGATCGCTTTCGAGAATCTCGACATCCCGCTCGGCCGCGGCATCCGGCTCGATCCGGAGCATCTGTTCGACAAGCTCGTGACCCGCCGGCGCGGCGGCTATTGCTTCGAACAGAACGCGCTGCTTCTCGGGATGCTGCATGCCCTGGGCTTCGAAGCGCGTCCGCTCCTTGCCCGCGTTTGGCTGCGCACCGACCCGCGCGATCCGGTGCCGCCGCGCAGCCACACCCTGAATCTGGTCACTCTCGACGGGATCCACCACATCGCGGACGCCGGTTTCGGAGGCAGCTACGCCCCGCCGATGCCGCTCGTCGCGGACGAGATCAGCCACAGCCCCGACGGCGCCCGCCATCGCCTGGTCCGCGACCGCGAGCATGGCTGGATGCTCCAGCGCGACGCGGGCGAGGGCTGGGAGCGACAGTACAGCTTCACGACGGAACGGATCTGGCCGTCCGATCTGGAGGCGGCGAACCACTGGACCGCTTCGCGCCCCGACACCCGCTTCACGCGGCTGCGCATCGTCTCGCGCGCCCTGCCCGACGGCTATGCATCCCTGGTCGATCGCCAGCTGACGTTGAGCCACGCTGGCGAGAGCCAGACCGTGGAGGTCGCCGGACCGGCCCAATATCGTGAGTTGCTGCACGAGCTGTTCGGGTTGGACCTGCAGCGCGAGGAAGTAGACGCTCTTGGTCTGTTCAATGGGGGAGAAGAATGATGTGGTTGATCGTTGGCGGCGGCGCGGCCCTTGTCGGCTTTCTGATCTGGAACAGCCGCCGTCCGAAGAACTTCAGCTATCGCGGCAAGAGCTACGCCCGCCATTCGGACGGCAGCTTCACTTATGCCGACGGCGGCTTCATCGCGACCAGCGAGTTGGACGAAGTCCGCGACCATTGGGACAGCAGCCACGACAGCAGCTCCAGCGACAGCTCGGACAGCGGCAGCAGTGACGGCGGCGGGGATGGCGGCGGCGGCGGCGACTGAGCAGCCGCTTCTCCGCTCATGCTGAGGAGGGACTGAGCTTGCTGAAGGCCCGTCTCGAAGCACGCAACGGTCCTTCGAGACGCCGCTTCGACAGGCTCAGCGGCTCCTCAGGATGAGCGGGTCAGTTTGATCCTGATCAAGCCTGAGACATCTCACCGCCCGATCCGAAACCCCGCCGGCGCACGCGCCTCCTGATTTTCCTCGTGATAGCGATCCATCACCAGGCTCACCTTGCCCGGCGCCGCCGGCCCGCAATCCAGCGCGTAGGCGTCGACCAGCGATCCATAGGCGCCCACCCCGGCCGCCGAACGCGTCCCGATCGTCGGCGCGCGCCCGTCCGAGCAGCGCAGCCGCGCGAGATATGCCCGCTCGCCCTCCGGCCCGGCCACCCGCACCGGATTGGCCAACGTCCCCAACGGATGTGCCCCGGCCTCCGCGATCGCCTGCGCCAGCGCCGCGTCCGTGTTTCCGGACCCGACCGCCGCCAGCACGTCCCGCGGCGCCGGCGATTGCTGCCGCGGCGGCTGGGCCGAAGCTGGGCCTGCGAGGAGCAGGAGAGGAAGCGACAAATACAAACGCATGCTGAAACTCCGGCTTGTAGCATGATCGCTCATCTTGAAGCGAAAAACATCGTCGCCCCGGACTTGATCCGGGGCAGGGCTAACCGTCTCTACGTCGCTTCGTCAAAACAGCAGCCCTGGCCCGGATCAAGTCCGGGCCGACGAAATATATCTCAGCTTGGCTCGAGCACGCCCGGATTCGGTCCCTGTCTCGTCATGCCGGACTTGATCCGGCATCCACCTTCTTTCCAGACGCCTGAAAAAAGGGGAACCCCGGATCAAGGGACCCCGTCAAAGTACCGCTTTGACGGGAACCCTGTCCGGGGTGACGATGCGAGTCCTATCCCGTTGCAGCCGCAACTGACATCGGCTTTTCACTGGCGGCGCGCCCAAATGGTTAATAAGCTCCAGCCCATGCCCCGCCCCTGTTTCAAGATCGAACGTGACTTTCCCGAGCCCCTCGCCGGCGTCGACGAGGCCGGGTGCGCGCCGCTCGCAGGCCCTGTCGTCGCAGCCGCCGTTGTGCTGGACCGCAACCGCTTCCCGCGCGGGCTCGACGATTCGAAGGTGGTGCCGGTCAAGGAGCGCGAATCGCTCTACCGGCGCCTCCAGGACCAGGCCCGGATCGGCGTCGGCATCGCCAGCGTCGAGGAGATCGAAGTCCTCAACATCTACTGGGCTCGCATGCTCGCCATGACCCGCGCCGTCGAGGCGCTCGGCTTCGAGCCCGCCTGGATCCTGGTCGACGGCAACGCCTGCCCGCGCTGGTCGCGCCCGTCGAAGGCGATCGTCAATGGCGACGCCCGCTGCCGCTCGATCGCCGCCGCCTCCATCATCGCCAAAGTAACGCGCGACCGGCTCATGGCCGAATATTGCGCCCGCTACCCCGGCTACGGCTGGTCCCGGAACAAGGGCTATCCCACCCCCGACCACCGCCGCGCCATCGCCCGGCTCGGCGTGACACCCCTCCACCGCCGCAGCTTTGCAGGTGTCCGCGAGCACCTGCCCGACCTCCTCAGCGAAGCCGCGGAGTAGGTCCGGCCAGATACGAGGCCGCCCAGCTGATTCGGCTACCTCAGCTATCGATCCTAAACGGACGCTGGGCGCAATCTCGTGCAGGCTCCCAACGCGCGAATGGTCTCTGAAACGTCAGCGCATCGAACGTGCCGTCATCTGAAACGATGCGGAAGTGCCAATAGGTCGCATCAGGTACCCAGAGCCTGCCGCGATAGGATGCCAGCCAAGTCGAGTTGGTAACTTCCATCAGAGGCCAAATGTATCTGGAATAAACCGGGTGCTTGAGCCTCGGGTAATCATCAGCGGCCGTTGCTGGCGGTGCAGCAATCTCACTGAAAAAGCCATAAACCTCGGCCTCGAACCCAATTAACAGGTCGCGGTCTCCTTCGTAAAACGAGTAAACTGCCCTCACCGTCACCTCCTCGGGTGCGCCCTCCGCTTCGATACCGCAGGGTGTCTGGGGCAGGTCTGGCAACGGGAACCAAGGGATAATCTGGTCGTCCATGCCCGTTCAGGTAGCGCAGTGCATCGATGGAGCCAACGTCGGCTAACCACACGTAACAGACTCCGCCCCTGCTCCCGCCCCGCCGTCGCTCAACTCACCGCAAAGGAGTCGGTTGAGTCTTTCGAGTCACACCACCACGCGTTGAGAGGGTTCTCGCGCTGTTCGCACTACATCTTGTGCTCAGCTGCCGCTGGCAGCACAATATTAACCTCTCTTAACACCGCGTGTGAACTGTTCCGCTTGACCGCGACGCGGCCCTGACTCACCCTGCCTGTCCAAGGGGTCGATTGGGGGCAAAGACTGCATGAGCGTCATGGGACGGGTTGGAACGGCTGCGCTGCGCGTCAAGCCGAAGGAAACACGGCTTGACTTACCCGTCGGGCGCATCCTGGAGAGCGATTGCATCGCCGCCATGGCCGCTTTGCCGGACGCGAGCGTCGACATGGTTTTCGCCGATCCGCCCTACAATCTCCAGCTCGGCGGAGACCTGTTCCGGCCCGAGGGCGGGCGGGTCGACGCGGTTGACGACGATTGGGACAAGTTCGACACGTTCGAGGCCTATGACCGCTTCACCCGCGCCTGGCTGAAGGAAGCTCGCCGCGTCCTGAAGCCCAACGGCACACTGTGGGTGATCGGGTCCTACCACAACATCTTCCGCTGCGGCGCCGCGCTCCAGGATCTCGGCTACTGGATCCTGAACGACATCGTCTGGCGCAAGTCGAACCCGATGCCGAACTTCCGCGGCACCCGCTTCACCAACGCGCACGAGACGCTGATCTGGGCGTCGCGCTCAGAGGATAGCCGCTACACGTTCAATTATCGCGCGATGAAGGCGCTCAACGACGAGCTCCAGATGCGCTCCGATTGGGTAATCCCGATCTGCTCAGGGGGCGAGCGGGTCAAGACGGACGGGGTCAAGGCGCACCCGACCCAGAAGCCCGAAGCCCTGCTCTACCGCGTCCTCCTCGCCTGCACCAATCCGGGCGACGTGGTCCTCGACCCCTTTTTCGGCACCGGCACCACCGGCGCCGTCGCCCGTCGCCTGGGCCGGCAGTGGATCGGCATCGAGCGCGAGAAGAAATATGTGAAAGTCGCACGCGAGCGCATCGCCGCCACACTGCCGCTCGACGAAAGCGCAATGCGCACTATGGCTTCCAAGAAGACCGCGCCGAAGGTCGCGTTCGGGGTCCTCGTCGAAACCGGCATGATCGAGCCCGGCGCGATGCTGACCGACACCAAACGCCGCTGGCAGGCCCGCGTCGGCGCCGACGCGTCCATCGAACATGCCGGCAAGCTGGGCAGCATCCACCAGATCGGCGCGGCGGCGCAGGGCGCTCCCTCGTGCAACGGCTGGACCTTCTGGCACGTCGAGCAAGGCGGGGGCCTCGTCGCACTCGACGACCTCCGGCAGAAGTACCTCGCCGCCCTCGGCTGAGATCGCCCGGTCGGAACGGGTGCGTATTCGCTGCAACCGGCACGCCCGGCGCTCGTTCGACGCGCTGATCCAGATCAGTTTCGAGGTGTAGGCGTGCAGCAGTTCCAGAATTCAGCCCCGGCCGAGTGTTCGACGGCCCGGCCCTGGGGCATCCATCCCGCATTCTTCGGCTATCGCTGCCCGCGCTGCGGCTTCCTTGCCCGCGGCGCGACGAAGGTACGGAGCACGCGCGAAGCCCAGCGCGCCGTCTAACCCTCCCAGCTTCGCCCAGGCTGAGCCCCATCTGAGCCCTCTCCCCTGGGGAGAGGGAGATTATACTCAGCCCGGAATCACGTTACACGCGGCGCATGCTTCGCACCTATCTTCGCCCCACCGGCTTCGTCGACGCGCCGTTCGGCCATGACGGCAAGCTCGCCCGCCTTGCCGGCGGGCTGCTGTGGTTCTCCGCCGTCGAGCTGATCAGGACCGAGGACGCTCGCACCGTCTCCGCCGAACTGATCCCGGTCGAGCGCTTTGAGCCTGCGCCGGAACTCGCCGATATCTGGGCCCGCCTGACCAGCCCCCGTCCGCCGCTCGAGGCAGGCGAGCGCACCATCCGGCTCGACCAGCCCCAGGTCGTCGGCATCCTCAACGTCACTCCGGACAGCTTTTCGGACGGTGGCCGGCACGAGGACCCGGCGGCCGCTGCCGAAGCCGGCCACGCCATGTCGACGGCAGGCGCAGCGATCGTCGATGTCGGCGGCGAATCCACCCGCCCCGGCGCCAAGCCGGTCTGGGAGGGCGACGAGATCGAGCGCATCCTGCCCGTCGTTCAACAGCTTGCTCGCTCCGGCACCGCGGTGTCGGTCGACACGCGCAAGGCGGCGGTCATGGACGCCGCGCTCGGGGCCGGCGCGACGATCGTCAACGACGTTTCCGCACTCACCTACGACGATCGCGCGCCGGCGACGATCGCACGAGCAAATTGCCCGGTCGTGCTGATGCACCACCAGGGCCCGCCCGAAACGATGCAGCAATCGCCGCGCTACGACCGGCCCGTCCTGTTGGAGGTCTATGACTGGCTCGAAGCCCGCATCGAAGCCGCGGTTGCGGCCGGCATCGATCGCTCGCGCATCATCGTCGATCCGGGCATCGGCTTCGGCAAGACGATCGCGCACAACCTCCAGCTGCTGAACGGCCTCGCCATGCTCCACGGCCTTGGCTGCCCGATCATGCTCGGCGCCAGCCGCAAGCGCATGATCGGCGCGCTCGCCGGAGAAGCCCCCGCAGACCAGCGCCTCCCCGGCTCCCTCGCCCTGGCACTGAAGGGCACCGACCAGGGTGTTCAGCTGCTACGGGTCCACGACGTGCCGGAGACGATACAAGCCATCCGCATCTGGCGCGGATTGAAGGACGCGGCGCTGACGCCAAGTTGATCCTCCCCGGGACGGGGAGGTGGCAGCCCGCAGGGCTGACGGAGGAGGCTCGTCAGGCAAACAATGCCGGCGAGCCCCCCTCCACCAGCTTTCGGCTGGTCCCCCTCCCCGTCCCGGGGAGGATCCTTAGGCGCTCACCACCCTTGCATCGTCCGCCGCCACCGCCAGCTTGGTCCGCGTGCTCAACGCGCCTTCCCGGTCGCTGACCTTGTCCAGCACCTTGAACTCGCTCTCCCACCGCTCCGGCGTGACATCGCAGATCATGTAGCCGCGCTGCGCATTGTTGAACTTGAGCTGCGGATTTGCGCGCTGGATCTCGATCATGTCCGGGCGCTGATCCTGGCCGTTCCCGCCCGAACTGATCGACGTCACCACGAACTCGCTCGCGATCGGCCGAGGACCGGGGGTTGCGCCCGTCAGATGCAGCTCGCCCGCAAAATTCTGATGTTCGTCTCCGGTGATGACGATCGCATTCTCAATCCTGCGATCCCGAATCTGCCGCAGGAGCCGATCGCGCGGTTGAGCGTAGCCCGCCCAGCTGTCGAGATTGTAACCGACCGCCTTGCCCGGCGCGCGATCCAGGTCCATCATCATGATCTGCTGAGCCAGCACCTTCCAGCGCGCTCGCGAACCCGACAGGCTGTCCAGCAGCCACTTCTCCTGGGCCGCGCCAAGCACCTGCGCTTCGCGCGCGGCGACGCCGGCGCAGGTGGCGGCCCACTCGTCGCCGCAGGGCTGGTCGGTCCGGTACTGGCGCGTGTCGAGCAGGTTGAGGTCCAGCAATCGCCCGTAGCTCGCCCGCCGGTAAAGCTGCACCGACGGCCCGATGGGGAAGGAGCGCGCCCTCAGAGGCATGTTCTCGAAATACGCCTGCGCCGCCGCCTGCCGCCTCAGGCGAAACACCTCCGCCGGCGTACCGTCCTGATCGATGTCGCCGACCCAGTTGTTGTCGATTTCGTGATCGTCCCAGGTGGTGAACCAGGCCGCGGCCGCGTGCGCCGCCTGCAGGTCCGCGTCCATCTTGTACTGGGCATAGCGACGCCGGTAATCGTCGAGGCTGTAGATCTCGCCTTCATTATGCTGGCGGATCGTCTCGATCGGTCCGGTCCCGCCATTGGCCAGCCGCTCGCCGCGATATTCGTAGATATAGTCGCCGTAGCAGAAGACGAAATCGAGGTCGGGCTCGGCAGCGAGCTTGCGATAAGCGGTGAAGTAGCCCTGCTCGTAATGCTGGCACCCGGCCACGCCGAAGCGGACCCGCTGCAGATCGGTCCCGGCCAGCGGCGTCGTGCGCGCCCGCCCGTACAGGCTGCGCTCCTTGCCCGCGGTGAACCGATACCAATAAGGCCGGGCCGGCTCCAGGCCCGCCACTTCGACATGCACGCTGTGGCCGAGCTCGGGCCGCGCCACCGCCGTCCCGCTCCGCGCGACCGTCCGGAAACCGGCGTCGGCCGCGACTTCCCACTTCACCTCGACCGGCTCGCTCGGCATGCCGTAGCCCAGGTCGAGCGGTTCGGGTGCGAGCCGCGTCCAGATCACGAAGCCGTCCGGCTGCGGATCGCCCGCCGCCACGCCAAGCTGGAACGGATAGACGCGAAAGACGGGCTGCGCGAACGCCTCGTGGCTGAGCAGCGGCATCGCCGTCAAGGCGCCGAGCCCTCCGACCGAACGAAGCAACGCACGGCGGGACAAAGCATAACGCTTCTCGAAGACACGGCTCATCTGGTCAGAAATCCTCGTTGTGGCGGGCAGGCTAGAACAACGTCGTGACAGTTTCGCGCCGCCCCATGCTTAGCCGATCCGAAGCCGGTTGCCGAAGTTGATTTTCGCGACCGCCGCTCACAGATGACGCCCTCCCCGCCCGCCCGGGCAGCAGATCAAGGGCTATCGATGCAATCCGATCTGGCGGTGCTGTACGAGCATCCCAAATGGTTCGAGCCGTTGTTTGCGGCGCTGGAGCGGAGGGGGATCGCGTTCGAGGCCATCCGGCTCTCGGACCACAATTTCGATCCTGCGTCGCACGGCGTCCCGGCCCCCGTCATCCTCAGCCGCGTCGCCATGTCGAGCTTCCTGCGCGAGAGCGATCACGGCATCTTCTACGCGCAGAGCCTGCTCGCCCACTGGGCCGCCCGCGGCGCGCGCGTGCTGAACGGCGCGGACGTCCTCGCCATCGACACCTCCAAGGCGCGGCAGCTCTCACTCATCACCGGCCTCGGCTACGCGGTGCCGGAGACTCGCGTCGTCCATCGCCCGGACGATCTGCTCGCCGCCGCGCGAACCATGACGTATCCGCTGCTCGTCAAAGCGAATATCGGCGGCTCGGGCGCGGGCATCGTCCGCTACTCGAGCGAGGACGAACTCGCCGCCTCGGTGCGCCAAGGCACCACGCCGAACAGCATCGACAAGGTCCTCCTGGTCCAGGAGTATGCCCCCGCGCGTGGCGGCGTCATCACCCGCATCGAGACGCTCGCCGGCAAGTTCCTCTACGCCATCGAAGTCGAAACCGGCGGCGAAAGTTTCGATCTCTGCCCCGCCGACGCCTGCCTCGCCGCCCCCGGCCGCGCCGCCACCCGCATGACCGCCGTCACTCCCGCTCCGGACATCGTAGAAGCTGCCGAGCGAATTGCGCAGGCGGTCGGAATGGATGTCGGCGGCGTCGAACTGCTGATCGACGATCGCGACGGCACGCCGCGCTTTTACGACATCAACGCCCTGTCCAATTTCGTCGCCAATCCGCTGGACGTGCTCGGCTGGGACCCGCACGAGCGGCTTGTCGATGACATCGTGTCCGCGATCGGCAGAAAGGAAGCAGCATGAGGTTTGGCTACTGGATGCCCGTCTTCGGCGGCTGGCTCCGCAACATCCCCGACGAGGGGATGGAGGCGAGCTGGAACTATGTAAAGCACCTCACCCAGCGCAGCGAGGAGACCGGCTGGGACCTTACCCTGATCGCCGAGCTCAACCTCAACGACATCAAGGGCGTCGAGGAGCCCGCGCTCGACGCCTGGTCCACCGCCGCCGCGCTCGCGGCGGTCACGTCCAGCATCGAGCTGATGGTCGCCGTCCGCCCCAACTTCCACCACCCGGCCCTGTTCGCGAAGCAAGCCGCGAACATAGACAACATCTCCGGCGGCCGGCTTGCGCTCAACGTCGTTTCCTCCTGGTGGGCCGACGAGGCGAAGCAATATGGCCTGCAGTTCGACGAGCATGACGACCGCTACGCCCGCACCCGCGAATGGCTGACGGTGGTCGACGGCCTGTGGACCGAGAAGCATTTCAGCTTCGAAGGCGGCCGCTATCACCTCACCGAAGCAATCTGCGAGCCCAAGCCGGCTTCAAAGCCGCGCCCGACCATCTATGCCGGCGGCGAGAGCGACGCGGCAAAGACGATGATCGCCACGCAATGCGACGCCTATGTCATGCACGGCGATCCGGTCGAGGCGATCGCGCCCAAGATCGCCGACATGGAGGAGCGCCGCGCCAAGGTCGCCGGCGGGCCGATGCAGTTCGGCATGGCCGCCTTCGCAATCGTCCGCGACAGCGAGACCGAAGCCAAGCGCGAGCTCGAGCGCATCACCGCCCTTCCGCCGCAGCCGCCAAAGGGCTTCGACAATTTCGACCAATGGCTGTCCGGAACCCAGTTGGAGCGCGAACTCAAGCTCCAGGAATATTCGGTAAGCAATCGCGGCCTGCGCCCCAATCTGGTCGGCACGCCCGAACAGCTTCAGGAGCGCATCGCCGAATATGAGGAAGCCGGCCTTGACCTGCTCCTCCTCCAGATGAGCCCGCAAGCGGAAGAAATGGACCGCTTCGCCGCCCAGGTCATCGCACCGATGAAGAGCGTCGGCTGATATCTGAGCTTTTATTCGGGCTCGAAAAGTGGCCAACATCCCCTGAACCGCTCATCCTGAGGAGCCGCTGAGCGAAGTCGAAGCGGCGTCTCGAAGGACGCACAAGCCCGGGTCCTTCGAGACGGGCCTTCGACTTCGCTCAGTCCCTCCTCAGGATGAGCGAGATTCGCTGTAAACTAATCCCGTACTAAGCGGCGCGGCTGCCGATCGCCTTTTGGCGGCGGCGCTGGACGGAGGAGCCGATCCCCATCGCCTCCCGGTATTTCGCGACGGTGCGTCGGGCGATGTCGAAACCTTTGGCGCGAAGCAGCTCGACCAGCTGATCGTCGGACAGGATTGCGCGCGGCGCCTCCGCCGCGATCAGCGCCTTGATGTGGCTCTTCACCGCCTCGGCCGACACGGCATCGCCTCCGTCCGAGCTCTGAATGCCGCTCGTGAAGAAATATTTCAGCTCGAACAGACCGCGGTCGCAGCTCAGATATTTGTTCGAGGTGACCCGGCTTACCGTCGATTCGTGCATCCCGATCGCGTCGGCCACCGCCCGCAGCGTCAGCGGGCGCAGATGCGCGACACCGCTGCGGAAAAAGCCGTCCTGCTGCTTCACGATCTCCGTCGACACCTTGACGATGGTGCGGGCGCGCTGGTCGAGCGCCTTCAGCAGCCAGTTGGCGCTGGCCAGGCATTCGGACAGCCAGGCCTTGCTCTGCTTGTCCTGCGGACCTGTGCTCAGCTCCTGGTAATAGCTGCGGTTGACCAGCAGCCGCGGCAGCGTGGCGCTGTTGAGCTCGATCGCCCAGCCGCCGGCGCGTCGTCCGACAAAGACGTCCGGTACGATTGCGTCCGCGCCGCCGCCCTGCGCGTAGCGGCAGCCCGGCTTGGGGTCGTAGGCGCGCAGCTCGCGGATCATGTCGGCCAGATCCTCGTCGTCAACCTGGCAGATGCGCTTCAGGGCGGGGAGATTGCCGCGCGCGAGATAATCGAGATTGTCGATCAGGCGCGCCATGGCGGGATCGTAGCGGTCCGCATCGCGCGCCTGGATGGCGAGGCATTCGGACAAGGAGCGCGCGCCGACGCCCGCCGGATCGAAGCCCTGGACGATGCCGAGCACCCGCTCGACATCGCCGAGCGGGACGGCGAGGCGGCAGGAAAGCTCCAGCAGCGATCCGGTGAAATATCCGGTCTCGTCGATCCCGTCGATGATCTGGCCCGCAATGATGAGATCGGTGCCCGACAGCACCGATCCGGCCTGCGCCATCAGATGCTCGGCGAGCGAAACTTCGGCGCTTGCATAGCTTTCGTAATCGGGCGCTTCGCCGACCGCGCCGCTCGAAGCAATGCCATCCATTCCGAGGCCGCCGTCGAGACCGCCCATGCTGTCCGCCGCGCTGTCCTGGTGGAAAGTCTCGCTGTTGTAATCGATGTCGAGCGGCGCGTCGGCCTCCGCATCGCCGCTTCGCACCAGCGCGTCGACCGTCACAGGCTCGTCGCTCTCGGCTGTCGCAGGAGCGGCGTCCACGTCCGGAGCTTCGCCCCCGCCTTCGTCCTCGCCGCCGCTCTCGAGCAAGGGGTTCCGCTCGACTTCCTCGGCAATGAACCCCTCGATCTCGAGGTTCGACAACGCGAGCAGCCGGATCGCCTGCTGCAGCTGCGGCGTCATCACCAGCGACTGGGTCTGACGCAGATCGAGGCGGGGGGCGAGGCTCACGGCTACAACGCGAAGCCCTCGCCGAGATAGAGCCGCCGGACGTTCGGATCGGCGACCAGCGCCTCGGGGCTGCCTGCGAACAGCACCTGACCATCGTAGATGATGCAAGCACGATCGACGATATCGAGCGTCTCGCGGACATTGTGATCCGTGATCAGCACACCGATGTCGCGCTGCTTCAGCTCCATCACCAGCCCGCGAATGTCGGAAATGGAGATGGGGTCGATCCCGGCGAACGGTTCGTCGAGCAGCATGATCGAGGGCTCGGCGGCAAGCGCGCGGGCGATCTCGGCGCGGCGGCGTTCGCCGCCCGAAAGGGCCATCGCGGGCGCGTCGCGCAGTCGCTGTATGTTGAACTCATCCAGCAGCTTCTCCAGCCGCTCGCGCCGCACCGCCTTGTTGGGCTCCGCAACCTCGAGCACCGCCATGATATTCTGGCTGACCGTCATGCCGCGGAAGATCGAGGTTTCCTGCGGCAGGTATCCCAGCCCCAGGATGGCGCGGCGATACATGGGCAGGCCCGTGATATCCTGGCCATCGAGGAGGATGCGGCCGCTGTCGGGCTTCACCAGTCCCATGATCGAGTAGAAGCAGGTGGTCTTGCCGGCCCCGTTCGGGCCGAGCAGGCCCACGACCTCGCCCTGGTCGACGTGGAGCGAAACGTCGGTCAGCACCGCCTTGCGGTCGTACGACTTGGCGATCGAGACGACGCTCAGGCCATGCGATCGATCGCCCGCAAGGACGTCCGCGCTCGGCCTTTGGATGGTCGCGTTCTCGTTCATGGCTCCCCGCTACCACGCCCCCTGCCCCAGGCGAAGCACCCTGGCAGACTTGTTGCATGAGATTTGGGCCGGGTCGAGCGCTCGCCGCCCCAAGCCCTTCTTTTCACGCCGAACTGTGGCTCACTGGCTCCGCTGCGGGACGGTGAAGGTTCCGGTCACCCGGCCGCCCGGCGTGGTGGTCGTCCCGGGAGCTGCGCTGCTGGGGCCGCCGCCGTCCATCACCGCGCGGCCTGTTGTGAGATCGAGCACCAGCCGACCACCCCGCACCAGCGATTCCCCTCGGGTCAGCGTCACGCCGCCCAGCATGGTGATCAGCCGGCTGTTGACGTCGTAAATGGCATATTGGCCGCGCGCGGTTTCGGACGGGCTGCGGACGGTCACGCCGCCGGTCGCATCGATGCGCTGCAGCTGAGTGCTTCCCGCGCTCGTATAGGCGAGCGTCACCCGCGGCGCGCTCAGCGTGAGCTCCGCCTGCTTGGCGATCACGTTTCCGGAGAAAACCGCCCGGTCGGCGCGCGTCTGGACCTCGATCCGGTCGGCCGCGACGTCGATCGGCGCATTGGTGTTGTGCCCGCGTAGCGCCGACACCGCGCCCTGCCCGAGCGCGGGCGCGATCAAGGCGAGCCACGCCGCCGCCGCTCCGAAGCCCAATGCTGCCACTCGCTTGATCATCGTGTTTACTTGAGCTTGCCCTGCTCGATATGCAAGCGGGCGCGGCCTTGCAGCACCACCTTGCGGTCATTCATGTCGACCTGCATCCGGTCGGCGGAGAAGGTGCCGAGCGGCATCTGCCCGTTGATCGGGCGGTCGCTCACCATCCGGCGCTGGTCGATATCGACGGCGGCATTGCTGGTGCGCAGCCGGTAACCGTCCGGCGCGACGAACAGGACCGGCTGATCGCTGGCGATGCGCCGGTTGTTGAGATTGACGACTGCCGAACGCGTCTCGACCCTGCGGCCGTCCGGCGCGACCAGGGTGGCGGGCTCGCGCGTCGTCAGGACTTGCGAGCCGACATTCAGCACCGACGCGCCCGCCGCCAGGCGATAACCCTGCGCGTCCTGGAAACGGACCGGCCCGGACATCGCGATCGTTTCCGCCTCCAGGTCGTAACGGGCGGCGGGCGCCGTCACCGTTGCAAGGCCGGTGTCGAGCCGCATCTGCGCCTGGATGTTCTGGATCGTGACGACCGGGTCTCCCCCGCTCATCTGCGCCGCATTCTCGGCGCTCAGCAGGAACGGCCGGCCGCGATCGTCCTGCCCGCGATAACGCGCCTGCGTGACCCGCAGCCGCTCCCTGGTCAGCTCGACCTTGTTCTTGTCGAGCAGGAAGCTGATCTCCCGGCCACGGTTGAGCGGCGCCAGCGCGAGGAACGCCATCAGCACGCCGATCGCCGCCGGCAGCGCGATCTTGAGGATGCGCACCAGGCCGTCATGCACGCCGCCGGGCGCGGCCCAGCCCTGCTTGCGCACGCGTTCCCGGATCGCCGCTTCAGACATGGGCGAAGATGTCGTCCTCGGCCCAGCCGGCCAGATCGAGCGCGGCGCGGTGCGGCAGGAAATCGAAGCAGGCCTGGGCGATCGCCGTCCGCCCTTCCCGCGCCAGCCGCTCGTCCAGCTTCTCCTTGAGCTGGTGCAGGTAGCGCACGTCCGACGCCGCATAATCCTTTTGCGCGTCGCTGAGCTCCGGCGCGCCCCAGTCGGACGTCTGCTGCTGCTTCGAGATCTCCGTGTGGAGCAACTCCTTGACCAGCTCCTTCAGGCCATGCCGGTCGGTATAGGTGCGGATCAGCCGCGACGCGGTCTTGGTGCAATAAACCGGCGCCGCCACTACGCCGAGATAACGCTGGATCGACGCGATGTCGAAACGCGCAAAATGGTACAGTTTCAGCCGCCCCGGATCGGTGAGCACCGCCTTCAGATTCGGCGCGGCATAGTCGCTCCCCGGCCCGAACCGCACCAGATGCTCGTCGCCCTGCCCGTCCGCGATCTGGACGACGCACAGCCGGTCGCGCCCCAGCCTCAGCCCCATCGTCTCGGTATCGACCGCAACCGCGCCGGGGCCAAGCGCGCCCTCCGGCAGATCTTCTTCATGAAAGTGAACAGCCATGAATACCCGCATAGGACGCGGAGCGCCGCGCCTCAACCGGCGCGATGCTCCTCGCGCGCCGCTTCCCACACCTCCTTGGCCGCGCCGATATTGACCAGCACGATGGCGAGCCCGACGAGGAGGTCCGGCCAGGCCGATCGCCACAGGAAGGCGGTCACCAGCCCGGCCGAGATGATCGCCAGGTTCGCGAACGCATCGTTGCGCGCCGACAGGAACGCCGCCCGCGTCAGGCTCCCGCTCTCCTCGCGAAACCGCACCAGCAGGTAGGCACAGGTCAGGTTCACCGCCAGCGCCCCCAGCCCCGCCAGCGTCAGCGGCACCGGATCGGGCGCCACCGGCAAATTGAACTTGGCCCAGGCCGTCCACAAGGTCGCGACGCTCGGCAGCAGCAAGATGCCCGCCAGCGCCATCCCCACCCGCGCCCGCGCCCGCACGCTCCAGCCGAGCGCCAGCAGGATCAGCAGCGACACCGACGCATCCTCCAGGAAGTCCACCGAATCGGCGAACAAGGCCACCGATCCGATCGCCAGCGCCACCGTGAACTCGACCCCGAAATAGCCGAGGTTCAGCGCCGCCACCCACCCCATCGCCCGCCGCAGCCCGGGCGTCGCCGCCGCCTCGGCGGGCGCGTGATGATGATGGTGATGGTGCGCCATTTGGGTGTTCCTCGCGCCTGATAAAGCAGCCGAAAAGCCCGCCCGCAAGCCGCTCCGCAAGAGCCCTCTCCCCAGCGGGGAGAGGGTTGGGTGAGGGGGAGCGAGCGTCCAGCGAGCGCCAGACCGCCTGATAAATTTCGAACTCAGAACCCCCTCACCCCAACCCTCTCCCCGCCGGGGAGAGGGAGCCGCGCCCGTCACACCCCCGCCCCACGCCGTCCCGCCGCGGGACGCGCCGGACAAGGGCATAGCCACTTAGCCCCTTCACGCGTTAACAGCTTCTACACCAAGTTCCTGGAGGCGCACCGATGGCGGCGATGTTCGCAAATCCCTGGCTCATCAAGGGCTTGTCCACCCTGGCGGTGCTCGGCGCCGCCTTCATCTTCTCCGACGAGCTCACGCTCGAGCAACCCCCCGCCCCCGCCCCGGCCCCGGCCACCGCTGTCGCCAGCGCCGCCCCCGCCCCCCTCCAGCCGCAACCCGCCCCGCTCCAGCCCACCTCCCCCACCGGCCCGACCGTCGCCCCCACCCTCGCCTCGTCGACCGGCGGCTTCGCCGTCCGCGGCGTGCTCGCGCCGGACCGGCCGATGGGCGCGGGCGACTATGCCTGGGAGGATGCGGGCGTGCCGCAGGGCGAGCTCACGATCGTCGTCGATCTCGCCTGGCAGCGCCTCTACGCCTACCGCGCCGGCGTCGAGATCGGCCGCGCCGCGATCCTCTACGGCGCCGATGACAAGCCGACCCCGACCGGCGCCTTCAAGATCCTCCAGAAGAAGAAGGATCACATCTCCAACCTGTACGGCGCGCCGATGCCCTTCATGCTGCGCCTCACCAACGACGGCATCGCCATCCACGGCAGCGAAGTCGAGGACGGCTACGCCACCCACGGCTGCATCGGCGTCCCCGACGAATTTGCGCAATTGTTGTTCAAGGAAGCCAAGATCGGCAGCAAGGTGCTGATCACCAAGGAGTGGATGCGGCAGACCTACCAGGCATTGGACGCGCCGAGCAATGAGGTGTGATGGTAGCCAACGTATTACCCGCTCGTAGCCTTCGGGCATGCATGAAAGGGCAGTTCCCGAACAACGGGTTTGACCGCAGGTTTAGCTATTTACGTCGCCAGGTCGCCTTGTTCCCCCTTAGATCGGGGTCAAGATAGATAACGTTTTGATCCCGAAGTCGGTACAGAACCTCTTTCATCTGATTTTCGCTCTTTATGCCGGTAAGCTCCCTTGCTTGTCGGTTAGTGATCGTATCATTCGTAAGCATGAATTCGATCACAGCCTCTTCTGGCGAGGCGAGTGGGGCATGAGCGATGGTCACTTTGAGGTAGTTGTTAAGCGCCTCGATAGAAGGCGGTCGCAGTCTTCGGTCCTGCATCTTCTGATAGGCGGTATTGAGCCCCTCACCAAGATCCTGGTTGGGCGGATTGGGATATCGCCTCAGAGTACGCACGATTTTAGGATTTCGACTGTAGCGAACGTCAAGAATATTCTTCAGGTTAACAAATGCCGGCAAAGAGCCGGGACTGATTACCTCAATCCGATTCTGAAAGATCACGATCTGAACGTCGTCGGCTATCGAATAGTCACGATGGATTATTGCATTTGTCACGATCTCCCAAATCGCCTCGGGGGGATAATCGACCTTCTTTATCCCCTCCGGAGTTAAAATACTTATCCCCGTCAGAATTTCGGTCACTCTCTTAACGACAGCGTGGATTTGTCTGTAGAGTGATCCACCGACGGTCTCGTTTAGTTTGAGGTGCTCACGCTCAGGCTTATCACTACGAGTGTCGTAGAATACTACTCGGCACTCGCACCGAGTGGTAATCATACCTTGAGGAGATGGGTTTAGAAGAAGAGCTCCGGCTACTAAGGGTGTCCAGTCGTTCCGGTCTACCAAGCCCTCGTTCAGGGCGAACGCCAAGCTATCAGGCCCCTCTGGGATTGCCTGTGTCAGGTAAATGGCTTCTGCTGTCTCGACCACGTCCTCGGGGACTCTGCCCTCTAGTTTAACGTTCTCGAAGCTGACCGCTCCCTTGGCGAAAGCTATTCTGTTAATCTCATTCGGATCTCTTACCGGCACACTGGAGGCGCCGAGTCGCTTGTAAACAGTCCCGTCTGCGGTGGCGTATACATGCTGGCCCTTATCGACGAAGACGCGAAGAAGGTATCCAGCCTCGCCCTCTACTCGGACAAAGCTGTACCGAAAAGTCAGCGCGGGATTGATCTGGAAAATGGCCTGCAGCACGGCGTTGGCCGCTTCAGGATCCACAAACGGATCCATTCTTTTTTGTGGATCAGGTTCGTCCGCGTCGTCCTTTATACCGAATGCGACTTCCCCACCCTCGGTATTGCCGAACGCGACAACTATCTTCTGTGCCGTCCGGCCGTTGGCGTCTTTCGATTTCCGATCGAAAAATTGATCTTCTGGTCGCGAGCAGAGAGCTAATGCCTGCTCGCGAGAGATTGTCGAAATTGGCTCGGTCACCGACTGTCTCCCAGAAGCTTGAGGCATCGGCCGTCTAACACACAACCGAAGGCTGCTACATTCAGGCCTGTCTGGCGATCTGCGGCGGCGACTTACCACGCCCGAAGATTCCGGAGACAAGATTCTGAACTCACCCGCTCCGCTTCGTCACCCTCATCCGCCCCGCTGCCACATGCGCCCGCATGGCGCCGCGCACCCGCTCCAGCAGTTTGCCCGGTATCTTGCCGTAAAAAGGCGAGCGGTGCTCGCGCGCAGGGATAGGCCGGATGTCGGGACCGGGCCAGTTGAAGCGGTTGAGCTCCCCCGTCACGATCCAACAGCGCCGGTCCTCGAGCCCCAGATGCGTTTTCACGGCGACCGGCATCTCAACCGCGTCGTCTTTGGGGCGCGGCGGCTGCGTGGTGACGGGTGCGACGATCACTTCGGTCAGCCCGCCGCGCGCCGTCACGGCAAGCACGACCACTACCGGCCGGTCCTTGGCCGCTTCCTCGCGCCCGGCCTCCGCTTCCCGCGCCCACAGATAGGCGTAGGAGAGAACGTCAGTCGGCTGCGGGATCGTCCATGAGGTGGTCGAGCCGCCGGGCTTCGTCGGGGATTTCGGCGTTGAGGATGGCGTCGAGCGTTTCATCATCAAGGTCTTTCGTCAGAATGACCTGGCGATCGCGGCGTAGGAGGCGCTCATATTCCTTCAGCGAGATCATCACGACGCGTGTGGTGCCGTGACGCTGGATACCCACCGGATGCAGCATCGCCTCATCCGTATAGTAGCCGAACTTGTTCGCCACCTCCCGCGCCGGGACCGACAAGAGTGGTTCCGTCACGACAAACCTCCACCTTCTGCTAAATAGCGTCAATAGCTACTTTCGGTATAAAACATACCGATGCCAGCAGCAACGCTTTTGAACTGCTGGTTCAAAAGGCCGGCTCAGCGATTTAGGCTAAGTGTCACTTCGGGCCGCTCAGCCCCTCGCCTCCCTCACCAACCGTTTCCGCTCCGCATCGCTGCTCGCCCGGTACCAGCGCTCCTTGTCCACGCCGATCGGCACAGGCGGGCCCGGGGGCGGCGGGGGTTCGTGGTCGGCGGGGCAGGTGCCGGCGAGCCAGGACGGCATCGCCCCCTTGGTGGCGAGCAGCAGGAATGGTTCGTGCCGCCCCGCCGCCGCGACGAAAAGCCCGCGCGCCCGGCACTTGCTCGCCTTGCAGCGCGCCCGCCGGTCGATCAGGCTCCACTCGGCGCCGCGCAGCACCGCCAGCGCGGTGAGGTCGACGTCGAACAGGCGCCGGCAGCCCCCGCAGGCAAACCGCACCGCCGCCCCGCCCGCCAGCATCCCCCCGATCGATCGCGCCCAATGCGGCCAGATGCGCGGCATGGTCGGCCGCCCATCGCCCAGCTTCCCCGTCCCCCATCGCCGATCCGCCATCGCCCCTCTCTGGAACAGAGCAAGAACGACTGCAACTTGGATGTAGGGAGGATCACTCCGCCTCGCCACGTGATCTTCACCCACGAGACGCCACCCCATTTCCGATCACGTCGCGCTATTCAGCGTTTCCGGTCCCCTCCAGCGCCGCCCCGCACGCCTCCCGGAGCGCTGGAACGCTGGTCGTGGCGGTATCCCAGATCGTGTGGAGGTCGATCAGCTCATAGGCATGCCGCAAGCGGTTGCCGAGGCCGCGCACCTGCCGCATCGGCAGATCGGGCGCGATCTGCGTCATCCGCTCCGGCCCCATCCGGATCGCCGCTTCCGTCAGCCGCATCAGGCAGCGCTCCACCGCGTCGATCCGCATCGGGTCCGCTTCGAAGGCGGGCAGATCCAACCCTTGCACATAGAGGCCGATGCGCTCGGCATTATCGATGATGTCGAGCAGCAGCAGAGCCTCGCTTCTAGAAGACATTCACCCGGTCCCGGTCGATCTCCGCCTGCATCCTCGGCTTGCGGGCCGGCTCCGTCAGCAGGTCCACCTTGACGCCGAGCAGCGCCTCGAGCCGCTCAGCGATGGCGCCATAATGGAAAAGGTCGATCTTCCGGCTTCTGTCCAGCTCCGCCGCCAGGTCTACGTCCGAGCCGGCCCTGGCCTCCCCGCGCGCCACGGACCCGAACAGCGACAGACGCTCGACGCCCATGTCCTTCAGCTCCGCCTCGTGCGCGCGAAGCCGTTCCACGACTTGCTCGCGGGTCACCGGCGAAACCGGCTGCTCTTGCACGAAGCGCGTCTTGGCTGCGCGATCCCGAACGTCCTTGAAGACAATGTCGGCCGCAATGCCGGGTCCGCTCTCGCGCCCGCGCTCCATCTCGGCCCGGAGCGCGTCCAGCCGCGCGTTGCGCTCGGCTTCGCGCTCCTCCATCAGCCGCAACCCATCGCGCACGACCTCGCTCGCCGAAGCATAGCGCCCGCTCCGGACCTGCCCCTGCACGAACGTCTCGAAATGCTTCCCAAGCGAGTAACTGGCCGGCATCGGGCACCTCCGTTTATCAATTTATGATAACTTGAGGTGCAGGGCAAGCCGTCCTGCCTTTTCGGCGCCGCACACAGCCACCCGCCCGGCAGCATGACCCCTCTGGAAAGGATCCCCGAGCTGCAAGGCCAAAGCGGCGGCTGACGAGCCATGCCCATATGCGTGCCGTTTCGGAGAGAGTTCAGACCAAACCGGATTCTTCTTCCCGCCAATCCGCCCATGAAAGGCCAAGGCACGCAATTGCGACTCTGAAAATGCGGGTATAGTCTAAGCCACTGTTCCTGACCGCGTTGTGCCCGTCGGCACTTGGCCCGGCAAACAAGTCGATCGTTCGACTTGGCGCGTTATCAATCAATATCAGCCGCTTTCTTCGGCAGCCGATCACGCGCGTCTTGCGCGGTCCCGGTTGCTTGACTGCGCTGAACAGGGGGGACTTTCGACATGCGTCTATTCGCGCCCTTTGCGGCTCTGCTCGCCATCTGCCTGCCCGGTGTCGCGCAGGCTCAGACCAAGAAGCCGATCGTCGCGGTCATCAAGATCGACGATCTGGCCGGGACTGGCCAGGCCGACACGCTCTCCACCATGATCGAGACCGCCGTCGCCGGCACCAACAAGTTCCGGCTGATCGAGCGTGAGCGGCTGGGCAAACTGGTCGGCGAGCAGACGCGCGCCAAGGGCGGCATGGTCACCACCCGCACGCCGGGCAAGGTCGGCGGCTTCGAAGGCGTCGATTTCCTGATCTACGGCACCATCACCTCGATTTCCGCACAGCAGAAGCACGATTTCGGGGGCACGTTGCTGATGGGGCTGATGAGCGGCCGCGACAAGCAGGGACCGAGCTGCTCCAACATGGTCGCGACGCTGAGCCTCGACGTGAAGATCACCGACGCGGATTCGGGCGAGATCCGCTACATCACGCGGCTGAACGAGACCCAGAAGTCGATCTCGAGCTGCGGCGGCCCGGGACAGATCGACGCCACGCTGCTGATGCGTTCGGCGGCCGACAAGGTGGCGAGCGGGCTCGTCACCGCCATCTACCCGATCCAGATCGCCGCAGTTCAGGGCGATGGCAGCCTCATTCTCAACTATGGCGAAGGCTCGCTCGCGCCCGGCGCGGTGATGGCGGTCTATACCAAGGGCGACATCATCCGCGATCCTTCGAGCGGTGAGGTAATCGGCAACAACGAGACCAAGCTCGGCCTGATCCGGGTTTCCGAGGTGCAGCCGCGCATGTCCAAGGCGGTGGCGCTCAGCGCCTTCACCAACGCGCCGCCTGTCGGGGCGATCGTCCGCGCGGTGAGCCTCGAGGAGGGCAAGGCCGCGGGCAAGGCCGCCGAGAAGGCCAGCAAGAAGGCCAACAAACGGTGAGATCGCGCCTGCTGCTCGCCGCGCTGATGCTGCCGGCGAGCCTCACGGGGACGCAGGCGGCGGCTCAGGGCCGGCCGGCGGTCAAGGTTGCGGAGATCGAAAGCGATCGCGACTGTTCCGTCTTCGCGGCCTTCTGGGGCGCCTGGCTCGTCATCGAATGCCGCAACAACTTCCCCCAGCTGCGCGACCGCATCCAGTCCGCCATCGCCCAATCGGGCAAGCTCGGCCTGTCCGCCCGCAGCGGCGGCCGCGACCTGCCCGCGCCGGCCTACGTGCTGAGCGGCCGCGTCAGCGCGCTGGAGACGACGAGCTCGCGTGCGACAGCTGTCGACTATTGTGTCGCAGGCACCAACGCCGCCGCCAGCCTGGACGTGCGCGTCCGCGACGCCCGCAGCGGCGCGATCGTCTATGGCGGAACCGTCACCCGGACGGCGTCGCTCGCCCACCATGTCGTCGCCGGCGAAGGCGGCTGCTCCGCCGGCCCGGCCGGCCGCGCCAGCTACGCCTCGCTCCAGAACGATCTCGCGCTTTCTGCGGCAAGGGCCGTCAGTTTCCATGTCGTGCCGCTGCGCGTCACTCAGGTGTCGGGCAAGCGCATCAACCTCAACTATGGCGCGCCGCTGCTCGCGATGGGCGCGATCGTCCAGGTGCCGGACATCAGCGGCGCCCCGGTTCGATACCGGGTGAGCGGCGCGATGGCGGACTCGGCCGTGGCGGACGCAATGGGCGACGTCGGCGACATCCGGCCCGGCACGCGCGCGCTCTACATCGAGAGCGAGGATCCGGCCGCGAACGGCCGCCGGTTCGAGAAGGTCGACTTGCCTTGAGACGGGATGGGGGCGTTCCATGTTGAAGAGATCGTTCGGATTATGTCTGCTCCTGCTTGCCACGGCATGCGGGAAGCAAACCGTCGCCTGCAACGCCGAGGATGCTCAGGCTCCCGTCCTCGCCATCGCGCGCGAGCAGGTCGAAAAGGCTGCCACCACGCAGGTTCGCGGTGAGAGCGGCGACCGCCCGGTCTCGCTATCCAAGGTCCGAGCGGCGGTCGGCCAGCTCGGCTTCTCGATGGCCGACATCCGCACCTCCAAGGAGGACCCGAACAGCACGAAGCGCTTCTGCGTCGGCACCTTGAAAATCCGTTTCCCTGCCAATGCGCTCGAAGACGCGGACCAGGCGCGAGAGTCGGCCGGCCTGAGCCTCGTCTCCGACCTTGCCGATGATGGCGGCATCGATCGCAATGCCGACGTGTTCGACGCCGAGATCGAATTCAACGTCCAGCCCACCGACCAGGGCGACAAGGTCTTCGCCGAGACGGAAAGCGGCCAGAACCTGTTCCGCTTCGCCGGCGAGGTGCTCGCGTCCAGCCTGCTCAAGGCATCGATCGCGGAGGCCCAGCGCGAGACGCGGCTCGCCCAGCAGCAAGCGGCGGCGAGCGAGGCCGCCGCACAGCAGGAGAGCCAATCGGCGACGCTGGACCTCACCAAGAACGAGAACCAACTCGCTACGCAGCAGATCAACGCTCTTTGGGGCTCGATCCCGAACCGCACCCGCGCTCAGCTTCAGCCGCTGCAGCGGGCGTGGGTGCGCAAGAAGGAAGCGGATTGCCGGCTGGAGGCGGCCGGCGCCTCACTCGACCCTGACGAGGTCGAAACGGCACGGCTCGGCTGCGAGACGCGTTTCACCCAGGAGCGGGCGCGCTGGCTTGAGCCCTACCGCAATTACGAGCCGCCTTCGGAGCCGGAGAGCTCGAACAGCGGCGGCGAGGAGACGGAGACGGTGGACGATATTTGACCGACGGACGCCTACTCCGGTCGCGCCAACCATTCTTCCAGCCACTTGATCGTGTACTCGCCGGCGCGGAACTCGGGGTCGTCGATCAGCTTCTGGTGGAGCGGGATCGTGGTCTTCATCCCCTCGATCACATATTCCTCAAGCGCGCGCTTCAGGCGCATGATGCAGCGTTCGCGGCTGCTCCCGTAGACGATCAGCTTGGCGATCATGCTGTCGTAGTAAGGCGGGACGCGGTAGCCGCCGTACAGGCCGCTATCGACGCGGACGTGCATGCCGCCGGGCGCGAGATAGGCCTTCACCGTGCCGGGCGAGGGCGCGAAGGTCTTGGGGTCCTCGGCGTTGATCCGGCATTCAATCGCGTGGCCGCGAAACCGAATCTGATCCTGCTTGCAGGATAGGCTTTCGCCGGCGGCGATGCGGATCTGCTCGCGAACCAGGTCGATGCCCGTGATCATCTCGGTCACCGGATGCTCGACCTGGAGCCGCGTGTTCATCTCGATGAAGAAGAACTCGCCATTCTCGTATAGGAACTCGATCGTGCCCGCGCCGCGATAGCCCATATCCGCCATCGCCTTGGCAACGATGCCGCCCATCCGGTCGCGCTCGTCGCCGCGGATCACCGGTGAAGGCGCTTCCTCCAGCACCTTCTGGTGGCGCCGCTGGAGCGAACAGTCCCGCTCCCCGAGGTGAATCGCATTGCCCTTGCCGTCGCCGAACACCTGGAACTCGATGTGGCGCGGATTGCCGAGATATTTCTCCATGTACACGGTGTCGTCGCCGAACGCGTTCTTCGCCTCCGACCGCGCCTGGCTCATCTGCGCTTCGAGCTCGTCCTCGGAATGCACCACCTTCATGCCGCGCCCGCCGCCGCCCGAGGCCGCTTTGATCAGCACCGGATAGCCCGTCTCCGCCGCGACCTTGCGGCCCTCTTCCGGTCCCTCCACCGGCCCGTCCGAACCGGGAACTAAAGGAAGGCCCAGCGCAGCTGCGGTGCGCTTGGCCTCGACCTTGTCGCCCATCACCCGGATATGCTCGGGCTTGGGGCCGATCCAGACGATATCGTGGCTCTCGACGATCTCGGCGAAGCGCGCGTTCTCGCTCAGGAAGCCGTAGCCCGGGTGGATCGCGTCGGCATGCGCGATCTCGGCCGCGGAGATGATGTTGGGGATGTTGAGATAGGATTCCGAGGCTGCCGGCGGGCCGATGCAGATCGCCTCGTCGGCCAGCCGAACGTGCATCGCGTCGGCGTCCGCGGTCGAGTGCACGGCGACTGTCTTGATGCCCATTTCGTGGCAGGCGCGGTGAATACGAAGCGCGATCTCGCCGCGATTGGCGATCAGGACCTTCTCGATGGCCATGTCTTACTCGACGACCAGCAGCGGCTGGTCATATTCGACCGGCTGGCCGTTGCTGACGAAGATCTGGCGGACGATGCCGGAGCGGGGGGCGGCGATCGGGTTCATCACCTTCATTGCCTCGATGATCACCAGCGTATCCCCCTCGCTTACCCTATCGCCGGGCGTGGCGAACGGCTTTGCGCCCGGCTCGCCCGAGAGATAAACGGTGCCGACCATCGGCGACCGGACGGTGCCGGGATTGTCCTGGGCGGGAAGTTCCGGCGCGGGGGCGCTCGGCTGGGCCGTTGGGGCCGGCGCAGGAGCGGGCCCGGCATAGACAGCCGGTCCGGGCGATCCCGAAAGCTTGCGCTTGACCACGATCCGGCGCGCGCCGTCCTGGACCTCAATCTCGCTGAGATCGCTTTCGTTGAGGAGGCTGGCCAGCTGGCGAACCAGATCGGTATCGACCTGGAGCGCCCCTTCGCTTCTGGTGTCCGTCATAGTCTCTTCCCTGTTCGCGCCGCCCTGTCAGAGACGAGCGGCCGCGTCCAGAGCCAGCAGATAGCCGAGCTTCCCGAAGCCCGTGATCGTGCCGCGCGCCACCGGCGCGACGTAGCTGCGGTGCCGAAAAGGCTCCCGAGCCTGGGGGTTGGAGAGGTGGACCTCGATCACCGGCGTCACGATGGCCTTGACTGCGTCGTGCAGCGCCACCGAGCTGTGGGTGAAACCGCCGGCGTTGAGGATAACGGCGCGCGCTTGCGTCGCCTGTGCCTCGTGCAGCCAGTCGATCAGATGACCTTCGTGGTTCGATTGCCGCACGTCGACGGCAAGGCCAAGCTCGCGCGCCCGATCCTCCAGCGCGCCGGCGATGTCGTCCAGCGTGTCAGGGCCATAGACCTCAGGCTCACGCGCCCCAAGCAGATTTAGGTTGGGTCCGTTCAGGACAAAGACCAGTGGGGCGGCCATAGCGCTTCTTTCGAAAAGCAGAGGCTCCTATGGCGCTTCAGCCCGGCGTGCAATCAGCCTCAAAGGCCCGGCGTCGATCCCGCCTTCGGCTCCGCCTTGCGGACACCCTCCAGCACGACCGGCGCCGCCGGCTTCGCTTCCGCGGTCTTGGCCGCAGCCGCCGGCGCTTTCTCGACCTTCTGGCCGAGCGGCGTCTGTTTGGAGCCGTCGCCCTGCCCGCTCAGCGCCCAGCGGTTGCTGATCGTGTCCTCCGTCTTGGCGGCCTGCGCGGTCAGCATGCTCGTGACCTGCGACTGCTGCATCGGCTCGTAGCGGCGCAGCACAGCGCGCTGGAAGCTGTCGATGCTGCTTGGCGGCAGCGGCTTGCCGTCCGGTCCTTTCTCGGCGAGCCCGGCCTGCTCGGCAGTCAACTTGGCCAACTCGGCCGCGACATCGGCAGGCACCGTCGCGGCCATCTGGATCGCGGTCCGGCGGCCCAGGCCGGTCACGTCCGGCTCGGCTCCCGCATGGCGGTCCGCGAATGCAGCGCCGCGGCCCCAGCTTCCGGTCCAGCGATAGAAGATGTGGGTGCCGATCACCGCCGCCTTGACCAGGCTGGAGCTCCAATAAGGAACGACATAATTGGTGTGGTAATGCGTTGCCCAGCCAACCGGCGCGAACACCTTGCCGGCGAGCATCTCCGACGCAATCGCGCGCGCCCGGTTCCAGTAGGCAGGCATCGGCGCACGCGCGAGCGAGCCGTCGCACGTGTACGAAAACTGGCAACCCGTGGTGCGCTGCGAACCTTGAAAGACCACGCCGCACACGGTGTTCGGGTAAGCCGGATGCCGGACGCGGTTGAGCACCACCTGCGCGACAGCGCGTTTGCCGTCATCGGACTCCGTAGCAGCTTCGTAGTAGATGGCCGACGTCAAGCAATCGAGCGCGCGGTTCGTATCGATCCCGTTCTTGGCAGCAAGCTGGAAGGCAGTGGCCGGCGGATTGGGTCCGATCGCCACCGGAACGGCCGCATTGATTGCAACCGCATCTTGCGGCGCCACGTCCGGGCGAAACTGGAGCGGCTCAGGCGCCGGCGGCAACTGGGCGCGAAGCTCGGCAGCCATGCCTGGGGTCACGCGCGCATTGGCGGAGCCTTCCATGCCGGTCAGCAACGTCATGCCGGCCAGCGCGTTGAGCGCAAGGAAGGTCAGGAGGACCAGCGACGCCAGCGCCTGCTTGAGTGACAGATTCGGCATGCGAAAGGCAGGCATTCGCAAATTTGCAATCAGCATTCAGGACTCCGGTGATCGGACACACCCATATCAGGGCGCGTTCGCTGGAGACAACCAAAGCTCGACTTTGCGGTTGTCCAGAAAGGTCGGGTTGAACGGATAAGCCACTGCCCTGGAGATCTTATAGCACAGAAACCTGTCGCTAGGCAAAACGAGCGGCCCCGCTCCGCCCCAGGAACCGGTCATCCCGCCAGCGGTTTAGCCTGCATCCCAATGTTACGGACGTGATCTGAATGGCGACCCAGGCCTCCATCTCCCTTGCCCAAACGGGCGCGGTCCAGTTCCTGACCGATCCGTTTCAGCGTGCCCTCGCGCACTGGAACCACGAGCGACTCTCGCCTTGTTTTCCGGATGCGGACTGGCAAAAGAGGCTGGACCGGGACACGCGCATGCTGCGGCTGGAAGGCGCGTTCATTGAGGAGCTGCGCGCCGAAGTCGCCAACGAGGCCGCCGCTGCACCGACCGACGTGGAGGGCTTCATTGCCTGGTTCGAGGCACTTCAGGAATCCGGTCCCGGTCAGGGCGATCCGCTCTTTCCCTGGATCGAGCAGGAAGCCACCTTCGATCAACTGCGCTGGTTCATGGGCCAGGAAGCGGCCGGGGAAGCGGGTTTCGACGACCTCGTCGCGATGACTCAGGTCAAGATGCCCGCGCTCCCCAAGCTCGAGCTCGCCCGCAATTATTGGGACGAGATGGGCCGCGGCAACCTAAAGGGGATGCACGGCCCGATGCTGCAGGTGCTGATCGAAACGATGAAGATCGAGGCCGAGATCGACAGCACGGTGTGGGAGAGCCTCGCGCTCGCTAACGCGATGACCGCGATGGCGTCGACGCGGCGATATGCCTGGCATTCAGTGGGCGCTTTGGGCGTGATCGAACTGACCGCGCCGGGCCGCTCGGCAGCAACCGCCGCCGGCCTGCGCCGGCTCGGCTTCTCGGAGCGCGAGCGGCGTTATTTCAGCCTGCATGCAGTGCTCGACGTCAAGCATAGCGAGGACTGGAACCGCGAGGCGCTACGCCCCCTCGTCTCCGAGGATCCGCGTCGCACCACCGCGATCGCGGAAGGCGCGCTCATCCGTCTCAAGGCCGGCGCACGCTGCTTCGAGCGTTACCGTCAGGAGCTCTGGAACGGAAGCGCAGCCGCGGACTGATCAGCCGGAAGTCTCCTGCTGAGGTAAAGGCGACGCTTTTAGCGCCCTCGCGACCGCGGCCATATTTCGTGCTGCGTTGCGGGCGAGACGGTCCGAATAGTCGTGCGCCTGATCGGTTTCCAGATAGTCCGGACCGGGTCCCGGGCCGAGATGCCAGTAGGTCCAGCAATTGGCGGGCATGGTGAACCCAATGTCGATCAACGGCTGGCTGACACAGGCGACGATGTGATGGGCGCCGTCCTCGTTGCCGGTGATGACGATCCCGCCGACCTTGTCGAACGCGATCGGCCGGCCGTCTTCCGCGGTTTCGCTGAGCATAGCGTCCATCCGCTCCAGAGCACGCTGGCAGATGCTGCTATGTTGGCCGAGCCACGTCGGCGTCCCCATCACCAGGATGTCGGCGGCGACGATCTTTCCGCGGATGAACGGCCAATCATCGCCCTCGCCTTCGTCCGAGCTGACGCCCGGCTTCACGTTGTAATCGGCCAGCCGAACGATCTCGCTCGTGATGCCCTCCTCTTCGAACTGGCGGACGAGCACTTGCGCCAGCGCCTCGGTTTTGGACGGCGCGAGCGAGGCTTTGAGCGTGCAGCTCAGGAAAAGGGCCTTCATGCGAGCTCCTCGGGCATAGCCGGAAGGACCTAGCGTCCTTATCTCTCAGGTGGCCAGCAGAAAGGATCATCCGCAATGAGCGACACCCAGGCACGGGAAACATCGGCATCGGGCTACGACATCGCCCCGCTCGCACCGGAGGAGCGGGACCGGCTTGCCGGCCAGCTCAGCGCCGAGGAGCGCGACGTGCTGCTCAACCATGGCACCGAGCGGCCCTTTTGCGGCACCTTGCTGAACAACAAGCAATCGGGAGTCTATGCCTGCCGCCTGTGCGGGCTGCCGCTGTTTCGATCGGAAGAGAAGTTCGAATCGGGCACCGGCTGGCCCAGCTTCACGCGCGGCTACGATCCGGAGCACATCCGCGAGATCAGCGATCGCAAATACGGGATGGTGCGAACCGAGATACGCTGCGCACGCTGCGACAGTCATCTCGGCCACGTCTTCCCGGACGGCCCGGCGCCGACCTTCCAGCGCTACTGCCTGAACTCGGTCGCGATGGAGTTTTTCGCGAGCGAAGCGGACATTCCACGGCACTGAGCGCGACCGGTGGAGCGGGAACGTATATCCGCTCCGAGTTGAAGGCGAATGCTGCCCTTCTCAGAAGGGTGCTCGCGGCTTGTAGATCATCAGCACTCGTTCGATTTCGCCTTCGGAGCCCAACACCACTTCGATGTCCCAGTAGAGCTGCCCTGGTCCATTGGGCGCGTAGGCAAGCCTGTGTGGCTGCCAGAGCCGATTGTCGGTCTGGACGCGTTCGATGTTCCACACCCTTTTGAACGGCACCTGCAGGAATGCATCTCGTGGCGAGACTTTGGTCGTCTCGGATGACGCCATCGATCCCGCTAGAAGCTCGAACGTCTGAAGCTCCCCGGCTCTCAGCCGACGTTGGGCCTCCTCCAACTTAGCAATGAGCGCCGTCGCTTCCTCGGCGCCGAGCCCTGTGAGTTGCCGTGCGGCGGGGGCTTGGTGGTTGCTTCTCGTTTGAGCCCACCCGATGGCGGACTGAACCGATAGTCCGATGAGGAGCAAAACATACCAACTGCGCATCACCGGACTTTCGCTCATCCAGCAAGTCTCTGCAATGGGCCGTCGGCGGACGCGAATGGACGAACTCGATGAGCGTAGCGGACCCTGCAACTGCCGGGCCGACCTAGTGTCATTCTGAAGTCTGCGCCTTGGATCGCGGGATCGGCCGACGTTCCTTCAAGTCGAACTCGTCTCCGGTGCCGAGCACGTGAACGCGCACGTCGTGCATGGAAAGCACGCGTTCCGGCCGCGCTTCCGCGAGGTTCGAGTGTGAGACATGCTCGCCGTCGACGATGTACACGGCGCCGGCTCCGATGACCCGGAAGCGATCGCCCTCCACCACTGCGGCCGTATCCTCGTCAATGCCGATGCCGAGCACGCCCGGATTGTGCGCGACGGCACCGATCAGACGTCCAAAGCGGCCGCGTTCGGCGAAATGCTGGTCGATGATGACGTTGCGAATGAAGGCAAGGCCCGGCGCCATGTGTAGCCCCCCAATTCGGTGCGTTTCTGCGCTGCTGCCGCGTACCAGCATGGTGTCGCTCATCACCGACGCGCCTGCCGAGGTGCCGGCGATCACGCCTCCCTCCTTCCACACCCGCCGCACTTTCTCCTCGATCGCGGTATGGCCGATCTGGCTGGTGATGCGCAGCTGATCGCCGCCGGAGAAGAACACGCCGGCCGCGCCGTCGAGCACGGCGAGTTTCTCGGCGCTGTGCGCTTCGGCTCGGTCCTCAACGTAGAGTTCGACCAGTTCGCCGACGCCGAGATCCGTCAAGGCTTTCTGATATTCGGCGAAATAGCCTTCAGGCTGGTGGCTTGCGACGGTGGCCAGCACCAGCTTGCCGCCGTTGATCAGGCTAGCAACCTCCTTGAGGATGATGCGGTCGCCCTCGGAGGTGCGGTCTTCGTGGCCGCCGATGATGATCAGCTTGCCGCATTTGGCGTCGGTCATTTCAAATCCTTGCAGGGTGCGCCGGCCTCACTCCGCCGCGAGCGTGCGGGGGCTAGTGTCGGGTCTCTCGAACCGCTCGATCTGCCGCCAGGTTCCTTCTACATCCGTCGGCGTTACGATCAGCAGCTCGCCGGGATTGGTGGCGAGCAAGGCGGCCGCGGTCGCGCCATGCTCTGTCGGGATAAGGTGAACCATCTCCGGCAGGGCGCCGCCCTGAACCGCGCCCCGCTTGAGCAGTTCCATCACTTCGCCACGCGAACGCCCCCGCAAGCCGGGGTCCTCGCGGAAGAAAAGCTCGTCGAAGATACCGGCCGCGATCTGGCCCATTTCAACGATGTCCTCCTCGCGCCGATCGCCCGGGATGGAGAGCACGCCAAGCGCGCGCTTGTAGCGGTGGCGCAGGCCCCGAACGACTTCGCCCAGCGCGGTGAGGCCTGCGGAATTATGCGCGTAATCCAAGATGACGCGGAAACCGTGCTCTTCATGGACGTTGAGGCGCCCCGGATTCTGCTCGAAAGTCGACTGGAACGAAGCCATGCCTGAGCGGATGGTGAGCAAAGGCACGTCGTGAGCCAGGCACATTGCAATGGTGGCGCAGGCATTGGCGATGTTGAAGGTCGCCATGCCGTGGAGCGTCGCCGGGATTGCGCCCGCCTCGATCACCACCTCGCGTCGACCACGCTCGTAGTGAACGATGGTGCCCCCCTCGTGCCCGGGCTCCCGGACAACGGCGAGGCCGCCCTCCTCGATGTGGCGCCTTAGGAAAGTCGGCATCTCGTCCGGGCCGCCGTTCAGCGAAAACCAGGCGAGCCGGCCGCCCGCACGGCGCGCCATCCGCACGCAAAGCGGATCGTCGGCGTTGAGGACGGAGGTGCCGTTCTTCTGGACGGTTTCCACGATCAGGGATTTGACCGCGGCGAGATCGTCTAGGGTCTCGATCCCCTTCAGCCCGAGATGATCGGCGGACACGTTCAGGACGACGCCGACATCTGAATCTGAAAAGGCGAGCCCCTCGCGCAGGATGCCGCCGCGGGCAGTCTCCAGCACGGCGATGTCCACGCTGGGATCACGCAACACGATGCGGGCGCTGCGCGGGCCTGTGGCATCGCCCGACGCGACCAGCACGCCGTTGACGTAGACGCCGCTGGTTGAAGTGAGCCCCACATTGGCGCCGGTGTAGCGCAGCACCTGCTTCACCATCCTGCCGACGGTCGACTTGCCGTTGGTGCCGGTGATCGCAAAGATCGGCACGCGGCTACGCCCGCCGCGCGGGAACAGCATGTCGATCACCGGCCGGGCGACATCACGCGGCGGGCCTTCGGACGGCTCCAGATGCATGCGAAAGCCGGGCGCGGCGTTGAGTTCGATGATGCCGCCGCCCGTTTCCCGCACGGATTTGGAGATGTCGGGCGCAATGAAATCGATGCCGGCGATGTCGAGCCCGACGATCGCGGCCGCGCGGCGGGCGATCTCCGCATTGTCCGGGTGAATCTCGTTGGTGCGGTCGACGGCCGTGCCTCCGGTGGAGAGGTTCGCGGTGGCGCGCAGCACAACCTTTTGGCCCGGCTCTGGGATGCTCTCAACAGTGAGACCCGAGCGTTCCAGGAACTCGCGAACGTGGGCATCGACCTTGATCCGGGTCATCACCTTCTCGTGGCCGCGGCCCCGGCGCGGGTCCTTGTTCACCTCGTCAATCAGTTGCTGGATGGTGTGGACTCCGTCGCCGACGACATGGGCCGGCACTCGTTCGGCGACAGCGATCAGCTTGCGGTCGATCACGAGGATGCGGTGGTCGTTGCCCTCAAAGAACTGCTCGACGATGATGTCGCGGCGACCCTTGGCTTCTCGCAACGCTTCCTCGAAGCCGAAGCGGAGCTGCTCCTCGCTCTTGATACCGATGGTGACCCCACGGCCGTGATTGCCATCGAGCGGCTTGGTGACGACGGGAAAACGCAGCCGCCGCGCCTCCCGCACCGCATCTTCCACATCGCGGACGACGACGCCGCGCGGCACCGGGATGCCGTTGTCGTCGAGCAACTGCTTGGTCTGGTCCTTGTTGCCGGCGATATCGACCGAAATGAGCGCAGTCTGGCCGGTGATACTGGCGCGGATGCGCTGCTGGTGACGGCCGGTACCGAGCTGGATCAGGCTGCGCTCATCGAGCCGCATAACCGGAATAGACCGCCGCCGTGCTTCGTCGACCAGCGATTGCGTGGTCGGTCCGAAGTTGAAGCGGCCGACGGTGCGCCGTAGCTCCGCCAGTCGCCGTTCGAAATTGAATGGGCCGGCAAGCTCGTAGACCCGGTCGAGCTTCTCGATCCCGCGTAGCTCGTCCGGCAGCAGTGAGTTGACGAGTTCGAGCGCGATCCGGCCCGCCATGCGCCCGATCCGCTCGTCGGCGTAAGCGAACATGACGTTGTAGACGCCTGGCTTGCCTTTCACCGAGCGCGTCTTGCCACGCGTGACCCGCGTGCCGGCCAGCGTCTGCAACTCGAGCGCGACATGTTCGGCCACGTGACCGATCCAGGTGCCCTGGCGCAGCCGCTTGATGAAGCCGCCGCGGCGCTTCAGGCTGCAACCGTGGCGATCGAGGCTCGGCAACATCTCGATCAGCCGGTCCGTGAAGCCGGGGATGCGGTCGCTCGGATAATCCTCCAGGCGGCCGAGATCGAGCATGATGCGAACGAACGGCGTGTGGCTGTAGTAATGCGGGCCGCGATACACGCCCACTTCGAGGACGCTCATCGGTTCGGTCATCGAACGCACGGCGGAATAAGGCTGCAGCTCGCTCATCGCTCTCTTCTTCGCTGCCCCGCGTGAGCGAGATACGCAGCCCGGGACAGGCGCGGGGGTAAGGTGGTGGGACGGTGAATGCGCGGAGGTGAAACGAGGTTCCGGACCTCCTTCTCCCGCGAGCGGGAGAAGGGCTAGAGGGAGCGGCTCACCACTTCCTTCATGATCTCGTTGGTGCCGCCGAAAATGCGGGTCACGCGGGCGTCGCGCCACAGGCGGGCAATCAGATATTCGTTCATGTAGCCGGCCCCTCCGTGGAGCTGGAGCGAGGCGTCGCATAGCTCCCATTGTAGCTCGGTGTGCCAGAGCTTAGCGGCGCTGGCCTCGGCGGCGGTGAGCTCGCCGGCGATGTGGCGGCGGATCGCCCAATCGAGATGCGCCCAGCCGACCTGGAGCTTGGTCGCAATGTCAGCGAGCGTGAACTTGGTGTTCTGGAACTCGAACACGGTTTTGCCGAACGCCTTGCGCTCCTTGGTGAACTTCACCGCCTCGTCGAACGCGCGCTGGGCCGAGCCTTGCGCGGAGCAGGCGATGGAGAGCCGCTCCTGGGGCAATTGGCTCATCAGGTAGGCGAAGCCCATGCCTTCAGCGCCGAGCAGGTTGCTCTGCGGGACGCGGACGTCGTTGAAGAACAGCTCGGACGTGTCCTGGCTGTGCAGCCCGATCTTGTCGAGGTTACGGCCGCGGGCGTAGCCTTCGCGCTCGGCTTCTACGAGGATCAGCGAAGTGCCGCGCGCGCCCTGCCCTGGGTCGGTTTTGGCGACCACGATCGTGAGCTCGGCATGCTGGCCGTTTGTGATGTAGGTCTTGGAGCCGTTGATGACGTAATCGGCGCCGTCCTTGACCGCGCTGGTGCGGATGCCCTGAAGGTCCGAACCTGCGCCCGGCTCGGTCATCGCGATCGCGGTCGGCGTTTCCCCGGAGATCATGCGCGGCAGCCAGTGCGCCTTCTGCTCCTCCGTGCCGTAATGGACGATGTAGTCGGCGACGATGTCGGAATGGAGCGTGATGCCGGCGGTCGAGCCGGCATAAGCCAGTTCCTCGTCGATCACGGCATTGTAGCCGAAGTCGAGCCTCAGCCCGCCATACGCCTCCGGCACGGTCGGGCAGAGCAGGCCGGCCTCGCCGCACTTGGTCCAAAGCTCGCGATCGACGATGCCCTCGGCTTCCCAGCGGTCGAGATGGGGCGTTAGCTCCGCGGCGAAGAAGCGCCGCACCTGATCGCGGAACATCGCATGATCTTCGGTGAAGCAGGTGCGGCGGGATGTGTCGAGCATCAGACCTCCTTGAAGCGGGGCGCGGGTGCCGGTTGGGTCAGGCCACCCTGCTCGGTGAGGGTGCCTCGCGACGCAAGGTGCGGGTGCGAGGGTGCGTCGGCAAGTGAGAGGATCGACGCGAAACAGACATCGCAGCCTTCGAGCAGAGCCGACCAATGCTGACGGGGATGCCGGCGGAAGGTGGCGGTAAGCTCGTCCCGCAGGGCCGGATCGAACTGGCCGGAGCGGAGCCCGAGCTTGTTCGCGAGCACCGCGAAGAAGTGCGGCTCGAGCGCGCCGATCGCGACCCATTCACCATCGGCGCATTGGTAGCTGTCATAGAAGGGCATGCCGCCGTCGAGCAGGTTCGCGCCGCGCTCGTCGCGCCACATGCCCGCGGCGAGCAGGGACCAGGTCTGGGCCGCGAGCAAGGCGGCCCCGTCGACCATCGCGCAATCAATGACGCTGCCCCTGCCGGTGGCGCGGGCGGACAGGATGCCGGCGAGCATGCCGAAGGCGAGCAGCATCCCGCCGCCGCCAAAATCGCCGACCGCGTTGACCGGCGGTGTGGGCGCCTCCCCTGCCCTGCCGTAGGTGTGGAGATTGCCGGTGACGGCGATGTAGTTGATGTCGTGCCCGGCGGTGTGGGCGAGCGGACCCTCCTGCCCCCAGCCGGTCATGCGGCCGTAGACCAGGCGCGGATTGTCGGCGTGGAGCGGCTCCGGCCCCAGCCCCAGCCGTTCCATCACGCCGGGCCGGAAGCCCTCAATCAGCCCGTCCGCGTTCGCCGCGAGCTCCCGCACGCGCGCGACGTCGTCCGGGCTCTTCAGATCCAGCGTCAGGACCTCGGCGCGGCCGCGGCGCAGGATGTCCTTGTCCGGCGGGATCGGCGGCGTCCAGCCGGCGCGCTCGATGCGGATCACCTCCGCGCCGTGATCGGCCAGCATCATCGCCGCGAATGGCGCAGGCGCGAGCGCTGCCAGTTCGACGATCCTGATGCCGGCCAGCACGCCAGTCATCGGCGGTCGACTGAGAACCGGAAGACGATCAGGTTGCGGTAGGTCTGGCCGGGATCAAGGCGGATGCTGCCGAACTCGGGCCGGTTGGGCGCGTCGGGCGGCATTTGCGGTTCGAGGGCGATGGCGTCGCCCTGACGGTAGAGCTTGCCCGACTTGCCCCGGACGCTGCCGTCGAGGAAATTGCCCGAATAGAATTGCAGGCCCGGCTGATTGGAGAGCACTTCCAGCACGCGGCCGGAGCGCGGCTCCTCGACCCGGGCCAGCAGGCGTGGTTCGGGCGAGGGCGAACGGGCCAGCGCCCAATTATGATCGTAGCCGCGGCCGAAGCGGATCTGCTCGTCGGCGCCCTCGCGGACTCGCGCGCCGACGGGCGTAGGCTGGCGAAAATCGAACGGGGTGCCGGCGACCGGCCGGAACTCGCCTGTCGGAATGGCGGTATCGTCGGTGGGGTGGAAATGCTCGGCTGGAAGAGTCAACAGGTGCCCCATGGCGCCTTCGGCCGAACCTTCGCCGGCCAGGTTCCAGTAAGCATGGTTGGACAGGTTGACGAGGGTTGGCCGATCGGTGGTGGCGCGATATTCGATGGCAAGCTGGTTGTCGGCATCCAGGCGGTAGGTCGCATGGGTTTCGAGCGTGCCCGGAAACCCCTGATCACCGTCCGGGCTGAGATGGCGCAGCGTCACGCTCGGCGCGGCTCCGCCTGAAGCCTCGACCGCCTCCCAGTTCACCTTGTCGAAGCCCCGTGGGCCGCCATGGAGCGCGTTTGGGCCGTTGTTGACCGGCACTTGATAGTCCTGGCCGTCCAGAGTGAAGCGGCCCCCGGCGATGCGGTTGGCGACGCGGCCGACGATGCAGCCGAAATATTCGACGCCGGCCAGATAGCCCGACAGCGTGGGATAGCCGAGCGTCACATCATCCAGGCGCCCGTCGCGATCGGGCACAATCACCGATTGGATCGCGGCCCCGTAGGTGATGATCCGCACGCTCATGCCGCCCGCGTTGGCAAGCGTGATCGCTTCCACCGCCCCACCATCGGGCAAGCGGCCGAATTCCTCTCGTTCGATGCTGCCGGCCATGCCTTGTCGCCTCTCGATTGAACCAGGCGGCTATGCTAGCGGTTTGGGCACAAGGAAAGCCCGGCTAGTGCCCGCGTGGTGAACGCTTCCGGCGCCGGGCTGGACGAGCGTAGGAGAAGCCGGTGCCCAGGTTCAATCTCAAACTGTTCGGCTGGACGCTTGCGGCGGCCCTCGGCACGGCGACTGTCGCGGGCAACAGCCAGCCACTCTTCGAACCGGTGCTAAAGGACAATTTCCCCGATCCGTTCATCCTGCCGGTCGGCGACAACTATCTAGGCTACGCGACCAACACCGCCAACCGCAACGTGCCGATGGTGGTTTCGAAAGATCTCGTGCGCTGGCGCAAGCTGATGGACGAGACCAATCCCAAGCTTCTCTACGACGCGATGCCGACCCTACCCGCCTGGGCCAAACCCGGCTTCACCTGGGCGCCGGAGGTTCTGGCGCTGGACAAGGGTTATGTGCTGTATTTCAGCGCACGCCATCGCAAGCGCGATATCCAGTGCGTCGGCGCCGCGACCAGCGCGGACCCGCTCGGCCCGTTCGTCAGCGCCTCGTCCGAACCGCTCGTCTGCCAGCCTGAGCTCGGCGGCACGATCGACGCCCATCCGTTCCGCGATACGGATGGCAAGCTCTACCTTTACTACAAGAACGACGGCAACAATCCGCGTTTCCTCAAGCCTTCGCAAATCTGGGCGCAGCGGCTGTCGGCGGACGGCTTGCGGCTCGAGGGCACCGCGACACCGATCGTCAAGAACGACACGCATTGGGAGTGGCGGGTGGTGGAAGCGCCGGTGATGGTGCGGCACCAGGGCGGCTACACCTTGTTCTTCTCGGCCAACCATTTCGGCTGGGAGGCGGACCAGCGCCTGTCCAATTACGGCACCGGCTATGCGCGGTGCGAGGGGCCGATGGGGCCGTGCACCGATGCGCCGGAAAATCCGTGGCTGCGCAGCTATTTCACCCCCTCGGCCGGATGTCTGAGCGGGCCCGGCCACCCGACGATCTTCTCGGGTGGCAATCGCCGCTACATCGCCTTTCACGCCTGGGCCGCGACCGCGGGGTGCCGCCCGGCAAAGAGCGAGCGCTACCTGTATGTCGCGCCGCTCGGGTTCGACGGATCAAAGCCGGTGATCGGCCGAGGCCTGAAGCCTGTCGCGGCAGCCAAGGCCAAATGATGGTGCGGACGGTGCTCGCGCTCGCGGCCGCGGGGGCGAGCGTGCCCGCAATCGCGCAGGACGAACTCTACCGCTTCCAGCCAGGCCAGGAGACCCGCTGGATCAGTCCTGAAAACCCGACTGGCGCCAAGGGCGCGGGCGCACGTGAAAACAAGGGTGCCAAGGGCCACGCATTCGACACCGTCCCGCTCGGCGGGAGCCATGTGCTTGCCGACATACGCGGCGCCGGCACGATCGACCGGATCTGGATGACGATCGAGGATCGATCGCCGGAAGCGTTGCGCGGCCTGCGGCTCGACATCTTCTGGGACGGCGCGGCAAGGCCGGCAGTGTCTGCACCGCTTGGCGACTTCTTCCTGCACGGCGCGGGCGAGATGGTGGCGATGGAGACGGCCCTGCTCGCCAGCCCGGAGGGTCGCTCGTTCGTGTCGACGATCCCGATGCCGTTCCGGACGGGGGCGCGGATCGTGGTGATCAATGAATCGCCCAAGCCGGTCAACCTCATCTTCTTCGACGTGAACTACCGGGCGGTGCGGGAGCAGCCGCGCGATGCGCTCTACTTCCACGCCTGGTGGAGCCGCGAGCGAGCGACGAAGCTCGGCCGCGACTTCCGCATCCTGCCGCGGATCCAGGGCCGGGGCCGGTTTCTCGGCACCAGCGTCACCGTGCTCACCAACCCGGTCTACGAGAAGACCTGGTGGGGCGAAGGCGAGATCAAGATCGCGATGGATGGAGACCGGGCGGATGCGCCCACGCTGGTCGGCACCGGCACCGAGGATTATATCGGCACGGCCTGGGGCCAGGGCGCCTATATCAACCGTCACCAAGGCGCGCCGATCGCGAGCTGGGAGGGCGAGGGTCGCTGGACCTTCTATCGCTGGCACGTGCCCGACCCGGTCTGGTTCAGCCGCGACATCGAAGTGTCGCTGCAGATGATCGGCGGAGCGCGCAAGAACATCGTGCTCGGCCTGCAGAAGAAGGGCGCACCGCTGATTCCGGTGACGATCGATCCCGGATCGCGCAACAATTTCCAGAAGCTGCTCGAAACCGGCAAGCCGCTCAGCGACCCCAGCCTGCCGGACGGACACACCAATTATTACCGCAGCGACGATGTCGCGGCCGTCGCCTATTTCTATCTGGACAGCCCCGGAGGGAGTCTGCCGGCGATCGCGCCTGCGGCGGAACGCCTGGCGGCGCTCCGACCACCGCCGCAAAAGAAATAGGGGCGCCGTTCCCGGCGCCCCCGAAGCTTTTCCCGTATCGCTCCCGGTCAGAGCCGGAAACGGACACCGAGCGACATGGTGGATTCCTCAAAGCGGAGGAACCGCACATATTGAGCGCGCGGCTGGCCCGCCCGAGCGGAGGAGAAGTTCTGGCGGAACGGATCCTCCAGGATGTTTGTCCAATCGAAGAAGATCGTCGCATTCTCGATGATCGTGAAGTTGGTCGAAAGATCCAGGCGGCCCGGCGGATTGGCGAACTCGCGATAGAAGCCGCCTTCCTCGTCGCCACGAATGTCGCGGCGGTCGAGATACGAGCTGCGGTGGTTGTATGTCAGTCGCGCAGAGAAGGGCCCGCCTTCATACATGCCCACCAGGTTGTAGGTGTGCTTGGAGACGCCGCCGGCACCCGGCAGCTGGATTTGATCGGTGATGAATTCTCCCGCATTCAACGGGTCGGCGATCTCCAGCCTCCCATCGAGGTAGGTGTAGTTCGCCTGGATGCCGAAATTCCCTAGGAAATCCGGAATGCCCTCGAAGTCGAAGAAGGTCGAGAGCTGCGCTTCGAGGCCCTGGATGCGGCCGGAGCGGGTATTAACCGGCGTCGTCACCCGGATGGGACCAAGCGTTGGGTCATCCCGGGTGACCGTCTCGTTTTGGATAAAGCCCCGAAGGTCGCGCCGGAATACGGCGGCCGACATGAAGCCGGTGGGCGAGAAATAATATTCGAGCGACAGGTCGTAATTGTCCGAGTCCAGCGGCCGCAGGAACGGGTTGCCGGCGCTGCCCGTTCGCAGGCCGCCTTGCGTCGGGTCGGGTGCGCCAAGGGTCGCTGACGGGTTCAGCTGCGCGAAGGTCGGACGGGTGCGAGTCTGCGTATAGGACGCGCGAAGCTGCAGCTGCGGCGTGATACGGAAGCGGAGGCTCGCATTCGGCAGGAAGTCGGTGAACGACTGCTCCGCGTCGATCGGGGTAAACACCCCGTTGACGTTTGCCGTGCCCGAGACACCCACTTCGGTATGCACCGCCCGGATTCCGGCAATGCCCTCGAGCCGCTCGCCGAACCCGAAGTTCACCTGCGCGTAGCCGGCGTAGGTTTTCTCCTGCGCGTCGAATGTGGCCGTCGGATTGGGCGCCACCGGTTCGACCGTGAACGCTCTGCCGTTGTTCGGGAATCCGAAATTCGGATTGTTGGCGATCACGAATTGCCGAAGTTCCTCGCGGTTCCGCCGGATCGAGCGGTAGGTGGGCGTGAGGAAGGTCTCGGTGCCTGACTGAATGTCCGTGCCCCGGAAGCCACGGCGCGGAACCGCAAAATCAAGCGGCAATGCGGTGATCGGAATCCGCCGATCCAGATTGAAGCCTGCAAAGCGATCACCGAACTCGCGGTGGGCGTCGCGGTCGGTGAGGCGCGCGCCGACTTGCACCGAGCGCAGGAAGCTTTCGTCGCCGAATTCATACTGGGCGTCGATCCGGGCCTGATAGTCGTCGCCCTCGGAGACCTGGTCTTCCTCGAAGAGGCCTTCGAAGAATTGATTGGCGGGATCGTTCAGGTCGCAGTTGCTGACGGTGAATTGCGGCGTCTCCAGGTCGAAGTCGATCGTGGAGCCATTGGGGCAGTAGCGCCGGTCCACAGATTCGGTGGAGCCAGTGAAACGACTGTCGGTCCGCGCGAGATCGGCCGTGAGGGTGAAGGGGCCGGCCTCGTAGCGGCCGCCGACCGCAAACTGATAGGTGTCGGTCTTGTTGAAAGTGCCGCCCTGGAAGGAAAAGAGCGCGGGAGGATTTGTAACCGTGCCACTCGAGAGGGTGTTGTCCCCCCGGAAGACGAGGTTGGTATAAGATTGACCGCCGAACAGCAAAGCATCGAGGCGACGGTCGGACACCTTGTTTCGGAAGCCTTGGTACAAGCCTTCCGCATAGAACTCGAGGGTGTCGTTCGGCCGCCACTGGATCGATGCGTTGACAGAGGGCCGCGTCCGGTCCCCTTCACGATAGAAGAGCCGCTGGACATCGGGAAAACGCACGTCCGCGGGACCGCAGCAGTTGAGCTGGTTTCCGTTCCGCCCGAAGGTCTGCAGGAAATCCGTGTTGGACGGCTCTGAGTCGAGGAACTTCAGGCGCGTGTAGGAGGCGTTCACCAGAACGCCGATCTCACCGATACCGGTGTCCCAGCGATTGCTGACCAGGATGTTGCCGTTGGGCGTGATCTCGCCGGCCTGCTTGGTATACAAGCCCCACACCGAGCCTCCCAGCTCGAAGCCCTTGAAGTCGAACGGGCGGCGCGAACGGACGTTGACGAGCCCCGCGAGGCCCGCCTCGACGAGGTTGGCCGTGGTGGTCTTGAACACTTCCAGGGCGGCGATGTTGGCCGACGGGAAGTCCTGCAGCGCGACTTGGCGCGTTTCGGCCGTGAAGATCTCGCGCCCGTTATAAGTGGTGGTGTAGTCCGGAAGGCCGCGTACCAGCACGCGCGAAGCTTCGCCGCCGAAGCGGTCCACGGTCACGCCTGGAATGCGTGCGGCGGTATCGGAGACGGCAAGGTCGGGCAGCTTGCCAATATCTTCGGCCACGATCGCATCGACGATCTGCTCGGAATTTCGCTTGAGGTTGCGGGCGGACCGCAGCGACTCCCGGAACCCGGTGACGACGATGTCTTCGCCGGCTGAGGCATCATCGGCGCCGGCCTCGCTCTGCACGGCGTCATCGGCCTGCGGAGCACCGGCTTCCGGATCGGCCGGCTGCTCCTGCGCTTCTTGCCCCTCGGGCGACTGCGTGGCCGGCGGCTGCGCGGCGGAGGGCTGCTGCGCCCAGGCCGGTGCGGCGCCGAGCGCGAGCACGCCCGCGGACGCTGAGCAAAGAATGAGTGACTTCAGGCGCATGGTTCAGCTCCCCTCAACTGATTGCCGGCGGCTCTCGAACGGAGCCGTTTCAGGGCGCACGCTACAACCAGCGGATTCCAATCGGCAAGTCGAGCCGCTCGATTATTGCGAGACTGTGACATTGCGGACGCAATGACCTATGTGGAGTTCTGTCGCGTCGGAAGGTCTATTCAGCGCGCCGAAACCAAGCGGTCGCGATATCGTTAGGCGTTTTGGCGCGGGCGTTTCGCCCGGCCGGGAGGGTTTGGCTTTGTTGAGTGATCCTGTTTCAACGCGGGGCCCCGGAAACCGGCGGTTCGCGCGAGTGCTTGCCGACGACGAACTTCCCCCCGAGCTGATCGAGCCGACCAACGCCCCGCCCGCACCGGCCCGCAATCGCACCCTGAAGCGCTGGCTTTACCTCGCACTGGGGCTGTTCGCGCTACTCTTCCTTTACATGCTGGTCACCGCGCCGCTATCCAAGTCGCTTCAGCCGATCGCCGCGCCGGGCATCACCCTGCTGTCCGCCGAGGGCAAGCCGATCGCTCGGCGAGGCGCGGTCACCGACCTTCCCGTGAAGGTGGAGGAGCTTCCGCCCCACGTC
Organism: Allosphingosinicella sp.; assembly: GCF_036387615.1. Taxonomy (GTDB): domain Bacteria; phylum Pseudomonadota; class Alphaproteobacteria; order Sphingomonadales; family Sphingomonadaceae; genus Allosphingosinicella. The sequence continues at coordinate 79,149 of NZ_DASVTH010000052.1, forward strand.
GCCGCGGCCTTCGTCGCGATCGAGGACCGGCGCTTCTACGATCATAGCGGCGTCGATCCGTGGGGCATCTTCCGCGCCGCGATCGTCAACCTCAAGGAAGGCGCGGTCGTCGAGGGCGGCAGCACGATCACGCAGCAGCTCGCCAAGCTCGCCTTTCTGTCGTCCGACCGGACCTATGCACGCAAGCTGCAGGAGTTCCTGCTCGCTTTCTGGCTGGAGGGTTGGCTCAGCAAGGACGAGATCCTGTCGCGCTACCTGTCCAGCGTCTATTTCGGCGACAATATCTACGGGCTGCGCGCGGCCTCAAACCATTATTTCAGCCGCACCCCCGAGAAGCTGACCGTCGAGCAGTCGGCGATGCTGGCAGGCCTCATGAAGGCGCCGTCGCGGCTCGCCCCCACCGTCAACCTCAAGGGCGCCCGCGAACGCGGGGATGTGGTCGAGCAGTCGATGGTCGACGCCGGCTTTCTAACGGAGGAAGAAGCGAAGAAGCTGCCGCGCGTGAAGCTCAAGCGCGGTCCGGTCAAGGACGTGCCGACCGGCACCTATTTCGCGGACTGGGTGTTCCCCGACGCCCGCGCCTTTGCGCAGGCCGGTTACGGCGAGCAGCGCATCGTCACCACGCTTGAAGACGATCTCCAGCGGCTGGCAGTCAACGCGGTGCGCAGCGCGGGCCTCGGGCCGGCGCAAGTGGCGTTGGTGGCGATGCGGCCGGACGGGCGGGTGGTCGCGATGATCGGTGGCAAGAGCTACAAGTCGAGCCCGTTCAACCGCGCCACCCAGGCCAAGCGCCAGCCGGGCTCCGCGTTCAAGCTGTTCGTCTACCTCGCGGCGCTTCGTGCAGGCATGACGCCGGGCAGCATGATCGAGGATCAGCCGCTGACCGTCGGCGACTGGACGCCCAAGAATTACGAGAACCGGTATCGCGGCCTGATCACCCTGCGCGACGCCTTTACCGTGTCCAGCAACGTCGCCGCGGTGCGGCTGTCGGAGCGGGTCGGGCGCGAGAACGTGATCCGGGCGGCGCGCGACCTCGGCATCACCAGCGAGCTCGACAATCAGCGCAGCCTTCCGCTCGGCACCTCAGGGCTGAGCTTGATGGAGCTGGTCGGGGCTTATGCGTCGGTCGCAGCCGGCAGCTACCCGGTCCGCGCGCGCGGCCTGCCGGAGGTGGAGGAGAGCTGGTACGATCGCATGATGTCGCGCCAGAACCGGATGGACGAGCGCACGCGGCAGATGATGCTGGAGCTACTCTGGTCGTCGGTCAACCGCGGCACCGGCCGCGCCGCCGCCCTTCCCGTCCAGAGCTTCGGCAAGACCGGCACAACCCAGGACAGCCGCGACGCCCTGTTCATCGGCTTCGCAGGCGATCTGGTGACGGGCGTGTGGGTCGGCCGCGACGACAACAAGCCGCTCGGCAAGAACGTGACCGGCGGCACTGTGCCGGCGCAGATCTGGCGTGCCTTCATGTCCCGCGCGGTGAACCCGCGCACCGGCCAGGTCGCCCCGGCGCCGACCCCGCCCGAGCAGGTGCTGATCCCGGACACGGGGGTGCTGCCGACCGACGTCAACGTCCCGATCGGCGACACCGGCTACGATGTCGGCATCTCGGTCGGGCCGGACGAGGTGACGGTCTCGACCCGGCCGAGCGGCGAGGAAACGGTGACCGATGTCGATCCGGCCGTCCCGGAAGAGCCGGAGCCCGCACCTGGGGATATCCCGACGATCGCGCCGCCGCCACCGCCGCCCGTGCCGGAGGATGAGCCGGTGGAGGAAGGCAGCGAGTTCTGAGCGGACGATTTCCGCCGCACCGCATCGCGCAAGAAAAAAGGGCGGCAGGTTTCCCTGCCGCCCTTTTTCTCATGGGTAACTAGACGCCGCTTAGAATTCGAAGCGAACGCCGAGGCGGACCTGCCAAAGTGAGACGCGGGTGAACAGCTCCTCGTTCGGCGCACGGAAGTTCGAGTAACGATACTGCGCGCAGGGGTTGGTACCAGCCGCGACGCACTGCACGTCCACCAGCGGCGTCGTATACGGGAAGCGCACCTGGCGGAGCGAGCCCCAATCGCTGTCGATCAGGTTCAACACGTTCTCGACATCTGCGAAGAGCTTCACCTTGCCGAACCCGAAGGTCGGGATGTCCTGCGCGATACGCAGGTCGATCTTGGTGAAGTTCGGGCTGCGCCCGATATTCTTCGGCGCAATCTGGCCGCGGAAGTTGCGCAGCTTGGTGCCGTCGATGAAGTCGTTGAGCAGCTGCTGCGTTTGCGCGGCGGTTTGCGTGATGACGGTGTTCGCACCGGTACCGGTGGTCGTGTTGGCATACTGAACCAGCACGTCCGAACCACTCGCGGGGACGTAGAGCAGGTGCCGGTCGTCGTTACCGAACACGCCGAACACCTGGTCGCGACCGCTGGCGTTGGTCGGATTGGCATCGAAGGTGTAGCTGTACGGCCGTCCCTTGCGCCACTCGCCGAAGATGTCGATCCGGGTCTCGGCGTTGGCGAAGAACTCGCGGCGATAGCCGAGGTTGAACTTCACCGAATGACGAATCTGCTCGTTGCTGGTGCCCAGCGTGGAGCCGTTCGGGTCGCGGGTTGCCTGATTCGCGTAATTCGAGAACGCCACTGACGAGGTCAGCGGGTTGCGATCCTCGATGTCCTGGAAGGTATAGGAGCCGCCCAGGCTGAAGCCATTATCGAACTGCTTGTCGAACCGCGCCACAGCGATGATGGATTCGCCCTCCTCGTGATTGGTGAGCAGGATATCGCTGTTATTGCCGCTGGTCCCGGCGAACGGACCGTACCGCGTACGGCCGTCGGGCGTGGTGCCGACCGGAGCAGCGCGCAGATCGACGTAATCGATGCCCTTGTCGACGAAGCCATAGATGCCGTCGACCGCAAAAAACCAGTTGTCGCCAAGAAAGCCGAGGTCCGCATTATAGGAAACGCTGCCCGAAAAGCGCCACTGCACCGGGATATCGAATTCCGGATCGATCGCGTTGGTCGTGGCGTTCGGAAGGGCGGTCGTGCTGCTCTGCACGAACTGGGTCACGATGTCTGGAATGCCCGGCCCGGCACCCCTCACGTCGTTCAGCGCGGCGATGCCGATATTGGTGGGCGCGTTCTGGAAGCCGGTCGCGGTACGATTGATCGTAACCCGGTTCTGGGTGACGCCAGTGTTGGAATAGCTGTTCGAGATATACACGTCCGGCGTGCCCGCCGCGAAGCGGCCGGCGGTCGCGATCACACGGAGGCGGTCGCTGGCCCGCCAGCTCAGGCCGAAGCGCGGCAGCAGAACATCACGGCCGTTGATCGTCACCCGGTTGGAGAAGCCGTACCGGCTCAGGAAGGACTGGTTCAGCGCCGGGCGAACGTCCTGCGCGTACAACTCGTACCGCAGGCCCATTATCAGGTTCAGATTGTCGGTGACGTCCCAGCTATCCTGAACGCCGAAGGTGAAGTTCTGGTAATCGAAGATCGCCGCGGCGCCGTTGATGTCTCCAGTCGTGGACTGCGCCAGATCGAGCTGGTTGGCGCGCCCGGCTTGGAAATCCGTAATCGAGTCGAAGTAGAAGGAGCCGGACGCACGCTGCAGGAACAGGTTGTAGACGTCCTGGTCGGTGCGCTCGGCAAGGAACTTGAACGTGTGGGCGCCGGCCTGAAGATTGGCCTGCAGCTGGATGTTCAGATTGCGGGTGTCGAGTTCGTTGGCTTGACGGCTGACGTCCGGGCCGAAGCGGATGCTGCCCTGGTTGGTCGAGCAGCCGGTCAGACTTCCGGTGGACGTTTGGTCGAGACAGACGGTGAATTCGCCGAACTCACGTCCGAATGGCGGAGTTTGATCACGGTTGTAGTCGCGGAAGCTGACGCGTGCTTCGGTCGAGAAAGTATCCGACCAGTCGCTGTTCAACTGCGCCACGCCCGAGTGCACAACCTCCTTCAACGTGTAGGTGTTCGAGAACAGGCCGAGCCGCGGCGTAGCAACACGCGTGTCGTTGCTAGCCTCAATCGCCTGCGTGCCATTGTTGTAGATGTAGGTCAGCGATGCGCGATGATTGTCGCTGATGTTCAGATCGAGACGGGCCGTGACGCGATCGTCCTCCTCCGGAAGATTCCGGAGCACGTCGCCGGTGTCGAAACCATAGACGCTCTGAGCGATGCTCGAAATCTGATCAATCTGGGCACGGCTGACGTTCGGCACGACCGTGCCGAAACCTTCGCCGGCCGGACCAATATCGGTCGGCTCCGTCTCGCGGGTCCGCTCCCAGGCGACCGCGAAGAACAACCGGTCCCGGATGATCGGGCCGCGCAGGAAGGCGCCGTAGCTCTTGTTGTTTAGATCGAGGTCCAGCCTGGTCCCGCGCGACTTATCGCCGGTCAGGTTATCGTCGTTGTAGGTGAAAAAGGCGCCGCCGGTGAACCGGTTCGTGCCGGTGCAGAGCTGCGTGTTGACCGCGCCGCCCTGGAAGTCACCCTCGGTGATGTCGGCCGGCGCGACGGAGACGGAGAACTGGCAGATGGCATCGAGCGGAACCGGGCCTCGCGAGGTGGGGAGGCCGCCATTGTTGAGGCCAAAATCGTCGGAGAACTGGACGCCGTCGACCGAGAAGCGGTTGAAGCGCGGATTCTGCCCGGCGATTGAGAAGGCGCGGCTATTGCTGAGGTCGACCTGAGCGAACGGGCTGCGGCGAACCAAATCGCGCACGTCGCGGTTGATCGAGGCCACGCCTTCGATGGCATCGCGGTTGAGCACCGTTACCGGACCGAGCGACACGCTAGCGCCGCCATTCCGCGTGCCGGTGACGACGATCTCCTCGCCCGCTTCGGCGGTCTCGGCCGTCGCGGCAATGTCGATATCCAGGCGTGCGACGTCACCGGCTGTGAGGTTCAGCTCTTCCGGATAGGTGAAGGCGGCGGCTCCGGGGGCGGTCACGACGATCGTGTACGGGCCGCCGAAGCGCAGGCCGCTGGCGCCGAAATTGCCCTGCGTGTCGGTGTTTACGCGCGACACGGCGCCGGTCGGCACGTGGGTGATCACCACCTCGGCATCGGCAACCGGAGCGCCGGCGGTCACCACGGTGCCGCGGATATCGGCGGTGGTCTCCTGCGCGTAAACGGCAACCGGCATGACAAGCGCGGCGGTCGCGCAAAGCAGCGAAATTCTGTTCATGAATGTCCCCAAGGCCCGAGCGCTTCGCCGGCCACACGAATTCAACGTGTTGCACCGCGGCAAAGCCTGCCCGCCCTTAAGCCGACTTATGTTGCAGCATCAAGACAGGTGTGCGGGCGGGAGGGACAGGGATGCCCCGCCTCCTTGGGGAGAGGTGTTGCAATATTGCCGCGCTCACCGGAAAAGCGGCATAATGAGCGTTTGAGCCTGCGGGCTCGACGGCCGGCAGCGGGTCCGGTGCATTTTCGCCCCAGCCGAGTCGCTCAGTCGCGGTCGATCGGGCGGCGCTTCTTGCGGCCGTCGTAAATCTTCTTGGCCGCATAGCCGCCGGCAAGAGCGAGGCCGAGCGGGCCGAAGGCGCGCCGGGCGACGATCGGGACCAGGGCGCCGGCGATCGCGCCCCGAGCGCCCGAACGTCCAGCGAGCCGCTTGCCCACCATTGCGCCGATTATGTTGCCGATCATGTCTTCACTCCGCTTCAAGTCCGTTCCGACGACAGCGCGTGAGTCGAGGCGATGTTCCCGTCAGGGCAGGAAGAGCTCGGCGGCGGCTTCGACGATCGCGTCCACGTCGAGCCGATATTCGCGGTAAAGGTCGGGAAGGGCGCCGGTCTGGCCGAACCGGTCGAGGCCGAGCGGGCTCACGCGGTGGCCGTGAACTCCGCCGAGCCAGGAAAGCGATGCCGGGGCGCCATCGAGCAGGGTAACGAGCCCGGCGGTGCGGGAGAGCGGCGCCAGGAGTTGCTCGATGTGGCTGCCGGCGCCCTGCCCTGACCGGGGTCCCGTCCAGCGCGCGCTGCGGCTCCCGCTCCAGCCGCGGTGGAGGAGATCGGGCGAGGTGATTGCGAGCAGTCCGAGGCCGGGCAGGTCTTCGGAGAGCGCTTCCCAGGCCGCGAGCGCCTCGGGGGCGATCGCGCCGGAATAGACGATCGCGGCCTCGGCCCCGGGCGCAGGCTCGCGCAGCCAGTAGGCGCCGGCGATCGCGCCCGCCTTCCAGGCGCCGTCCGCCCGCTCGAGCTGGCGGAGCGAACGGGTGGTGAGGCGCAGATAGATGCTCTCGCCATCGGCGCGCTGCATCAGGCGGAAACCTTCCTCCATCAGCAGGGCGAGTTCGTCGACGAAGGCGGGTTCGTAATGGCGCAGGCCCGGCTGGCCCAAAGCGATCAGGGGCGGATTGATCGACTGGTGGGCGCCGCCCTCCGGCCCGAGCGTCACGCCCGACGGCGTCGCCACCAGCATGAAGCGGGCGTCCTGGTAGCAGGCGTAGTTCAGCGCATCGAGGCCGCGGGCGATGAACGGATCGTAGACCGTGCCGATCGGCAACAGCCGCTCGCCCCACAGGTCACCGGCCAGGCCCAGCGCCGCCAACATCAGGAACAGGTTGTTCTCGGCGATGCCGAGCTCGATGTGCTGACCGGCGGGCCGAGCGCCCCACTTCTGTGCCGTCGGGATGCGCGCCTTGGCGAAGACATCGGCCAACTCCTGACGGCGAAACAGGCCGCGCTGGTTCACCCACGCCCCGAGATTGGTAGAGACGGTGACGTCGGGCGAGGTGGTGACGATGCGGTCGGCGAGCGGTCCGCCGGCTTTGGCGAGATTGAGCAGGATGCGGCCGAACGCAGCCTGGGTGGACTGTTCCTCGCCCGCCGGCGGCGTGATTGCGGGCACTTCGGCGACGTCCCAGGGGCGCTGCCGCTTCTCGCGGGCGATGCGGCTGTTCTCGACGACTGAGCGTACGGCTTCGGCAGCATTGCCGCCCAGGCCTGCATAAGGCTCCCATTCCTGCCCTTCGGCGATGCCCATTCGCTCGCGAAGCGCGGCGAGCTGGCCTGGGTTCATCAAGCCCGCATGATTGTCCTTGTGGCCGGCGAATGGGAGCCCCTGCCCTTTGACGGTGTAGGCGATGAAGAGCGTCGGCACATCGTCCTGGGCGGCGTCGAACGCGTCGACGAGCGAGGCCATGTCGTGGCCGGCCAGATTGGTCATCAGCGCCGCCAGGGCGTCGTCGTCGCGCGCGTCCAGGATGGGCTGGGTCGCGGGCGAATCCTTCAGCAATCGCTCGCGCCAGGCGGCGCCGCCGAGATAGGTCAGCGCCGCGTAATCGGCATTGCCGGCTTCATCGATCCAGGCCTTGAGCGCATCGCCGCCGGGTTCTGTGAAGGCGGCCTCCATCGCCTTGCCATATTTGAGCGTGACCACGCGCCAGCCGCAGGCGGCGAAGATGTCGTCGAAGCGGCGGAACATGCGCTCGGCGGTCGTGTGGTCGAGCGACTGGCGGTTGTAATCGACGATCCACCAGCAATTGCGGATGTCGTGCTTGTAGGCCTCGATCAGGCATTCGTAGATGTTGCCCTCGTCGAGCTCGGCATCGCCCATCAGCGCCACCATGCGACCTGCGTCACCGGCCTCCATCAGCCCATGGGCGAGGAGATAATCCTGAACGAGGCTGGCAAAGGCGGTGATCGCGACGCCCAGGCCAACCGACCCGGTCGAGAAGTCGACAGGGATCTTGTCCTTGGTGCGGCTGGGATAGCTCTGCATGCCCCCAAAGCCGCGGAAATTCTCGAGCTGCTCACGCGTCTGGCTCCCGAGCAGATAAAGGACGGCGTGCAGGATCGGCCCCGCATGCGGCTTGACCGCCACCTTGTCGTTGGGCCCGAGCGCGTGGAAGTAGAGCGCAGCCATGATCGCCGTCATCGACGCGCAGCTCGCCTGGTGCCCGCCGACCTTTAGCCCGTCGGTGCTCGGCCGGATGTGATTGGCGTGGTGGATCGTCCAGGCCGAAAGCCAGCGGAGGCGATCGTCGAGAAGGCGGAGCGCGTTGAGATCGGGCGAGGTCTTCTGGAGCATGCGCGCTCCTCTAGCCCGCCGCCCTCCCCTCGTCACCCGGCTCGGAGAACCTCTCCGAAAGCCGGTCCGGAGTTAGCGACACCATCCGCGCCGTTTTTTCGCGCCGCCGCCAGATCACTCGGAACCTAATCTATGTAAAAACCGTTTTGAACCGGACCAGATTGTTGAGAAGCTGCATGACGCTTCTGCGATCATCCGACGGACAAAGGGCTGCATTGTTCTGCCGACCCGGCGTGGTTCGCCAAAGAGCGGAGAGAATAGTTGCCCTACGAGACGCGCTCGCAAAAACGCGAAAGGCAGAGCCGCGAGGAGGAAAATAGCCAGCGGCGCCTGCGGGACAGCATAGAGCAGGCCAAGCGGCTGCTGGACAGGGCCGAGGCCTTGATCCTGCGAGGTCGCGATCACGGGATCGCGTCAGCAGCGCGCACCGTGACTTCAGACGCGAGCTGAAGCGCCGCTCCTCGTCCAGTCGGACAGGCTCGAAATCCCCACCGCAAGTTCGTCATCGTCTCGAGCGGCCCTGATTGCGTCGATACGCCGCTGCAACTCCGGACCGGCGGCAATCTGAGCCATGCCCCAGTTGGGAAAGCTGCGCTGTTCGATCTGCTGTCGCGCCAGGATGCGCACGTCCTCGTGACGGTGATCGATCAGAATACTGCCCATGACTTGTGCGACCGCCGCTTCCGGGCCTTCCAGGATCTGGGCGAAGTCGCAGCCGCTGTGCACCAGCGCGCCCGTTATCCCGCTCCGCAGATTGCGCTGAACCGCGACCGACAGGATCGCCCGAAGCTCACGTTCCTGATCGTCAGGTTCAAGGACGCAGCGGCTGAGATAAAGAAGGCTTAGCATTATCAGCTGGTTCTCGGTTGAGACACTTCAGGGTTCCGAGGCGGTAACCTGAGCGGGTTCCGGACGAACTTCAACATCTTGCGAGCTCAGCGCTTGACCCTTCACCTCTACAACCTGCCGGGTATCGGTTTCGGCGTGTGAATGGTGACCCCGACTGGATTCGAACCAGTGGCCCTCAGATTAGGAATTTGAGGGTGTGGCTCAAGCCTCACGAGGACGGCCCCTTGCAAAGTGGCTGCCTTCTGCGGTGGTTCGTTGCATGTTCTTGCTTTGAGTTGCAGCGGGTATCATGTACCGTGATTGCTAAGTGCTTTCTAGCTCAGGCGAGCAATCATGGCGACGGGCAAAATAACCAAGCGGACGATTGACGCCATAGCGAAGGCGTCAAAGGATCAGTTCCTGTGGGAGATGATCTAAGCGGATTCGGACTGAAGGTCACGCCTGCGGGAAACAAGGTCTACTTGCTCCAGTACCGCATGGGCGGCCGGGGGGCGAAGACGCAGCGCTTCACGATCGGCACGCACGGAAGCCCCTGGACGCCGGCCGGAGCGCGCGATGAAGCGGAGCGGCTGCTGACGCTGGTGAGGCAGGGCGTTAACCCTGCGGATGAGAAGGCCGAGCGGCAGCGGATCGCGTCCGATCTGGCCTTCAGTGAGTACGCCACACGCTTCTTGAAGGAATATGCCGAGACGCACTGGAAAGCCTCTTACGCCAACGCGGAAGGAATCCTCCGTCTGCATGTGACGCCATCGTTCAAGGACAAGCCCCTCCCCCTGATCCGCAAAGCCGACATCGCGGCGCTATTCGATCGTCTGCCCTCGGGTAAAGTCGCGCTGCGCCGGAACGTGTTCGCAGTAATCCGGAGGCTGTTCCGGTGGGCGAAAGGAAGGGGCGACATCGAGATCAACCCGCTGGATGACTTCGAGGTCCCCTCCCCTCCCGCCGCTCGCGATCGCGTTCTTCCGGATGATGAGCTGCGGCTAGTGTGGTTGGCAGCGGGCAATCTGGGCCATCCGTTCGGACCGCTCTACCGGATCTTGGTCGCCACAGGCCAGCGTCGGGAGGAAGTCTCGGGCCTGGACTGGCGCGAGCTGAACCGCGCTGCGGCGGAATGGACGCTGCCGGCCGCGCGGGCGAAGAACGGTGTCGCGAGCATCGCTCCACTGAGCCCTCTCGCTATTGCCGAGATCGACGGAGTTGCTGGCGGGGAGAAATGGCCCAAGCGCGGCTTGGTGCTGTCCACGACCGGCAAGACGCCCGTGTCCGGGTATTCTAAAGGCAAGGCGCGGCTGGATACGGCGGTGTTGAAGCTGGCCCGCGCTGAAGCCGAACAAACCGGCGACGATCCCGAGCATGTCGAGGTTGCACCGTGGCGGGTTCATGACCTGCGGCGCACCTTCGCCACCGGCATGCAGCGGCTGGGCGTCCGCTTCGAGGTCACGGAGGCCGTTCTAAACCACGTCTCCGGCTCCAAGGCGGGCGTGGCGGGCGTCTATCAGCGACACGACTGGCGAGACGAGAAGCGGGACGCGCTGAATGCGTGGGCTGCTCACGTCGAGCGCATCGTGTCAGGTGTCGAGGAGACTAACGTGGTTCGGCTCGCGTCAGCGCGGGCATGAACGGGAGGCGCGGCTAGGTTTGGCCGCTGAAAAGCCGGTTTCCGCACCGGCCCGCCGCGCCTCTTCCGTCAATGCGGATCGCCAGCGGAGGCGATGAATGGAATGGGTTAGCGCAAAAGAGCTGCTTACCGCGCTCAATGCTACAACGGCTTGGCCGTCTTCGGTCACGCTTGCAGTCTGCCGTCGTGCGTTCGCTGGTGAGCTAGACACGATTGCTTCGGCGGTCGTGATCGGGACGGAGAAGCGTCGTGACCAAAGGCTCCCCACAAAGTTCTGGTGGGCTGGTGGTCACGAAGCCCTAGAGCAGGACTGGGAGCGTGGCGACTTCTCCACCATGATTGAGACAAGCGTGGGTGAGCGCGAAATGAAGGCGTTCGGCGTGCGGTTCTCAAGGCACGATGCGGAAAGGATGGGCGCCGAGTTCCCCCCCAAGCCGATAATCTCCTTGGACGTCTTTGCGGAGGCGGACCGGGAGGCCGGAAGGCGGTGGCGTTTGGAGCAGTGGTGGCCCTGGATTGATGCCGTGGCGTGGGTAGCGAACCGATCCCCTGACGCAATGGAATTGCTCGCCGCCTACCGCGCGCTTCACCTCCGATCGCCTGGAAGCGATCTCATAAACGAAGGCGCGCGGTTCACGGTGGGGCAAAGCCTAATGAAGCCGAGTTCGATGCGTGAGGCTGAGGCTGAACTACTTCAAGCGCTGAGGCTGGGGGAGATTGCGTCGCGGGGCGCGGCGACCCCTGAGGGGCAGCTTTCGACCATAGACCCTGCCGAGTGGAGCCGATTGGGGCGACCATCTCAGTATCATGTCGCAAGGCAGGAAAATGATCCTCCCGCCATCGTCTTTCACGATGTTCGCCTGTCCACCCGCGACCTGCTGGCCCGGTGGCCCGACGCGAACGCCGAGCGGGCTCCGAATGAGCCTGTCCCTCCGGCAGAGCCCGATCCCCCGGTCGCGCAGCCTGCCCCAACACCGACGAAGATCAAAGGAAGGTCTGGCCCCAAGGTTGATAGCGACTGGAAAGCCAAAGTTTATGACTTCTGCAAGAAGTCTGGGCGTAAGTACGTAGCAGGCCCGGTTGGCGGGCGAGTGTTTCTGAGCGATCTAAAGAAATACTATAGGATGGGCGAGGCTGATGGCCCGCGTGATCATCGACGTACGCAAATGTGGCGACAACAATGGCTCGATGAGCAGGCCGGCTTAGAGACGCCCTCCACCTGATTCGCAAAGTCCGTGGAAAGCTCCTGCGCGATCTATACACGAACGTCAGTAGAAACTGGCTGAAAACTGCGGGTGGGTGTGCAGGGTTCGTGCACGATTGTCAGAAACCACGCGTCCTCCGGCCTCTGTTGCCTGAAACCTTCTCTCAGCCGCCGCACTCCCGCTGGTGGCGCATTGGAGGCCAGGATGACCGAAGATCGCTGGGTAGATACTGAGGGGGCAGCCAAGCATGTTGGCCTTGCCGTCTCCACAATGGAGAAGCTGCGCACTTACGGTGACGGGTGCCGTTATTCCAAGCGTGGGCGTTCGGTGCGGTATCGCATTTCCGATCTCGACGCATGGATGACAGAGCGGCTGGTTCAGTCCACTTCCGAGCGGCTGGTTGCCTAGGCCATGCCCCACCTCGGCGGGCACTCGCGCCCCATAATGCGAGAAAGCCGCCCGGCCTTCGTGGCTGGACGGCTCCCCGATTGTCACTTCGCGGGCGACAACTCGGCACATAGCACCTCGGCCCTCAGGCTGCAATTTCTTGGCCGCTTCGGCGTTTCAGGAAGGCTGGCCGAACAGGTCGCCTCGGCCTTCTGGGGAGAGGCAGCATGAGCCGCATCCTCTCCAGCGATGTCAGCAACGGCGGCAAGCTCGTCGCCTGCATCGATCCAGACGCCCGTTACGTCACGCCCAAGGTTCAGGAGCTGCGCTTCGCCGCGACCCTGACGCCGTTCCCCGACGAAGCTGCCGCCCAGGCGGCGCTCAAGGAAAATGGCGCAACCTCTATCCTTGGAGGTTCGAAATGATGAACCACCACACCCCCGAGTTCGACTTCGACCTCTACCCGACCGTTGCCGGGTACAAGGCGACTGACACCAGCGCCGCTGCTGCCCGCGACATCACGCCCGAGACAGGGCGGCTGCGGCTCCTGGTGCTGAACGACATCGCCGCTCAACGGGAGCATGGCTCTACCTCGGAAGAGATTGTCGAGCGGACGGGCGTTCCGCGCGTGTCGATCCAGCCTAGAACGAGCGAGCTGAGGCGGCTCGGCAAGATAGTGGACAGCGGCAAGCGCAGGCCGAACCCGTCCTCGGGCAAGCAAGCGATTGTCTGGGTCCTACGGCAGTTCAAGCGTGGAGGGGCGGCATGAGCGCGCCCTTCACGCATCACGCAGACGCTGCCCGCGCCCTGATCGCATCCGGCGCCGACATCGGCCGCAAGGCTGGCGGGTTTTGCGGGCAGATTATCTTCGATCCAGTCCTCAGTGAGCGGCAACGCAAGTGGCTGGAGACCCTGCTCGAACGGAGCGGCTTACCGCCGTTGCAGGACGGGGGTGGATCATGACCGCCGAACCTGTGGCGGACTTCCTGTCCGCAATGGAGCAGGCGGGCGTTCGCCCCGTCGAGCCGATCGCTCAACAGCTCGGCGGCGGGAAGCTGATCCGCTTCCGATCTGAGGGCGACAAGTCGGGCCGGCGCAATGGCTGGGCGGTGCTGTATCTGGACGGCAAGCCAGCGGGTGCATTCGGCTCTTATCGGCTCGGCGTGCGCGAGAAGTGGAGCGGCTCGGGCAATGTCCTGCCTCTCTCGCCTGCGGAATACCGGGCGCGTCAACAACAATGGCAGCAGGAAGCCCGTAGGCGCCATCAGGAGCGCCAGGAGGGCTGGGAGGCGACGGCGGGCAATGCTCGCGCCCGTTGGGACTCTGCGGGGCCTGTAGCGGCTTCTCACGCCTACTTGGTCCGTAAGGGTCTGGCCGGCGAAGGACTGCGCCAGGAGGGGCACCGGCTGCTCGTGCCCATGCACGACCTGGACGGGCGTTTGTGGAACCTCCAATCCATCGCACCAGACGGCTCAAAGCTCTTCATGAAGGGCGGGCGGCAATCGGGCCTGGCCTGCATCATCGGCAACGGCGGTGGGCGCCTGTGCTTGGGTGAAGGCTGGGCCACTATGGCGGCGGTGCGTTCGGCCACGGGCTACCCTGTCGCGGCGGCGTTCTCAGCGGAGAACCTGGCGCGCGTTGCTACGGATGCTCGGAAGCACTGGCCTAAGCTCGATCTCGTAATCTGCGCTGATGATGACCCGCATCTCGTCCGAAACCCCAAGATCAGGAAGAACGTCGGGCGGCACTATGCGGCGGCTGCGGCTCGCGCGGTGGGTGGTCGGCTTGCAGTTCCATTGCAGGAGGCTGGCTGATGGAAGCCGCAACCGATTTTGATGAGTTTCGCCGGGCCTTTGGGGATGAAGCCACCCGAGAAGCGATCAACCGCGCCCGGCCCGTAGAGGTTGAGCCGCTGAAGATCAGCGCCACGCCTTACGAATGCCGAGATCCCCGACACATCCCGCTCCGCCCGTGGGTCTATGGTCGGCAGCTTCTGCGCGGCTCGCTTTCGCTGGTGGTAGCGCCCGGCGCCACGGGCAAGACGGCGCTGCTGGCGGGAACCGCTCTCGCGCTGGCAAGCGGTCGGTCTCTGCTCGATAAGCAGGTTTGGGACGGACCTAAGCGGGTCTGGCTCTGGAACCTCGAAGACTCGCTTGAGGAATTGGCGCGGCTAATCGAAGCGGCCCGCTTGCACTGGAATATCTCGCCGGCCGAACTGGACGGGCGTTTGTTCGTGGATAGTGCCCTGAACGGCTCTGAGCTGATGGTCGCGGTCGAAGATCGGTCGGGGTTTCGCATCCTGCGGCCGGTGGTGGATGCGCTGGTCACGGAGCTGATCGAGCGCGGTATCGACGTGCTGATTATCGACCCGTTCGTCTCCAGCCATCGGGTAAGCGAGAACGACAACGGCGCGATCGACGCCATCGCCAAAGAGTGGGCTCGAGTTGGGGTTCGGGCGAACTGCTCGGTCGTGCTGGTCCACCACACCGGCAAGCTGGGCGGCGCGGAGGCGACGGCCGAGCGGGCGCGCGGTGCATCGGCTCTCGTTGGCGCGGCGCGGTCGGTGTTGGCGCTCAACAAGATGACGGAAGAGGAGGGCCGGCAGTTCGGGATCGATGGCGAACAGCGGCGCCGATACGTGCGTGCCTACGATGACAAGAACAACCGTACGCCTCCGGCTGAAGCCTGCGACTGGTATCAGCTAGCCTCGGTCTCGCTCGGCAACGGCATCATGGGGGGAGAAGGCGATAGCCTGCCCGTGATGCTGCCCTGGTCCCCGCCTGATGCCTTTGACGGCGTGACCGTTGCTCACCTCCAGGAGGTGCAACAGCGCATCGGCAGCGGGCAATATCGGAAAGACCCGCAGTCGTCCGATTGGGTCGGTCTGCTCATTGCCGAAGTGCTCGGGCTCGATGTCACCGATCGCAAGGGCTCGGACGCCGCACGGGTCAAACGCCTGCAATCCCGGTGGGAGGCGAACAAGGCGCTGCTCCCGGTTCGGGGCAAGGACCACAAAGGCAATGAGCGCGTGTTCTTGGAAGCCGGGGAAATAGCGCTCGAAGGCTCCACACCTTGAAAAGGTGGGTGAGGAAAGGTGTGGAAGGTGTGGGCTCAGAATCTCCTCACCACCCCCTCCCCCCTTTAGGGGAGGGGGGGTGTGGAAGTGCGGAGCCGGTGCGTTTCAGGGTGGGGTGAGGGTTCGATCGAAAAACGGCTGATAACGTCAGCTCCGCCTGATAAAACAGGTCGGGAACAGGTCGGCCCGTAACTGATATAACAGCGCGGAAACAGCTACGCTCACGGTGATGATACACCGGGGAAACACCGGGCCGCCGCTTGACGGCCGAACAGTACGCGGGCGCGCGGTAGGTAATAGGGCTGCAGGCGGAGTTTCGGCAGCAATACGCGCGGGCGTGCGCGTTAGATAAGGGGCGCTCGGGCGGGGGCGGAGCCTAAAATAGGGGAATCTACGGGGGCGCTGCTGCACGGGGACAAGTCAGCTATGTTTCCGGGTTCCCGTTCAACGACTTAAGGGCATTTGCCGGACGTTTCCGCGCTGCGCGTACGTCATTTAACGGGGGAGTTTTTTCAGGCCCTAAACGCGCGTGCGGGTTGTGTTAGGGGGCGGCCCGCACTGGATATTCGGAAGCATGCGCGGGCGCGGGATATAAGGGGCGGGTGGTTCACTGATGATACAGTGGGAAAACAGAGAAGCGCCTCGGCCTCCGCTGGATTAGGACAACCCGCATGCTGCTGCCCTGGGCAAAGACGCGGGCGGGCTATGTGGAGCTGGTGACGAAGCGCCTGGGCTGAATGCCTCGATGACCCTTTAGCTGGGGTCGAAGCTTCCTCGGAATTGATGCTTATCTTCGCCGACCTGTACCGTGAAGGTCACGGGAACCGGCTCTTTGGCTCGCCTAAGCTTCTTCGGCAAGTCGAAGAAAAGCATTCCTGAAACGACCTTTCTGGGGCCGACGGTCGTTGTCTGGAGGACCTGGCTTTCGATGGCTCGCACGCTATCGGCCTGGCGCTCCAGTACGCCTGCTGTTCCTGCGCGGTACTGCTCGTTTGCGATAGCCTCCTCTACGACTGCTCTCCCCTTATCCGTCTTCGTGTAATTCCCCTTAGTGGTCTTGGTGTGATTGATCGCGCCCGATGCCATCGAGTTGTAAGGCGCAGAGCGTATCGATCCCAAGGCGCTGTAAGTCTCCGTGCCGCTTGTCGCCCCGTTGTCCGCGCTGGGAGTCGCCAATGCCATCCCGGAGTTCTGCCGCGATTGTCGGCGGCTCTCCTCCTTCATCAGCACGTCATATCCCACGATCTTAACGGCAGTTCCGTCGTCAAGGGCCGCTGTGACATTCTTTGGGCCGATGTCGAACGGTAGCGCTCCGGGATTGAGAGCGACGAGCATGAACTCGCCACGCTTATTCAAGGCGGGCCCGGGCGCCACAAACCGAATGATGCTCTTAGCACCGACGCTGTCGATTATTCGCCAGCCATCTTCGAATCGGGAGGCCTGTTCGGAGCCAGGGGAGATGCGGAGGAAAATGTCTGCCGCAGTCGCAGGTGCGAAAGGTATAGCCAGGCTCAAGCTGATCAGGATTGCTTTCCGCATCGTGCCCCCCGCAGTTTAGACTCGAAGCGCAAGTTACCTTAGCTGGGGCGATCGTCCTAGCCAGTTTAGCGGGCGGTTCGGAAGCCGAACCAGCGTTTGTTACATGATGTTACATGACGCCCAACGGAGACTGGGCTAGGCTGTTGCCGATGTTGATGGGGGGGGCAAAATCGGTGACAAACTTGAACCGCATCGGCCTGGTCGGCGCGACGCTCGCTGTCTGGCCGTCCCTTGTGACGGCACAAGCCAGCGGATCGAGCCGGGAACTGGTGCTTGGGGCAAAGCAGGGTTTCGAGATCACGATTGAGGTCAATGACGTGCCGCTTCGGCTACGCGTTGATCCAAGCGCGACCGGCGTGATTCTGCTTAATCCCGGCGCCGCCGCTCGCGCCAAGCTGCGTCCGAGCAGGCTCGACAAGAAGCTGGCCCGGGCATTGGGCCTGGAGGCCGAACCCGAGGGGTTGCAATCGGGCAGCATCGGCGGGCACGACGTTCCGGTCAGCACGCCAGATCCCAGCAGGACGCCGGCGCCGGCCGGAGCGCAAACTCAGCTTGGCTCGGTGCAGATGCGCGGCAAGCTCGCGCTTGCCCGCGCCGTGATCGCGGGCCAAAGCGAGCAGAAGGTGTTCAGCTGGTTCGCCCGCGACGTGATCAGCGACGCGGACGGCATCATCAGCCCGGCGGTCTTGCCGTTCGACACGGTACGCTTTAAGTTTCGCGAGCCGTCCAATGTCGAACGGCTGGTCCCATTCGCGCTAGACTATTCGCCGTTAACCGGCCTCATCTATCGACACCCGATCGCTGGCCACCATGTGAGCGTAAAATTTTCGGTGCTGGAGCCGGCGACGACCGCCACGGCAGCTGCAGCCGCGGTGATCTCCGCCCATCTGGGTGGCAGTTGGGCGGGCGACAGACGGATGCATTCGGTGGGCCTGGGCGTCACCCGTCCGGTTCGTCCGCTCAGCCTCGGCGCGCCGCTCGGCATCAAGTCGCTGTCGGTCGATCGACTGCTCGTCCGGATCAGCGATCATCGCGGCGGCCACGCTCTCCCGCTCGACGAGCCGATTGGCGATGACCTGCTTGTGACCGCCCGGTCAGCGCAGGAGGCGCGTTATCTTCTAGTTGTTGGACAGGACACGATGGGGGGCTGCAGCGAACTCAAATACCTGCGGCGTAACCGCATCGTGATGACCTGCCGCTGAGGCGAGGTCACTCCGGGGCGGCAGGCATCGCCACCAGGTCCACCTTCGCCGCTTGTGGCACGAGACCTGCACCGAGCGCTCTGTCGCTTGCCTTTATCTGCATGGCGTTGGTGGCCGATCCATCACAGCGACTTCTCCGCGCCCTACGGTCCGGCCAGGAAATGCGCCGACACAGGCGCGGGTAGCAGCCAGTACTCTATCTCTATCGCTGTGGGGCGGCGCTTCATGGGCTCAATGGAGCAGATCGGGCGCGTGTAGGACAGGGCTAGTCGCCGCCGCCTTCTAAGCCGATTCCCGCATCGCTGGGCTCGATGTTACGGCGGTCGAAAACGATGTGTAGGACTGCGGCTCCCGCGAAGACCACAAACGCCACAATCGCTGCCGGGCTTTTGTTCTGACCCGTTATCATCAAATACACCCCGAACAACTAAGCCGGAAGCGCTACGAGGACGTAAACCAGCTTCAGCCAGCCCGGCATGCCCTGCCACCAATCGCCGTGGCTCACTCCGGCTTCTCCAAGGGCTTATGCACCACCAGCTTCTTCACCCGCTCCTCGAAGCGTTCGGGATCGTGGTCCGTCTCTAGGTGGCAAGCGGCTCTGATCCAGGGTGCGACCATATCGCCCAGCTTAGCAGATGCGCTGATGCCCGCTATGGGTGGAAAACAGACGTCCGGATGCTAATCCCTGCTGATGCGACTTGAGCTCATCTGTCTCGATGCGGACGACACGCTATGGCACAACATGCGACACTTCGCCGAGGCGGAGGACAGTTTCATCGCTATGTTGCGGCCCTTCGCCGATGCGAACATTGCGCGCGTCAGCCTGGAGGCTTGTGAAAGCCGGAACCTGAAGCACTACGGATACGGCGCGAAGGGGTTCACGCTGTCGATGATTGAAACCGCGCTCGAGCTTGGCGGGCCCGCTCTGCCTGCATCGGTCATTCGAGACATTGTGGAAGCCGGTCGGCGTTTGCTTGCACATCCGGTGGAATTGCTCAGCGGGATTGAGGAAACGCTACACGCGCTGGCAAATCGCGGCCGGCTCGCATTGGTAACGAAGGGCGATCTCCTCCATCAGGAGGCTAAGCTAGCGGCCTCTGGGCTCGGTGAGCTGTTTTCTGCAGTAGAGATCGTGAGCGACAAGAACAAAGGCACTTTTGAGAGGCTGTTCCGACGCCACGATGTCCGCCCCGAGCAGGCTGTCATGGCGGGCGATTCATTGCGCTCCGATGTGCTCCCGGCTCTGGATGCCGGCGCGTGGGCTGCCTTTGTGCCGCACGCGATTCAGTGGACGCACGAGCAGGCGGAAGAGCCAAGCAATCACCACCGCTACAGGCGGCTCACTTCCCTTGCAGAGTTGCCCGCCTGGATCGACGATATAGCTTGAGGCCTCGCACGACTTCCTGCGCGACATCCTCGTCAGCCTGATCTGCACTCAGGCTTATGCGCTATAAGCGGGTATTCGGATTGCGCTGTCCGTTCGGAGGCGGAGCAACGACGTCCCAGTGCTCTGCGATCTTGCAGCCTTTCACTCGAAACATGCCTAGCGTGCGGTTCCTCAGCCACAATCCGGGCCAGGAACGCGGCGGTTGCTTCCTTCGCCCCTGTAGCAGTCGAACTCAGCTTAGAATGGAGATGTGACGCAAGCGGCCCTGGGAGTCATGTCCGCAATGGGTCGAAACCCGACATCCCGCTGAAGGTCCGGAATGGGTGGAAGACGGACGTTCGGCGTCGATGTCCGGAATTAGATGCGCGAAGCAACCTATGCGGCCACCCGCGCCACAGCACCCCTAGTAGTCGAACCGCATTCCGCGGCATGAAGCGGCGCGCAGCTGATAATCTGCGAACACTGACGTGGGCTTGCCCTTGGTTTGCTCGGTAATAGTCCAGCGCCAGCCAGTGCCGGTGCGCGTGAACCGGTTCAGGTAAGTCGCATCTGAAAAGCGGTAGCGTTGCACGAAGCCGCCTTGTTCGAGCTCACCGAGACCTAACGAGGGTTCGTACAGTCCACCCGTCGTATCGAGAAAGAATGACCCAATGGCTCGGGGCTGCTCGCCAGCACCATAGGTGATCGATGCTTCATATGGGTCTGACCCGATCGCTCGTAATTGCAGAGTGAAATAGCGTCGGCCTAGATGCCACTGGCCCCGCGCAATCGCCGGCGAATCTTTGCCCTGGACCTGCCCGCTTACTCGCCAGCAACCTTGCAAGCCTGCCACTTCAGCCAAGCCGGGCGGTACGGTGTAGGCTGGCGTCGCTAGCATGAGCATCAATGTAATCATCACCACATCCGATTCGGCGCTCAGGAGCTAAAAGCCCTTATACCTGCTCGTCCATTTGTGTTCGCCGCTCCTGTGTTTAGCTTAAGCGGTAAGCTGGCAGCATGAGCTTTTGTCCGCAATGGGTCGGAAGCAGACGCTCGCAGAATGGGCTTAATCCAGTCCAACGCGCGGTGCGGTACCCGCTCAATGCCGATGCGGCGCGCCGGGCTGGCCGGGCTGGGGTCCACCGCCGACACGACCGCTGATCTCACCCGGGTTAAAGGCATCGGTGTGGATGTTGAGCACGATGAGACCGCCGCGCATCGCCGCGACGAAGTCCTCAAACGACAGGCCAGATCGCAGGAGCGCCGCGCCGGCGGCATAATCACGATCCTTTGCC
>NZ_DASVTH010000053.1:0-36715 GCF_036387615.1 Allosphingosinicella sp.
CCCATGCCATAATCGGCCGATCCGACGGCGGTGAACCAGCTGAGCTCGATCGGCGACGAGTCCTCACTTTTGGGGCGGCCGCCGTTGTCGCTGGCGCGCTTCAACAGGCCGGAACACACGCGCCAGTATTCCTGCTCGGCACACTGACCTCACATGAGCAGGCCGGCTATTTCGCGGTTATCTCCCGACTGACTACCCTGATCACGGTTGTGACGGCGGGACTGGCGACTTTCGTGTGTCCCGCCATCGTGATTGCCTGGCGCGACCAGGACTGGTCGGGATTGCTTTCCTTGGTCCGAGCCAGCGCATGGCTTTCGCTGGGCAGCGCCAGCATTGGCGCGCTAGCGCTTATACTCGCGGGCGACTGGGTCTTGATTATCTTCGGGCCGGAGTTTCGTGCTGCCTATCCGGGCCTGGTTGTGCTTTCGGTGTGCGTCGCGCTATCAATGGCGACCGGGGTGGCGGCCTCCCTGCTCGCGATGACAGACAACGAGCGGGAAGTTCCGATTGGAGTCGCGGTAGGGCTCGCAGTTCAGCTTCCGCTCGCATTTTGGCTGATTCCGCGATTGGGTCTGGTCGGCGCGGCGGCGGCAGCGGGCTTGGGCCTGGTCTCCTGTAATGCCTATTGGGCTTGGCAGGTCCGTCGAAAGCTTGGAATTGACTGCACAGTGGCGGCGATCCGGCATGATCTATCTGCAACGAAGGGCAGCCACCGGACTGGTTTCGGGGCGGCTCCGCTCAAAGATGAGAACCCAACTTACATCGAGGCCGAGGTCCGGCGCATCGGGGGGTCTGAATGAACGAGAATGCCGCTTTCCTGCCGAGCTTCCTTAGACCGATCAGCGTGCCGAAGCTTGTCAGATTGGGCCGAGCTCATGACGGCGGATACCTGGTGGATGCGAGAGACATCGAGCAGGCGGATGTGCTGATTGGCCTCGGCATCAACGAAGATTGGAGTTTTGAGGAGGATTTCACCTCCCGGAATGCAGTTCCGGTCTACGGATTTGATCCAACAATTGGCGGCACGATTTTTGCTAAAAAAGTGCTGAAGTCTCTTTTGAGGCCTCACCGGCCCGCACTTTTCACCCATTCGATGAAGATTTGGCTTGGATACAGGCGGTTCTTCAAAGACGCGAACGTCCACATCGATAAGTATGTCGGAATTCCGGGGTCCGGGAGTTCTATCTCCCTGCGCGAAATATTCGAATCGATCGTTCCACCGGGCCACGAACGTGCTTTCCTAAAGATTGACATCGAAGGAAGTGAATACAGGATACTGGAGGATATCCGCGACTTCTCGGACAAGATAGTAGGAATGGTCATCGAGTTTCACGATGTGGATTTCCATCTTCAAAGAATAGAAAGTTTTATCGAACGAATTCCCCTGCAGATCTGCCACGTTCATGCAAATAATTATGGTTCCAGGAACAAGGATGGTGTCCCGCTAGCGATCGAATGCACGTTCACCGCCAGCAAGTCTCTCGGGACACCGGCCGGCCCTCTTCCCCATGCTCTAGACATGCCGAACCACGCGCAAAGGGAGGATTACAGGATCACGTTCCGCTAAGTCCCTTACAGACCAACGGTGCTTGGATTACGAGCTACGAAAGTCCATCTGGGCCGGACGGAGACCGCGCCGTAAGCCGCAACTTTGGTAGCGACAGGCCATTCTCGTAACGGCCTATCCGTTGCGGAGAGCGCTAGTGAATGTGACGACGATTGCGTCGGCCAAGTCTATTGGATCAGGAGCGACAAATGTGTGGCATAGCGGGTTTGCTCTCTCCAGGGACGATCAGCGCTGAGGACCTTGCGCGTATGACCGACCCGATCGCGCACCGCGGGCCCGACGATCAAGGCGTCTGGATCGACGCGGAGGCTGGTGTCGGCCTCGGCCACCGGCGGCTGTCGATCGTCGATCTGTCGCCGCTGGGGCATCAGCCGATGCGCTCCAACGATGGGCGCTGGGTGCTGAGCTACAACGGCGAGATCTACAATCATCTCGATCTGCGGCGAGACCTGGACGCCGCGGGCGGCGGGCCTGCCGGCAATGGGCTCCCGTGGCGCGGGCACAGCGACACCGAGACGCTGATCGAGTGCATCGCCGCCTGGGGCCTGCGCGAGACGCTCGCCAGGAGCGTCGGCATGTTCGCGCTCGCCTTGTGGGACAAGAAAGAGCGCCGGCTCCATCTCGCCCGCGATCGATTCGGGGAAAAGCCGCTTTACTACGGCTGGACCGGCGGGGACTTCGTTTTTGGGTCCGAGCTCAAGGCGATCCGCAGCCATCCTCGGTTCGACAACGAGATCGATCGGCGGGCGGTGCGGCTGCTGGCCGCCCGCGCCTATATTCCGGCGCCGCTGTCCATCTACCAGCGCATTTACAAGCTTGAGCCGGGGTGCATCCTTGGCGTTGGGCCCGAGGTGGTGGCCAGCCCGCACGATGAGGCGCCGAGCCCTGACCGGCCGGCGGACGGCGTCGCCCTCGAGCGTTACTGGTCTTACCGTGAGGTGGTCCGGGCCGGGCTGAACGATCCGATCGCCGATGAGGAGGACGCGCTCGAGCGCCTCGAAGACGTGCTTGCGGCAGCGATCGAAGGCCAAGCAGTGGCCGACGTGCCGGTCGGCGCATTTCTCTCCGGCGGCATCGACAGCTCGACCGTGGTCGCCCTCTACCGCAAGCATACAAGCGGCACGGTCCGCACCTTCTCGATCGGCTTTGAGGAGGCGGCGTTCAACGAGGCGAATTGGGCCAAGGAGGTTGCTGCCCATCTCGGCACCGAGCATCATGAGCGTTACGTCACCGTCAAGGAGACGCGGGATGTGATTCCGCTTCTTCCTGGCATGTATGACGAGCCGTTCGCAGACAGCTCGCAAATTCCCACTCACCTGGTCAGCAAATTTGCGCGTGAGCAGGTGACGGTCGCCCTGTCCGGCGACGGCGGCGATGAGCTGTTCGGCGGCTATAACCGCCATTTCATGGCGCCCAAGCTGTGGGACCGGATGCAGCGAGTGCCGGGGCCTGTCCGTCAGCTGGTCGGGACGCCGCTCAGCCGGCTGCCGGCCGGCACCTGGAACGGCCTCGCCCGCTTCATTCCCGGGCTGGAGCGACGGCCGCACTTCGGCTCCAAGGTCCAGAAGGGCCTGCGCCTGATGGGCGGCGCGCGGCGCTTCGACGATATCTACAACAGCTTTCTCGATGAATGGAGCTTCGAGCCCTCGCCAGTCCCGACCGCCTCGATGGCGGCCAACGACCTCCTGTTCGATATGGACGTGGCGCCGGGCGCCCCGGACGCGGTGCGCATGATGTACTGCGACGCGGTGAGCTACCTGCCCGACGATATTCTTTGTAAGGTCGACCGGGCCGCGATGGCGGTCAGCTTGGAAACGCGGGTGCCGTTCCTCGACCACCGTGTCGCGGAACTGGCCGCGCACATTCCCGCCGCGATGAAGATTCACGGCGGGAAGGGGAAGCAGATCCTGCGCAAGCTGCTCTATCGCAACGCGCCGGAGAAGCTGTTCGACCGACCCAAGGCCGGGTTCGGAATACCTGTTGGCGAATGGATGCGCGGACCCTTGCGGCCCTGGGCGGAAGAACTTCTGGAGCCGACACGGCTGCGCGCCCAGGGCTTCTTCGACGCGGAGGCGGTCCGCAAGCGGTGGTCCCAGCACCTGCGCAAGGAGCGGGACGCGACACCTGCGCTCTGGGCGGTGCTGATGTTCCAGGCCTGGCTTGAGGCACAACCGGCTTAGTGGATCGGCGCCGGTCCTTTCACGCGGCGCCACAACCAGCTCGGCACCGCGATGACCGGATACAGAAAGGCCAGCGGACGCGGCAGGCGGATCCTGGCCTGATCCTCGTGGCTGCGCAATTTGCGGCCAAGCTCGGCCCCCTTGTAGCGCCAACCCTCGGCCAGCAGGAAGTGGGACAGGTGAATCGGAAGCGTGCCCAGGATTGTGTCGTCGAGCTCCGATCCGGAGCGTCGGCCCGCCATCACCCCAAGCGCGACCGAGACGAGCCGGCGATTCACCGGGTTCGAGCGCAGTTCGGCCAGCAAAAGCTCCGGCAGGGGGGTCGCGAATAGCTGGTGGCAGAGCAGGAGCGCCTGGGCGGCCGGGCGGCCGGCGTTCAAGGGCAGCGAAGCGCGATAAAGATGCTCGATTGCGTCCGGGGCGTGGCGGGAAAGCAGGGCGCCAAGGTCCGCGATCCATTTCAGGCGGGCCCAGGCGTGGGTGGCGCCATGGACGCAGAGATATGCAAACAGCTCCTCAGTCCGGAGCGTCGGCAGTGCCAGGCCCGGGGCGACCTCCACCTGCTGTCGCGGCGAATCAGCGTCGATGCCGGCGAGCAACTCGGGTGCGTCGACGAGGCCGGTATGGATTTCCACGATTATGCCGCTTTGCCGGTGCAGCCAGCTCGTTTCCTTGCACAATGCGACCCAACGCTCGAAGCGATCGGAACCGATTTCCGGGCCAGGGACAACACGCTGGTAACCGGCGTCGAGGAGCAGTGTGCAGGCCGCCAGGAGCTGCTCGGGACGGATCAGAATATCGATGTCGCGAGCGCGCTTGTAGGCGATGCTGCCATAAGCGAGCATATCGAGAGTGGCGCCCTTGACGAACAGGGCGGCGATGCTGGCATTCTCGAAAATACGCAGCAAGCGCCCGGATTCGGCGACGAAGGTGAGGTTCGTGCGCGCGATCTCCGCGGCGGCCCGGCTGAGGTCCGCGGCGATCTCGTCCGGCGGGCTGACCGCGGCTTGGCGGAGGGCCAGGTTGACCAGACCTTCGACACGCTGGCGGCGGGCGACCGCGAGTAGCTTTGTCCAGTCCACGCCCGTCGCTGCGGCCTGCACGGCGCGGTTGCGCTCAGAACCCGGCGGCCAGCGGCAGCAGGCGGCGGCGAGCAGGAATTCCGGGCTTAGCTTCATCATCGGCCACTGTTGTCCTGACGCGACTATTTGGGCGAAATCAACCGCTGGCTGGCGCTCAGCGGCGGAAAAGGCGCGAAACGGCGTTGCCAACCGCGCCGGGCCCAACCTACAGACCTGAGCGGAGACGCAGGGCAGACACGCGTCCGCTATTCAGGGAGTGCATCATGCAAATGTTCAAGGTTCAGAAGATCATTCTTCCGGCGGCGGCGAGCCTGCTCGCGATCGCGGTCGCCAGCCCCGCGTCCGCGCAGTGCACCGCCGGCGCGGGCGCCAACAGCGTCGAATGCGACGCGCCGGCCGCCAACGCCACGGCCACGGGCGCGCGCTCGACGGCGGTTGGTGTCGATTCCAACGCGGGTGCCGGCAACGCCACGGCTGTCGGCGAAACCGCCACCGCGACGGGTCTCCGCTCGACTGCGGTCGGCGCAACCGCCGTTGCGCGCGGCACCCGGTCCACGGCGGTGGGCAACGTATCCAGCGCCCTTGGCGAATTGAGCAGCGCGTTCGGCAGCAACGCCAATGCCAACGTCGTTTCCGCCACCGCGATCGGGTCCAACTCGAACGCGAACGGCGCGCGCGCAACGGCTCTCGGTGCCGAGTCCCGGGCTAACGGCGAACGCGCCACGGCTCTTGGCGAGACGGCAACGGCGGACGGCCTTCGCTCGACTGCCGTGGGGGCCACCGCTGTTGCACGCGGCGCTCGGGCTACGGCGGTCGGCAACGTCGCCAGCGCGCTCGGCGATCTGGCAACTGCCACGGGCAGCAACGCGAACGCGAACGTAGCGGGCGCGACGGCATATGGCTCGAACTCGAACGCCAACGGCACCAACAGCGTCGCCGTGGGCATCGGCTCCGTTGCGAACGGCGACGCCTCCATCGCGATCGGCAACCAGGCCACCACGGCTCAGACCAACGCTATGTCGCTCGGAACGGCCGTCGCAATCGGCAGCCTTGCACGGGCGACCGATGAAGACGCAGTCGCGGTCGGCGAGTCCGCAGTCGCATCCGGCTTCCACTCGACCGCGATCGGTGGCCAAGCCGTTGCATCCGGCCGCGGCGCGCAGGCTTTCGGCTGGGATACACGCGCAACGGGCAATCTCTCGCTTGCGGTCGGCCACGTCGCGCAGGCCACCGGGACCCAGGCGACGGCCATCGGGCGGAACGCCCGGGCGACGGGAGCCAACTCGACGGCGATCGGCGTCGACGCCGTTGCTGCCGCCGACAACCAGGTCGTCTTGGGCGGTGCCGGCAGTTCGGTACGGATTGGCGATATTGCTGCCAGCACCGCCCTGCAGCAGGCAAGCTCGGCAAACCTTGCCACCGTCGATGCGAACGGCGTTCTTGGCCGTAGCACCATCGCGCCTGCAGCCATCACGACGCTGCAGACGACCGTCGCCGCGCAGGGCACGTCGATCACCGCGCTGCAAGCCACCCAGACTACGCAGGGTGCGTCGATCACGGCGCTGCAGGGCCAGACCGCGACCCTGTTCGACCTGTCCGACATCAATCGTCGCGGCATTCGCAAGGCGAACGAAGGTGTTGCGATGGCGCTGGCGATGGAGACGCCGGGCATCCCGACCGGAGCGAACTACGCCATCTCGGGCGGCATCGGTTATTATGAGAACCGCGCCGCGGCGACGGCGGCCTTCTCGGCCCGGGTCGGTGAGATGTCGTCCGTCTCGGCCGGCGTCGGCGTCGGCTTCGACAGCGGCGAGATCGGCGCGCGCGCCGGCTTCCAGGTCGCGTGGTAAGCAGCACGATTGGCAACAAAGGCGGGTCGGGGCTTCATGCCCCGGCCCGTTCTATTGTGGTGTTCCTGCTGGCCGGAGTGGTCGCGGCGGCTCCGGCCTATGGGCAAGCCAGACCTCAGCCCCGCCCTCAGGTGACGGCTCCGGCGGCTCAGGGACCGGTTCCCGACGCCCTCACAGTGGCTAAATTGGTCTGGTCAACCATCGCGGCCGTGGACCATGCGAATGCGACGGGCAATTATTCCGTCCTTCGCGACCTTGGCGCGCCGGGCTTCCAGTCTGCCAACAATGCAGCCACTCTCGGCGCTGTATTCCAGAACATTCGCGAGCAAAGGCTCGATCTATCCAATGCGCTGCTGGTCACGCCCACCTACGACCTTGGCCCGCTGATCGAGGGCGGGATGTTGCGGGTGCGAGGACTGTTCCCGCTGCGACCCACCGGCATCGCGTTCGACCTCTTGTTCCAGCCCGTCGGAGGACGGTGGGCGCTGTTCGGAATCGCGCTCCGCCCGGTCCCGAATGTTGCAGCCGCGACACCATCCCGGTGATAATTGGGAAGCGGAGCAGCCGAATCCCGCTAGGGCATTGACCCTTCATTCTCAAACATTAAGGCTCGGTCAGCGTCAAAGGGAGATCAAGTTGTGAGTGACGGTCAGAACGTGCGTCCGGTCGATATCAAGAAGGATTGGGTTCGCCCCGAACTTCAGCGGATCGAAGCGGGCTCTGCTGAGAGTGCTGAGGGTGGCCGCCCGGACATCAGCGATCCGCAAAGGTCGTAACCAATCTAAAATTGTAGCAATTGCCTCCGCCCCTCCCGGGGGCGGAGGTTCTCTTTATGTCCGCCATCGCTGGTGTTCTTGGTTGGCCAGCTGCCAACGATCCGGAGATGTGTTGTCGACGGATGCTGGCGGCGCAGCAGGCCTTCGGGCCTGACAGCACGGGAGCATGGTCGGGCGAAAGCATCGCGCTTGGCTCGGCGCTGTATTGCGGGCTCAGCGAGCGTCAGGCGGATTCCCAGCCACTGATCGGCGGGGGTGGCCGATACGTCATCCTTGCCGACTTGCGCCTGGACAACCGTGAAGAGTTGCTGAGCCGGTTGGGCCAAAGCGGCCCGGAGTTCGATCGATCGGCGGATGCCGACATTCTTCTTGCAGCTTGGGAGCGGTGGGGAGAAGAGACGCTCGATCTGCTGAATGGCGATTATGCCATAGCAGTTTGGGACGAGATCGAGCGCAAGTTGACGCTCGCGCGCGACCCTTTTGGGCAGCGGCCTCTCTTCTATCATCGACAGCAGCGCTTCTTCGCCTTTTCCTCGATGCCCAAGGGCATCCACGCCCTTGCCGAAGTGGCGCGAGCGCCGGATGAACAGGCAATCGGGCTTTATCTGGCGCTGGTTCCGGAGATGAGCCGGACAAGCTACTACAGGGGCATCGATCAGCTCCCTCCAGGGCATGTCCTGTCGATCAAGAATGGCGACCTTCGGCTCCGCCGCTTCTGGAATGTCGAGCCCCGCGAACTCAAATTGCGGTCCTTCGACGAATATGTGGAGGCCTTCAGAGAAAATCTGGATCGTGCCGTTCGGGTCCGGCTCCGCGGCGCGGGAGACACCGTCGCCGCACATCTCAGCTGTGGATGGGATAGCAGCGCAGTGGTTGCGACCGCGGCTCGACAGTCGGGTTCGTCCCGCGACATCCACGCATTCACCTCCGTGCCGGCAAGGACATCGCCGCTCTGCGCTCCGGCCTTTTCTATCCCGGACGAAGGCCCGATCGCAGCCGAAACCGCTGCCATCTACCCATCCGTGCGGCACCATCAGGTTGGAACCACAACCAAGTCCCCGATCGAAGACCTCGATCTTTATGTCGGGCTGTACGATCGGCCAGTCTACAATTTGTGCAACTTCGCTTGGATCGCCGAGATCAACCGGCAAGCCTCGGCGACGGGCGCCGCAGTGCTTCTGAATGGCAGACTTGGCAATTTCACGATCAGCGCCGGACCATACTCCATCCTCGCAGAATATATTCGCCGGGGGCGTTGGCGCGAGTGGATGATCGAGGCGGGCGCGTTGGCTCGGAACAAAGGCATGCGGCGCCGCGGCATCCTCGCCAGCTCGTTCAAGCCGTGGATTCGTGCCGATCTGTGGGCCCGCTTGCAGCGCTTTTCGTCGGCGCCGGATCTTCCCGCCTCAGCCTTGCATCCCTCTCTCCAGCGCGCCGTTCAGGAAATTCGTAGAGAGCGGATCGTCCCGCCGAACGGTCGAACAAGGACCTACGTGGAACAGACCCTGTGGGCCATGGATCATTACGATGTGGGCAATTACCGGAAGGGGAGTCTGGCAGGGTGGGGGCTCGATGAACGGGACCCGACCGCCGACCGGCAGCTCGTGGAATTCTGCCTTTCCCTGCCGATCGACATGCTGCTGAAGAATGGCCAACGACGGCCGCTAGCCCATGCCGCGCTCTCAGACCGGCTGCCACCTGCCGTGTTGAATGAGCGCAGGAAGGGCATCCAGGCCGCCGACTGGTACATCAGTCTGGGCGCCCATCTGCCGTCGATCCAAAACCTGCTCGAGGAGATCGCGGCCAATCCGCTTGCCGCATCCGTCATTAACATCGAACAGGTTCGCAGCTGGTTGCGAGAGTGGCCAACAGGAGATTGGGCAAACCCGGCGATCCTGGCCCGATATCGCGGCGCGCTTCCGAACGCGCTCACGGCGGGTCACTTCATCCTCCATGCTTCGCGCTGATTTGGCCCGTGGGCTCGAGCGGATTAAAGAGACGCAAGTGACGACCCGCCTCTCCTCCCCACGCCGCCTCGCTCGGCTCAGCCGGGAAAACCGACGCGTGCTCGGCGAAGCTTTGCTAACCCTCGCCGCTGCCTCGCTCGCGATCCGGTTGCTCCCGTTCAAGCGAACAGTGGAGATGATGCAAGGCAGCGGCGGGCATCCGCAGCCTGACCGCGCGACGGCCGAACGGCTCATCAATCAGTGCCGCTGGGCGGTGACTAGCTGGGCGGATCGAGTGCCGTGGCGCGCCGTTTGCTTCCAACGCGGCCTCGCGCTGCACCTGATGCTGCGTAGGCGCGGGATTCCCTCCACGCTTCATTATGGCGTCGCGCAGGACGGGCCCAAGGGGCTTCGCGCCCATGTCTGGATCAGCTCGGAAGGCCGGCCGGTGCTTGGCGTTCACGAAGCGGCGGGTTTCGCCTGCCTCGCTACCTTCCCGCCCGCAGCCGCCCGTTGAGCTTGGCCATGGTCGCGCATCAGCCAATCCCAGCTCCCGAGCCGACGCGCGCCACCACCCTGCGCGACTTCGCAAGCGATTTCCTTCGCTTCATCGGTCCGCGCCGCTGGAAAGTCGCGATCCTGCTCGCGCTGGGCGCGCTGGTGGAAGGGCTCGGCGTGCTGCTGCTGCTGCCGATCCTGTCCGTCCTGCTGGGTACCGGGGCCGGCAACCAGTGGATCGATGAGTTCACGCGCAAGCTGTTGAACCTCGTCCCCGGCGCAACCCCGACCGGGCAATTGCTGGTCCTGCTCGCCTTGTTCGCGGCTCTGCTCGCGTTCCGCGCGGCGGTCATCCTTCGCCGCGATGTCCTTCTGGCGCGCATACAGATCGGGTTCGTCGACGACCATCGGCTCCGGATCATCCGTGCGGTCGCGAACACGCGCTGGGATGTGATCGCCCGGCTTCACCACGCCCGGATCACCCATGTGCTGGGCAGCGACGTCCAGGCCTGCGGGGATGCCGCTCATTTCGGCCTGCAGAGCTGCGTCGCGCTCGCTCTCATTGCCGGACAGGCGGTGCTGGTCGCGCTGCTCTCTCCGCTGCTGGCGCTGATCGTGCTGGGGCTGCTCGTGGCGGGCACGTTGGCGCTTCGACCGGTGCTCGGCCGTTCGCGCCAGCTCGGCGAGGAGCTCACCGAATCGCACCTGGCCCTGGTCACCAGCACGACGCAATTTCTTGGCGGCTTGAAGCTCGCCTTCAGCCAGAACCTCCAGCGCGGTTTCGTCGCGGAATTCGAGGAGGTGATCGGGCAGGCCGGCGGACGTCGCCTGGCCTTCACGCGCCAGCGCACGGCCGCTCAGCTTATGCTGACCGGGGTTGCGGCTTTTGTAGCCGGGCTCGCCATGCTGATCGGGATTGGCCTGCTGGAGGTCGCACCGGCTGCTTTGATCGCATTCCTGTTCGTGCTGGCGCGGATGAACGGGCCGGTGTCGCAGGTCCAGACGGCAGCTCAGCAGATTTTTCACAGCCTCCCTGCCTACCGGAAGCTGAAGGAGCTCGAGTCGGAACTTAGTCGCTATCAGCGCGATGGCGCTGAGGTCGGCAGCACCCCGGCGCTCAAGCTGGAAGGCCGGGTTGAATTTCGAGGGGTCACTTTCCTCCACCGGGACGAGCAAGGCGGGGCGGGCGGACTGCGCGACCTGGACCTCACGATCGAGCCGGGCAGCTTTGTCGGGATCATGGGCGCGTCGGGCGCGGGCAAGACCACCTTCGCGGACCTGCTCGTCGGGCTCTATCCGCCCCAGGCCGGGGCGGTCCTGGTCGACGGCGACCCGCTGGCCGAAGAGCGGCTGCGGGCTTGGCGGGACTCGGTCAGCTATGTCAGCCAGGATCCGTTCCTCTTTCACGACACGATCCGCCGAAACCTGCTTTGGGCGAAGCCCGAGGCCGGCGAGGAGGAGCTTTGGGACGTGCTCGAGCGCGCCGGCGCCGACAACCTGGTCCGGCGCATGCCCGAAGGGCTGGAGGCGGTCGTCGGCGAGCGCGGCAGCCTTGTCTCGGGCGGCGAGCGGCAGCGGCTTGCGCTGGCCCGCGCACTCCTGCGCCGCCCGCGATTGCTGCTGCTGGACGAGGCCACCAACGCGGTCGACGTGGAGGGCGAGCGCGCGGTGCTCAGCCGATTGCACGCGGCGCCGGACCGGCCGACCATCCTGATGATCGCGCACCGGGACACCAGCCTCCATCTGTGCGAACGGATCATCGAGTTGCGCGAAGGGCGCCTCGTCCGGGACGAAGCGCGATGAGCGGCGACAAATATGCGGTGTTCGGGCTGGTGATCGAGTCCGAGATCGCGCTTCCTGAACTGCTGCCGGCTCCCGATGGAGCGACTCCCGACGTGGCGATCCGTGTCGGAAACGCGGGGGAGGAGCCCCTCATTTCGGCCGAAGAGGTGAACCTGGTGGTTCCCAAGGTCGCCTCATACCGGATTCGGGGCGGGCGCGAGATCGTCTTCGCACCCCGCGAGGGCGCGTCCGAACGCAACATCCGACTGTTCCTCCTCGGCTCAGCTTTCGGCGCGATCATTCACCAGCGCGGCCTGCTTCCGCTTCATGCAAACGCGATCGACATAAGCGGGCGGGCGGTCGCCTTCATGGGACATAGCGGGGCGGGCAAATCGACCATGGCCGCGTGGTTCCTGGATCGTGGCCATCGTATTCTTGCGGACGATGTCTGCGTGGTGGTGCCGGATGCAGCGGGTGTGCCGCTCGCCTATCCCGGTATCCCGCGGCTGCGACTTTGGCGGGAGGCTCTGGAGCGCAGCGGTCGCAATGCGGACGAGCTCGAGCTTGCGTTCGACGACATGGACAAATTCAACCTGCCGACGCCAAGGCCAAGCCAGAGCGGCCCGATCCCGCTCAGCCATGTTTACCTGCTCGAAAAGGCCGAAGATCAGGCTTCCCAAATCCAGCCTCTGTCCGGAGTGGCGGCCGTGGACGCGCTGGTCGCGAACACTTACCGCGGTGGCTACCTGGCGCGGATGGGCGGCACCAAGCGGCACCTCCTTGCGTGCCTGCATTTGGTGAAGCGCGTGCCGGTCTTCCGTGCCAGCCGTCTGTGGGGCTTCGACGGCTATGACGAAGAAGCGGAGCGGCTGGAGCAGCACGCCCGATCGCTGGTAGGCCGGGAGGCCCCGATCAAGCAGCCGGCTTGATCAGCCCTTCGGACTCAAAATCTGCGAGCAGGGCGGCGACATCCGTCTGGCAGGTTTCTGCGTCGACATCGAACTCGCTCGAGAGCTGGGCGCAGATCTGTTCCGGCGAGGTCGGCTCGGCAAGTAGCGCCCATACGCGCGAGGCGACGGCGTTCATGCCGTAGCATTGGCCTTTTTCGACATGCAGCGCGACAATCTCGCCGTTCACGTCGGCTTCCAACAGATCGTCGCAGCGGATGATGCGGGCGCGGTCCTGGTCGGTCATGGTCTCTCCTGATTCCCCTAACGCGCGCCGAAGCCGCTCAGGATCGTCCGAATCGTGCGGGCGACGATGAGCAGGTCCAGCCAGAAGGAGAAGTTCTTGATATAATAGAAGTCGTAGTGAAGTTTCCAGAGCACTTCATCGACGTCCGCGACATGGCCCTGCTTGACCTGGGCCCAGCCGGTGATGCCCGGCCGGACGATGTGGCGGTAGCGATAGAATGGAAGCTCGGATTCGTACCAGAGCGACAGCGGCACGGCCTCCGGACGCGGCCCGATCCAGCTCATCTCGCCCCGGATGATGTTGAACACCTGCGGCAGCTCGTCGATTCGGTAATGGCGAAGCACCCGGCCGAGCTTGGTGATCCGGTCATCCTCGCTGCGGGTCATCGCCGCGGCCCGAGCATCTTCCACCTCGGCCGGTGCGTGCCGCATCGTGCGGAACTTATACATCGTGAAGGGCTGGCCGCGATATCCCATGCGCCGTTGACGGAAGAGGACAGGGCCGGGCGAGTCGATCCGGATCAGCAGCGCAACCGCCGCCAGGAACGGCACCATCAGGGGGAAAGCGATCAGGGCCGTCAGAAGATCGCCCGCTCGCTTGAACTTGGCGAACACGATGCCCGGGATCAACGAACCCAAGGTGTTTTCGGAAAGATGCTCGATCGCGACCCGGCCAGTCAGCGATTCCTCCATCTGCTTCACATGCATGACGAGCGTGCCGTTCAGCGCCCGATCGGCAAGGAAACGCTCCCATTCGTCGGGGATGTCCGAACGTAAGTCCGCCACGATCACGTGATAGCGGTCCGGCTCCGGATCATCCCGCCTCAGTTGCACCCACTCCACATCGGAGATTCCGAGCAGGCTGCGAATGCCGCCAAACGGCACCACGCCTATGATGAGCCGCTGCTGCCGCTGCAGCTTGAAATAAACGAAGTAGTACCAGACAATCGCCAGCCCGAAGCTCGCCATGAACTGGACGCGGCTATACGGCAGGCGGGTGAAGAAGAAGAAGGTGAGCGCTATTCCGAACGAAGCCGCAAACGACGGCAGAACATGATAGGAGGAGCGTACGCCGGGATATCGAGACAGTCGGCGGAAACTGTAGAATCCGGCCACAACCGCAATCAATGTGCCCGCCAACGAGTTCTGCAGGGCGCTCCAGTCTAGCTCGTTGCGCTCAAGCCAGGCGCGAACCGCCCACGGGGCCAGCACCGCAAGAAGCAGGCCAACGCCCAGCTGGACGCGTATGCGAGCCCATATGGTCGGTGCCGCGCCCGCGATTTTTCCCGCTGCGATGTTCACGAAAAGCGGCCCGAAGGCTCCGAAAAATGGACAGGAAGCACAACCGATAGAGGCATAGCGGTCGGAAAGTCCACATTTTGCATGCCGGCCGGCTCCCGGAGCGCCGAGCGACGGCGTTGTTCGATCGGGCTTGCTCGTCTAAGCGCCTCCGAACCTTCTCGCGAGACCCTCATGACAACTCTGATCACCGGCGCGGCCGGCTTTATCGGCTTCCATGTCGCGCGTCGGCTGATGGCGCGCGGCGAGCGCGTGCTCGGCATCGACAATCTCAACGATTATTACAGCGTCCGGCTGAAGCGGGACAGGATCGCGAGCCAGCAGAAGGAGTTCGGCGAGCGGTTCCGCTTTGTAGAGGTCGACTTCGCCGATGCCGCCGCGCTTTCAGCGACACTGGCAAGCGAGGAATTCGACGGGATCGTCCATCTCGGCGCTCAGGCGGGGGTCCGCTACTCGATCGAAAATCCAGGCGCCTACGTCCAGTCCAACCTGGTCGGGCATCTCAACGTGATGGAGATCGCCCGCCATCGCGGCTCGCGGCACCTGGTCTATGCCTCATCCTCGTCGGTGTACGGTGGGAACGAGACGCTGCCGTTCCGCGTGGAGGACCGGGTCGATCACCCGCTGTCGCTCTACGCCGCGACCAAGAAGGCCGATGAATTGATGAGCGAAACCTACGCTCATCTGTACCGCCTGCCACAGACGGGACTGCGCTTTTTCACGGTGTACGGCCCATGGGGCCGCCCGGACATGGCCATGTGGCTGTTCACGAAGGCGATCTTCGCCGGCGAGCCGATCAAGGTCTTCGGTGAGGGAAATATGAGGCGGGATTTCACCTATGTCGATGACATCGTGACCGGCGTGGTCGCTTGCCTGGACAATCCGCCGCCGGACGATGGCGCGCCGAAGGCCGGCGGCAGCAAGGCGCCGCACCGCCTTTACAATATCGGCAACAACAATTCGGAAGAGCTCACCCGCATGATCGCGCTGATCGAGCAGGCCTGCGGCCGCGAGGCCGAGAAGGTGCTGATGCCGATGCAGGCCGGTGACGTGAGGGACACTTATGCCGACATCAGCGCCATCCAGCGTGACCTGGGCTTCCAGCCCACCACCAAGATCGACGTCGGGATTCCGCGGTTCGTGGAGTGGTATCGAGCCTATCACGGGCTTTGAGGTTCAGAGCGTCCAGCGATCGGCGCCCTCCGGCAATGGCCGACTGGCATAAAGGTTCTTGAGGTCGGCCAGCAGGCCGCCCGGCGCGATGAGTGCCGCGATTCGGGCATCGTCCCATTCGGCATAGGCCGCGTGGGGAACGGCCACGACCACCAGGTCATAGCACCCGGCCAGCTCTCCGGTCGCAAGCTCGACCCCATATTCATGCATCGCTTCATCGGGATCGGCGAGCGGATCGTGGACACTGACGTCATGGCCAAGCAGCTTCAGTCGTTCGATCACGTCGACGACGCGGCTGTTGCGCAGGTCCGGCACGTTTTCCTTGAAGGTGAGGCCCATTACCAGCGCCCGGCCCGCTCTCCCCTCGCGCCGCGCGTGCAACTGGTCGGCCACCCACGCGCCCATGCCGTCGTTGATCGAGCGGCCAGCCAGGATCACCAGCGGCTCCTGCCCCAGCTGCTGCGCGCGGTAGCTGAGGTAATATGGGTCCACGCCGATGCAGTGGCCGCCGACCAGGCCCGGCTGGAACTTCAGAAAATTCCACTTCGTGCCGGCGGCATCAAGCACATCCCAGATCGAGATGTTCATCCTTGAGAAGATCTGGGTGATCTCGTTCATGAACGCGATGTTGATGTCGCGTTGAGCGTTCTCGATCACCTTGGCGGCTTCCGCCGCCTTGATCGACCGCGCGCTGAAGGTGCCACCGCTCGTGACCGCGCCGTAAATCGCCGCCATGCGCTCCGTGACGGCGGCATTTTCACCGGCAACGACTTTGGTGATGCGATCGACGGTATGCTCACGGTCCCCCGGATTGATCCGCTCGGGCGAATAGCCGAGGTAAAAGTCCACCCCGCGAGTGAGCCCCGACACCCGCTCGAGTAGCGGCCCGCAAATCTCCTCGGTCACGCCCGGATAGACCGTGCTTTCGAACACGATGATCGGCTTGCGCATCCCGTCCAGCATGGCCGCTACGGCCTCCGTCGCGCCGAGCACCGGACGAAGATCGGGTTGGTTGTCGAGGTCGACCGGGGTCGGCACCGTGACGATATACACGTCCGCGCCGTGGCAATCCGCCGGATCGCTCGTGATGCGCAGCGACGAAGCTGCCAAGCCCGCCCGATCGACCTCGTGCGTCCTGTCGATTCCGGACCTCAGTTCATCCACCCGGCGCAGGTCGATATCGAGCCCGGTGACGCTGAAGCTGCGGGCGAGGGCGACGGCAAGCGGAAGGCCGACGTAGCCGAGTCCGATTACGACAATGCGTTCACTGCTGCTCACGTGAGATCCTAAAGGGAAACGCCCAGGCTGGACACGCGGGCTAAGGGCAGCGCGCCTCGTGGATGTCAAGTTACGGGTCAGAGCAGGCGGAGCTGCCCGCGGTGTGCATCGTCGGGCCGCCGGGTTCTTAGCGGCGATGCCTTTTGGCAACATAGCCGCTGAATCGACAGGCGCAGAGGACATTTCCACATCTTGATACGTTGCCACCTTGAGAGTTCGTCAATATTCAGCGGCTTAGAGCGGCCGGGTCATCCGGGAGCAGGCGGT
Organism: Allosphingosinicella sp.; assembly: GCF_036387615.1. GTDB lineage: Bacteria > Pseudomonadota > Alphaproteobacteria > Sphingomonadales > Sphingomonadaceae > Allosphingosinicella. Next base: position 16,892 of record NZ_DASVTH010000053.1, read on the forward strand.
TTTCTGGGTGGACAGTTTGGGAGCTTCTGGATATCAGGAGCCAAGCTCAGGGTAGTTGAGTACGAAGGGAGAAGCTGACGTGGTTTTCAAGAAGTTCCTGGCTGGGGCCACGGCCCTCGCCCTAGTCATCGCGCCGGAAGTGGCGATGGCTCAGACGACCGCTGCTGTGGCTGCGCGCGCGTCCGCGACCGAGGTGGTTCCGGCCGCCGAATCTTTTGAGGGTGACAGCGAGCTGCTTCAGGAGCGTCGTCGTCGCCGCGGGTTCCTCATCCCGTTGTTTGCTGGCGGTCTGGTCATTCTCGCTCTCATCATTATCTTCAGGGACAATGACGGTGCGGGCGTCAGCCCGGGCTAACCGCAGCCGGCTGTAGCAAGACGAGTTCAGGAGTTCAGCCGGAGGAGCGTAACGCTCTTCCGGCTGAACTTGTTTTTGCGACGGTAGCATGAGGCCAGTTCTTGCAGCCCCGGTTCTCGCGGCCATTGCCTTTTGGCTTGTCGCGGCGGCTCCGGCCGGCACCGGCTCTTATCTGCGTGCTGACGACTACAGGGTTGCGTCCATCGGCTTTCGGGTCGCGACCAGAGCGGCGGCGCTCTGCCCGGAGCCGGCGCCGCTCTCCGGCGCGCAGCTCCACCATCTCGCCGACTACGAACCCAAGGACCAAGCGGGCTTGGTCGAAGATTTGGGGCTGGACCGAGGACCTGGGGTCCTGAGCGTTGTAGGAGACAGCCCGGCCGCGGAGGTCGGGCTAAGCGCCGGCGACGTGTTGCTCGCTATCAACGGATTGCCCCTCCAACTCAGCCCGGCCGAATCGGCGAGGCTTAACAAGGAAAGGCCGCGAGGCGCGCGCGAGGCGATCGAGGCGCGGTTGCTTGAGCAGCTCCGGCTCGGCCCAGCCGACCTGCACGTCCTGCGCGCGGGCCGCGAGTTCAAGGTTCGGCTCGCGCCGCGGCTGGGCTGCCCGGCAAATGTCAGGCTTGCGCGCTCGCCCGAGGCGAGGGCGGCTACCGTCCGCGGCCAGATTGTGCTCACGACGGCGCTCCTTGGCGACGTCGCCGACGACGACGAATTGGCCATCATCATCGGCCACGAGCTGGCCCACCTTGTCCTTCGCCACGCGGAACGCCTGGATGAGCAGGGCGTCCCGCGCGGCTTGTTGCGGGAATTCGGCGTGAATGCTGAACGGGTATACCGCACCGAGGAGGAAGCCGACAGGCTCGCGCTCAGGCTGGCCTGGAACGCGGGTTACGATGCGGGAGCGGCAATCCCCCTCTGGCGGCGGCTGCTGGCCAAATATGACGGGCCGAGCCTTTTTCGTACTCACCCGAGCCTCCGCGCCCGCGAGCGGCTGGCTCGGCAGACGATCGCCGAACTACAGGCGGGTTCGAAGCGACCAGAGTTCCGGGAAGGCCCGCTTCGTCAGCGTTGATTGCAGGTAGGCCACGCCCACCGTGCCGCCGGTGCCCCGCTTCATTCCGATGATCCGCTCGACCGTCATCACATGCTTGTGACGCCATGCGGCGAACGCGTCGTCGAGATCGACCAGCTTCTCCGCAAGCTGGTAGAAGGCCCACCAGCGTTCCGGATCCCGGTAGACCTCGGCCCAGGCCGCCTCGACCGCCTGGTTCGGGTGGTATGCCTGGCTCCAGTCCCGACTCAGCGCCGCATCGGGCAACTCAAAGCCCGCCCTCGCCAGCGCCAGGTTCGCCTCGTCCCAAAGGCTTGGCTGGTCCAGCGCCCGCCTGAGCGCGCCATGATGCTCGGAGCCGTCCGGCTGGTGCCTCAGATGCGCCGAGTCCTTGAGGCCGAGCAGATATTCAACCAGCCGGAACTGGCCGGACTGGAAGCCCGAACTCGAGCCGAGCACTTCCCGGAAACGCGAATAGTCGCTCGGCGTCATGGTCGCGAGCACGTCCCAGCTGAGCGTCATCACCGCCTGGATCCGTGATACTCGCGACAGGCTCTTGTGAACCGGGATCAGCGCGTCCGCGCGGATCAGCGACTGCGCCTGGTTCAGCTCACGCACCATCTGCTTGAGCCACAATTCCTTGGTCTGGTGGATGATGATGAACAGCATCTCGTCATGATGGGACGAGAGCGGGTGCTGCGCGCTTAACAGCTGCTCGAGGCCCAAGTAATCGCCGTAGCTCATCGATGCGGGGGTGTCGGTCATCAGCGGCTTCTACCAGCCGTGAGGCCATGCTCCTAGCTGCGGCGGCCTTGGCTGGACCTGTCCGCCCTGGCCGCCTAGACGCGGCGCGCAACTTTCCAGGAAACAGGCATTGGCGAACGTCACCGTCATCGGCGGTCAGTGGGGCGATGAAGGCAAGGGCAAGATCGTCGACTGGTTGACCGATCATGCACAAGGTGTGGTCCGCTTCCAGGGCGGGCACAATGCCGGGCACACGCTCGTCGTCGGCGATCAGACCTACAAGCTTTCGCTGCTTCCGTCCGGGATCGTCAGGGGCACGCTCAGCGTCATCGGCAATGGCGTGGTGCTCGATCCCTGGGCGCTGCGCGACGAAATCGAGAAGCTGACCGGCCAGGGCCTGACGATCACGCCGGACAGCCTTCAGATCGCCGACAATTGCCCGCTCATCCTGCCGATCCACCGCGATCTCGACGGGCTGCGCGAGGATGCTTCCGGCAAGGGCAAGATCGGGACGACGCGCCGCGGCATCGGGCCGGCTTACGAGGACAAGGTCGGCCGCCGCGCGATCCGGGTCTGCGACCTTGCCCATATCGACAGCCTCGATCCGCAGCTCGATCGGCTGTGCGCCCATCACGACGCGCTTCGCGCCGGCTTTGGCGAGCCGCCGGTGGATCGCGAGGGGCTCAAGACTGAGCTGCGCGGCATTGCGGACTTCGTGCTGCCGTTCGCGCGGCCGGTCTGGCTGACGCTGAACGAGGCGCGGGCGAGGGGGCGGCGCATCCTGTTTGAGGGAGCGCAGGGCGTGCTGCTCGACGTCGATCATGGCACCTACCCGTTCGTCACCTCATCCAACACGATCGCGGGCACCGCGGCCGCCGGCACCGGACTGGGTCCAGGCGCGGCCGGATTCGTGCTCGGCATCGTCAAGGCCTACACGACCCGGGTCGGATCCGGGCCGTTCCCGACCGAGCTTCACGACGGGATCGGCCAGCGACTGGGCGAACGCGGCCGCGAATTCGGCACTGTGACCGGGCGTAAGCGCCGATGCGGCTGGTTCGACGCGGTGCTGGTCCGCCAGAGCTGCGCCGTCGCGGGGGTGACCGGCATCGCGCTGACCAAGCTCGACGTGCTGGACGGGCTGGACGAAATCCGCATCTGCACCGGCTACTGGCTTGGCGAGCAGCGGATGGATCACTTGCCCGCCCATGCCGGCGACCAGGCCCGGGTGGAGCCCATATACGAAGTGATGACCGGTTGGCAGGAATCCACCGCGGGCGCCCGCAGCTGGGCGCAGCTGCCGGCCCAGGCCATAAAGTACATCCGCCGCGTGGAGGAGCTTATCCGCTGCCCGGTGGCTTTGGTCTCCACCAGTCCGGAGCGGGAAGACACCATAACGGTGCGGGATCCGTTCGCCGACTGACCGCGATCGGCTAAGCCGGGCGGATGGTGCTGCTGCTTGTTCTGACCGCCCTTGCGGCCCTGCGCGCGGCCGTGCGCTGGCCTGACCTCGCCAAGGCGATGGCGCTGCCTGCCCTGCTGCTCTGTGTGATCGCTGGCCTGACCTTGCCCGACATCGATCAATCGCTTCCGCTCGATCACCGCAGCGCCGTCACCCACAGCATCGGCCCTGCGTTGCTTGCGCTGGCGCGCCGCTGGGCGAGGCCTGTTGCAGGCGGTCTGGCGCTAGGCCTGGGTTTGCACCTCGCCGCGGATGTATTCCCCAACGCGATGATCGGCTTCGCGACGGTGAAGCTGCCCTTCGCCGGCTCGATCGGAAGCGACGCTTCGTACCTGTGGTTGGCCGCCAACGCGCTCGCTTGCACGGCGCTGGGAGGATGGCTCCTGCAACGTGAGATCACGCCGCCGCTGCTGAGGGTCCTGGCGCTCCTGGCGGTGACGCTGATCGGGATATCCTACCTGATCGGCGTCGATGGCGGCTGGCCGGCCTTGGCTATCTACCTGGCCGCCGGCTGGCTGGCGTTTCGACGGGTTCGCCTCCGCGCCTGACTTGCCACCCGGCTGCAAAGTCTCCACGGCCCGCGCGATGACTTCGCGCGAGACCACCAGCCTGCTGCCGCGCTCCGCCGACGGCGCAGTTGTGGACGCGCCCGGCCGGTCGCTCGGCGACTGGGCGGCGCTGCTCGCGATTGGAGCGGTGCAATGGCCTTGGCTGTTGCGAAGCCTTCGCGGGGGCAGCCGGCGCGACAAGCGGGCGCTGCTCGATCGGCTCGGCTTGCCCTACGAGGCGCTGCCCAATCTCGGCAGCTGGAAGGCGGATACGGGCCTGCTCAGGTTGGTTGCCGACCACATCCTGGCGAACAAGCCGCGTTGCATCGTCGAATTCGGAACCGGGGCGTCGACGCTGATCATCGCCCGCGCGCTGGAGATGGTCGGCGGCGGAAACTTGCTCAGTTTCGAGCAGCATCCGGAATTCGTCGAGGCCACGCGCCGTTGGCTCGCCGAACACGGGCTTCAGGCGGAATTGCGGGCGGTGCCGCTCCGTCCCGCTCCCGGCGGATGGGCGGGTCTGTGGTATGATCATGGCCCGCTGCCGGATCGGATCGACCTCCTGCTGATCGACGGCCCGCCCTGGACGATCCACCCCTTCACCCGCGGCGCCGCCTCCACCTTGTTCGATCGCATCGCCCCGGGCGGCACGGTGATGCTCGATGACGGCGCGCGGCCTGGCGAGCGGATCGTGGCGAGACGCTGGCGGCGCGAGTGGCCGGATTTCGACTGGAAGCTCGTGAAGAGCGGGACGAAGGGCACGCTGGTGGGCCGGCGCGCGACGTAGATCAGGTCGTCGCGATGTCCGGGGCGTCCTCGGCTTTCATGCCAACGACATTATAGCCCGCGTCCACATGGTGGATTTCGCCGGTGACGCCGCTCGCCAGGTCCGACAGCAGGTAGAGCGCCGCGCCGCCGACTTCGTCGATCGTCACGTTCCGGCGGAGCGGCGCATTATATTCGTTCCATTTGAGGATGTAGCGGAAGTCGCCGATGCCGCTCGCCGCGAGCGTCTTGATCGGGCCGGCGGAGATAGCGTTGACGCGGATATTCTCCGGCCCGAGGTCCATCGCCAGATACTTGACGCTGGTCTCGAGCGCCGCCTTGGCGACACCCATGACATTGTAGTGCGGGATCACCTTCTCGGCGCCGTAATAGGATAGCGTCAACACAGCGCCCCCGTCCGGCATCATCGCGCGCGCGCGGCGGGTCACCGCGACGAAGCTGTAGGCCGAGATATTCAGCGTGAGCAGAAAATTATCGAGGCTGGTGTCGACGAACTTGCCGCGAAGCTCGTTCTTGTCGGAAAAACCGATGGCGTGGACGACGAAATCGATCGTCTCCCAGCGGGCCCTGAGCGTTTCGAACGCGGCGTCGAGCGCTCCCATGTCGGATACGTCGCATTCGATCAGGAATTCGGACCCGAGCTGCGCCGCGAGCGGGCCGACGCGCTTCTTCAGCGCCTCGCCCTGGTAGCTGAAGGCCAGTTCCGCCCCGGCTCCGGCGAGAGCCTGCGCGATGCCCCAGGCGAGCGACTTGTCGTTGGCGAGGCCCATGATCAGCCCGCGCTTGCCCGCCATCAACCCGCTCATTCGTCTTCCTCTTGGTTCGCGATCGCTTCCGCCTTGGCGGCTTCGGCAGCCGCTTCCGCAGCCTCTTCGGCGACCGCTTCCTCAACGTCCTTTACAGTCGGCTCAGGCGGTTCCGCCAGCGCCGCGTTGAGCTGAGCGCCAATCGAGACACCGAGCCCGACGATGAAGAAGAAGAACAAGGCGATGATGACGCCGGCCAGGCTGCCGTAGGTCAGGTCGTAGCCGCCGAGCGTGGACAGCACGACCGGGAGCAAGGCGGTCGTCGCCAGCCACCACAAAGTCACGACGGCCGGCCCCGGCCATTTGCGGTGGCCTTTGCCCCGGTACCGCTTGGGCGTGAGATAGCGGAAGAGCAGGTAGAGCGAGCCGAACAGGATCAGCGCCGGCGCGAACCGCAGCAGCGTGAACGCCCTGGCGAGTTCCTCGCCTCGCGGCAGGTTGGCGGCGACGAACTGTTCGGCGCTGGACAGGAAAACGGATGCCGCGAACGCAATCAGGATCAGGAACACCGACGCGAAGATCATCCCCATCGAGCTCAGCCGATATTCCCAGAATGGCCGGCTGTAGGGCACGCCATAGGCGCGTCGAATGATGTCCCGGATGGTTTCCACGAAGCTTCCGGTGGTCCAAAGGCCAACCAGGGCGCCCAGCCAGAGCAGGTTGCCGGAGCGGGCGTTGAGCACGTCGGCGATCGGCTGGCGCAGCACGTCCGCCACGTTCGGCGGCATCGTCTGGAGCAGCGCAAGCACGGTGTTTGCGCCACCTTCGGTCTGGCCGAACAGCCGGGCCACCGCCGCCGCGACTATGACGAACGGAAACACCGTCAGTAAGGCGAGATAGGCCAGATTACCGGCGTGGATGAAGCCGTCCGAGTAAACGCCCACCGCGACCCGCTTCATCACCTCGACGGAGCGGGCGCCCGGCTTCACCCTTTCGAGGGATCTGCCGAGCCGCGCCCGGGTCTTGGCTAAATGCTTGCGCCTGGCTTCGGGGGATTGGGGGGAAACGTTCTGCACGACGCGTTAGACGCCCAAGGCGGCCCTCGGGTTTCCTTTGCTCTTGCCCGGCCACTTGCCGACGAACTCGGCGAGCTCAACGTCGTCCGCCGGGATCAGGATCATGAGGGTGACGAGCTGGTCGCCGCGCTCCCCGGATTTGCCGGTGAAGCCTCTGCCCTTGAGGCGCAGGACCTTGCCAGAGCTGGATCCCTTCGGGATGTTGACCACCACCGGCCCTTCCACGGTGGGAACCTTCACTTTGGCGCCAAGCACCGCCTCATCGAGTGAGACGGGGAGGTCGAGCCGAACATCGTCTCCGTCGCGCGTGAAGAAGCGGTGCGGCTGGATGTGGATGGTGACGATGGCGTCACCGGGGCCGCCCGGTCCCGGGTTGCCTTGGCCCGCCAGCCGGATCTTGCTTCCCTCGTCAACGCCCTTGGGCAGCTTGATCTCGACGGTCTTGCCGTTGCCGAGCGTGACGCGCTGCTCCTTCAGCGTTGCCGCGTCCTCGAACTTCACCGCATAGCGGTATCCGGCATCCGCGCCCTTAGCGGGCGGCGCACGCCGGCCGTTGCCGAAGCCGCCGAACCCCCCGGTGCCGCCCGTGCCGCCGCCCCGCTTCTGGCCGCCGAACAGGCCTTCGAACAAGTCGGACAGGTCCGCCGCCTCGCCCCCGGTTTCGTACCGACCGGGACCTGCGTTCGTGGTCTCGAAGCCGCCGAATCCGCCACCGCCCCGCCCAAATCCGAACGGCGCCTTGGGGTTGCCCTCCTCGTCGAGCTCGCCCCGGTCATATTGGGCGCGCTTGTCCTTGTCGGTCAGCAGGTCGTACGCACGAGTGACCTTGGAGAACCGCTCGGTCGCCTTGGGATTGTCCTTGTTGCGATCCGGGTGCAGCTCCTTGGCGAGCTTGCGATAGGCCTTCTTGATCTCGGCCTCGTCCGCGCCGCGCGCGACTCCCAATTCCGAATACAGGTCAGCCATCCGCCGCTCGTTCTTCAACCATGCCCAAAAGTCCACTGTTGCAGCAGGGCAACAGCTAGGTCTTGCCCGGAAAGGAGACAAGATGGACCGGCCGGGCGGCCGACACTAAATAGGGCCGGATGGCCGATGATCCGCACTTTCTGTTCGACGCCTGGTTCGCCGAGGCGGAGGCGAGCGAGCCCAATGACCCGAACGCGGTGGCGCTGGCGACCGCGACGCCGGACGGGCGACCGTCGGTGCGGATGGTGCTGATGAAGACGCACGACGCGCGCGGCTTCACCTTCCACACCAACCTTGACAGCCGGAAGGGCGGCGAGATCGAGGCCAATCCGGCGGCGGCGCTGCTGTTTCACTGGAAGACGCTGCGGCGCCAGGTGCGGATCGAGGGCCGCACCGAACCGGTAAGCGCGGACGAAGCCGACGCTTATTTCGCAACCCGAAGCCGCGGCTCGCAGCTCAGCGCCTGGGCTTCCGATCAGTCCCGTCCGCTCGAGTCGCGCGAAGCGTTCGAGCGGCGCTACGCCGAGGCGACCGCCCGCTTCGAAGGCGGCCCGGTGCCGCGCCCGCCGCGCTGGTCGGGCGTGCGGCTCGTCCCGGACGTAATCGAATTCTGGCGCGACCGCGAATATCGCATGCACGAGCGAAGGCTGTTCGTCCGCGCAGGCGCTGGCTGGACCGAGAGCCTGCTCTTTCCGTGACTGATAAGGCGCGCCTGACGGTGAACGCGGCGCTGGCGAGCGTCGCCGCAGCCTTGTTTCTGCTCCTGTTGAAGAGCGCGGCGGCGTGGGAGACCGGGTCGGTGGCGATGCTCGGCTCGCTAGCCGACACGGGGCTGGACCTGCTGGCCTCACTCGTCACGCTTTACGGCGTTCGCCTTGCGGCCATGCCGGCCGACCACGATCATCGCTACGGCCACGGCAAGGCCGAAGCGCTTGCCGCCTTGTTCCAGGTTGCCCTCATCACCGCGTCCGCCGCGGCGATCGGCTGGCGGGCGGTGATCCGGCTGACGGAGGAGCAGCGCGCGACCGATGTCGAGTTCGGTGTCGGAGTTTCCCTGATCGCGATCGGGGTCACCTTCGCTTTGCTGGCCTACCAGCGCAGGATCATCGCACAGACCGGCTCCGTCGCGATCCGGGCCGACAACATCCACTATCAGAGCGACTTGCTCCTCAACCTCGCGGTCGCGGCGGCTTTGCTGCTCGATCAGGTCGCGGGCTTCACGGGCGCGGATCCGATCTTCGGCATCGCGATCGCGTTGTGGCTTGCCTGGGGCGCGTTCAAGGCGTCGAGCCAGGCGATCGACCAGCTGATGGACAAGGAATGGCCGGAGGAGAAGCGCCGCCGCTTCCTGAATGCCGCCGCTCGCCACCCGCAGCTCAAGGGCATTCATGATTTCCGTACGCGGCGCAGCGGATCGCGCGACTTTGCCCAATTCCACATGTATGTCGCGCCGGACATGACGGTTGAAGACGCCCACCATGTGATGGATGAAGTGGAAGCGCGGATCGCCGAGGAATTCCCGGGCGTGGAAGTGCTCATCCACCTCGATCCCGAGGGCCATGTCGACCATCCGGATAATCCGCTGGTCGAGACGGACGTCACCCCCAGCTGGTTCGGAAAGCGCGTATGAAACTGCCCTTCTTCCAGGTCGACGCCTTTGCCGATCGGCCCTTCACCGGCAACTTCGCCGCCGTGATGCCACTTGAGGCGTGGTTGCCCGACGAGACCCTTCAGGCCATTGCCGAGGAGAATAACCTCAGCGAAACCGCCTTCACGGTGCCCGCCACGGGCGATGCCGATTACGAGTTGCGCTGGTTCACGCCGACCACCGAAGTGGCCCTGTGCGGCCATGCCACGCTGGCGAGCGGGCATGTGCTGATCGAGCATGATCAGGTTCGCTTCCGCACCCGCAAGGCGGGCGTGCTGGTCGTCGGCCGCGACGGCGACGCGCTGACTCTCGACCTGCCGGTCACTCGCGTCGCGCCGCAGCCCCACTCGGAACTGCTCGGCGCGCTCTGCCTCGCCGAGGCGGAGGTGTTCCAGTCCGTCTGCGGGGCAGAGGCGACCGCAATCGTGCTGGTCGAGGACGAGGCCGCGGTGCGCGCCTGCGCGCCCGACATGCGCGCGCTTCGCGGCATCGACCTGATGGCGATCGTCACGGCGCCCGGCGGGGCTGAGCACGATGTGATCAGCCGCGTGTTCGTGCCGGCCTGGGGCGTGGACGAGGACCCGGTGACAGGCTCCGCCCACGCCGCGCTCGCGCCGTTCTGGGCCGAGCGGCTGGGCCGCGACCGTTTCACCGCCTTCCAGGCGAGCCGCCGCGGCGGCCGCGTCGAGTGCCGGCTGGCGGGCGAGCGCGCCATCCTCGGCGGCCGCTGCGTCACCGTCATTGAGGGAAGCTTCCAGCTTTGAAGCGGGCGCTGGCCGTGCTCGCGCTTGGCGTTGCCCTGATTGTCGTCGCGCAAGCGCGCGGCGGATCGGAACGGACCAGCGCGCCGGAGGCTGCGGGGAAGCCCGACTGGGGCGCCTGGACGCGCCCGCTTGCGCCGGGTGTCGGCCCGGCGCCGGTCCCGGCAGCCGTGCCGGCCGCCATTTCACGGGTGGCCGAGCCCGCGCCCGAAGAGATCGACGTCGTCGACGCGCACTGGATGGCGCTCACCATGTGGGGCGAGGGGCGGGGCGAGGGCGAGGCCGGGATGCGCGCGGTCGGCCACGTCATCCACAATCGCTGGCAGGCCAAGCGCCACGGCGCGTTCGTCACCGACACGGTCAGCCAAGCGTGGCAGTTCAGCGCCTGGAACCAGGGCGACCCGAACCGCACGGCGATGCTGAACATCGACGCCCTGCCGCCGGGCAGCCGCGACCATCGCCTGTGGCTGGATGCCAAGCGCATCGCCGCCGAAATCCTCGCCGGCCGCTCCGCCGACCCGACAGGAGGTGCGCTCTTCTACCACACGGCCGGCGTGCAGCCCTCCTGGTCGCGAGGCGTCGTGCCTGTTGCTCAGATCGGCGAACACCTCTTCTTCAGGGCGTCACGCTAGGCCAGATCGTCGAATCTCGATGTAAGTTCGACGCAACTTTCACTGCGCCTGCTCGAGCAAAGCAACCGCTGCGTCGAGGATCGGTAGCTGGCTCGGTAACATCTTTTCCCGGGCCTCCTTCAATCCGAACCATCGGGCAGCGTCCACCTCTGGCACGCTGATGCGCTTGCCGCTTCTGGGTGGCCATTCCATCTCGAATTCGATGCTGACGAGCCGGTCCGGGTCGAAGTCTCCCTCGGCCGCGAACGCCTCCACCCATTTTCCGCCGGTCTGGCGTATACGGCAGAGCGGGATGAGTTCGGCGGTGAGCCGAACGCCGAGTTCCTCCTCGAATTCCCGCCGGGCGGCTTCTTCAGCGGTTTCGCCCTCTTCGATGCCGCCTTTCGGGATCATCCAGGCGCCGGCGTCGCGACCGCGCCAATAGGGCCCGCCGGGGTGGATCAGGAGCACCTGAAGCTCGGCCGCGGTGCGGCGGTAGAGGAGTATTCCGGCGCTGACGTTCTTCACGCGAGGGCCGGTTCGGCCGGCACCGTCTCCTCGATCCAGCCGCCGCCCAGCACGCGATCGCCCTGGTACAGCACCGCCGCCTGACCGGGCGCGACGCCGAGTTCCGGCTGCTCGAACTGGATGCTTTCGCCGGTGAAACGCACCGGCGTCGGGCGGGCCATCGATCGCACTTTAGCGGTCAATCCGTCACGCTGCTCCTCGCCGAGCCAATTCACGTTGCTCAGGTTTGCGGCGCGAACGGCCAGGGCGCTCTTCGGCCCGACCACCACGCGCCGCGCTTCGGGCTCCAGCCGGACGACGTAGAGCGGCTCGGGCTGGCCGCCAATCTCCAGGCCACGGCGCTGCCCCACAGTGAAGTGGATGAGCCCGCGATGGCGACCGATCGTGCGGCCTTCCAGATTGACGATCTCCCCCTCCTGCGCCGCTTCGGGGCGAACCTTCTTCACCACAGCCGCATAATCGCCGTTCGGCACGAAGCAGATATCCTGGCTGTCCGGCTTCTCCGCAACGGCGAGCCGCAGATCGCGCGCGACCTCCCGCACCAGCGGCTTGGGCAGGTCGCCGAGCGGGAAGCGCAGGAATTCGAGCTGCTCGCGCGTGGTGGCGAACAGGAAATAGCTCTGGTCGCGCGCCGGATCGGCAGCGCGGTGCAGTTCGGGGCCGCTCGGTCCCATCACCCGCCGGACATAGTGGCCTGTCGCGAGGCAGTCGGCGCCAAGCTCGCGGGCAAGGCCGAGCAGGTCGGTGAACTTCACGCCCTGGTTGCACGAGATGCACGGGATGGGCGTCCGCCCCCGCATATATTGGTCGGCAAAGCGATCGATCACGCCTTCGCGGAAGCGGCTCTCATAATCGAACACATAGTGGGCGATGCCGAGCCGGTCCGCGACCTGCGCCGCGTCGTAAATATCCTGGCCGGCGCAGCAGCTTCCGGTGCGGGCGACGGCGGCGCCGTGATCGTAGAGCTGCAAGGTCACGCCGATCACTTCCGCGCCGCTGCGCGCCGCAAGCGCGGCCACGACCGAACTGTCGACGCCCCCCGACATGGCGACCACGATCCGCGCGCCCTGGGCCGGCCGGCCAAGCTGGAAGTCCACGTTCATTCAAGGGCCACATAGGCGTTCAGCGCCGGTCCGCCCAGCCTCAAGCCCGCCTTTACCACGTCTTCAGCCTTACGCCCTACAGCGTAAGCCATGGATTTGAACAGCTTCCGGCGCGGAATGGGTGCTTGGGCGAGCCGCGAGGCCGCGCGCCCGGATTATCGCGTGATGGTTGCGACGCTCGAGGCGATGCAGTCGGCCGGCGCCACTGCGCGCGCCTTGCGCGGCAGCCGGGTCAGCCCGCAGGCGCCCGCTCGCCATGATTGCCTTGTCGCGCTCCTGCTCGGCGAGCCGGGCTGGCGCGAGGCGGTGGCGGCCCAGGCCGGCTGCTTCAACCCGGACGGCGCGGCAGCCGCCGCAAGCCGCCGTCAATCGAGATGACCGAGCCGTTTACCTTCCGGTTTCAGCCTTCCTTCAATGCCCGCCGCTATGCCGGACCAGCACAAGATAAGCGCCCGGGTAACGGGAACCAGTTTTTGAGGTATCGATGATCGAGAACCAGAAGATCCGTCCGGCTCAGGTGATCGGCCCCTTGGGGGAGCCGCTCACCGTGGATTCGCTGCCGCCGCCGTCCACGACCCGTTGGGTGGTGAGGCGCAAGGCGGAGGTGGTGGCGGCCGTCAATGGCGGGCTGCTGAGCGTGGACGAGGTCTGCGAGCGCTACAATCTGACGCTCGAGGAATTCGCCGGCTGGCAGCGCGCGGTCGACCGGTCCGGGATGCCCGGCCTGCGCGTCACCCGCATCCAGCATTACAAGTCGCTGTACGAGCGCCAGCAGAAGTTCTGAACGGGCGGCACGGCCGCCAAGTCAGCACGCCACTGAGCGGCGGGGCCCCGGGGCTCCGCCGCTCTTCTTTTGTCTCTCCGGCCGCAACCAGGAACCCGGGTCAGGCAGACGCGTCTCCACAGCCAAGCTGGACGCCCCCACGGCGCCGGGATACAGGAGACGTCATGGGTTTCTTCCTCGCGCTCGTGGTGGGCGGCATCATCGGCTGGCTGGCCAGCATCCTCATGCGCACGGACGTGCAGCAGGGCGCGCTGCTCAGCATCGTGGTCGGCATGCTCGGCGCGCTGGCGGGCGGGCTGATTCTGGGACCGCTCCTCGGGGGAGGCAATCTGCTCGAAAGCGAGCTCGACATCCGGACCCTGCCCGTCACGATGATCGGCGCGATCGCCCTGCTCGCGGCGCTCAGCTTCTTCCGCCGGCGCCGCGCGCGCTGAAACAGGCTCCTATTCCAGCTCGTAGCTGACCGTGAGGCTGATCGAGACCGTCTGCTCGCCCGGATCGATCTTGGTCTGCGCCATGGCGGCCGCGCCGCGCGCCTCGAGCGCCATCGGCCGCGGAACGGGCTGGTAGCCGATCCCGGCCTCGCTCACCGAAAGAACACGGCGCACTCTTTTGCCGAGAGCACGGGCATAAAGGTCGGCGCGGGCCTGGGCGGTGCGAAGCGCGGCCGTGCGAGCCTCGTCCAGCGCCGCTTCCGGCGCGTCGAGCCCGAGCATCGGCCCGTTGATCTGGTTTGCGCCTTGCGCGACAAGGGCATCGAGGATGCGCCCTGTGTTGGCGATGTCGCGAAACCGAACGGTGACTTCATTGCCGGCGCGGTAGCCGACCAGTTGCGGGCTCTGGTTCTCGACATAACGGTAATCGGGATTGAGGTTGACCGTACTGGTCTGGATATCCCGGTCGGCGATGCCGGCGCGCCTCAGCGCGGCGCGGACCGCGGCCATCTGGCGCGCATTCTGCTCAATTGCGGCGGTCGCGGTCGGCGCCTGCGTCACCACGCCGGCGTTGATCCGGGCGATGTCGGGCACGCGGGTTACTTCGCCGGTCGCGATCACATCCAGTCGCGTTCCCTCCAGCGCATAAGCAGGAACCCCCTGCGCCGCCGCGCCCTGCGCGACCGCGCCGGATGCAAGCAGCAGGGCCAAGCCGAGATTTGAAACCATTCCTGTCCTCCTCCGAACAACGCGGCCGGAGCATCAGCCGATGGCGGCTGCACGGATGCTGAACGTTTCGGCTCCGGATTACCTCCGGCGCATCAGCAGGCGATACAGGAAGAGGATCAGGATCGCCCCAAGCGTAGCGGCGATGAAGCCGCCGGCTTGCCCTTGCGTGTACCAGCCGACCGAGTTGCCGATGAAGCCGGCGAGCAAGGCGCCCGCGACGCCCAGGGCAACCGTCACCAGGCAGCCTCCGGGGTCCTTGCCCGGCATGATCCACTTGGCCAGAACACCGGCCACCGCGCCGATGACGATCCAGCCGAAAAACCCGTAAGTCCCAAGCATTTGCTTTCGTCTCCTCGCCTTCCCATCTGCCGCCGACAAGCAGATGCCTCCGACACTCCATTTTGGAACGGCCGGTCATGGCAAAAGGCTCCCGCTTGCTGTAAGGAGCAATCGGGGCCGGGCAGCTATCAGCACAAGATTATTGGCTTGAGGCTGGTGACTTATTGAGATAATACAGCGCGCACTTGGGCTACGCCGCGTGACGTTGCATGGGGAAGATGAAGACGATGAACTTCGAAACGGCAGGCTGGCGGCGGGAAGCGCTGCAAGGCGAAGTGGTTGCTGACGTCCTGACGGCGCGCCGGCGGCGTCGCAACGTCATCATCGGCCTCGTTGTCGCCGTCGCCGCATTGGCCTTGGCGGCGTTCTTCATGCTCGGTCGCGGGGAGGAGAAGGCTGCGGCGCCAGCCGGCAAGTCTGCCGCTGCCGGTCCACGCCGCGGCGGCGGAGCGATGCCGCGGGTCACCGTCGTGGTGCCCGGGCGCCAGCAAGTGGCCCGCACCATTTCCGCGACCGGCACGCTCGCCGCACGTGTCGACATGCCTGTCGGAGTGGCCGGCGAGGGCGGCATGGTCACTCAGGTGCTGGTGCAGCCCGGCCAGTGGGTCGGCGCCGGCCAGACCCTGGCGGTGATCGAGCGCTCGGTCCAGGCGCAGCAGGCGCAGCAGCTCGGGGCGCAGATCGACGTTGCTCGGGCCGATGCCCGGCTCGCGCAGCAGGAGCTCGAACGCGCCCAATCGCTCGTCGGGCGGGGCTTTGTGTCCAAGGCGGATGTGGAACGGAGGATCGCGACCCGCGACGCCGCGAATGCGCGCGTCCGGCTCGCTCAGGCTCAGCTTTCCGAAACCCGCGCGCGCATCGGTCGACTCGACATCCGCGCGCCGCAGGCCGGCCTAGTGCTTCAGCGCAACGTCGAGCCCGGCCAGGTGGTGAGCTCGGGCTCCGGCGCGCTGTTCCGGCTCGCCCGCGGCGGCGAGATGGAGCTTCGAGCCCAGCTTGCCGAAAGCGATCTCGCGATCACGCGGGTGGGCGCGCCGGCCAGTGTGACCCCGGTGGGCTCCCCCACCAGTTACCAGGGCCGGGTGTGGCAGGTCGCCCCAGTCATCGATCCGCAGAGCCGGCAGGGGACGGCGCGCATTGCCGTGCCTTATTCCGCGGATATTCGTCCCGGCGGTTTCGCCAGCGCGACGCTCCAGGTCGGCGCGACCGACGCGCCGCTGCTGCCCCAGAGCGCGGTTCAGAGCGATCAGGTCGGGAGTTACGTTTACGTCGTGAATCCGCAAAACGAAGTCGTACGACGTGATGTCGAAGTGGGAAGCGTCACCAGCGGAGGTGTCGTGATCAAGAATGGGCTGTCCGGCCAGGAGCGCATCGTGCTCTCAGCGGGCGCCTTCCTTAATCCCGGGCAGAAAGTCATCCCGGCGCGGGCTCCCGCCCGCTGATAGGAACAAGCGCATGAACTTCCGCAACATCTCCTCCTGGGCGATCCGTAATCCGGTCCCGCCGCTCGTCCTGTTCGCGGCGCTTCTGCTGGCCGGGATCGTGTCGTTCATGCGGATGGACGTGAACGACAGCCCCGACATCGACTTTCCGATGGTGATCGTTTCGGTTTCGCAGCCGGGCGCAGCGCCGACCGAGCTCGAAACCCAGGTGACGCAGCGCGTCGAAGCCGCGATCCGCAGCATCGATGGCGTGGAGGAGCTGAATTCGTCGGTTCGCGAAGGCAATTCCACCAGCTCGGTCATGTTCGCGATCGGCACGCCGACCGACCGGGCCACCAATGACGTCCGCGATGCGCTGAGCCAGATCCGGGGCGACTTGCCCGATGGCATCCTCGAGCCGCAGGTGATCCGCGCCGAGGGCGGCAACACGCTCGCGATCTTCGCCGTCCAGACCAGCGACATGACGCTGGAACAGCTCTCCTGGTATGTCGACAACAATGTCGCCAAGCGCCTGCTCGGCGTTCCCGGCATGTCCAGCGTCGACCGCTACGGGGGCGTCAATCGCGAGATCCGGGTCACCCTGAATCCGGCGGCACTGCAGCAGCAGGGCATCACGGCGTCCCAGGTCAACGCGGCGCTCCGTCAGCTGAATGTGGACGCGGCCGGCGGCAGGGCCGAGATCGCCGGCTCGGAACAGGCCGTTCGCGTGCTCGGCAATGCCGACAATGCCGCACAGCTTGGCCAGACAATGATCGCGCTGCCCGGCAACCGCATGGTCCGGCTCGGCAACATCGCCACCGTGACGGACGGAAACAGCGAGCAGCGCTCGATCAGCAAGATGGGCGGTCGCCAGATCCTGAGCTTCGGCGTCGCGCGCGCCAAGGGTTCGTCGGACGTCAACACCTACCAGGGGGTCGAGAAAGAGCTGAAGAAGATCGAGGAAGAATCGGGCGGGAAGGTCAAGTTCGACCGCATCTACACCGAGGTCGATTCCACCATCGAGCAGTACGAATCCTCCATGCACATGCTGTGGGAGGGCGCGCTGCTCGCCGTCATCGTCGTGTTCCTGTTCCTGCGCGACTGGCGCGCGACGCTTATTTCGGCGGTCGCAATCCCGCTTTCGGCGATCCCGACCTTCTGGTTCCTCGATCTCATGGGGTTCACGCTGAACTTCCTCAGCCTGCTCGCGCTCAGCCTCGTGGCCGGCGTGCTGGTCGACGACGCGATCGTGGAGATCGAGAATATCGTTCGCCACATGCGGATGGGGAAATCGGCTTATCAGGCCTCGATCGACGCGGCCGACGAGATCGGCCTTGCCGTGCTCGCCACCACCATGGCGATTGTCGCGGTGTTCCTGCCGGTTGGCCTGATGCCGGGCATTTCCGGCCAGTTCTTCAAGAATTTCGGCTTCACGGTCGTGGTCGCGGTGCTGATGAGCTTGTTCGTCGCGCGCCTGATCACGCCGCTGATGGCGGCCTACATGCTCAAATCGCACGGGCCCGAGCCGCACGGTGAGAACTGGCTGATGCGGACATATCTCACCAGTCTGGCCTTCACGCTGCGGCATCGCTGGACCACGGTTGTGGCCGGCATTGCCACCCTGGTGCTGACCGGCGTGATCTTCTCGCAATTGTCGTTCACGTTCATGCCGCCGCAGGATCGGGACTTCAGCACCGTCCGCGTGTTCCTGCCGCCCGGGACGACTCGCGCGCAGGCCGAGCAGGCGTCCACGCAGGCCCGCAAGATCATCGAAACCGCGCCGGAAGTCGTCAACATCGTCGAGCGAGTCAACGTCGGCAGCGCCAGCCTCAACCTGACCTGGAGCGAGGATCGCGAGCGGTCCAGCACCGAGATCGAGCGTAGCCTGGCGCCGAAGCTGACGGCGATCCCCGATGCGCGCGTCAACTTCCAGTCCCAAAGCGGCGGCGGCCCCGAAGGCGGCGGCGGCGGCGGACGTGACATCACGCTCCACCTCGGCAGCGACGATCCCGAACTGCTGTTCGCGACGGCGAACAAGATCGCCAAGGAGATGGAAAGCCTGTCCCAGGTTCGCGCGCCGCGCGTGCAGGGCGACCTCGTGCGCCCCGAGATCATCATCAAGCCGCGCCTCGATCTTGCGGCCGATCTGGGCGTGACCACCCAGTCGCTCGGTCAGACCATCCGGCTGGCGACGATCGGCGACATCGACCAGAACAGCGCCCGTTTCTCGCTCAACGACCGCCAGGTGCCGATTCGAGTGATGCTGCCCGAATCCTCGCGGCGCGATCTCGGCACGCTCGAGAACCTGCCGGTTCCGACGACAAGGGGCGGCTCCGTGCCGCTCAAGTCGGTCGCACAGATCGAGTTTGCCGCAGGGCCGACCACCGTGCAGCGCACGAACCAGGTCCGCCGCACCTCGGTGGGCGCGGACCTGGCTCCCGGCCTGGTCTCCGGCGATGCCTGGAAAGCGATCGATCAATTGCCGACGGTCAAGAACATGCCGCAGGGCGTCAGCCGGCTCCAGCTCGGCGACACCAAATGGCAGGGCGAGCTGATCAACAACTTCATCGCCGCCGTGGTGTCCGGCATCCTGCTGGTGTTCGCGGTGTTGGTGCTGCTCTACAGGCGTGTGCTGGTTCCGTTCGTGAACATGGGCTCGCTGCTGCTCGCTCCACTGGGCGCGGCGATCGCCCTTTACATATCCGGCGATCCGGTCTCGCTGCCTGTGTTCATCGGCCTCCTCATGCTGCTTGGCATCGTCGCCAAGAACTCGATCCTGCTGGTCGATTTCGCCATCGAGGAGATTGATCGCGGCGTTGAGAAGAACCACGCGATCATGGAAGCCGGCCACAAGCGCGCTCAGCCGATCGTCATGACGACGGTGGCGATGGTGGCGGGCATGGTGCCGGTCGCCCTTTCCCTCACCGGTGAGGGATCCTTTCGCGGGCCCATGGGCGTCACCGTGATCGGCGGTCTCATCTTCTCGACGATCCTGACGCTCCTCATCGTGCCAGGCAGCTTCAGCATCGCGCTGGATGTCGAGAGCTGGATCGGACGCAAGTTCAGGCCATTCTTTGCGGCCGGCAAGAAGACGCCGGGGATGGTCCCGCAGCCTGCCGAGTGAACCAAAACCGGCCGGGCGTTTTGATGACGGCATGAGCCTCATCGGAACACCCGACCTCCCGCTCGCTGGAACGTCGTGAAAGCGGTGCTTTCATTCGAATCCCTGAATCCGGTCCAGGGCGGCGTTCGCGGGATGCGGATCATCGCGACCGGAATGCTGGTCGCGATGGCCGGGCTGTTTCTCCTCGCCAGCCGCTTCGAGGAAGTTCACCCGGCCTGGGGCTTTGTCCGCGCCTTCGCGGAAGCGGCAATGGTGGGCGGCCTGGCCGACTGGTTCGCCGTCACCGCCCTGTTCCGCCACCCGCTCGGCCTGCCGATTCCGCATACCGCCATCATCCCCCGCAACAAGGACCGGATCGGCGCCAACATCGCCGAATTCCTCGAACATAATTTCATCACGCCCGACGTCGTGCGCAACGAACTGAAGGACGTGGACTTCACCGGAACCTGCGCGCGCTGGCTGGCCAGCGACGACAACAACCGCGCCGTGGCCGAGCGCATCGTCGGCACGATTCCCGCGGTGCTGAACATGATCGAGGACCGCGACGCGGCCAGCTTCGTCGGCGGCACGCTGGCTTCGAGCCTGAAAGATGTCAAGCTGGCGCCGCTGAC
>NZ_DASVTH010000054.1:0-12418 GCF_036387615.1 Allosphingosinicella sp.
CGGACAAGGCCTATGAGTTCACGATCCGGTTTGGCGAGGAAACGAGCACGTTAGATGCGGAAGGCGAGGTGGTTGCGACTTCGGACGTTCGGCCCGCGCTGAGCGAGATCGAGGCGGTGCTGCCGCGGTTCACGGGCCCGATCGAGCAAATACCGCCGGCTTATTCGGCCCTGAAGGTGAAAGGGAAACGGGCGTACGATCTGGCGAGGTCTGGGGCCGAGTTCGAACTGAGGGCCCGCAGCGTGACCGTGCACGACCTCAAGATCCTCCCCGGGACGGGGAGGGGGACCGCCGGAACGGCGGAGGAAGGGGCTTCGGGAACCGCAGCGGGGGTGGAGAACCCCCTCCACCAGCCTGCGGCCGGTCCCCACCCCGGTCCTGGGGAGGATCAAGTCACCCTCCACGCCCGCGTCTCGAAGGGCACCTATATCCGCTCGCTCGCCCGCGACATCGCTTACGCGCTCGGCACTGTGGGCCACGTCACTATGCTCCGCCGCACGAAGGCCGGCCCGTTCACCATCGAAGCGGCGATATCGCTGGACAAATTGGCCGAACTCGCTAATGCCCGCGACCTTGAACAGGCATTATTGCCGCTGACGGCGGGGCTGGACGACATCCCGGCTTTTTCCGTCACCCCCGATCAGGCAAGTGCGCTCCGCCAGGGACGCAAGTTGATCGGGATCGCTGCAAAGCCAGGGCTTCATCTAGCAATCGACTTGTCTGTTCCGGTTGCGCTTGTTGAAGCTTTCGGAGGTGAACTCCGGGTGGTGCGCGGCTTCAACCTATAGACTTGAGGAGTTGACGATGTCGGTTACAGCCGAGCGCAAACAGGAAATCATCACGGACAATGCCCGCCAAGGCGGCGATACCGGTTCCCCGGAAGTCCAGGTCGCGATCCTCACGGAACGCATTCAGAATCTTACTGAGCATTTCAAGACGCACGCCAAGGACAATCACTCGCGCCGCGGCTTGCTCATGCTCGTTAACAAGCGCCGCTCGCTTCTGGATTATCTCCGGAAGAAGGATGCGGACCGCTACACCGCCCTCATCGCGAAGCTCGGTCTTCGCAAGTAACGCCGAAGCGGCCCCTCGCGGGCCGCTTCGCACATCCGGCGTCCGCAATCCGGCGGGTGCCCTCGGGCTCACGAGCCCCACACAGGCCGCCCCGGCATAGGGCCGCGGGCGAGAAGGAAACAAAATGTTCGATACCAAGAAAGTAGAAATCCAGTGGGGCGGTCAGACGCTGACCCTCGAAACGGGCCGCGTTGCCCGCCAGGCTGACGGCGCGGTGCTCGCGACCCTCGGCGAAACGGTCGTCTTGTGCGCGGTAACCGCCGCCAAGACCGTCAAGTCCGGTCAGGATTTCTTCCCGCTGACCGTCCACTACCAGGAAAAATTTTCGGCCGCGGGGCGCATCCCGGGCGGCTTCTTCAAGCGTGAGCGCGGCGCCACCGAAAAGGAGACGCTGACCAGCCGTCTCATCGATCGCCCGATCCGCCCGCTCTTCCCGGAGGGCTTCTACAACGAGATCAACGTCATCGCTCACGTCTTGAGCTATGATGGCGTCAACGAGCCGGACATGGTGGCGATGGTCGCCGCGTCGGCCGCGCTAACCATCTCGGGCGTGCCCTTCATGGGCCCGATTGGCGCCGCGCGCGTCGGCTACAAGGATGGCGAGTACCAGCTCAACCCGAGCCTCGACGAGTGCAAGACGGGCGAGCTCGACCTCGTCGTCGCCGCCACCTACGACGCGGTGATGATGGTTGAATCCGAAGCCAAGGAGCTCTCGGAAGAGATCATGCTCGGCGCCGTCAGCTTCGCGCATGAGGCCAGCCGCAAGGTGATCGACGCGATCATCCGCCTCGCTGAGCAAGCCGCCAAGGACCCGTGGGAGCTCGACACCAGCGACGATCACGCCGCGGTCAAGCAGAACCTGCGCGACCTGATCGGAGACGAGCTCGCCGCCGCTTATCGCGTGACCGACAAGCAGCAGCGTCAGACCGCGGTCAACGAAGCGCGCACGAAGGCCCGCGACGCGTTCGAGGCGACCAAGAACGAGAACCCGTCCGAATATCTCGCCAGTCTCAAGCTGGTGAAGAAGCTCGAAGCGGAAATCGTCCGCGGCGCGATCCTCAAGGACGGCATCCGCATCGACGGCCGCGACACCAAGACTGTCCGCCCGATCGAGGCCATGGTCGGCTTCCTGCCGCGTACCCACGGCTCTTCGCTGTTCACCCGCGGCGAAACCCAGGCGATCTGCACGACCACCTTGGGCACCAAGGACGCCGAGCAGATGATCGACGGACTGGAAGGGCTCTCCTACCAGAACTTCATGCTCCACTATAACTTCCCGCCCTACAGCGTCGGCGAAGTCGGCCGCTTCGGCGCCCCCGGACGCCGCGAAGTCGGCCACGGCAAGCTCGCCTGGCGCGCGCTGCACCCGGTGCTGCCGACGGCGGAGGAATTCCCCTACACGATCCGCGTCACCTCCGACATCACCGAGAGCAACGGCTCCTCGTCGATGGCAAGCGTGTGCGGCGGCTCGCTGGCTCTGATGGACGCGGGCGTTCCCCTGAAGCGCCCGGTCTCCGGCATCGCCATGGGCCTGATCCTGGAAGGCAAGGAATTTGCGGTCCTGTCAGACATCCTCGGCGACGAGGATCATCTGGGCGACATGGACTTCAAGGTCGCCGGCACGGAGAAAGGCATCACCTCGCTTCAGATGGACATCAAGATCGCCGGCATCACCGAGGAGATCATGCGCATCGCCCTGGCCCAGGCCAGCGAAGGCCGCGCGCATATCCTCGCCGAGATGAACAAGGCGCTGGGCGAGACCAGGCAGGAGCTTTCCGCTCACGCCCCGCGCATCGAGACCATGCAGATCGACAAGAGCAAGATCCGCGAAGTGATCGGCACGGGCGGCAAGGTGATCCGCGAGATCGTCGCGCAGACCGGCGCCAAGGTCGACATCGACGATGAAGGCCTGATCAAGATCAGCTCGTCCGATCTCAGCCAGATCGAGGCGGCCCGCAAGTGGATCAGCGGCATCGTCGAGGAAGCCGAAGTCGGCAAGATCTACTCCGGCAAGGTCGTCAACCTAGTCGATTTCGGTGCGTTCGTGAACTTCATGGGCGGCAAGGACGGTCTCGTCCACGTCTCGGAGATCAGGAACGAGCGGGTCGAGAAGGTTTCGGACGCGCTCAGCGAAGGCCAGGAAGTCAAGGTCAAGGTCCTCGAGATCGACCAGCGCGGCAAGGTCCGCCTGTCGATGCGGGTCGTCGACCAGGAAACCGGCGCCGAGCTGGAGGACAGCCGTCCCCCGCGCGAAGGCGGCGGCGATCGTGACCGCGGCCCGCGTAGCGGCGGTGGTGACCGTGATCGTGGCCCTCGTCGGGACGGTGGGGGCCGTGACGGCGGCGGCGGCCGTGATCGTGGGCCTCGTCGTGATGGTGGCGGACGCGACGGTGGCGGACGCGGTGGCGAGCGTGGCGATCGCGGTGATCGCGGCCCCCGCCGCGAAGGCGGCGACCGCCCCCAGCGCGAGGACGGTCCGGAGCCGGAGTTCGCACCGGCGTTCCTTACCCGCAACGAGGATTGAGGCGGAGGAGCCTCAACCCTTCAGAGCTGAAACAGGAAAAGCCCCGCCAGGAGGGTTCCCATCAAAGTAGTACTTTGATGGGGCCGATGCGGGGCCTTTTCTTTGGCGGCGGGAGGTGGCTCGTTGGCGGCCGGTCTGCTCT
This sequence comes from Allosphingosinicella sp., assembly GCF_036387615.1. Classification (GTDB taxonomy): domain Bacteria; phylum Pseudomonadota; class Alphaproteobacteria; order Sphingomonadales; family Sphingomonadaceae; genus Allosphingosinicella. The sequence continues at coordinate 3,741 of NZ_DASVTH010000054.1, forward strand.
GGGTAGAAGGATCGGCCATAGCTGCCGCTAGCGGACCGAGTGGGTCGTTATCGGCTCGAGGGTTCGACAGGGCGTGCGATCGTCTCCGCTCAAGCGGGTTGCAGAGTGCCCCTGTACGCGACAATTCGACCGATCAGAGGAATCGAGATCTCGACATCGAAGGCGAATTGCCCGTCTCGCACCGTCTCGTAGCTTGTGCCGGTGGGCAGGAGGATGCCCGCCATTGGGATACCCGCAAGCAACCAGCGCCGCGGCATCAGGTGGAGGCGACCGTCTTTGATTACGAGCGCAAGGGCAAACGTGGCGACACCGAACCGCTCGACCACGAGATATTCATTCTTGCCCGTGCCGAACGCCTGCACCGACGAAAAGGATTTGCCGCCGAAGGTGCGAGTCCAGCGCTCGGCGCCGTTCTCCGGCGAAAATTCGACGCTGACGGGCACCTGCGCTGCCGTCCGTGGAAAGCCCACGAGCGCAGCGACGAGGTTGGGCAACACACCGCGACCGCGCGTCACGTTGGCAAGGCCTGTCCACCGCCGTGCCGCGGCGCTGCCATGCAGTTGCTGGACTTGCGGGGGCAGTGTCTCGAACCCCGAGCCCAGAATCCGACGGTAGAGGGGCGCCGCCTGTTCCTCTTGTCGAAAACCGGTCCAGATCTTACGGCCGGCGAACAATGGCTCGTAGTCCACGAGTTCGAGCGCGCGGACAGCCGAGCGCGCACCCGGCGCCGGGCGGTCCCCGACGAGCAACTTCCGAATGATCGCTTCGATAGCCATCGACGGAATGAAGGGGCCATCGTCACCCTCCGCCAGCAGGTGCCAGCTGCGCTCGACCGGCCGGCCGGCGGCAACGCCCTGGGCGCGGACGAACATGCCGCCGCGGTGCTCGCCGAAGCGCATCCGATTGAGCACCCTATAAAAGAGGCGCGAGAATGGGACGAGCGACGGAAGGCGGAGACCTGCACGTGCTTTTGCCAGCAGATTGAGGATCCGGTGCAGGGTCTCGGGGACCGGCCCCGCACCCATCCAGATGTCGGTCATCGTCGCGTGTTCCGGCGGGATGACCTGCAGGTCGGGAACATCGACAAGCGAGAAACGGATGTTACGAAGCGGCAGCCGACCGGGCACTGCGATCGTGAAACGCCTGCTTTCGGCGAGCCCGATCCCGAAACCCTGCTTCCCCCCGCGCTGCAGTTTCACTGGCGCGCCGGCATAGCCGATGACCGCGCGCATCACGTTGAGGCCGATCCCGGCATAAGGTGACGGCGCGATGCCGCCTTCGACGGAGACGATCTTCATCGTCTTGGCCATCTCCCGCAGCACGGCGGCCGTGAGCACCGGAAAGCTGCTAACGCCAGACAGAACGAAAACGCCTGCTGCCTTGGCCTGTTCGTCGAGCTGGCCCACGCCGAAGACGAAATCGGCCGCATCCGCAAAATCGAGGTAATCGACGCCAGCATCGATGCAGGCCGAGACCACACGATAGCGGTCGGCCCCATAATCCTGGAATGGCCCAGAGGCATCAACAACGAGGTCGGGGCGCTCGGTTCGTAAGCCGGCGAGGATATCGGCACGGTCCAGTGCGAGCGGGTGGACCCGCGCTTGTCCGCTCCAGCCCGCACAGAAGGCTTCGGCGCGCTTCAGGTCACGGCCACAGATGACGAGGTGGATCTCGGTCCAGTCGGCCAGCAGTGTCGCCAATCGGCTGCCGAAAACACCGTAACCGCCAAGCACCAGGATCTTCATCGCCGGACTCCGGCCAAGGTGCTCAAAGCAGCCTGTCTCGGTATTCCGGCGCAGGCACCCAACAAGTCGCCCGTTTCCCGAACAGGCGGTAGCGGTTTCGCGCGACCCATCGGTAAACGCGATCACGAAAACGAGCGGGCACAACCCGCAGGACGCCAAACAGCCGCCAAGGGAAGCCGAGAGCTTCATAGATACCAAGCACTGCATCGCTGTCCTGGCGAACGCGATCGCCCTCAATCAGCAGGATGCTTGTCGGATCGTGCGGGTCCATCCCGTGCTCGCGGTACAAAGCCGCGCCTGCCTCGCTCTGCATCGAGGCCAGACGAAAGCCTCCTTCCCTGTCGTGTTTCAGCACGAATTGGGCATTGCTGGAGCAGAGCACACATTCGGCATCGAACAGGATGATTGGTCCGCTGGCCGTGGTGCCCATGCGCGCTCATTACGACGATCAATGGCGGCTTTCCACTCTAGGCAGACGCTGACTGCGCAGCCGAAGGAATGGCAGCCAATCCTCTCGAGAGATCTGGGCTGGGCGGAGAGCGGCTTGCCGGGCTGAGGCGGAACGCGGCGGGCGACAGGGCGAGCGGACACGAAAAGGGCCGCCGGAACGCGCCTGGCGGCCCTTCGAAGCTTTGGCTCGTTTACTGCGCGTTCGTCGTCGCGTTGGAGGCGGCGTTCTCGACCGCTTCGGCCTTGTTCTCGCCTTCCTGGCGGGTCTGATCGGCCTGATTCTCCAGCGCGGCGGCCTGGTTCTCGAGGCTCTCGGCGGCGTTGCCGGTCATGTTCTCGGCTTGGTCGGTCATGTTCTGCGCTTCGTTCTCGAGCCCGCTGGCGGTGTTTTCGGCCTGGGCCTGAACGTTGTCGGCAGCCGTGTTGCCGCCGCCGCAGGCTGCGAGCGCCGCGAAACCGGCAAGAGCGATGAATTTGGCAATCTTCATGGAAAGTCCTTTCTCTACTCGGCTGGTTATAATCCAGACGCAGGCGGCCGGTTCCATAACGGCGCAGTTGAGACATCGCAAGATGTGACGGCGGCGTAATGGATTGGCGCGAGAAAGGTGGGGAGCTTCTGTTGCTCGGTGCTCCCCGTACCGCCGGTGTCTGCTTCTGTTACCCGGTGCAGCCCAAACCGTGCTTTTGTCTGATGTAACCTAAACCGTGAGGTCCGGGTTACGCAGCAATCGCAAGAGCCTCGTTATCGTTGGCACTTGTGTGATGGGCCGTCGCGGTGGTCCCATTCCGAGCGAAAGCAGCGTATTTCAACACACGTCGATCCTAGTTCGGCCCCTCCAGCTGAGCCGCTCGGCCGGCACGCTTCATGCGTGCTGGCAAAGTGGCTCGGCTCACCTGGTGGAGCCGCCGGGTACCGCCCCCGGGTCCGCTGCGCCTACTAAGACGCCACGTTTTATCGCCATAGCCGGGCGAACCCGGCACCAAGCGATATAGGACGAAGCGGGCGATAAATGAAGCCCCGGCCGCCGCTGTCGAGTGGCTTTACAGCTGGCGGGCTCAGAAGCGGCGAATCCGCGCTCGCCACACCGGAAACGGGGCTGTTTCCACCTGCTTCCGCCGGGCCCGCCGTTAACCGTCGATCCGCTTGACACACAGCCTCCAGCGGGCCTCGTCGTTTACCTTCGCAAGCCGCAGCCAGCCGTCGATCGCGAGGCTCTGGCACGCCCGTTGCTTTACCATTGGAGACAGTCGAGCTTTGCCTTCTCGGCGGCGAAACAGAGGGAGTGTAACCATGTTCGGAGTTCGTAATCCAAAGAAACTACTCGCGGCGGCCGCCACCGGCGCCGCATTGTTCGCCGCCCCCCAGGCCGCGCAGGCGAGCCTGATCTTCGATTCCACCATCGACGTCACCGCGCAGGGCTTCGGCAACAATCCGCGCCTGCTGACGCTGCAAGAGCGCGGCCAGGGCGACAACGTCCAGTCCGGCTGCGTGTCGGCGGGCAGCGGCGGGTCGATCGCGATCGGCTCGGGCTCGTGCATCAGCGATAGCAGCGTGTTCATGGGCAACGGCCTCACCAATTTCGGCGGCGACGAGGTCAATCCGCAGGGTGACAACCAGAAGTTCGGCATTCCGACGCTCGGCGAGCTGGGCTTCCAGGACGCCAGCGACATCGGCCTCTTGTTCAACGCGATCGAGCCCGGCGGCGGCGGCAAAAACGACGTCAACGTCAACGACGTTACCTTGAAGTTCTTCGACAGCGACGGCAACCTGCTCGCCGCGATCGACGGCTCGCAGAATTTCCCGACCACTGAGACCGGCAACGGCCGCGCCGGCAACGTGTTCGTGGTGGATGCCGAGCAGCAGGCTTTCCTGAATTCGACCATCTTCAGCCTGCCGGACTTCAGCGACATCCGCATCGCGCTTGAATCGACCATTTCGGCCGCTCAGGCGGGCCCGGAGAGCTTCAGCGCGGTTAACCTCAACCGCTCGGGCGGTAGCACCGGTGGAAGCACCGGCGGCTCGACGGGCGGCACTCCGGTCCCGGCCCCGGCCGGCTTCGGGCTGTTCGCGCTGGCCGCGCTCGGCCTGATCGGTTCGCGCCGCAAGAAGACGGCCTGATCGGTTCGAGGGCCGGTCTCCCTTCCGGCCCTCACCTGACTTGAGACGGATGTCGTGCGGGGGCGCGGCATCCGTTTTCGTTTGTGGGGGAACCCGTGCCCGCCCTCTCCCGTTTCGGGGCCGGATCAACTGCCCGCCTCTCCCTTGAGCGGGGTACCGAGGAGAGCATCGCATGCTGCCCAAGCGCGTCGCCGCCGCCCTGATTGCGCCCGCCGCCTTCGCCTCCCTCGCCGGGTGTGGCGTCAACACGATCCCGACCGCGGAGGAGGAGGCCAAGGCGGCCTGGGCCAATGTCCAGGACCGGTATCAGCGTCGGGCGGACCTCATTCCCAATCTTGTCGGAACCGTCCGCGCCGCCGCCGCGCAGGAGCGAAACACGCTGCGCGAAGTGACGGAGGCGCGCGCGGCTGCAACGCGGATCCAGCTCTCGCCCGAGCAGCTTCGCGATCCCGAGGCGATGCGCGCTTTTTCGGAGGCGCAGGGCCGCCTGTCGGCCGCGATCATCCCGCTGCAGCGGCTCCAGGAGGCGTATCCGGACCTCAAGACCAACCAGAACTTCATGACGCTTCAGGACCAGCTCGAATCCACCGAGAACCGGATTTCGATCGCGCGGACCGATTATAACGAGGCGGTGCGCCGCTATAACACCACCATCCGCACCTTCCCGGCCGTGATCGGCGCCAAGGTGATCTACGGCGCCGAGCCGATGGTGCCGTTCCAGGCTACCACTGCGGGGGCGAATGAGGCTCCGAAGGTCGATTTCGGCAACGGCCAGTAAGGCCGGACGGGTGTCACCCGCTCCGCTTGCTCTGAGCTTGTCGAAGGGCCCTCCTTCCGAACCTGAGAGTCCGGAAGACGGGAGCGGCCTTCGACAGGCTCAGGCCGAACGGTGGTGGGTGGCGTTGCTGTGCGCTCTGTTCTGGCTCTTGAACTCGCCCGCGCAGGCGCAGACGTTTCCGAAATTCAGCGGGTTCGTGGTGGACGAGGCGAACGTCCTTTCACCAGCGGTGGAAGCCGACCTGACGGCCAAGCTCGACGCGCTGCAACGCGATACCAAGCGCCAGTTCGTTGTGGCTACGATCGCGGACATGCAGGGCTATCCGCTGGCGGATTACGGATATCGGCTGGGGCGAGCCTGGGGAGTGGGCCTGCAGAACGCGAACAACGGCACCATCCTCTTCATCGCGCCCAACAACCCGCGGGGGCAGCGCGGACCGCGGCTGGAGGTCGGCTATGGACTGGAACCGATCCTCACCGATGCGTTCGCCAGCGTGACGATCCGACGGGAAATGATGCCCAGACTGGCAACGGGCAACGTCGGGGGCGCGATGACGGCGGGTGCCGACGCGGTTATCGCCCAGCTGCGCGCCAGCCCCGAAGAAGCGCAGGCCAAGGTCGACGCAGCGATCGCTGAGTTCGACCGCACTCATGCCCGAAGAGCGTCTCAGCGCGGGGACGGGGGATCCTCCTTGCCGCTGATCTTCTGGCTGCTGGTCTTCGTCTTCGTCATCCTGCCGCTGCTTCGCGGACGCCGGCGCGGCCGAGCCTACCGCCGGAGCGGTTTTCCGGTCATCCTGTGGGGTCCGGGCTTCGGTTCCGGGGGCGGCTGGAGCGGGGGCGGGTTCGGCGGCGGCGGCTTTGGGGGCGGGGGCAGCTTCGGAGGCGGCGGCGGCTGGGGAGGCGGCGGCTTTACGGGCGGGGGCGGCGGCAGCTTCGGCGGCGGCGGAGCCTCGGGTTCGTGGTGAGTTTCGCGCCCGAGGATCGCGCGCGGGTCAGCGCGGCCGTCGCCGCGGCGGAGCGGGGCAGCAATGGCGAGATCGTCACGGTGGCGGCCGAAAGATCGGACGCTTATCACGATGTCGGGCTGCATTATGCGGTGCTGGCGATGCTGCTCGTGCCGGCCTTGCTCGCCGTCTTGCCGCAATCGGCGATTGACCGCGGCCTCGGCCTGTTCGCGGGCTGGGACGAGACGATCACCCGCGGCGCGCTGATGGCGTTGCTGTTCGCCAAGCTCGCGGCCGTGTTCCTGATCGTTCGCTATGCGCTTGCCTGGCCCAGGCTGCGCATGGCGCTGACCCCCGGGACGACCAAGGCGCGGCGGGTGCGGCGGCGCGCGGTCGAGCTGTTCCGGGCGGCCGCCGAGCGGCGGACGGCGGAGCGGACCGGCGTGCTTCTCTATCTCTCGCTGCTGGAACGGCGAGCGGAGATCGTGGCGGACGAGGCGATCCACGCCAGGGTCGCGCCCGAACTGTGGGGGGATGCGATGGCCGCCTTGCTGGAAGACGTGAAAGCGGGCCGCCCGGCGGAAGGCATGGTGCGCGCGGTCGAGATGATCGGCGCCATCCTTGCCGAGCATTCGCCTGTCGGCCAAGGCGACGCGAACGAACTGCCGGACAGGTTGATCACCTTATGAAGCATTCACGGCCGACTGGCACGCCGGACACAGTCTGGCAGGGCAAGTATATCGTGGTGAAGAAGCTCGGGACCTGGGAGTTTGTCGGCCGCGCCCGCGGCGTCAGCGCGGCGGTGATCCTGGCGGTCGACGACGAGGATCATGTCATTCTGGTCGAGCAATATCGGGTGCCGATCGCGGCCTGGTGCCTGGAGCTGCCGGCCGGCCTGGTCGGCGACGAGGAGGAGGGCGAGCTGGCCGAGATCGCCGCCGCGCGCGAGCTGGAGGAGGAGACGGGCTACCGGCCGGAGCGGATCGTGAACCTGGGGCGCTTCTTCGCCTCGCCCGGAATGTCTTCCGAAGGCTTCACCCTGCTCCGGGCCGGGGGGCTGGAGAAGGTGGGGGAGGGCGGCGGCGTGGCCGGTGAAGACATCGTCGTCCGGCGCGTGCCGCTGTCGAACGTCCCCGCCTTCGTCGCGGAGCGGCGCGAGGCCGGGGTGCAGATGGACGTGAAGTTGCTGCTCTTGCTTGGCGGCGGGTTCTTCGGGCGCTGATGTCCTGAGTCACTTTAAGCGTATTCAGGCGCTAGTCCGGATGCGGCGAGGCGGGCTCGAAGCTGGATGCTCCAACGAGTTCAGCATGACGGCAAGGCGCGAATCCTATTTGAAGTTGTCTGCATAGGACTGGAGGCGCAGCTTGCGCGTCGTTGAGGGCACGACATGGTATGCGATGCCGGAGCGCTCGGCATAGTCCTTGGCCTGCTCGAGCGTATCGAAATCGAGCGAAACCTGGGTCTGAGTGTCGGTGCCGCCCGCCCAGCCTGTCAGCGGATCGGGCCGGGCACGGCTGTGCGATTCGAATTCGAGCACCCAATGACCGGTATGTGCGTCGCCGGACTGGTTCACCGCCCTGAACTGCTGGAAAATACGCGCTGCCATGTCGAAGCTCCTTGACGCAAAGACCTGCCCCGCCTGACGCGGCGGATCAACCGCTTCCTCCACGCGCCTGCGCTTTCTTGGTGCGCAAGGTCGGATCGGCTCGGGCCGGATCGTCGGGCCAGGGATGCCTCGGGTAGCGGCCACGCATCTCCTTGGCGACCGCTGCCCAGCTTCCCGCCCAGAAGCCGGGAAGGTCGCGCGTCGTCTGGATCGGCCGGCCGGCAGGCGAGGTGACCGCCAGCACCAGCGGGACCGCACCGCCCGCGATCCGAGGATGCTCTGACAGCCCGAACAGGGCCTGGGCGCGGGTGGTGACGGTCGGGCCGGCTTCGGCGGCGTAGTCGATAGGATGGCTGCTGCCGGCCGGCGTTTGGAAGCTGGCGGGCGCGAGCCGGTCGACTGTACGCCTGCCCTGGTAGCCGAGGATTGCATCGAGCGTGCCGGCGAGCGCACCTGGATCGATGCCCGACAGGCGGCGCTTGCCGGCGAGCAGGAGCGGCAGCCACTCGTCGAGCGAGGTGAGCAGGGCTTCGTCTGACAGATCGGGCAGGTTGGGATCATGGTCGCGCGCAAAGGCGACACGGCGTCGGAGCGAGCTTGCGGCCTCGCTCCAGGGGAGGAGATGGAGCCCATGCGCGCGAACGCCTTCGAGCAGAGCGGTCTCGATCTCCGCCGGCGCGGCGGCCTCGTCGCGACCCTCGCTGAGGGTGATCGCGCCGAGTCGCCGGCCGCGCCGGGCGTGGGCTGTGCCGGTGGCCGGATCGAAGCCCAGCTCGGCTCCCGTCCGGATGCGGTCGGCGAAAAGCCGCTCTACCTCCGCTTCCGCGATCGCTGCCGCGGAGAGGATGCGTGCGCCGGCTGCCGAGCCGCCCACCTCGGCGATGGCGAGCCACTCCTCGCGAGCCAGCGGCGAGGTCGGATCGAGCCGGAAGCCGCGTCCGCCGACGCTGATCCAGCTCTCGCCGGATGCGTCGCGGCGCTTGGCGACACGATCCGGAAAAGCGAGGGCAATGCAGGCGCCGATCTCCCTCTCC
>NZ_DASVTH010000055.1:0-1566 GCF_036387615.1 Allosphingosinicella sp.
AAAACTAGATGAACATTAGTTGCTGCCCGGACGGGCAAGGTGCGGCGGTGCTGGCGGCGGTCGACGATCTGATGGACTGCGTCATGACAGCAATCCTACCAAATAGGGGCTGATGGATTGCGCGGGATTGATTGATGCCTATTTGATTGGCATGAGCGAAGGAACGAGTTTCGATGCCGCGATGGAGCGGCGCTTCCAGGACTATCTTGAGGATTTGGGCGCGGCTGTGGGCAACGATGCGCGTCGGCGTGGGCTGAGCGACTACATGACCGGGCTGTTGCTGCCCGGTGAGCGCAAGAGCATGGAGCCGATCGCCGAGCGCCTGGACAGCGGGAACGTCTCGCGCCGCCACCAGTCGATCCAGCATTTCGTCAGCGAAGCCAGTTGGAAGGATGGCCCCGTGCGCGAGCGGGTGCTCGGCCGGGTCGTGCCGGCGATGCAACAGCGCGGCGCCATCGAGCACTGGATCGTCGATGACACGACCCTGCTCAAGAGCGGCCGGCATTCGGTCGGGGTCGCCATCCAGTACTCGGGTCTGGTCGGCACGACGGCCAACTGCCAGTCGCTGGTCAGCCTGTCGCTGGCGACCGGAGCGGCCAGCATGCCGGTCGCGTGCGAGCTCTACCTGCCCGAGGAGTGGGCGCATGATCGCAAACGCCGTCTTCGTGCCGGGGTGCCGCCCCATCTCGTGTTCCGCACCAAGATCGAGATGGCGATTGATCAGATCCGCCACGCCGCCGCCACCGGCCTGCCGCGCGGGATCGTGCTGGCCGACGCGGCTTACGGCGGCGCCCGAAGCTTCCGCGACGCGCTGAGGGACCTCGATCTCGCCTACGCGCTCGGGATCGAGAGCAACACCACGGCCGTGCCGGCCGCCGGCGCGGCGGGCCACGCCACGGCGCGCGACAGGTCCGCCAAGGTCCAGGCCGGCGCGGTCCGGGTCGATGTCCTGGCCGGCGAGTGGGGGCCGCGGGACTGGCGCACCGTTTCCTGGCGTGAAGGATCGGCCGGACAGTTGACCGGGCGGTTCGCGGCGCGCCGGGTTCAGGTCGCTCCGACCCAGCGCCGTGACCACCTCGATCCCGAGGAATGGCTGATCGTTCAGGACGCCGAGGCCGCCAAGGACCGGAACTACTGGCTGAGCACGCTGCCGGCCGACACGCCGCTCGAAAACCTCGTCCGACACGCCAAGGGCCGCTACCGGGTCGAGCAGGACTATCGCGAACTCAAGCAGGAGGTCGGCTTGGCCAGGTTCGAGGGCCGTGGCTGGCGCGGCTTCAATCACCATGTCACCCTGTGTCTGGCGGCGTACGGCTTCCTCGTGTGCGAGCGAAGCCTTTTCCCCCCTCGGCACCCCGCCCAAGCCGACACGGACGGCGCGTCACAATCCATACTCCATCGCCTCGCTGCGTCACCGCATCGCCCGCATGATCATGCGTAAATTGGAGCGATGCCCGTACTGCGCCCAACCCCACAGAGCTTCCCAAATGGCGGACAATAGGGCTTTTCATAAAATGCTATGACACAGTCCAGGTGGCAATATTCAAGAATTTAGTCCTATGAAGA
>NZ_DASVTH010000056.1:0-85291 GCF_036387615.1 Allosphingosinicella sp.
CCTCACCCCCCCACCGCTGACGCGGCGGGTCCCCCCCTCACCCCTGCAGGGAGAGGGACTAAGCCGCTCGACCTCGTGTCCGACTTCCCGGCGATCCCGGAGGGCTGGGCCTATCTCGACACCGCCGCGACCGCGCAGAAGCCGCGGGCGGTGATCGACGCGATTGCGCGTGGCTATGGCGAGACCTACGCGACTGTGCACCGCGGCGTTTACCAGCGCTCGGCCGACATGACGCTCGCCTTTGAGGCCGCGCGGCGGCGGACGGCCGCCTTCATCAACGCGCGCTCGGCCGAGGAAATTGTCTTCCTCCGCGGCGCGACCGAGGCGATCAACCTGGTTGCGCAGAGTTGGGGCGGCACCTTCCTCAAGGCAGGCGACCGCATCCTGCTGTCGATGCTGGAGCATCACAGCAATATCGTGCCGTGGCAGATGGCCGCGGACAGGGTCGGCGCGGTGATCGACGTCGCGCCGCTGACGGCGGACGGCCGCATCGATCTCGACGCGGTCGAGGCGATGCTGACCGAGCGGCACAAGATCGTCGCGCTGGCCCACGTCTCGAACGTGCTCGGCTCGGTGCTCGACGCGCGACGGGCGGTCGATCTGGCTCACCGCGTCGGCGCCAACATCCTGCTCGACGGCTGCCAGTCGGTGCCGCGGATGCCGGTGGACGTCCAGGCGCTCGGCTGCGACTTTTACGTCTTCTCCGCGCACAAGCTCTACGGCCCGACCGGCATCGGCGTGCTGTGGGGCCGTGGCGATCTGCTCGATGCGATGCCGCCGATGCACGGCGGCGGGGCGATGATCGACAAGGTGAGCTTCGAGGGCACGACCTATGCACCTCCGCCCGCGCGGTTCGAGGCCGGCACCCCTCATGTCGTCGGCGTGCTCGGCCTCCATGCGGCGATCGATTATGTCGACGGCATCGGTCTCGACGCGATTCACGCTCACGAAACCGCATTGGTGCGCGAGACCCGCGAAGCCCTGCAAACGTTGAACAGCCTCAGGCTGTTCGGGCCGGAAGACTCGGCCGGCATCGTCAGCTTCGCGATCGAAGGCGTGCATCCGCACGACGTCGGCACCATATTGGACGAAAGCCGGGTCGCGATCCGCGCGGGTCATCATTGCGCGCAGCCGCTGATGTCCCACCTCGGCGTTGACGCCACTGCGCGGGCGAGCTTCGGCGTGTATAACGGCCGGCAGGATGTCGAGGCCTTTGTCCGCGGCATCGAGCGGGTGACCAGGATTTTCGGATGAACGAGCAACGCAAGATCGAAGTCGAGGAAGTCACGGAGGTCGCGCCGCCGCCCAAGGCGCGCGTCTCGGATGTGGCGGAGACGTTCGAGCGCAAGAAGGATTATCTCGCCGGGTTCCTTGCTCAGAAGCCCGCAGAGCCCGCGCCCGTGGAGCCGGGCGGCGATCTTTACGAAGCGGTGATCGAGGCGCTCAAGGAGATTTACGACCCGGAAATCCCGGTCAACATCTACGATCTCGGGCTCATCTACGACGTCCAGATCAGCCCCGAGAACCACGCCAAGGTGCTGATGACGCTGACCACGCCCAATTGCCCGGTGGCGGAGTCGATGCCGGGCGAGATCGAGCTTCGCGTCGGCGCCGTTCCCGGCGTGGGTCACGCGGAAGTCGAACTGGTCTGGGATCCGCCCTGGGACCCACAGAAGATGAGCGACGAGGCCAAGCTAGAGCTGGGGATGCTGTGATGGTCCTTCGAGACGGGCCTTCGGCTCCGCCCTCCGGGCTGCGCTCAGTCCCTCCTCAGGATGAGCGGCGATGGGAGATATCATGAACACAGACACCGCTCATGCTAAGGAGCCGCTGAGCCCGTCGAAGCGGCGTCTCGAAGCACGCGCCGCGCTCAACCTCACGCAGGCAGCCGAGGCTCGCATCGCCGAGCTCATGTCGCGGGCGCCGGAAGGCACGGTCGGCGTCAAGCTTTCGACGCCGCGGCGCGGCTGCTCGGGCTTGGCTTATTCGGTCGACTATGTCGCCGAAGCCAAGCCGTTCGACGAGAAGATCGAAACGCCGGGCGGCACTTTCTTCGTCGATGCGGGGTCGATCCTGTACCTGATCGGCAGCCGGATGGACTGGCGCGAGGACGATTTCACCGCCGGGTTCGTCTTTGAAAACCCGAACGCCAAGGGCATGTGCGGCTGCGGCGAGAGTTTCACGGTTTAGTTCCACGCCGGGACAGCGGTCCGTCGAATCGACGAACGGATGAGTCGAACGCGCAACAAAGGGAAGTCAAGGGGGTTCAGCAGCCACAAGGTCGGGCGGCGGGCTGTTGGAGAGCCACAATGTTGAAGCCATTTGCAGCTTTTGCTTTTCTTGCCGCTTCCACGACCGCCGCGGCTGCGCCCGCTCCCACCCCCGTCGCGCAATGGAAGCTGGCCGGCGGCGATCGTGGCTGCGCCGTCCACGCATCCTCGCCGGGCGGCACGGTGGTGTCGATCGTCGCCGGCACCGGCCAGAACAATCTCATGTTCCTCGTCCAGAATGCTGCCTGGTCGCTCCGCGACGGCGAGAAGACCACCATTGCGGTCGCTTTCGACGGCAGCGGTCCCTGGCAGCTCCCGGCGATGTCGCGCACCAACATCGACAGCGACGGACCCGGCCTCGTCTTCGCCGTCCCCATCGGCGAGGAGAGCGGCAAGGCCTTCATCAACCAATTTGTCGCCGCCAAGGGCATGCAGTTCAGCCGCGACGGGCGCAGCATCAGCAACGTGCCGCTCGGCAGCGGCCAGAGCGCGATGACCGCGCTCGCCCAGTGCCTCAGCAAGGTCTGGTCTGGTGAGTCTCCCAACGTCACCGAAGCCGGCTTCGGCGGCGGCCGAGCGGTCAAGATTTGAGCGGGCTCGGCGCGAGTCGGCGTCAGCCTGGGGTGATCAGAACCCCAGCGTGAACCGGATTGCCCCGCCCAGGTCGCTGTCCATCGCCTCGATGTGTCCCGGCTCCGTGCGCAGGAACAGGTTGGCGCCGAGCCGACCGCCGAACGCGCGGGCGTTGTAGGCCAGCTCGTAGTCGATCTCCCGCCCGGTCGGGGCGAGGCTGAACTGGCGGTTCTCATAACCCACCGCGCCGGTAGCGTAATCATAGGAAGTCGGCACCGACAGATCGAACCCGCCGGAGCTGACGCGAAGCGGCTGCATCACCCGCAAGGCGAGCTTGTCGCCTGGCGAGAATGCGCCGGCCCTGGCCAGGTCGAACGCCCACGCGTCGGTCGAAAGCCGGCCCTCGCTGACCAGCGCGCCGGTGCCCGCCATCCGCGTCCAGCCGCGGCTATAGCTGCCAAAGGCGCCCCAGCCGCGCCCGAGATCGTAGGACAGGCTCGCGTCCAAGAAATCGCTCGACGCGCCGCGGCTCGAGAAGGCGGAGCTGAACCGGCTGCCGAGCATGGTCTCCTGCTCGTCGAGCCGTGACGCCCCGACCGACACCAGGGCCGGTCCGAACCGCCGGTCGAAAGCGACCGTGTTGATGGTGTAGGCGGGGTCCTGCACCTGGCGCACCAAGCCGGGATTGTGGACGCGCCCGCGCTCGCTGGTGGCGGTCACGCCGACCGGGCCGAGCAAGTGGCGGATACCCGCGCTGCTGCTCGCATCGGCGAAGAAGCCGTTGCGGGTGAGCGGATCGCGCGCGACCAGGAAGGCATTCTGATCGTGCCCGGTCAGCCGCTGCTGGAGAGTCCGGCCAGTCTCCGAGAAGCCGAACGCCACGGCAGTGCTGGGGCTGAGCTCGCTCAGCGCCATGCCCGCCACCGCCCTCGCCTGCCGCGCATCCTCCCAGCTCAAGCCCAGATAGGCGTAGTTGATGCGGGGCTGGTTGGTCAGCGTGCGGTTGACCGTGATCGTCACCGCCGTCTTGCCGGCCGCCGCCGAAGCGGTGCGCAAGTCGCCGCCAAGTGACTGGGCGAGCGGCTGCTCCTGCTGCGCGCGGCTCAGGGTCGAGCCGACCTCCAGCCGGTAAGCGCGCGAATAGCCGTCGAGCACGATCGCGCCGACCGACGCGCCCGTGGCGTCGCCCATCGGCCCGGAGGCCTGGCCGTTGCTGCCGGTCGAGATCGCGACCTGGCTGCCCGCGAGCGAAGTCTGGCCCTGCGGCTGGAAAGCGCGCCCGATGTTGAGAATGCCGCGCCCGAACGTGCCGTCCGTGCCGGGCGTCCCGGCGTCGTCGGCGCTGTTGAGCAAGATCTCGGCAATCTGGCGCCCGGTGAGGTTCGGAAAGGCGCTGGCGAGCAGCGCCGCAGCGCCGCTGATCACCGGCGCCGAAAAGGACGTGCCGGAGAATAGAAAAGGCTGTCCGGTATGGTCGAACGAGCGGATGCGGTCGCCGAGGGCGGCCAGATAAACCTGCTGGCCCGTGCCCGCGCGGTTTGAGAATCCCGCGATGTTGCGCGCACTGTCATGGGCGCCGGCGATGATCACCAGCCCGTTGCCCGCACCGGCAAGACCGGCGGCGAAATCATCTGGATTGCTGCCGATGGCCTTGGTGCCGTCGTTGCCGGCCGAGACGACGATCACGATCCCCGCCTGAGTCGCACGGCTCACCGCCTGGAGGACTGCGGAACTTGCGCCCTCCCCGCCGAGCGAGATGTTGATGACACGCGCGCCGTTCGTGCGGGCGAGATCGATGCCCTGAGCAATCGCGCTCCCGCTATGCTGGCAGCCATCGTCCTTGTCGCAATTGTTCGGGTCGGCCGAGTTCAGCGCAAGGATGGTCGACGCGAAAGCGACTCCCTGGATCTGGCCGCCGTTCCGGCCGGCGGCCGCGATCGCGGCAACGGCGGTGCCATGCCCTTCCGTGTCGGAGATGGGACGGTTCATGACGAGATCGACACTGGCCGGATCGATGCGGCCCGCAAACTCGGCCAGATTCGGGTTGATGCCGCCGTCCAGCACGGCGATCTTCACGCCCTGCCCGGTGCCGCCTGCATTGTAGGCGCTGATCGCGCCGGCCGCGACCGCGCCGTTCGACCGCTGGTATTCGGAATCGTTGAAGTTGACGCTGGTCGGCGTGGGGCTCGGCGTCGGCGCGGGAGCAGGTGGGGGAGGCGGTGGAGGCGGTGGAGGCGAGGGCGGCGGCGGTGCAGGCGGCGGCAGGCTCGACACCGGCGCGGGCGGGGTCGACGTGCCTCCGCCGCCGCAGCCGGCCAGCGTCAAGGCAAGGACGCAAGTCGTCAACAAAAGTGCTTTTCTGGCGTGCCGACGGTTCATGCGCGTCCTCTAAGTCGCGGATTTCTCAGCTATTTTGCACAATAAGAATAGCGGCCAAATACTTACAATTTGCTGAAGGTGAATTCCTTTCTAAAGGACGGCCAGCATGCTCCCCGCCCTTCGCCATGTCGAGAACTGGATATTCGACCTCGACAATTGCCTTTATCCGGCCTCGGCGAACCTGTTCGAGCTCATCGACCACCGCATGACGGACTATGTCGAGCAGCGCTTCGGGCTCGACCGGCAAGCGGCCCGCGCGCTGCAGAAGCGCTATTTTCACGAACATGGCACGACCTTGTCGGGCCTGATGACGGCCAATGAGATCGATCCGCACGAATTCCTGGATTTCGTGCACGATATCGATCTCGCTCGGATCTCGGCCGATCCCGACCTGGTCGCGCTGATCGACCGGCTGCCGGGGCGTAAGTTCGTGTTCACCAACGGCGACGAGACCTACGCGCGGCGCGTGCTGGACAAGCTGGGCCTCGCCAATCTGTGGGACGGCCTCCACGACATCCACGCGATGAGCTACGTGCCCAAGCCCGATCCGCGCGCCTACCAACTGCTCTGCGATCGCCACGGCATCGATCCGACGCACGCGTTGTTCGCCGAGGACATGGCCCGCAACCTCAAGCCCGCCAAGGCGCTCGGCATGGTCACCGTCTGGGTCGACAACGGCTCGGAACAGGCCAGCAACCAGGCCGATCCCGACCATATCGATTTCCACACGCACGACATCGGCGCCTGGCTCGCCGAAGCTACGGGGGACCAATGAGCGACGCGCTGCAGACGATCATCGATCGGGCCTGGGAGGAGCGGGACGGGGTCGGGCCGGGCACCGAGGGCGAGGTCCGGGACGCGGTGGAAACGGCGCTCGAGGCGCTCGATGCGGGTACGGCGCGCGTTGCCGAAAAAGCTCCGGACGGCTGGACCGTCAACCAGTGGCTGAAAAAGGCCGTGCTGCTGAGCTTCCGGCTCAATCCGATGGAGCCGATCGGCGGCGGCCCCGGTGGCGCCCTGTGGTGGGACAAGGTGCCGTCCAAGTTCCTCGGCTGGGACGCCGCCCGCTTCGGCGAGGCGGGCTTTCGCGCGGTGCCGGGCGCAATCGTACGCCGCGGCGCCTACATCGCCCCTGGCGCCGTCCTGATGCCGAGCTTCGTCAACATCGGCGCCCGGGTTGGCGAAGGCGCGATGGTGGATACCTGGGCGACCATCGGCAGCTGCGCCCAGATCGGCCGGAACGTCCACATTTCGGGCGGCGCCGGGATCGGCGGCGTGCTGGAGCCGCTCCAGGCCGGCCCGGTGATCATCGAGGATGGCGCCTTCATCGGCGCCCGCTCGGAAGTCGCCGAAGGGGTGATCGTGGAGGAAGGCGCGGTGCTCTCGATGGGCGTCTTCATCGGCGCCTCCACCAAGGTCGTCGACCGCGATACCGGAGAGACCTTCATGGGCCGCGTGCCCGCTTATTCGGTGGTGGTTCCCGGCACTCTCCCGGGCAAGCCCGGCGCGCCGCACCTCGCCTGCGCCGTCATCGTCAAGCGCGTCGATGCGCGCACCCGCTCCAAGACCAGCATCAACGAGCTGCTGCGGGACTGATCCCGTTCAGCGCAAGCGGCGGGACGCGAAGGAAGAGGTTATTCCGGGAGCAGCTTGCCCAGCTTTTTCGGCGCGACGGCGCGGTAGCTCTCGGCGATCCAGCGTTTCAGAAGGTCGAGCTCGAGCTCGTCATCCGGCCCGAACCTGGCGGTGATCCAGCCGGAGCGGCCAAGGCCGTAGCCGGCGGGCTCGGCCCAGTCGAAGCTCTCGGCGAATCGCGGCTGACCGGCAGCTTGACCGTCATGCTCAAGGCGGCCTCGCCGGCGTTGAGCCAGACGAAGGTCTTGCCCCGCACTTTCAGCGCGGTGTGGCCCCACGGGAAGTCTTCGCTGGCTTCCGGAAAGGCGAGGCCGTGCCGACGTGATGTTTCGAAGCTTTGGGCGATCGTCACCCGTCGCTCAGCTCGAGCCGCCGATTTCGGCGTCGTGCGCCTGATCGCGGCGCAACCCTGCGATCCCGACCGCCAACTCCGTCAGGCGTAAGCCATGCTCTCCTTGAACTTCGCGCACGGCTGCAAGGTCGACGCGGATCGCGCGCAGATGTTCTAGAACGAGGTTCGTGGGCTCAGCCACGTTCTCAATATAGCGGGCCGGCGGCGTTTTCGCCAGCCGGCCCCGCTTGGTCTCAAGCGACCTTGGACTGTTCCATGTCTTCGGGATCGCGCAGCACGTAGCCGCGGCCCCAGACGGTTTCGATGTAATTGTCGCCCTGGCAAGCCAGGCTGAGCTTCTTGCGCAGCTTGCAGATGAATACGTCGATGATCTTGAGCTCGGGCTCGTCCATGCCGCCGTAGAGGTGGTTCAGGAACATTTCCTTGGTCAGCGTGGTGCCCTTGCGGAGCGAGAGCAGCTCCAGCATCGCATATTCCTTGCCGGTCAAATGGACGCGGCTGCCGTCGACTTCGACGGTCTTGGCATCGAGATTGACCGCGAGCTTGCCGGTCTTGATCACGGACTGGGAGTGGCCCTTCGAGCGGCGCACGACCGCGTGGATGCGGGCGACGAGTTCGTCGCGGTGGAACGGCTTGGTCACATAATCGTCGGCGCCGAAGCCGAGTGCGCGGACCTTTGAGTCCATCTCGTTGATGCCGGACAGGATCAGCACCGGCGTGCCGACCTTGGCGACCCGCAGCTTCTTGAGCACGTCATAACCGTGCATGTCGGGCAGGTTGAGGTCCAGGCAGATGATGTCGTAATCGTAGAGCTTGCCGAGGTCCAAGCCCTCTTCGCCCAGATCGGTGGTGTAGACGTTGAAGCCTTCGCTGGTCAGCATCAGCTCGATGCTCTTGGCGGTGGTCGGTTCATCCTCAATAAGCAGCACACGCATATCGTTCGCCCCTTGTTAGGGAAGGTCCGACCTGTTGGTCTGAACGCTGCCCGGTAACCTTTATTAATCACGCCATAAGTGAACTTAAAAGGTTAATTACTCGTAAAGCGGTAGACAATGCGAGTCGGCCGACGGACGTTGCGCCGCTGCAACAGCCGAGGCAGAGCAGCATCATGTGGCAGGACCGGATTTTGTTCGAGGATGGCGAGGCGCTGGTGATCGACAAGCCGGCCGGGCTCGCCATGCATCCGGGGCCGCGCACCCGCGAGAGCCTGGAGGATTATCTCGTGCATTTCCGGCTCGGCTTTCTACGCGAGCCGCAGCCGGTGCACCGGCTCGACCGTGATACGAGCGGCTGCCTGCTGCTGGCCCGCAACCCCAAGGCTGCCAAGCGCTTCCAACAGGCGTTCGAGGCCGGTGCGGTCGAGAAGCGGTATCTCGCGATCGTCGAGGGCGTGCCGGACGCCCAGGACGGCCGGATCGACATGGCGCTGGCCAAGATATCGTCCAAGGAAGAGGGCTGGCGGATGGTGCCGGACGCCGGCGGCAAGATGGCGGCCACGCGTTGGCGGATAGTGGCCGAGCGGAATGGCCGTTCGGCTTTGCTGTTCGAGCCGGAGACCGGGCGAACGCACCAGGTGCGGGTGCACGCGGCATCCGGGCTCGGGCTGCCGATCGTCGGCGATCCGGTTTACGGGCGTCCTTCGACCCGTTCAGGAGGTCCGATGCTGCTTCATGCGCTTGGGCTGAGGCTGGAGCGCGGCGCGAAGCCACCGATCGAGGCGCGCGCCCCTTTGCCGCCCTCGTTCGGTTACGCGGGATTTGGCGACGTCGATGCCTGAACTGGTGCCAGAGGACGCGCTGAGCGAAAGCTTCATCGCGTCGAGCGGCCCGGGCGGGCAGAACGTCAACAAGGTCGCGACCGCATGCCAGCTGCGGTGCGACGTGTTCAAGCTGGGCCTGTCTCCCCATGCCTTTGCCAAGCTGAAGAGCCTGGCCGGCAGCCGGATGACGGGCGCCGGCGAGATCGTGATCACGGCGCGCACCTACCGGACGCAGGAAGCGAACCGGCAGGATGCGCGCGAGCGGCTGGCCAAGCTGATCGCCGATGCCCATGTGGTGCAGGCGAAGCGAGTGAAGACGCGGCCGAGCCGGGCCGCCAAGGCGAAGCGGGTGGACGAGAAGAAGGGCCGGGCTGCGGTCAAGCAAGGGCGCGGCAAGGTCCGGCTGGACTGAGGAAGCGATGTACGAGTTCAAGATCGAAGCGGCGGACAAGACGGAGCTGTATCGGCAGCTGATCGAGGCGGCGGATGCGCTGACGGCCGGGGAGCCGGACGCGATCGCGAACATGGCGAACTTGGCGGCCTTGATCTGGGAAAGTCTGCCCGACCTGAACTGGGCTGGCTTCTACCGCAACGTGGAGGGCGAGCTGGTGCTCGGGCCGTTCCAGGGGCGGGCGGCGTGCATCCGCATCCCGTTCGGGAAGGGTGTGTGCGGGACGGCCGCGGCGACGCGGGAGCCTCAGCTGGTCGAGGACGTGCACGCCTTTCCGGGCCACATCGCCTGCGACAGCGCTTCCGCCTCCGAACTTGTCGTGCCGATCGAGCATGACGCGCGGCTGATCGCCGTGCTCGACCTCGACAGTCCTCGCGTCGCGCGGTTCGACGCCGTCGACCGCGACTTCTGTATCAGACTGGCACAGCGGATTGCGCCGCGTCTTGCCGGAGTGGAAACGGCTCCGCCCCAGCGGTAAGACCGAAGCGCGGCCCGGCCCGGGGCACCCGCCAAACTCTACTTTGGCGGGAGCCCAGCCGCAGCGGCTGCGCGGCGAAAAAGGGGACGATGGGCATGCACAAGCTGGCGATTCTGACATTGGCGGCGGCGAGCGCGCTTTCCTCCGGGGCGTTGGCGCAGACCGTCTCGCCGGCCGATCGGTACGAAGGGACGCCGGAGGTTCCGCTGAAGAAGCCGGCCACCGCCGCGCAGGCCGGCAAAGCTCCCGCGCCGATCGCGCAGCCCACGGCGCCGGCCGCGCCGACGCCGCCCGCCGGGATCACCTGGCGCAACCAGGCCGCGCCTGCGCCGAGCATGGCGCCGGTGGGGCCGAGCGCCGCTCCGCAACCGATCGTGACGCAGCGCACTGTGACGCCGCCCCCGCCGATGATGGTTTCGCCCGCAAGGCGCGCCGAAGCCGTTCCGCCTCCTCTGCCAATACCGCCCCGCGCGAGCCAACTCCCGCCGCCTCCCCGCAGCTTCGTGATTCGCCGTCAGGGTGGGTCAACGGGCGAAGGGCCGGCGCAATTCGAGATTCGGAGTGAGATGGACGAGCATATGGCGGACGGCCCGGCCCGCGTGATCGTGCGCCGTCATCGGGAGGGGCCGATGGTGCACGGACCAGACCGCGTGATCGTTCGGCGACGGATGGGGGATCTGCGCGATCACCCTGGCGAGTGGGATCGGGAGGATGTGGACGGACCCATGTACGAGGATCATCGTGGCGATGAGGGAGAGCATGGCTGGGATGATCGCGATGTCACCTATCCGGTCGGCCATCCCGGTGGCGGGCATGGCTATGCTTCTGGCCCCTGTTGCTCGGGCGGGATGATCACCGAGACGATCACGACCACGACGACCTACCCGCCGACCGTGGAGGAGCGGGTCGTGCACCACGAAACCCGCTCGCATCCGCCGCGGCGCCTGTACAAGCGCAAGCTGCGGGGGCGGTAAGTTCGTCTGGGGTCCCGCTCTTGCGGGAATGACAAAGACCGTTCAGCCCGGTCCGATATCCGAAGCTATTCCGCCGGGCACGATGATCAGCGGGCAGGGCAGCGTACCTGCGACCGAGCCCGCGAAGTGGCTGACCATCGGCCCCGGTCCGCCCTCGGGGGCGGCGCCGAGCACCAGGGCGGCCACTTCCTCGCGCTCCCGCAGCAACCGCGTGACTTCCTCGACAGGATCGCCCTGACGCACCGTCACGCTCGGTTCGATCCCGGTCTCCTCCGCGACCGCGCTGGACGCATTCAGCACCATGGCTTCGGCTCGCAGCCGCGCTTCCTCCTCCATGGCGGCCTGAACCCCGCCCCATTGCACGAACTCGGTGGGCTCGATCACCGTCACGATCTCGACGCGGCCGCCCGTTCGCGCGGCTCGGCGGGCCGCATAGCGCAACGCGGCGCCTGCCTCGGCGCTTTCATCCATCACGACCAGGTAGACGCGCATCCGCTCCTCTTCGGCTTTGGCCCCGGAAGCTGCGTCAGAAGCGGCGCGGGCGCAAGTGCGCCCGCCTTGGCCGGCCGCGCGGGTCGCGGCTCAGGCTTGACCCGCCTCCCTCAACGCGCTTTGGACGAGCCGCCCCGGCCGGAGGAAACGCGACCCATGCCGATCGAACTCAAGATGCCCGCCCTCTCGCCAACCATGGAGGAAGGCACGCTCGCCAAATGGCTCGTGAAGGAGGGCGACACCGTCTCGTCCGGCGACCTGCTGGCCGAAATCGAGACCGACAAGGCGACGATGGAGTTCGAAGCGGTCGACGAAGGCACGATCACCAATATCCTGGTCGCGGAAGGCACGGACGAGGTAAAGGTCGGGACCGTGATCGCGATCATCGCAGGCGAGGGCGAGGATGCCTCCGTGGCGGCACCGGCCGCGAGCAAACCCGTCGACACGAGCGCGGGCGAAACCGGCGCGGGCCAGCCCGCTACGCCGACGCCGCAGCCCGACGTCAAGGGCTATGGCGCCAATCCGGCCGAAGACCAGCAGATCGCGCAGGCAACGAACCAGGCTCCCGCAGCCGCCCAGCCTCAGGCAGCGCAGCCGCGCGCCGATTCGGGCGAGCGGGTCAAGGCGAGCCCGCTCGCCCGCCGCCTGGCCGAGCAGAAAGGGATCGACCTTTCCGCGCTGACGGGCTCCGGGCCGGGCGGGCGGATCGTCAAAGCCGACATCGACGGAGCGCAGGGGCGGCCCGCCGCCGCACCCGTCACCGCCGCAGCGCCGGCTGCTGCTCCCGCTCCTGCCGCCGCGCCCACCCCGACGCCCGCACCCGCGGCGGCTCAGACGATCCCGGACATCCCGCACGAGGTCGCCAAGCTCTCCAACATCCGCAAGACGATCGCACGCCGGCTCACCGAGTCGAAGCAGCAGGTTCCGCACATCTATCTCACGGTCGACATCCAGCTCGACGCTTTGCTGAAGCTCCGGACCGAGCTCAACGCCAGCCTGGACGCGCGCGGCGTCAAGCTCTCGGTCAACGACTTCATGATCAAGGCTCTCGCCGTCGCGCTGATGGACGAGCCCAAGTGCAACGTCATGTACACGCCCACCGAGCTGGTCACCTTCAAGCGCGCGGATGTCTCGGTCGCGGTGTCGACGCCGACCGGGCTCATCACGCCGATCATCCCGAACGCGGACGGCAAGAGCCTCAGCGCGATCTCGACCGAGATGAAGGACCTCGCCGCCCGCGCCCGCGACGGCAAGCTGCAGCCGCATGAATATCAAGGCGGCACCGCCAGCCTGTCGAACATGGGCATGTACGGCATCAAACAGTTCGAGGCCGTCATCAACCCGCCCCAGGGCATGATCATGGCAATCGGCGCGGGCGAGAAGCGGCCTTATGTGGTGGACGGGGCGCTTTCCGTCGCGACCGTGATGAGCGCCACCGGCAGCTTCGACCACCGCGCGATCGACGGCGCCGACGGGGCTGCGCTGATGAAGCGGTTCAAGGAGCTGGTCGAGAGCCCGCTGGGGATGATTGCGTGACAAGCCCCTCTCCCTTGAAGGGAGTGGTGCATCCTAGCCCCTCCCCCCTGGTGGGGGAGGGGTTGGGGAGAGGGGGGCGCTCGGCTGCGCAGCGGGCGAGCGCGCTTGGCGCAGCCAAGCACAGTCGAAGTCACCCGACTGACGCGGAGCATCGGCTCTGGCTGATCCTGCGGGCCAAGCGGCTAGGCGGCTGGAAATTCAGGCGTGAGCCGCCGATCGGCCCGTACCGGCCGGATTTCGTCTGCTATTCGGCGAAGCTGATCGTCGAAGCTGACGGCGGACAGCATGGACCAGAGCGCGACGGCGGGCGTGACGAGTGGCTATGTAGCCAGGGCTTTCGCATATTGCGCTTCTGGAACAACGACATCCTCACCAATGAAGAGGGCGTGCTGACGACGATCGTGTCAGCGCTGGAGGCGAGCGCCGCGGCGTCGAGCCGCGACGCTCGCACCCCTCTCCCCAACCCCTCTCCCACAAGGGGAGAGGGGCTTAGCGGAGCATCCCATGCCTGATACTTACGACCTCATCGTCCTCGGCTCCGGGCCCGGGGGATACGTTGCCGCTATCCGCGCGGCGCAGCTCAAGATGAAAGTCGCCATCGTCGAGCGGGAGAAGCTCGGCGGAATCTGCCTCAACTGGGGGTGCATCCCGACCAAGGCGCTGCTGCGGACGTCCGAGATCAACCATTATCTGACCCACGCCTCCGCCTATGGCCTCGTGGCGGAAAAACCGAGCTTCGATCTCGCCAAGATCGTCGATCGCAGCCGCAAGGTCGCCGGCCAGCTCAACGGCGGCGTCAAAGGCTTGATGAAGAAGAACAAGATCACCGTCGTCGAAGGCGAGGGAAAGCTCGCCGGCGCGGGCAAGCTGCAGGTGGGCGAGCGAGTGCTGGAAGCCAAGCACATCATCATCGCCACCGGCGCCCGCGCGCGCGACCTGCCGTTCGCCAAGGCGGACGGGGAGCGGATCTGGACGTATCGGCACGCGATGGTGCCGAAGGTGATGCCGACCGAATTGCTGGTGATCGGATCGGGCGCGATCGGGGTCGAGTTCGCCAGCTTCTATTCGGACATGGGCGCCAAGGTGACGATCGTCGAAATGCTCGACCGCATCCTGCCGGTCGAGGATGCCGACGTTTCCGCCTTCATGCACAAGGCGCTGACCAAGCAGGGCATGACCATCCACACCTCGTCGGGAGTGGAAAAGCTGGAAGTCACCTCGAGCGGCGTCACCGCAACCATCAAGGAGCGCGGACCGCAGGTCTTCAGCCACGCGATCATCGCGATCGGGATCGTGCCGAACAGCGAGAATATCGGCCTGGAGGCGCTCGGCATCGAGACCAACCGCGGGCACATCGTCACTGACGGTTATGGCCGCACCAACGTCGAGGGCATCTACGCGATCGGCGACGTCACCGGCCCGCCCTGGCTTGCCCACAAGGCGAGCCACGAGGGGGTGATCTGCGTCGAGGCCATTGCCGGCAAGAACCCGCATCCGATGGAGACCGGCAACATCCCGGGCTGCACCTACTCCCGGCCGCAGGTGGCCTCGGTCGGCTTCACGGAGGCCAAGGCGAAGGAGGTCGGCTACAAGGTCAAGGTCGGCAAGTTCCCGTTTATCGGCAACGGCAAGGCGATCGCGCTCGGCGAAGCGGAGGGCTTCGTGAAGACCGTGTTCGACGAGACCACGGGGGAGCTGCTCGGCGCGCATATGGTCGGCGCGGAAGTGACCGAGCTCATCCAGGGCTATGTCGTCGCGCGCCAGCTCGAGACCACCGAGGCGGACCTGATGCACACCATCTTCCCGCACCCGACCTTGTCCGAGATGATGCACGAAAGCGTGCTCGACGCTTACGGGCGGGCGGTCCATTACTGAGCTTTCGGCGAGGGGCTGACATGAAGAGGCATTTACTTGCGGCGGTCGCGCTGCTGCTAGGCGCGAGCGCGGCCCGGGCCGAGACTGTCGTCGTCACCGCCGACAGGATGATCGACGTGCTCGCCGGGCGAGCGGTTGATCGGCCTCAGGTCGTGATCACCGACGGG
Source organism: Allosphingosinicella sp. (assembly GCF_036387615.1). Classification (GTDB taxonomy): domain Bacteria; phylum Pseudomonadota; class Alphaproteobacteria; order Sphingomonadales; family Sphingomonadaceae; genus Allosphingosinicella. Next base: position 14,942 of record NZ_DASVTH010000056.1, read on the forward strand.
CGGATCGCCGCCGTCGGGCGTCAGGGCGACGCGGCGCCGCAAGGGGCGAAGCGGATCGAGCTGCCGGGCAAAACCCTGCTGCCGGGCCTGATCGACATGCACGTCCATCTTGGCGGGTCCGAGAAGGTCAAAGGCTACCGGACGCTCGAATTTACCGACAATTTCTTCCTGGTGATGGGCGTGCCGAATGCCGGGAAGCTGCTGGATGCGGGCTTCACGACGGTGCGCAGCGTCGGCGCGGGCGGCTATCTCGACGTGGCGCTGCGGCAGGGGATCGAGCTTGGCGAGCTGCGCGGGCCGCGGATCATCGCCGCCACGTCTCCGATCGGCGCGACCGGCGGGCATTGCGACGAGAACACCAACCAGCCCTCGCGCGCGCGGACCGCGCCCGGCGTCGCCGACGGCCCGGACGAGGTGCGCAAGAAGGTGCGCGAGCTGCGCAAGCTCGGTGCGCAGGTGATCAAGGTGTGCGCGACGGGCGGCGTCTTTTCGCGCAACACCGATCCCGGCGCCCAGCAGATGACCTATGAAGAGCTCAAGATGGCGGCCGACGAGGCGCACATGCTCGGCATGAAGGTCGCCGCACACGCGCACGGGACGGACGGGATCAAGGCCGCGATCCGCGCCGGCATCGACACGATCGAGCATGCCAGCTTCCTGGACGACGAGGCGATCCGGATGGCCAAGGAGCGCGGCACCTGGCTGTCGATGGACATCTACAACACGGATTACACGCTTACCGAAGGCGCCAAGAACGGCGTGCTCGAGGAGAATCTCGCCAAGGAACGCATCGTCGGCACCCGGCAGCGCGAGGCGTTCCGGCGATCCGTCCAGCTCGGCGCGCGGCACGTGTTCGGGTCCGACGTCGGCGTCTATCCGGCGGGGCTAGGTGGTCGGCAGTTCCCAGTGATGGTGCGGTTCGGCATGACGCCGATGCAGGCGATCCAGGCCGCGACCAGCAACGCGGCGCAGGCGCTGGGGCGCGAAAAGGATGTCGGCGCGATCGCGGTGGGCCGGTTCGGCGACATGATCGCGGTCGATGGCGATCCGATCGCCGACATCCGCCAGCTCGAAGATGTCGACGTCGTTATCAAGGGCGGCAAGATCGAGAAGAGCGAGCGGTGAGCCTGTTGCTGGCCCTGCTCGCCGCGGCGGCGGCGCCGAAGCCGGGCGAACTCAAGACCTTCAGGGACTGGACGGTCGGCTGCGACAACGGACGCGCGTGCCAGGCCGTGGGGCTGATGCCCGAGACCGATGCGGAGGCGACCACCATGTCGATCCGCCGCGGCGCGGAGCCAGGCGCGGCGCCGCAACTGTCGATCGATCCTCCGGAAGCCAAGGCTCACGCCGTGAGTGTCGGCGGCCGCTTGTTCGAGCTGGAGGAAGGGCCTGACGCCTCGCTCCGCCCGCGCGACGCCGCGGGCTTCATTAAGGCCCTGCTCGACGCGGGCGAGGCGGCACTGGTGGACCGGCAGGGCAAGCGGCTCGCCGCGCTCTCACCGGCAGGGGCAAGCGCGGCCTTGCTCTACATGGACGAGCAACAGGGGCGGCTCGGCACCGTGACGGCGCTCGCCCGGCCCGGGTCCAAGCCCGCCACGGCCGTCCCGCGCTCGCCGGCGCTTCCCGTCGTCCGCCAGCCTGCACTTTCATCCAGGCCGGCCCGAACGCTCGGCAAGGCGCGGGTGCGCCAGCTGCTCGGGCGCGAGGCAACGGTGTGCGAATATGCGAACGAACTCAGCATCGAAGGCGGCCGGCTCGACGCGCGGCACAGCCTGGTGCTCGCCTCGCACCCCTGCGGCAACGGCGCCTACAATTTCATGTACTCCGCCTGGATCGTCGACGAAGCCGGCCGCGCGCGACCGGCCACCTTCGACCCGACAGGCGGCGGCGCGGCCGATCCCCTGGCCAACGCCGGCTGGGATGCGAAGGCGCGCCGGCTGTCGACCTTTTTCAAGGGTCGCGGGCTCGGCGACTGCGGCAGTGGCGATCATTTCGCCTGGGACGGCACGCGCTTCCGACTCGTGCACGCCGAAGCGATGGGCGAGTGCCGGGGCAGCATCGACTATATTACCACCTGGCGAGCCGAGGTCCGGTAGCAGGCGGCCGACAAGCAGGCTCAAACCACCATCGATACGGCATTCCCGAAATTGTGCATCACGATCGGGAGCAGGAGGCTGCCGGTCCGCAGCCTCAGCCAGACGGCGATAAACGCGGGCAGCGCCGTCAGCGCCATGACGAGCGGGTCGAGCGAGAAATGGCCGTCCGAGAAGCCGAACGCATGCGTCATGCCGAACAGGAGGCAGGACAGGACGGCGCCCCAGCCCCATTCGACCCCGAGGAAGCGAACCCGGCCGGCAAAGGCGCGATCGAGCGCGAACAGCAGGATCCCGCGGTAGAATATCTCCTCCTCCAGCCCCGGCATGGTGAGCTGGAAGGCGATGTCGTCGCCGCTCGCAGGCTCACTCGGGAATGCCAGCGCGATCGCAAGGAAGAATGCGCAGTAAAGGACGAGGACGGGGACAGCGGACCTGAGGCTGCCCGGGGCCTGGGCGAGCGTCAGGCCGACGCGCCGCCATCCGAAGATAGGTAGCGCCGCAATCGCTAGGCTCCCGGCCAGGGCGAGCAGCTTGCCTTGCCAGTTCCAGTCGCTGCCCGCCAGCAGGTTGGGCATCGTGCCGTAGAAGCGGGTGAGCAGCGCGTCGTTGATCGCGACAAGCAGGGCGGCGAGCAGAAGCCAGCGCGGCGCGAAGCGCCGGCGATCGAGGATGCCGATCAAGCCACCTGCAAGCAGCAGGAGCGAGAGGGTCCCAAACAGTCCGATCAGGGCGTTCACGCGGTCCTCTCACCTTACCGGGCCGAAGCTGGTCGGCCGTCGTCCACACCTTACCAGGCAACACGGCGACAACGGCAGTGGCGCTCGAACTAGCGATAAAGGAACACGGGAGGAATTTCAGCTTCTGGTGAGGAGCGGACGTCAGCCCAGCGCGGGCTCTTGCGCGCGCAGGTGCAGATAATTGCTGTCGAAGTCACCCGCCTCCGCCAGCTTGCGCCAGTCCCCGATGGTGATCGAGCGGCTGGTTCGACGCGTGATCAGGTTTTCGGCTTCAAGCGCTTTCAGGGTTCGATTGACGTGCACCGGCGTCAGGCCCGTGCAGTCGGCAATCTGCTCCTGCGTCATCGGCAGCTCGTACTCGGTCGCCTCCCCTAACCCGGCAACCTTCAACCTCAGCGAGAATTCGCAAAGCAGATGCGCTATCCGGGCATGCGCATCCCGCCGACCGATATTGGCGATCCATTCCCGAAACACCGAACCGTCGACAAGCGTGTCGTACCACATCGCCACCCCGACGTTCGGGCGCTCGAACGCCAGCGTCTTGACGGCTTCGCGAGGGATGAACGCGACCTCGCTATCTGTGAGCACCTGCACGCTGTGATCGGCGACCCCCAGGAAGGAGTTCTGAAGGTCTACGATGTCGCCTTTCATGTGCACGGCGACGATCTGCCGCGCCCCGCCCGCAACGATCTTGTGCCGGATCGCAAAGCCGGAAAGCAACACGCACGAATGAGTCGTCTGCTCCCTTTCCCGGACGATATAGCCGTGCCGCTCAAGGTTCTTCGTTCGATGCGGGAGATTGAGAAGCGCCTCCTCGTCGGCAGCGTCGAGCTCGACCCAATAGGCGAGTTTGCGAACCATCGGCTGCAGAGATGACTGAGACTGGCCTTGCATATCGAGCTCCGCGGCGGCGGGAGCACGGAGTAGCCAGTCGCTGGAGCGCCGCGTGAGGCCAACGATGGGAGAGGATAGCACGATCTTTCTCAGTCAGCTAACCCGGCTTTGCGGCATCGGCACCAACCTATGATGTCCCCCGCCATCCTCCAACACAACCGGGCTTCGGCGGCTGAACGCCCGATCAGGGCGCGAACCTCGGGGGTTCGGCTTCGGCGAGGATGAGTGCGAACCAGTCGTCGGGGTCGGTCCATTCCTTGCAGACCGCCCAACCGGCGGCGCGCAGGAGGAGACGGGAGTCGCGCAAGCCGTATTTGTGGCTGTTTTCCGTGTGGATCGTCTGACCGGCGCGGAAGGTGAAGCTTTCGCCCTCGATCCGGAAGGCGACATCGCGAACGGCCTCGAGGTGCATCTCCATCCGGCTCATGCGGTCATTCCAGATCGCGCGGTGGCGAAAGGCGTCGACCGGCACCTCCGCCTCAAGCTCGGCGTTGATGCGATGGAGAAGGTTCAGGTTGAACGCTGCGGTGACGCCGGCCGCATCGTCATAGGCGGCGAGCAGCACGTCCACCGGCTTGGTCCGGTCCATGCCGATGAGCAGCCAGGAGCCCTCGCCGAGCGTGTCCTTCATCGCGCGCAACAGGTCGGTCGCGGTGCGCGGGACCAGGTTGCCGATCGTGGAGCCGGGGAAGAAGCCGAGCTTGGTGAGGCCTTCGACCGCCGCGGGCAATCGTATCGGCCGCATGAAATCGGCTTCGACAGGGTGGATGGAGAGATCGGGGAACTCGGCTTGGAGGCCCGCTGCGCTGTCGCGCAGGAAGTCGCCCGAGATGTCGATCGGCACATAGGCCGAGGGAGCGACCGCGCGGAGCAGAAGCGGAGTCTTCGTCGAGGAGCCCGAGCCGAACTCGATCACCGCATCCCCGATGCCGGCGATGCGCGCCACATCGGCCGAATGCTCCTCCAGGAGCGCGCGTTCAGTGCGGGTCGGGTAATATTCCGGCAGCCGTGTGATCTCTTCGAACAGCTCGGACCCGCGCCGATCGTAGAGCCAGCGGGCGGGAATGGCGGGGATCGGGGCTTTCAGCCCGGCCAGCACGTCGCCGCGGAAGGCCGGGTCCGCGCTTTGGCGAGGCGCATGCATCAAAGATCGCGCGCCAGGCGCAGGCCGGCGAACATCCAGCGCTGGTGGGGGTAGAAGAAGTTGCGGTAGCTCGCGCGGACGTGCCCCCGCGGCGTGGCGCAGGAGCCGCCCTTCAGCACGAACTGCCCGCACATGAACTTGCCGTTATACTCGCCGACCGTGCCCTCGACGGGTTTGTAGCCGGGGTAAGCGGTGAACGGGCTCGCCGTCCATTCCCAGACGTCCCCAAACATCTGGCGCGCTCGGTCCGCCTCGATCGCGGGCTTCGGGCGAACCGGGCCGGCCCCGTCGAGCTGGTTGCCCGTGTCGGGATCGAGCCCGGCAGCCGCGACTTCCCATTCGGCTTCGGCCGGCAGCCGCGCGCCGGCCCAGCGTGCGAACGCGTCCGCCTCGTAATAGCTGATGTGGCAGACCGGCTCGGCGAGCGCGACCGGGTGGAGGCCGTCCAGCCCGAAGCGAAACCAGGCATCGCCGTCCCTGCGCCAGTAGAGCGGCGCTTCGATGCGCTCGGCCCGCACCCAGGTCCAGCCGTCAGCCAGCCAATGCTCGGGGCGAGTGTAGCCGCCTTCTTCGATGAAGCGCAGCCATTCGCCATTGGTCACCAGCCGGTCGGCAAGCTCGTGGGCGCGGATCAGGACGGGATGGCGCGGGCCCTCGCAATCGAAGGCGAAGCCGTCGCCATCATGCCCGATCTCCACGATGCCGGCGCGGCCGGCGATGCCGCCGATCGTGGTGGCGGGCGCGCCGGCTGTTTCGGGCGCTCCCGACCACAGCACCGGCGCGAGCGGATTCTCGGCAAAGGCGGCGAGCAGATCCATCAGCATCAACTCCTGATGCTGCTGCTCGTGCTGGAGGCCGAGTTCGACCAGTTCGCGCGCGGCCTGGGGCAGCACGGCGAGGGCGTCCTCGAGCGCGCGGTCGACATGGTCGCGATAGGCGTAGATGTCAGTAAGAGCCGGGCGGCTCAGCATGCCGCGCCGGTCGCGCGGCTGACGCGCGCCCTCGCCATCGTAATAGCTGTTGAAGAGGTAGGCGTAAGCCGGATCGAAGGCGCGGTAGCCGGGCAGGTGATCGCGCAAAACGAAGGTTTCGAAGAACCAGCTGGTGTGGGCGAGGTGCCATTTGGCCGGCGAGGCGTCAGGGTGCGGCTGGATGGTCGCGTCCGCGTCCGAGAGCGGAGCGGCGATCGCCCGGCTGAGCGCGCGTACGGCGCGGAAGCGACCGCCGAGCCGGTCGTGCCTCTGCTTAATCAGGGTCGCCATGGGTTCAGCTTACAGGAGCGGGGGCGAGGGGCAAAGAAATCCTCCCCCGGGACGGGGAGGATTAGCGGGTCGCGCCGGGCTGCCAAAGGATGTCGCCATTCGCGCTCCTCGCCACCAGCCTCGCGAGAACGAACAGGTGATCCGAAAGTCGGTTGATGTAAGCCAGCGCCTGCGGGTTGAGCGGGACCTCGGCCGCGGCGGCGACGGCCATGCGCTCGGCGCGGCGCACGACGGTGCGGGCAAGGTGGAGGTGCGCGGCGCCGCCACTGCCGCCCGGCAGGATGAAGCTGCGCAGCGGCTCGAGATGCTCGTTAATCGCGTCGATCTCGCGCTCCAGCCGCTCGACCTGGGGCCCGGTGATGCGGAGCGTCATCTCGCTCGGCGCGAAATCCTCGCCCGGCGTGGCGAGATCGGCGCCGAGATCGAACATCTCGTTCTGGATGCGCGACAGCATCGCGCGCGGTTCGTCCGCCTGGACGTGCAGTAGTGCCAGGCCGATCGCGCTGTTCGCCTCGTCGACATCGCCAATCGCCGCCATCCGGGCGTGCGCCTTGGACAGGCGCGATCCATCGACGAGGCCGGTATCGCCGCCGTCGCCGGTGCGCGTGTAGATCTTGGTCAGACGGACCAGGTCAGGCTCCGCCGCCGCCGGCGACGACCAGCAGCAAGACGACCAGTACGATCGCCAGCGCCTGGAACATGACGCGCTTGCGCATCAGGTCTTGGCTGCGCACGCCAGTGACGTCCTTGCCCTGCGCCATGCCGATCACGCCCTTGACCAGCACGAACAGGGTCGCGGCCGCGGCTGCGGCGATCAGGATGATGAGGATTGTCTGCATGGAGACTATCTAGGAAGCGGCCGTCAGATAACCAGCCGGAAGCCGCTCCCCGAGCAGCTCATCGCGCAACTTTTCAGGGTCGGCACCGGCGAGGCGAAGATCGAGCAGGCTCGGAGCGCCGCTGCGCTTGGCGAGGCGACGTCCGTCCGGGGCGGTGAGCAGTTCGTGATGGTGGTAGCGCGGCACCGGGAGGCCGAGCAGCGCCTGGAGCAGGCGATGCACGTCGGTCGCGGCGAACAGGTCACGGCCGCGCACCACATCAGTCACGCCCTGGGCAGCGTCGTCGATCGTGACCGCGAGATGATAACTGGTCGGCGCGTCCTTGCGGGCGAGCACGACGTCGCCGAAACGCTCGGGGTGGGCGATGATTTCGCCGGCTGTGGCGTCGGTCCAGGCGAGGGTGCCGGCGAGCTCGACCGCGCGCCGCACATCGAGACGCCATGCGTGCGGCCGGACCAAATCCGGGTCAGGCCGGGGAAAGCCCGGATGACTAGGAGCGGAAGGCGCCGGGCGGCACGTGCCGGGATACACAGCTCCCTCCGGGCCGTGCGGGGCGGCGGCGCTGCGGGCGATCTCGGCCGCGATCCCGGAGCGGGTGCAGAAGCAGGGATAGACGAGACCACGTTCCCTCAGCCGCTCGAGCGCAGCGCGATAGAGGTGGAGGCGTTCGGACTGGCGGACGACCGGGCCGTCCCAGTCGATGCCGAGCCAGGCGAGGTCCTCCTCGATCCCGGCGGCATGCTCTTCGCGCGTGCGGCCCGGATCGATATCCTCGATCCGGAGCAGGAAGGCGCCGCCGCTCCCCCGCGCCAAGCGGTGGGCGCGCAAGGCGGAATAAGCATGTCCGAGATGCAGCCGGCCCGTCGGCGAGGGTGCGAAACGTGTGACAATTTTCACGCACACCGCCCTTGACCGCAGGTCTGGGGTTGTGGTGTCATGGCCTTGTCACGCATGGCAGCAACAAGCGTGATGCGAACAGGAGATGCGGCCGGAAACGTCCCTCTCCCGCGAAGTCTGAGTGCGACAGAGGTCCGGGAACGGCGTTTCGGGAGATTTTCTCCAGCGAAACGGGAGGCCTTTGCCGGTTCATGTACCATCCTGACCTTATCCGACATCCCGACAGCTGCCCCGCTCTCGTTTTGAACGCGGATTATACGCCGCTCAGCTATTACCCGCTGAGCCTGTGGTCCTGGCAGACGGCGGTCAAGGCGGTGTTCCTGGAGCGCGTCGACATCATCGCCAATTATACGCGCGAGGTGCACAGCCCGACCCGGACAATGCAGATCCCGAGCGTGATCGCGCTGCGCCAATATGTGAAGCCGTCCGAACACCCGGCCTTCACCCGCTTCAACCTGTTCCTGCGCGACCGCTTCCAGTGCCAATATTGCGGAGACCCGCGCGAACTCACCTTCGACCACGTCATCCCGCGCGCCCATGGCGGGCGGACGACCTGGGAGAATGTGACCACCGCCTGCGCGCCCTGCAACCTCAGGAAGGGCGGACGTACGCCGGCGGGGGCGCACATGCACCTTCAGCGTTGGCCGCATCGCCCGACCAGCTGGCAGTTGCAGGAACATGGGCGCAGCTTCCCGCCCAACTTCCTGCACGAGAGCTGGCGGGATTACCTGTATTGGGATGTGGAATTGGACGCTTAGCTCGCGACCACGTCCACCTTGCCGCTCATCCTGAGGAGGGACTGAGCTTGGCGAAGGCCCGTCTCGAAGGACGGGTGCCGTGCGGTCCTTCGAGACACCGCTTCGACTTCGCTCAGCGGCTCCTCAGGATGAGCGGGTTCGTCGTCCATCATCGCTTCCGCCGTGTCGGCGCGTGGAAGTCCGGCTCCTTCGAGCTCACCCAGGCGACGAACTTGCCCACTTCGGGATGCGCCCTCAGCGCCTCCGGCGTGTGATAGCCGCGCTCCAGCGCCTTGTTGTCGAGCGCGGCGTGGATCGCCCTGTGGCAGATCGGGTGCACCGGCACCGTCTCGCGTCCGCCGCGGCTCTTCGGGATCGGGTGGTGCCATTCGACGCGGCGGCCGAGCGGACGCTCGCACAGGAAGCAACTCAGTTCGGGTCGCGCAGCCAGTGTCGCCATAGGAAGTAGATGGCGACCGCCGCCCCGATCACAATGCAGATGGCCACCACACCCCAGAACGCCCAGGGCTCCTTGGCGAAGGGTATCCCCTCGACGTTCATGCCGAGCAGGCCGGTGATGAAGGTCAGCGGCAGGAAGATGAAGGCGATCACCGAGATTTCGAGGCCGCGCTGATCGAGCTGCTCGGCGCGAAGATCGGTGATCTGCTCGTGGAGCAGACCGGCGCGTTCGCGCACCGCTTCCAGCTCCTCGGCCATGCGGGCGAACTTGTCGGCGGCCTCGCGGATGTGAAGACGGTCATCCTGGCTCAGCCACTCGAAATCGTAGTCGGCCAGCGTCAGCAATGCGTCGCGATCGGGGGCGACGAACCGGCGGAAGGCGATCGCCTCGCTGCGCACTTTCGTGATCGAGGTTCGGTACCTGTAAATGCTTTTCAGGTCCTCAAGACCGCTCTCGACGTCGTCGAGGCTGTCCCCGAGCGCGGCGACCTGCGGATCCAGCTCAAGGCTGATCGCGCGCGCATAGGCGGAGACGAGGTCGCCCGGATCGGTGATCTTGCCCGCTCGCGCCTGCCCCATCACGACTTTGGTCGCGTTCATCCGCCGGCGGCTGACGGAGGTGACGCGGTTCTCGTGCACCCACAGGCGGATCGAGACGAGCCGGTCGGAATCGTCGGGGTCGAGTTCGCCCGGCCCGCGCAGATTGACGATCGCGCCGAAGTCGATGCGGTCGCAGCGGGGCCGTGTTTCCGTCGCGAGCAGAGCATGCGCGGCGACGTCGGGGATGTGATCCTGCCGCTTCAGAACAGTGATGTCGTCCTCGTCGCGGCCGTGGAGGTGAAGCCACAGGAAGCCGGGCCCGCGGTAAACTTCCGCTTCCGGCACGGTAAGCTGTCGAAACGGACCATCCCCGACGAGAAGGCCGCACTCCATCAGGCTTGATCCGTCCGCCACCAGCCGCTCATGCTGAGGAGGGGCTGAGCTTGCCGAAGACCCGTCTCGAAGCACGCCGACGGTCCTTCGAGACGCCGCTTCGACAAGCTCAGCGGCTCCTCAGGATGAGCGGGTCTGGTCATTATAAATTGGCCAGATAAGCGCGAATGGCGGGCGCCATGTCTTCCCGCTGCAGCGACAGGGCAAGGTTGGCGATGACGAAGCCGACCTTCTCACCGCAATCGTGCCGGGCCCCGTCGAAGGTGACGCCGTGGAAAGGTTGGGTGCCGATCAGCTGCGCCATCGCATCAGTGAGCTGGATTTCCCCGCCCGCGCCTTTTTCCTTGCGGTCCAGCACCTGCATCACTTCGGGCTGCAAGATGTAGCGGCCCGGCAGCATCAGGTTGGACGGGGCGGTGCCTTGGGCCGGCTTTTCGACCAACCCGCGAATCTCGGTGAGATTACCATCGCGCTTGCCGGGATCGACGACGCCGTAGCGGTGCGTCTCTTCCGGAGGCACCTCCAGCGTCGCAACCACGTTGCCGCCGATCCGCTCGTAAACGTCAACAAGCTGCCTGAGGCAGTTCGGCTGGCCCACCATGACCTCGTCGGGAAGCAGCACCGCGAACGGCTCGTCGCCGACGATGTCGCGCGCGCACCAGACGGCGTGGCCGAGGCCGAGCGGCTCCTGCTGCCTGACGGAGACGATCGCGCCCGGCGGGAAACGGGTAGGCTCAAGCGGCTCGAGCGATTTGCCGCGACCGCGCATGGTCGCCTCGAGCTCGTAGGAGATGTCGAAATGATCCTCGAGCGCGCCTTTGCCGCGGCCTGTCACGAAGATCATCTGCTCGATCCCGGCCTCGCGCGCCTCGTCCACCGCATATTGGATGAGCGGACGATCAACGACGGTCAGCATCTCCTTCGGGATCGCCTTGGTAGCGGGAAGGAAGCGCGTGCCGAGGCCGGCAACGGGAAAGACTGCCTTGCGAACGGGTTTCATTCGAACTCCGAAAACGGGTTAGGGCGGCGGCAGGTCGAAACGATCGTCCTGCCGTTCCTCCGAGCGGCGCAGCACTTCATCGACACGATCGGGCCGAAGCGTGGGCGGCGGCGTCAGCAACTCGTCGGTGGTGGGCGCGCGCGCGGCTTGCTGCGGCGCGAGCGGCATCTGCTCGCCAGCGGCCGGGCGCAGAGGCTCGCGGCCCCCGCAAGCGGCGAGGGCGAGGAGCAGGGCCGCTGTGGGCAGGAGCCGGATCATCCCCTCTCCTTAGCGAGGCCGCTTGTGAACGGAAAGCCGCGTCAGTATCGCACCGCATCCACAGCCGGAGTGAGAAGTGCGGCCCTTCCTGATCCTGCTGCTGGGGCTTGTTCTCCCGGGTTGCGACAACGGCGGGACGCCGGCGCCAGGGCCGCCGGCAGCAGAAGGCGCCAAAGCCGAGACCGGACGCCTCGACCGTTCCTTCGCGGGCACGCCGGCGCCCCGCAGCATCTTCGAGGATCCGGCGGGCGAGGCGATCACGCTGGCCGACCTGCGTGGCCGCCCCCTGCTGGTCAATCTGTGGGCGACATGGTGCCCGCCCTGCATCGCGGAGATGCCGACGCTGGATGCCCTCGCGGCGCGCGACAAGGAGTTGCAGGTGCTTGCCGTCAGCGAAGACCTGAACGGGCACGACAAGGTCGACGCGTTCTTCGCGCAGCGCCGTTTCGCCAAGCTCCAGCCCTATATCGATCCAGGACTGTCGCTGATGACCGAACTCAAGGTCGACACGCTGCCGACCACCATCCTCTACGATGCCGAGGGCCGGGAGGTGTGGCGTATGACGGGCATGGCGGATTGGACGGGGGAGCGGGCCGCCGGTTTGCTTCGGGAGGCCCGGACGAAGGCCCGCTAGAAGCCGAACAGCAGCGAGCCGACCACCGTCGGATCGGTCGCATTCTCCTCGCCCTCCCCGCGCACCGCAGCGTCGACGTAAGAGAGGCCGAGACTGATCCCCTTCACCTCAACGGCGCCGCCCAGTTGCCAGTCCCACTTGCCGCCGCGCGGCGAAAGATCGAACGCGCCCCGCTCATAGCCGATCTGCCCGGCGAGCGTGACGGGCGTTCCTTTCAGCGGCAGCTCCAGCCCGAGAAACGCGTAGTGATTGTCACGCTTGCGCCCAGTTGCATCGCGGGTCGCGCCCTGCTTGGGGATGTAGGTCAGCCCCAACCGGGCGGTCGCGGAGCCGAACTTGTGAAAGGCGGTGAGCGCCGGCTCCGCGTAATTGGCCGCGCTGTCGCCGGGATACAGATAGTAGGTTGCCCCGAGATCGAGCGAGAGAGCCTCGCTGGCCTCGAACAACCAGCCGGCCTCCAGGTCCAGCTCCAGATGGGCGCCGCCCGCCGTCTCGCTGATGGTCGAAGCCCACAGCCCGGCGTGGGCGCCGGAGCTATGCTCGGCGGAAATCTCGCCTTGCACGGCGGGATCCTTGCCCGAGTAGCTGACGCCCCGGAACCTGTAGTCGCTGACCACGCCCAGATCGAGCGACAGGGTCACCGGCTCGGCGGCGAAGGCCGGGCCGGCGACAAGCATCCCGATCAGGACGGACAGGGGCCGGGAAAGCATGCGATCCCCGGTAACGGATCGCAATTAAGATGAAGTAAGCCGGCTCAATCCGCGGACGCGCAGCGGCCTGCTCCCAGCAACGGCGCGTTACCGCCCGCTTGCCCGCCGCCGCGCCCGGTTGGTCTTGGGCGCGCCGGCCGCGCCGAAATTCGGCTTGCGGCTGCGCGGCCGGCTGACCCGGTTGCGATCCTCGGGCGAGCGCTCGGCCCGCTCCACCACAGCCGGCCCGGTCCGGGTCGACTTGATCCGGTTGGCCTCGCTGATGAAATTCTCCGGCAGCGGCACCACCTCGATCTTCTGCTTGGTGACCTTCTCGATTCCCTTGAGGTACGCGCGCTCATCCTCCGCGCAATAGGCGATCGCCACGCCCGCCGCTCCGGCGCGCGCGGTGCGGCCGATCCGGTGGACATATTGCTCCGGCACGTTCGGCAGCTCGAAGTTCACCACGTGGGAAACACCCGACACGTCGATCCCGCGCGCGGCGATGTCGGTCGCGATCAGGATCTTGACCTTGCCCGCCTTGAACTCAGCCAGCGCGCGCTCGCGCTGCGGCTGGCTCTTGTTGCCGTGGATGGCGTTCGCCGGAATCGCATTGCCGGCGAGCAGCTTCACCACCCGGTCCGCGCCATGCTTGGTCCGGGTGAAGATCAGCACCCGGTCCATGTTGCCCTTTTCGGAGAAACCGGCGCGCAGCATCATGGTGAGAAGAGCCTGCTTTTCAGCCTGCTGGACGAAGGTGACATATTGATCCACCCGCTCGACGGTGGTCGAGGACGGCGCCACCGACACCTGGACCGGATCGGTCAGGAACTTGTCGGCCAGCTCGCGGATCGCCTTGGGCATGGTCGCCGAGAAGAACAGGGTCTGGCGCTTGGCCGGAAGCATCTTCACGATCGCCTTGAGCGCATGGATGAAGCCCAGGTCCATCATCTGGTCGGCCTCGTCCAGCACCAGGATCTCGACCGCGCGGAGGCTAAGCGCACCCTGCTCGATCAGGTCGATCAGGCGCCCCGGCGTCGCCACCAGCACGTCGACGCCGCGCTGCACGTCCTGCTTGTTCTTGTGCAGCGAGGTACCGCCGAACACGGTCGCCACCGACAGGTGGCTGAACCGGCTGTAGCCGCGCGCGCTTTCCGCGATCTGGCTGGCCAGCTCGCGCGTCGGCGCCAGCACCAGCATCCGGCAGGTGCGTGGGCTTGGACGCTTGTCCGATTTGGTCAGCCGGTCGATCGATGGCAGCATGAACGCCGCCGTCTTGCCGGTGCCGGTCTGCGCGATACCGAGCAGATCGCGGCCCTGCAGCACGAGCGGGATCGCCTGCGTCTGGATGGGGGTCGCGGTCGAATATTCCTTCAGAGCAAGCGCCTGCAGGATGGGCTGCGATAGCCCGAGTTGTTCGAATGACATGTGTAACTCACAAATGTGCGGCGAACGCACGCAATGATAGCGGCGAACGCGGCGGGTTCTGGTGACCCGCGTGATAAGGGAAACCTTGTTCAACGAAGCAGAGCCGGAGCCGATGAGGCTCGATCACGCTGCAGTGGCGCTTCGCTAGACGGCATGTGGCAGAAGAACGGACGAAAGTCAATGAATCAGCCCCTCTCCCTTGATGGGAGAGGGTTGCGCAGCCTTGGCGAGCCTCTTCGGCGAGCTTAGGCGAAGCTGGGAGAGAGTGACCCCGGTCGAGGACAACCGCCAAAGGTGTCACCCTCTCCAACTCCGCCTAGGCTCCTTCGTCGCCAAGGCTACGTACCCTCTCCCGTCAAAGGGAGAGGGGCTGAAAAGGAACTCCCTCGCAATTCAGCGATTGACCTCCAATCACAAATCAGGGACTTGGCTCACACATGGACGCTCGCCCCAAACCCCAGCCGACCTCGCGCGCTCTCGTGCAGGCATGGCGTTGGTGGCGGCCTTCCTCCCCCGCGGCGGCATGCTTGCATCGATGGTGACGCTGATCTTCTGATCGCTCCTCGACCCAAGAACCCGCCAGCCGGCGGGTTTTTTATTGCGCTCTCATCAAGGTCTGCCCCGATGCCAAGAATTGACAATCTCGCCCGCCTCCCCCTTCCTGAACCGAGCTTCGAAGCCGAAGCGGCCGCTGCCATCGCCCGGCTCTTCTGCGGCGAGCATCTCGGCCGCGAAGAGTCCGAAATCCTGTTCGGCGAACTCGTCGCCGGCCGCCTGTCCGAACCGCAAATCGCCGGCATGCTGATTGCGCTCCGCCTCAAGGGCGAGACCAGCGACGAGATGATCGGCGCCGCCAAATCCCTGCGCGCCGCCGACGCCCCTTTTCCCCGACCCAATTACCTGTTTGCCGATACCTGCGGGACCGGCGGCGACGGATCGTCGCTGATCAACGTTTCAACCGCGGTCGCGTTCGTCGCCGCGGCGGCGGGGCTTCCGGTCGCCAAGCACGGCAACCGCTCGGTGACCTCGCCCTGCGGGTCCGCGGACGTGCTCGAACGGCTCGGCGTCCGGCTCGACTGCAGCGCGGAAGTCTCCCGCCGCGCCCTTGATGAGACCGGGATCTGCTTCCTGCTCGCGCCGCTTTACCATCCGGGCCTTCGTCACGCCGGCCCGGTGCGCCGCGCGCTCAAGGTCAGGACGATCATGAACCTGCTCGGGCCGTGCCTCAATCCGGCTGAGCCCGAAGTGCAGTTGCTGGGCGTCGCCGAAGCACGCCACCTCGAGCCGGTGGCGAGGACCTTGGCTTCGCTGGGCGTCCGAAACGCGCTGGTCGTCCACGGCTCCGGCATCGACGAGATGGCGCTGCATGGCGAAACTCGGGCCGTGCGCATTTCCGGCGACCGTTTCGAGACGCTGACCATCGCCCCCGAGGATGCCGGACTGCAGCGCAGACCGCTGGCGAGCCTCAAGGGAGGCGGTCCGGAGGAAAATGCCGAGCGGATGAAGGCGCTGCTCATGGGACACGGGCAAGCGGCCGAGGTCGACTCGGTGGCGCTCAACGCGGGCGCGCTCCTGTTCGCGGCGCGGCTCGCCCCGGAGCTGCGCGAAGGCGTTGCACAGGCCAGGGACGTGATCGCGTCGGGCGAGCCGTATCGCCGCCTGCGTCTGTTCGTCGAGGCGACAAATGACTGACCCCGGCGGCGTGCTTGGCGAGATCGTCGCGCGCAAGCGGGTCGATGTCGCCGCGCGCCTGGCGGACGTGTCAATAGAGGAGCTGCGCGCCCCCGCTGCGCCAACGCGGCGCAGCCTTCGCGCCGCGCTCGCCCGGCCCGGCGCGCGCTTCATCATGGAGGTCAAGCGTGTCTCTCCATCGGAAGGCGCGTTGCGGGCGCAAGCGGATCCCGCCTGGATCGCCCGCGCTTATCGCGGCGCGGCGGATGCGATCAGCGTGCTGGTCGACACGCCCTATTTCGGCGGCTCCTACGCAGACCTCGAGGCGGTTCGCGCGGAGTATCAGGGCCCGATCCTGGCCAAGGATTTCGTGATCGATCCCCGCCAGGTTCCCGAAGCGAGGGCGCACGGCGCGGACGCGGTGCTGGTCATGCTCTCCGTCCTGGACGACGCTGACGCCGCGGAGGTGATTGCCGAAGCCCGCCGCCTCAACATGGACGTGCTGGTCGAAGCGCATGACGAAGCTGAGGTTCGCCGCGCTGTTGCGCTCGGTGCACCACTGATCGGCATCAACAATCGCGATCTCAAGACCCTCAGGGTCGATCTCGCCGTCACCGAGCGGCTCGCCCATCTTGTCCCCGCGGACCGGCTCGTGGTCGCCGAATCCGGCATCGCCAGCCGTGCCGACGTGGAGCGACTCGCGCCTCACGCCGACGCGTTCCTGGTCGGCTCTTCCCTGATGCGCGCCGAGCGCCCCGCCGAAGCCGCCCGCGCGCTGGCGTTCGGACGCGTCAAGGTGTGTGGCATCACCGACGCGCACGACGCCGAGCTCGCCGCCAATCGCGGCGCTGCCTTCCTCGGCCTCGTCATGGTCCCGAATACGCCGCGCGCGTTGACGCTGGCTGAGGCCGAACACGTCACCGCCGGTGCGGGCGAGACGCCGCTGGTCGGCGTCTTTCGCAACCAGCCGCAAGAGTTGGTGGCCGGGGCCGCGCGCCGTCTCGGGCTCCACGCCGTCCAGCTTCACGGCCGCGAGGATGCCGCCTACATCACCGCGCTGCGCCCGATGCTGCCGCCCGCGACCGAAATCTGGGCCGCCGCTGCCGTCGACGGAGAGATCGCCCCCGCTCGCGCCGGAGCGGATCGCACCCTGTTCGACACCGCGCTCGCCGGCCAGTCCGGCGGCACCGGGCTGGCTTTCGATTGGTCCCGCCTGCGCGATCGGGCCGACCTCGCCAACGGCTTCCTCGCCGGGGGCCTCGCCCCCTTGAACGCCCGCGCCGCGGCGCAGGTCGGCGCCTATGGCCTCGATGTCGGCTCGGGCGTCGAGATGGCACCGGGCCGCAAGGATGAGGGTAAGCTCGCCGCCTTCTTCCAAGCTCTTCGCCCCGTCGGCCGTCATCCCCGCGAATGCGGGGATCCCGCTTCTCCTTACCAGCGGTCGGAGGATGGCAGCGGGAATCCCGCTTTCGCGGGAATGACGGGAGAGGGATGACGCCATGCTGATGACCGGCTGCTGCGGCGCTTACAGCGGCACCTATGTGCCCGAAATCCTGATGCGGCCCCCGTTCAGATTGATGCCGCTGTCCTACAGCCGCTCCAATCGCTTAGAGCCTTCCAAATGCAAGCCGATACGTTTCACGCTGCCTTGCGCCAACCATTCCAAGCACCACAAGATGCTGATTACGTGCCGGGACTCTTTCTACTCTTGGGAAGCCGAACCTTTCGAACTTTCCGGGACGGTCCACACCAGATGTTGAGTCTCACGCCATGCTGATGACCGGCCGCTTCGGCGCTTATGGCGGCACCTACGTGCCCGAAATCCTGATGCCGGCCCTCGTCGAACTCGAAGCCGCCTTCCTGGCGGCGCAGGAAGACGAGAACTTCCAGGCCGAGCTCGCCGCCCTGCTCGCCAACTATGCGGGCCGCCCGACGCCACTGACGCTCTGCCGCAACCTCGGCAATGACCGCGCCCGCATCTACTTGAAGCGCGAGGACCTGCTCCACGGCGGCGCCCACAAGACCAACCAGGTGCTCGGCCAGGCCCTGCTGGCCGAACGGATGGGCAAGACGCGGCTGATCGCCGAGACCGGCGCCGGCCAGCATGGCGTCGCAACCGCCATCGTCGGCGCCCTCTTCAAGCTGCCGACGCGCATCTACATGGGCGCGCATGATGTCGAGCGGCAGCAGCTCAACGTCTTTCGCATGCAGCTGATGGGCGCGGAAGTCGTGCCGGTGGAGAGTGGCGGCCGCGGACTCAAGGATGCGGTCAACGAGGCGCTGCGCGACTGGACCGCAAGCTTCGCCGACACGCATTACCTGCTCGGCACCGTTGCCGGCCCGCACCCCTTTCCTTTGATGGTCCGCGAATATCAGCGCGTGATCGGCAAGGAGGCACGCGCCCAGATGCTCGACGTGGAGGGCCGCTTGCCCGACGCGGTGATCGCCTGCGTCGGCGGCGGCTCCAACGCGATGGGCGCGTTCACCGACTTTGTTGAAGACGAAAGCGTGCGCCTGATCGGCGTCGAAGCTGCCGGACGCGGCCTTGACGGCGTCGAGCATGGCGCGACCCTGCTGCGCGGCCGCCCTGGCGTGCTGCACGGCGCGGAGACCTACCTGCTCCAGGACGCCGACGGGCAGATTTCCGACAGCTGGTCGGTCTCGGCCGGCCTCGACTATCCCGCCGTCGGCCCCGAGCACGCCCACCTCAAGGACAGCGGCCGCGCCGAATATGTCGGCTGCACCGACCAGGACGCGCTCGACGCCTTCACCCTCCTCGCCCGCTCCGAGGGGATTTTATGCGCGTTCGAGTCCGCTCATGCACTCGCCCACGCGCTCAAGATGGCCGAAGCGGCGGACCGCGACACCATCCTGTTGGTCAACCTCTCCGGCCGCGGCGACAAGGACGTGTCGCAAGCCCAGACCCTGCTGAACCCGTCCGCATGACCGACCGCTACGCTCGCATGTTCGCCCGGCTGGGCAATCAGGGCGCGTTCGGCGCTTTCGTGATGCTCGGCGACCCAGATCTGGCGACATCCGCGGCCATTATCGACGCACTCGTCGATGCCGGCGCGGACATGCTGGAGGTCGGCATCCCCTTCTCCGATCCAGTCGCCGACGGCCCCACCATCCAGGCCGCCGCCGTCCGCGCCTTGGCGCAGGGCGTCACCCCCGCCGACTGCTTCGCCCTGCTCCGCGCCTTTCGCGAGCGGCACCCGGACGTGCCCGTCGGCGTCCTCACCTACGCCAACATCGTCCTCGCCCGCGGCATGGAGGCATTCTACGCCCGCTGCGCCGAAGCCGAAGTCGACAGCGTGCTCGTCGCCGACGTCCCCGCGCGCGAAGCGGAGCCTTTCGTCAAAGCCGCCCGCGCCCACGGGATCGCGTCCGTGCTCATCGCGGCCACCAACACTCCGCCCGAGACACTGCAGCGCGTCGCCGAACTCGGCGGCGGCTACACTTACTGCGTCGCCCGCGCGGGCGTGACCGGCGCCGAGACCGAGATGCAGCTCGGCCACGACGCCTTGTTCGCCCGCCTCGCCGAATATGGCGCACCCCCGCCCGTGCTCGGCTTCGGCATTTCCCGTCCCGATCACGTCCGCGCGGCGCTCTCCGCGGGGGCGGCGGGCGTGATCTCGGGCTCGGCCATCGTGAAGCTGATCGAGACCGGGCCCAATCCAATCCCGGCCATCAAGGCTTTCGTGGCGGAAATGAAGCAAGCTTGTGCTCCTGCGGAGGCAGGAGCCCAGCCCTGAGCCTAGGCTCCTGCTTTCGCAGGAGCACGATCAGCGGTAATCGCCCCCAATCGCCCGAAACAGCGCCAGCTCGGCATCCGCCGCCTCCGCCTCCACCGCCGCGAGCTGGTCCCGGCTGCGCAGGAGCGTGCGGTCCGCATCGAGCACCGGCAGGAAGTCGGTCAGGCCCGCGCGGTACCGCGTCCGCGCCAGCCGCGCCGTGTCGGCATTCGCCGCCACCAGCCGCTCCACCGCGATCCGCTGCCGCTCGCGCGCGTCCGCCGTCGCGAGATTGGTCTCGACCTCGCCGAACGCCCGCAACACCGCGCCCCGATAGGCCGCGACAGCCTCCTGCGCCCGAGCCCGGGCCTGCTCGACGCGTGCCCGATTGCGTCCGAAGTCGAGTAGCGGCCCGGCTAGGCCCGGCCCCGCGACGATGCTCAGCGCGTCGCCCGTGAACAGCCGTTCCAGCGCGCTCGCGACCAGGCCGAGGCTCGCCGTGATCGTCAGGCGCGGATAGCGCGCGGCGATTGCTGAGGCCGTCTCCGCGTCAGCGGCCGCGAGCTGCGCGAGCGCTCCCGCAATATCCGGCCGGCGCAGCAGCAGATCGGAAGGCAGCCCGGCCGCGGGCCGGCCGAAGCGCGGCGGGTTCGGCCCGGCTGCGACCAGGCCCGCAATCTCGACCGGCGCCAGTCCGGTGAGCGTCGCCAGCGCCGCGATCCGGGCCGAGCGCTCCGCTTGGATCGGCGGCAGGGTCGCCACCGTCTCGGCCAGCAGCCCTTCCGCCCGCGCCTGGTCGACGCCGCTGACGAGGCCCGCCCGCACCCGGCTTGCGGTCACCGCCACCGTGTCCCGGGCCGACCGGACATTCTCCTCCGCGATCCGCTCCCGCGCGCTTGCCGCCCGCGCGGCCACGAAGTTGCGGGCGACGTCGGACACCAGGGTCAGCCGCACCGAGGCCGCCTCGAACCCTGCCGCATCGAGCCGCGCCCGAGCGGCGCGCTCGTCCGCGCGCAGCCGCCCGAACAGGTCGAAATCATAGCTGGCGTCGAGGCCGAGCCGGTAGAGCACGCGCTCGCGGTCGATCCGCGGCCCCTGACCGCCGCCGGGCGTTCCGCTAGTGTCGAAGCCGAACTGCTCGGTCGCGGTGCGGTTGTAGGTGACGCTGGATGAGCCCTCCAGTGCCGGCGCACGCTCGGCCTGGCTGCCCCTGAGCCCGGCCCGCGCCTGCTCCACCCGCGCCAGCGCAGCCTGGAGGTCCGGCGCGCCCGTCAGCGCCGCGTCGACCAGCCGCTTCAGCGCCGGGTCCTGCAGCCGCCGCTGCCACCAGTCGGCCGCTGGCAGCCCGCTGGCGGGCGCGGCGTAGAAGGCCGGCGGCAGCGCCTGCACCGCTGGGGATCGCGGCTGCACCGTGGAGCAGCCGGCGAGCAGCAACGCGAAGCCGGCCAGCGCCGCCCTCACTGCTTCGGTCTCGCTGCCGCCTGAGCGGCCCTTTGCTGCGGCTGTTCGGCGGGGATGAAGGCGTCCACCTGCTGGCCGACGAAGAAGCCGCGGGCTTCGTCCGGCAGCGCAAAGACGAGCTGGAGCACGCGCACGTCGACCCGCTCGTTGCCCGAATTGGTCAGCGATCGCTTGGGCACGACCAGCGGCTCGGTCCGGACATATCGCGCCTGCACGCGGCGTGTTGCCTGACCGCGTGGGCTCACCACCGCCGGTGCGCCGATCCGGGCACGGCCGATCTCGCTCTCATCGATGTCGACGCGCACGTGCAGCGGCACAGTCTCGCCCAGCACCATCAGCGGGTCCTGGTTGCCCGGCCCAGGCCCGGCCGTTGCATATTGCCCCTCGCGCGTGTTGACCTGCAGCACGGTCGCGCTGCGCGGTGCGCGGACGGCGAGCAGGCCGGCGCCGGTCTGGGCCGAAGCGAGTTGAGCCTGGCCTTGCGCCACCTCCGCACGTGCAACCTCCAGCCGAGCCCGCGCCGCATCGCGCTGGGCGCGCCGGTCGATGATCTCCTGACGCGCGACGGCGCGCGGATCATCGACCGATGTGACCAAATCGAGCAGGCGCTGCGCGGACGCCAGCTCCACCCGCGCGGCCTCCACACGCTCCCGCGCCAGTTGAACGGAGGTCCGCGCCTCGCCCACTGACCGCTCCGCCTCGCGCGCATCGATCGCGAACAAGAGCTGCCCCTTACTCACCCGGTCGCCGACCTGCACCGCCACCTGCGTCACCACGCCGGGCCGCTGCACGCCTATCTCGATCAGCTCGCTCGACGGCTCGATGACGCCAGCACCCGACACGGTTCCGGCCCGCTGGGCGGCCGGCGCGGCCGGCGGCGCTTTTGCCGGGACAGTGCCGGTGCGGTCGGGCTGGGTGGTCGCGACGACGAACACCGCCCCGCCGAGCGCAGCAAGCGCGGCAAAGGGGAGGATGTGGCGGGGAAGCTTCAGGGCCATTAGTGCGGGGCTCCGTCGGAGGGCTGCTTGGTCGGGCGCTCGTCCTTCACGATCCGGCCGTCCTCCATGTCGAGGATGCGATCGGCGAGGTCGAACACGCGGTTGTCGTGGGTGACGATGATGACGGCGCGGTCCTGGTCGAGCGCGACTCCGCGCAGCAGGTCCATGACCTTGCGGCCGGAGGCGGCATCGAGCGCCGCCGTCGGCTCGTCGCAGACGACGAGGCGCGGATTGTGGACGAGCGCGCGGGCAATGGCGACACGCTGCTGCTGCCCGCCGGAAAGCTGACGCGGGAGGCGCTCGCCGAGCGTGCCGATGCCGAGCCGCTCAAGCGTCGCTCGCGCCCGCTCCACCGCCTCGCCCCGGGAGACCCCGGCAGCTACCAGCGGCACGCTTGCATTCTCCGCCGAGGTAAGCGTCGGGATGAGATTATACTGCTGGAAAATGAAGCCGATATTGGCGAGCCGGAACTTGACCAGATTGTTCTCGGACAGATCGTAGATCTCGGTGCCGAAAACGCAGACGCTGCCATCGCTCGGATACATGATGCCGGCGATGATCGAGATGAGCGTGGTCTTGCCCGATCCGGACTCGCCGACCAGGAAAGTGAGCTCGCCGGGTTGTATTTGTGCATCGATGCCGTGCAGCGCGCGCACGGCGGTCTGGCCGGAGCCGAAGTCCTTGACCACGCCGCGCACGGTGATTGCCGGGCTCGCCACGTCAGCGAAAGACCTCGGCGGGCTCGGTCTTCAGCACCTTGCGAAGCGCCAGGAAGCCGGTCGCGAACACCATCAGCAGCACGGCGGCGCCCACGCCGACCAGCACCTGCCAGGGCGTGTAGAAGCCCTTGAACGTGTCGGAACCCGAGCCGCCGAAGAAGATGAAGGCGGCGGCCAAGCCGATCCCGATGCCGTAGCCTATGAAGCCGATCCAGCCCGCTTGCAGCGCCACCATGCCGCGGATCTTGCCGTTGGTGACGCCGATCGCTTTGAGAGCGCCGAACTGCTTGATGTTGTCGCGGATGAAGAGGCTGAAGGTCAGACCCACGATAGCGATACCGACAACGAATCCGAGGATCACCGTCAGTCCGAAGTTGATCGGGATGCCGGTATTGGCGGCGACGTAACCGATTGAATCGAGAGCGAATTCCCGCTGGGTGCGGGCTTTGAGCCCGGTCACTTGCTCGATCCGGCGGGCGATTGCGGTGACATCCTGCCCGGGAGCCGCCTTGGCGAGTATGAAGGACAGCCGGTTGCGGGTGCCGGGGACGTAATTCAGCGCCTGGCTGTAGCGCGTGTAGAGCAGCACGCCCGAGGTGAAGCTCGGATTGGCATCGACGACGCCGCGCACCACGGCGCGCCTGTCGTTGAGTTCGATCTCCTGCCCGACCACGTTGGTCGCGCCCTGCCCTAGCTCGCCGCCGAGCTCCGGAAACAGCTTGCGGGAGCCGACCTCGTCGATGAAGATCG
Organism: Allosphingosinicella sp.; assembly: GCF_036387615.1. GTDB lineage: Bacteria > Pseudomonadota > Alphaproteobacteria > Sphingomonadales > Sphingomonadaceae > Allosphingosinicella. The sequence continues at coordinate 38,282 of NZ_DASVTH010000056.1, forward strand.
AATCGGGCGCGGACAAGTCGGCGATATTGCCGCGCACGATCCGGCGCGGCAGCCCGATCAGGGTGGAATCGTCCAGGCCGATCACCGTCACCTGCTCCAGCCGCCCGGCGGGAGTTCGCACCGCAGCCCCCTGGCGCAGCATCGGCACCGCCCACGCGACGCCGGGCACGCCCCGCACCCGGTACAGATCGGTGGACGGGCGCGGCAAGGTGCCCTCGATCTGCTGCGCCTTGGGATCCATCACCCAGATGTCGGCGTCGCTAACCTCCCAGATGGCAGCGGAAGCGCGCAGCATCAGGTTCACGAACAGGGTCGACTGCTGGGCGATCAGCAGCGTCGAAAAGGCGATGCCGAAGATCAGGCAATAATATTTGACCTTGTCTCCCGTCAGCATTCGCAGTGCAATCCAGCCCATGGCCGGGCCTCCTCCGCTATGCTACGCAATTACTGACCAGCGGGTCACTAGCAGATCGGGCGAGCACGGGACAGAGGATTGTTAGGAGGTTGCCCCAAACGGCGCAGACGCAAGGAAGCGCGGCCGGCCGAGATCGTCGAGGCGGCGCGATTGTGCTTTGTCGACAACGGCTTCGCCGCGACGCGGATCGAGGATGTCGCCGCGCGCGCCGGTGTCGCCAAGGGCACCGTCTACCTCTATTTCCCGACCAAGGAGGCGCTGTTCGAGGCGGTCGCGCGCGCCAACGTCGTGCCGGTGATCGAGCAGGTGATTCGCGCCATCGAGGCGGACGAGACCACGCCCGCGTTCGATCAACTGCGGATGATCGCGCGAGTCATGTACCGCGACATGGTTGGCACCGACCGCAAGCGGCTGCTCCACATGATTATCGCGGAAGGGCCGCGCTTCCCCTGGCTGACCGAGTTCTACCATCGCGAAATCCTGTCCAAGGGCATGGACCTGATCCGGGCCGTGCTTCGCCGTGGGCAGGCGCGCGGTGAATTCCGGGCGGAAGGACTGGATGAGTTTCCCCAGATCCTGATGGCGCCCACCATCATCGCCGCGATCTTCACTCACCTGTTCGACGCGCACGACCCGATCGATGTCGAGCGTTATGCGGACGTCCATATCGCGCTGATCGAGCGGGCCTTGCTCCCCGACCGGACATCAGGCGGCGATCGGCAGCCCGATCCGGAATAAGGCGCCACGGTCTGCCGAGCGGCTCTCGATGGTGGCTCCAGCCGAAGCGAGCAAGGAACGAGCGATGGACAGCCCCAGGCCGGATCCGCCCTGCACGCGGCGGCTGGTGTGGAAGGGCTCGAAGATGCGCTCGTGATCGCCCGCAGGAACGCCGGGACCATCGTCGGCGACATCCAGCAGAACGCGCGCTCCCCTCCGCCGCGCGACGATGGTCACTTCGCCTGCCCCGGCCTGCTGGCTGTTCTCGACGAGCGTGTCGAGCACCGCCTCGATCAGCTCGGCGGGAGCAGCGACGGGCGGAAGGTCGGGCGGGAGATCGACGACGATGCCGAGCCTCGGCCCGCGATGGGCGTCCGCCACCCCGGCCACCGGTCCGGCGAGCTCCGCCCGCGCATGCTCGGCGGCGACGCTCATGTCGGCACGGGCCTGCTGAAGCAGCCGCTGGAGGAGGTGCGACAGCCGGTCTGCATCCGCCATGGCGTTGGCGATGAAGCGAGCCCGCTCGTCCGTGCTCATCTCCGCGCCATGATCGGCGAGCAGCTCGAGCGCGCCGCGGATGCCGGCGATCGGGGTCTTGAACTCGTGGCTGACCGCCGCCGCGAAGTCCTTGAGATAGCGCGAGCGTCGCTCGATCCGCTCGGCCATTTCGGCAAAATTCTCATAGAGGGCGCGGATCTCGATCGCGGCGGTGACGGGCGGCTCGGGGATGATGACCCGGCCGCGCGCGACATGCTCGGTCGCTTCGCTCAGCGCCTCGATCGGCCGCGACACGCCTCGCGAAAGCAGCCCCGCCAGGAACAGCAGGATCAGGAATATCACGCCGGTGCCCAGCGCGATCTTTCCGCGGTCCTGATAGATGCCGAGGAACAGCCCGCGGGGCGAGCGGGAGAGGAGCACAACGCCCGTCACCTCGGGCCCGATCAGAACCGGCCGCGCATGGTGCACTCGAATCTCGGACGCGCGGCTCAGCCATTCGAGCGCGTAGCGCGGCTGGTAGTCGCCGCGGCGCCGAAGCACGGTCTGCGTTGTCCCGCGGAGCGCACCCTGGACCTCGGGCAGCTGCGTGTAACAAAGGCCGAAATCTTCACGACCGAGAACGACGCAGCCGCGCCGGTCGAGCAAGCGAATGGCGGCGAGCGTAACGCGGCCCGCGTCGTTGATGATCGGCTGCAGCCGTTGCCCCGCTCGAAGCGCCTGCCGATCGAGCGGCGCTGCCGGGCGGATCGGATCGGGCTGCACCGGCAGTGTCGGCATGGTGCGAAGGTCGATCGTGGGCCGCTCGGGCTTGAGCTCGCCGATCTGGGGGGGGAGCGGACGCCCCGCCGCGTAGAGCTCGCGATAGGCGCTGCTCAGCACCGCGCCTTGCGCGATCAGCTCCGCCTCGGTCTGCTGAACGAGCGTGTTCTCGTAGACGCGCAGGAACAGCGCCGCGACGCCCGGTAAAGCCGCCACGAAGAGCAGGGTGGCGAACAGGATCGCGCGCAGCCGCAGCGCCGGCCAGTGGCGTTTAACCAGATTCTTGAACGGGCGGATCACCCCCCGACGCACGCCCCGATGCGGTAGCCGATGCCCGGGCGCGTCTCGATGAGGTCGGTCGCGCCAAGAGCTGCGAACTTGGCGCGCAGGTTGCGGATATGGCTGTCGATGGTGCGATCGGTGATCGCGAAGCCGGGGCCGTGAAGTCGATCGATGATGAGGTCGCGGGTGAAGACCCGGCTTGGCATGCTGGCGAGAAGAAGCAGCAGCTGGAACTCGGTTACGGTCACCGGCACGGGCGCGCCTTCCCAGCTCGCCTCCCAGCTTTCCGGATCGAGCCGGAGCCGGCCATGACTGACCGGCTTGGACGACCCCGCGCTCTCCAGCGCTCGCCCGCCGCGCTTCAGGATCGCGCTGACGCGGGCCACCACTTCGCGCGGGGAGAAGGGTTTCACGACATAATCGTCGCCGCCCAGTTCCAGCCCCACGACCCGGTCGACTTCGTCATCTCGCGAGGACAGGAACAGGATCGGCAGGTCGCCGGCAGCGCGCAGCCGACGGCACACTTCGAGCCCATCCAGCCGCGGCATGTTGATGTCGAGCACGACGAGGTCCGGCCGCCGCGCGCCGACCGCAGCCAGCGCCGCCTCGCCGTCGCCGGCCTCGCTGGTCTCCATGCCCGCCTTGCCGAGCGCGAAGCTCAGCACCTGGCGGATGTGCGGATCATCGTCGACGATCAGGATCTTGTGGCTCATCGCGTACATCTTCACCGGCCCTTCGCAGCTGTCAAAGGCTGAGCGGGCGCGGGCGGTGCGACTTCAATCCGCCGGTGAGGCCAGCCATCGCATTGGCGATCGAGATCGGCCGGGAAGCGCGGCAACCGAAGCGCTGCAACCTGTTCCCTGGCGGCAGCGAGCCGGCGCGCGCCGCGCCAATCCCACCCCTGCCAATGGGCCTGCCGCGCCTCGAGGCGCTGGGTAACGAGGTTGCGAAGCCAGCTGACCCGCCCGCGAAGCTCGGGCGGCAGTGGGCGGCTCTCCAGCTCGATCAGCGGCAGCAGCGCGGAATCTGTCATCTGGGAGAGATAGCAAAGGTCGATCGGGGAGCCGCGGCCGCCCACCTCGCGAGCATGCCGGACGTTCCAGCCGGCCGCGATGCGATCATAGTCGATCGCCGCCGAGGCGCCCAGGACCAAGGCGGCAGCGGCCATGTTGGCGTTGATCAGCCAGATGCTGCTCCTGCCGCGCGCGAGGCGGACGCAGATCAGCACCAGCCCGACCGCGACCAAAGCCATCCAGATCAGCGCCTCGATGCGCAGCTCGGTGAGGAGATAAGCTTCGATATAGTCGATCGTCCGCAACATGGTGGAGGCGACCAGGAAGAGGTTCTGCGCGATCCAGAAATAGACCAGTCGGCGAATCAGCCGGTTCCCGCCCATCGCTGTGCCGGGCCGGGTGGTCACCAGCACGAAGGCGGCCGCCAGCAAAGCGGTGCCGATCAGCGGGTAGGCGCCGCGATGCGCATATTGGGCGAGCGTCATTCCCTCGGGCAGCGCCGCCCCGCTCCACAGGAAGGCGAGATCGAGGCCGTTCTGCAGCGCGAACAGCGCGTTAAAGGCGACCAGCGAGATCGTGACCGACGCGGTGCTGATCCCCGGCAGGTCGAGCCAGTCGATCCCGGATTGGAAAGCGGGGCCTCGCAGCATCAGACGCGGGCTGAGCAGACGCCAGGTCACGAGGCCGATGAAACCCCAGAAGATGGTGCGAAGGGGCGAGAAGCGCAGGAAGGACAACGGGTCCAGCCCGGTCAGCGTGCTTTCGATCAGCGGGTTGGCGGCGGCGAACAGGGTCAGGAACAGGCCGGTGCCGAGGATCGGCAGCACCAGGGTGGAGCTAAGCGACCAGATGTTGATGCGGCCCGGCCGCCGCCGGCGGACACGCGCGAGCCGGGAAAGGTCCTGGATCGGGCGAAGCGGGGTGGCCAGTCCGTGCAGGAACAGGCGCAGCGCCCAGCGCAGGCCGTTGCCAAATTGCGCCGCCTTGGGCAGCAGCACCGCCATGGTGAGGGCGACCCAAGCCAGGGCAAGCCCGAGCGGGCCCGGATCGTCCACCAGCCAGAAGCCGAACCAACCTGCGGCGGCGGCAGCGACCAGCGCTGGCCGGCTGCGGCGCAGGTCCGGCCGCAGCGCCACCGCCGAGAGCAGCAAGGCGAGGACGAATATCCCGAGCGTCGCTCCGACTGCGTCGGCGGGGTAGAAAAGCCGGTCGGCGAGCGCGATCAGGGCGGCCAGCGCCAGCGGCTTGATGAGGAAGGTGAAGCGCCACGTGCTCCGGCGGGCCCGCGGCGAGGCGAGGGTGGCTTCCATGTCCGATGACTCCCGTTGCGATCGGGCCGTTGTGCCGCAGCGGCGGGGAGCGCTGGTGGGACCGGCGGGGAGAGCCGGCGCTTATGCCGTGCAGATCCTGTGCAGGCTGACACCACATGGGTCGGCCTGCGCCTGACCCGGGCCAGAGCTTCCATCCGGCGGGCATAGTTCCGCACCGGCCTGGATGAAAGGCAGCCCTGGCCCGGATCAAGTCCGGGCCAGGGGTGTCCTATAGAAAGTGCCTCAGTTCCATCCAGCGGGCCAGCTTGGCTTCAAATGAAAGCGTGTAGGCCGGACTGCTCGAAGGGAGCGCGATTACCTCAAGCGCGCTTTCGGTTAGCGCCTTGCGGCCGACCTCCGCCGACTTGGCTCCGTTGAAGGCCAGGGCCCGAAGCTGCGGAAGGGTGGCGGCGAGCTGGGCCAGCGGGTTAGCCTGCATATCCCGAATCGCGGTGTCGAGGCTGCCCTGACGCGTCGCGGAAGCGACCACGTCCCAAAGACCGACTCCCGCGCCAAGCAAAGCGGCGAGCCTCGCCTGGTAGTCGAGCCTGACGAGGTCGCGATCGACGACGGCGCCGATCAGCGCCCAGAAATGATTGCGCGGATGCGCGTAATAGCGGCTCTCGGCCAGCGACTGCTCACCCGGCAGGCTGCCGAGCACGAGCAGGCGCGTCCGCCCGTCGACGACGGGTGGAAAGGAGCGCTTCAGCAGATCAGTGGTGGCCGGCGCCGTGCTTTTCGCCGGAGCCATGCTTGGCATGCTTGTCGCAGCATGCCGCGCGCTTGCCGTCCTTGCCGGGCTTGCAGCAGTCCATTGGGGAGCCGTCGGCATTCTTGTGGTCGCAGCAGCCCTTGTGCTCGCCCTTATGCTCTTCGCCCTTGTGCTCGGAATGCTCGGCATGGGCCGGCGCAGTCTGGGCGGCGGCGGGCGCGGCGATGATGAGTGCAGCGGCGGCGATCAGAAACTTCATGAAACCCTCTCCCTCTCGAGCCCCGCATGTACGCCTCGGGGTGGAAAATGAAAAGGGCGGCCCTCCGGAGGAGAGCCGCCCCAATCTCTAGACCCGGGTCGAAGTACCACTTCGACCCGATGCCATTTACATGGCCAGCGTCTTGGCGCGCTCGGCGGCAACCGTGTAACGGCTGGTGATCGGCTGGGCGACTTCGCCGGCCAGCTTGATCATGGCTTCGCTCATCTTCGAGCTCTCGGCGACCATCGCGTCGAACTGGGTACGGGCGAAGTCGCTCTGCAGGCGGAAGAAGTCGGCGGCCGACTTGACTTCGGTGAAGCTCTTGAGCGCGGTCGAAGCCTGCTCGAAGGAGCGACGGTTGAAGTCGGCGACTTCCTGGGTCATCGTCTCGACGCCGCGGGCAGCGACCTTGGACGACGCGACCAGCGCTTCCACGTTACCGCGGGTCAGCTCGGTCATCTCTTCCATGACCTTGGCGCTCTTCTCCATGCTGGTCTTGGCGCGCTCGTTGACGTCACCAAAAGCGGCCTGGAAGCGGTCGGCGGCGACGCGGCCGGCTTCGGTGGTGTTCTCGATGGTTTCGTTGATCTGGGTGTTCATGGTGATCGGTCCTTCTTGTTCAAAACTATGAGCGGCTTCGGCCGCAACGGCCTCCACCGTGACGATTTCGGCGAGTTCGACCGGATCGAGTTCGACCGGCGCGGTCGCGACGATCTCGGCGATCTCGACCGGCGCCGTCTCCATCGCGCAGGGCGCAACGAGCGTTTCCGGCACCGTGAACTCGGCCAAGGATTGCGCCTGGACGGCCGCGGCCGGATTCTCCAGCACGGACGGCTGAACGGCGGCTTTGGTCTTCCTGGCCTTGCGGTCAGTCATGCAGATACTCCCTGAATGCTGCGCTGCAACATTTAGGCGAGGCATACTGTACTTGCAAGGGCTTTTTGTGCAGTGCAGCAAAAACGCCCGTTCATGCGCTCAGCGGGCCCTAACGTAACTCCCTGGCGCGGGCTCGATCGCCGGCAGCTTACCCGCGCCGGGGACGCGCGCGCCGCTCGCGGAGACAGTTGCATCGTTCTGGGAGGTGATCCAGGCGAGCCAGTCGGGCCACCAGCTGCCCTTCACCTCACGCGCCCCCGCAACGAACTCGTCGAGCGAGCCGACTGGATCCTCGTTGATCCAATATTGGTATTTCTGCGCCTCGGGCGGGTTCACGACGCCGGCGATATGACCGGAGCCTGCCAGCACGAAGCGCAGCGGCCCCTTGAAGTGGTGGGTGATCTTCCACACGCTTTGCGGCGGCGCAATATGGTCCTCGCGGCCGGCCTGGACGTAGGTCGGCGTCTTGACTCGGGTGAGGTCGATCGGCGTGCCCGCGATGGTGACCCCTCCCGGCTGGACCAGCTTGTTCTCCTGATAAAGCTGCTTGAGGTAGATCTGGTGCCACTTGGCGGGCAGGTTGGTGGTGTCGCCGTTCCAGTGGAGCAGATCGAACGGCGGATAATCCTCGCCCATCAGGTAGTTGTTGACGACATAGTTCCAGATGAGGTCGCGCCCGCGCAGCAGGTTGAACGTCGCGGCCATGTAGCGCCCGTCCATATAGCCCTTCTCGGCGGAAACCTGGCCGATCAGCTGCATCTGCTCATCGCCCAGGAAAAGACTGAGGTCTCCGGCTTCGGAGAAATCCACCTGAGCTGTGAAGAAGGTCGCGCTGGCGACCTTGTCGGCCTCGCCCCGCGCATCGAGCAGCGCCAGCGTGGCGGCAAGCTTCGTGCCGGCCACGCAATAGCCAATCGTGTGCACCGCCTCGACCTCGAGCAGGTCGCGGATGGTTTCGACCGCCTCGATCTGGGCCAGGACGTAATCGTCCATGGTCGTATCGATCAGGCTCTCGTCGGCCGACTTCCACGATACCATGAACACGGTCAGCCCCTGCTCCACCGCCCAGCGGATGAAGCTCTTCTTGGGGTTGAGATCGAGGATGTAGAAGCGGTTGATCCAGGGCGGGAAGATGACGAGCGGGGTCTCCAGCACCTGCTCCGTGGTGGGGCTGTACTGGATGAGCTCGTAGAGCGGCGTGCGCTTGACGACCTGCCCGGGAGTGACCGCGATGTTGCGCCCCACCTCGAACGCCTCGCTCGACGTGTGGGTGAGCTGCCCCTTGCCAAGATCGCGCAGCATATGCTCGAGCCCCTTGAGTAGGTTCTCGCCCCTCGTTTCGAGGGTCTTTTCCAGCACCAGCGGGTTGGTGAGGGCGAAATTTGACGGGCTCATCGCGTCGACAAAGGCGCGGGCGGCGAAGCGCAGCTTCTCGCGCTGCTTGTCGTCGACGCCCTCGATCGCATCGACGCTGCCGAGCATGCGGTCGGCGATCAGCAGGTAGCTCTGGCGAATCATATCGAACAGCGGGTTGTCCCGCCATTGCGGCGCGTTGAAGCGCTTGTCCTTGTTGGCCTGCTCCTCGAGCGCGCCGTGCTGCGGCTGGCCGCGGAGCGCGCGCTGCCAGATGTCCAGCCCCTGGGTCCACATGCCGACCTGCGCCTGCGCTATCTTCGTCGGATCGGCGTAGATCGGCGCGGCGGGCCAGGAAATTGCTGGCATGTTGAAAGCGGAGGGCTGCGGCGCTGAGATGGAGGTGGCCTGCGCCTCAGTCATCTGCCTGGACATATATTCCATCATCAGCTGCTGTGCCCGGCCCATCACCGAGGTCCAGTGCTGTAGGTCCTCCAGGGTCGGAAGGGCGGGCGCGGCGGTCGGCGCCGGCGCGGTGTCTGTGTCGGCCATGTGGAATCCTTTCGGTCGCGCGCTCCCTAGGAAACGAGAGGCCAGCCGGAAAGTGCCGAACGTCCGGCCGGATCAGTCGTCCTTCAGTCGCTCGATCACCTTGCCGATGAAGGCCGGCATGGCGAAGATGTCGATCGTGACGGGTCGGTGGCACAGGCGCAGGCACCCGTCGGCATTCAGTGCGCCGCTTCCGCTCCCACCCTCTCCGGCGACTCGTGCACCCAGTTCGGCTCGCTCGGCCGCCTGCAGCCGCTCGCTCCTTTGGCGCCGAGCGCAGACGACAATCTCCTCCCCTTCCCCGGCCGGACAGTCGATCTCAGCGATGGGCTTGAAGGCTTCGCGGTAGGTCAGGAGCGCCTCTTCGGCGGTCACCGGCGCCGGTTCCGCCAGCGCCGGCGAGGCGCTCAGGAGCAGCAGCACGGCGATTCTCGACATTGTCACGGCCCTCGCTTATCGCTGCCCTGACCCCCACTCACAGGATGACAGATTAGATGGTGACTGCAAGCCATGCGCTCGACCGCGTGCTCGTTCTCGAAATGGTGCGCGTTACCGAAGCGGCGGCGATCGCAGCGTCGAAGCTGATCGGGCGCGGCGATGAAAAGGCGGCGGATCATGCGGCGGTGGAGGCGATGCGCGAGGCGCTGAACGGGCTCGACCTGGACGGCACGGTGGTGATCGGAGAGGGCGAGCGCGACGAAGCGCCGATGCTGTTCATCGGCGAAAAGGTCGGCCGGGCACAAGGCAGCGGGCCCAAGATCGACATCGCGCTCGACCCGCTGGAAGGCACGACGATCACCGCCAAGGCGGGCCCAAACGCGCTCGCCGTGCTCGCTATTGCCGAGGAAGGCGGGCTGCTGAATGCGCCCGACGTCTACATGGAAAAGCTGGCGGTCGGCCCGGGCTACCCTGACGGCGTCATCGATCTCGCGCGCTCGCCTGCCGACAACATCCACTCGATCGCCCGAGCCAAGGGCGTGGAGCCGTCCGAGATCATCGCCTGCGTTCTCGACCGTCCGCGGCACGAGCGGCTGATCGCGGAACTGCGCAACCTGGGTTGCGGTATCCAGTTGATCCCGGACGGGGACGTCGCCGGCGTGATCGCCGTCACCAATCCCGAGACCGGCATCGACGTCTATATGGGTTCAGGCGGCGCTCCCGAAGGCGTTTTGGCCGCGGCGGCTTTGCGCTGCGTCGGCGGCCAATTTCAGGGCAAGCTCCTGTTCCGCAACGACGACGAGCGGGCGCGGGCGGCCAAATGGGGCGTCGAGGATCTCAACCGTATCTACCACCTCCACGATCTGGCCAAGGGCGACTGCATCTTCGCCGCCACCGGCGTCACCGACGGTTCGCTGCTGGCGGGTGTCCGGCGGCGCAAGAACTGCCTCACCACCGAGAGCATCGTGATGCGGGCCTCCACCGGAACGGTACGCTGGGTGAAAGGCGAACATCGCGGTGAACCCGGCGGGCGCTGCTGAGAGAAATCCCCCGAAACCGGGAGGATTTCAGATCACCGCACCTGCCGCTGCGCGGTCAGCGCGGCCAGGCAACTGGCGCGATCGAAGTCGCTGCCGTCCAGCCGGCGCGCGTCGACATAGGTGACGATCGGCTCGCCGCGGCCGGAGGGCGGGTAAAGATAGGCGTCGAGAACGCAAATCGGTCCTGCGAACTGGAGCTTGCGCGCTTCTCCCTCGCGGACGTCCAGCGCAGCGGCGCCAAGCTGGCCGGTGATCACGCTTGCCGTTCGGCCCATCACGGCCTCGAGCCCGGTCTGCGTGGGCAGCGTGACGGGAGTTTGGTTCGCGCTCGCAATACTCTGACGAACGGCTGTCGGCGCGCAGCCGCCAACCGCCAAGGCGAGCCCCACGAGCCCTGCTTGATGCCCCCACTTCAAACGACGCCCCTCCCCGCCTCACTCTTCCGCTCTCGCGCGTCGCCGTCAACCGGGAGAACGTTGCCGATACCGCCTGGGCTCGCTAGGGCGGCGCGTTTCCAAGCCAGAAAGAGTGTATCCCAGCGTGACCGAGACCCAAACTCGCCTCGACATCCTCGCCATCGGCAACGCCATCGTCGACGTGATTGCCACCGCCGACGAAGCATTTCTGGAACGAGAGGGGCTTACCAAGGGCGGCATGCAGCTGATCGATGCGGGGCGGGCGGAGCAGCTCTACAGCCGGATGGGCCCGGGCCGGGAGATTAGCGGCGGGTCCGCAGCCAACACGCTGGCCGGTGCAGCCGCTCTGGGAGCACGCTGCGCGTTCGTGGGCCAAGTCGCGGACGATCAGCTCGGCGCCGTCTTCACGCACGATATGCGAGCCCACGGGGTTCGCTTCGACACTCCAGCGCGAGCTGGTGATCCACCGACGGGTCGAGTCCTGATCCTCGTAACGCCCTGCGGCGAGCGGACCATGAACACGCTGCTCGGCGCGTCGCACTACCTGCCGATGGAAAGCCTGGACGAGGCGCTCGTCCGTGAAGCCTCGATCCTCTACCTCGAAGGTTATCTGTGGGATCCCGAGCAGCCCCGCGCGGTAATGCGGCATGCGATCGACGTGGCCCGCGCCGCCGGGCGCAAGGTGGCGATGACGTTGTCGGTCAACTTCATCATCGAGCTTCATCGCGCCGATTTGCAGGGCCTGATCGACCAGGGCCTGATCGACATCCTGTTCGTCAACGAAGAGGAGCTTCTCTGCCTGACGCAGGAGACTGACCGCGAGCGCGCGCTGGCGATGGTCGCGCCCAAGGTTCCGCTGCTGGTGGTCACCTTCGGCCCGGACGGGGCCATGGCTGTTCGCGGCGGCGAGCGCTTTACGGTCGCAGCGGAGCCGGTTGAGCGGGTGGTCGACACGACCGGCGCGGGCGACCTGTTCGCGGCCGGGTTCCTCGCCGGCCAGGCCCAGGGTCGCTCGATCGAGGATTCGCTGCGGATGGGCGCGATCGCCGCGGCGGAAGTGATCTCACATTATGGCGCGCGGCCCGACGCGGACCTGAAAGCGCTCGTCGCCACCAAGCTGGGCTGACGATCGGGGCGGCGCTGGAGCGCCGCCCCTATTCATTCAAGGCTTGATCACCGGCTCCCCGCCTACCGTAGCCGCATCTTCAGGATAGGCCGGAAGGTCAGGCTGATCGTCCTGCATTTCGCCATGCTGCAGGTTGGAATTGCGCATGCCGTAGATGAAATAGATGACCATGCTGGCCAGCATGTACCAGAGGAAGAACTGAAGCACGTCCCCCGGCATCGTCGTGATCAGGTAGAGGCAGGATAGGATGCCCAGCACCGGCAGCACCGGATAGAACGGCACCTTGAAGCCGCGCGGCAGCTCAGGCGCCGACCGGCGCAGGTAGATCACCGACAGGCAGACAATTGCGAATGCTGCCAACGTGCCGAGCGAGGTCATGTCGCCGAGCACGTTGATGTCGAAGAACCCAGCCGCCACCGCCGTGATCAGGCCGACCAGGATCGTGTTGACGTAGGGAGTCTTGAGCGTCGGGTGCACGCGCGCGAACACCTTCGGCAGCAACCCGTCGCGCGCCATCGTGTAGAAGATGCGGGTCTGCGCGTACATCAGGACGAGCACGACCGAAGTGAGGCCGATGATCGCGCCGACCTTGATGATCTTGGCCAGCCAGCCCCAGGTCGGGCCGAAATTGTCGACCACCACCGCGACCGGATCGGGCACGTTCAGCTGGTTGTACGGCACCAGCAGCGTCATGATCGCGGCTACCAGCATGTAGATGACCGTGCAGACGACCAACGACCCGATGATCCCGAACGGCATGTCCCGCTTGGGATCTTTCGCCTCCTGCCCGGCGGTGGAGACCGCCTCGAAGCCGATATAGGCGAAGAAGACGATCGAGGCGGCGCGCATGATGCCATCGACGCCAAACTTGCCCTCGCCTTCGCTAGGCGGAATGAACGGGGTCCAGTTGCGCGTGCTGAGGTCGCCGAAATTGGCGAGCACGATGAGGCCGCCTACGACGATGAAGGCAACCAGCACGCTGACCTTGATGGCCACGATCATGTTGTTGACCTTGGCCGATTCCGACACGCCGACCACCAGCAGGGCGGCGAGCGCGAGGCAGATCAGAAAGGCTGGCAGGTTGAACAAGGTGGTGACGGTCTGGCCGTCGACGAGCACCGGCGCTCCGTCACGCATCAGCGTGTAACCTGCGGGGCCGGTCAGCTGCGGCGGGATCTGCAGGCCGAAATCGGCAAGCAAGCTCACCACATAGCCGGCCCATCCGACCGCAACCACGGATGCGGCGAGCCCATATTCGAGCAGCAGCAGTGCGCCCATGATCCAGGCCACGAACTCGCCAAGCGTCGCGTAGCCATAAGTGTACGCCGATCCCGAGACCGGAAGCGTGGACGACAGCTCGGCATAGCAAAGGCCGGCGAATGCGCAGACGATCCCGGCGACGACGAAGGACAGCAGCACAGCGGGCCCGGCATAGAGCGCCGCGGCGCTGCCGGTGCGGACGAAAATGCCCGCGCCGATGATGCAGCCGACCCCGAGCAGCAGGAGGTTCCACTTGCCGAGCGTTCGCTTAAGCTCGCTGGTCTGCGTCTCGCGCTGAACCTGCGCAATCGACTTGCGGGCGAACATTCGTTCGAACACGCCTTTGGAGCCTCCGGGCGGCGCAACGCTGGCCATATACTCTCCTCCTCGCCTTTGGCGGCGACTATCGTATCAGAGTAGATGCCTAGCGGCTTATTACGGGTCCGCCTAGAGGCTCCGCGTTGCGAGCCGAGCCGGCGATCACCGGTCGAACCGGCCCTCCGCAGCGCGCGGGCCCAGGTCATAGAGCAGGCACTCATAGGTGATCTTCTCATGGCCGGTGCGGGTTTCGCCCGGATTGGTCTTCCGGGCGACCTCGCGCGTGCACTCGCGGGCGCGCCGTATTTCCTCCTGCGGCGTACGCTGGCGAAGCGGCCGCCCGCTCAGCAGGGCACCGGGCAGGTAGATGCGCGAGGGCGTTCCGTAAAACGCACGGAATGCGTCCAGCGCCGCGCCATGATAGATGCTGGCGTGAGTCTCGGTCCCACCCTGCGGCACATACATCCACTGGAGATCGGCGGGCGCGGCTTTCTTGAGGCCGGCGACGAGCGCATCCACACCCTGCTCGTGCCAGTAACCCTCGTCCGCGAGCGTCAGGTAAAGGCGGCGCCGCCCCGGCGGCAGACGGCGGAGGTAAGCGGCCGCCTCCCGACCGTACTTCATCCTTTCCCACCACAGCGAAGGCGAGACCGCGATATAATCGTCGAACAGCACCGGCATCTCGAACAAGGTCTCGACCACGAACAGGCCAGCGAGGGACTCGCCCATCACTGCGTCCCGGCCGCTGGTGCGGTAACGCGCTTCCACCCAGGGCTTGACCTCTTCGGCAAGGAAGCGCCGGAACCTGGCCGCCCCGCCCGGCGCGACGCCCAGCTCGGCGACATAGGGCGCGGGGTCGGCGACTGCCGGGGTGATCTCCTCGCGCCGCTTCACCGTCTCGATCCCGACCAGGATCAAGGGTTCGAACGTGCCGTTCACGTCCGCGCTCTGGACGAGGCCGGCAAGGTGCGGAAAATCCTGCTCCGGCCCGCCGTCGATCACATAGACCACGTCGTAGCGGCGGTCGGGCTTATCCGCATAGCCGGTCGGCAGCCGGATGGTGATGCGCCGATCCTGCCCGAGCACCCTGGACTGAAGAACATGCACTTCGCCGATCACGATCGGCTGCGGTTTCGGCTGCGCGAACACCGGCAAGGACAGACACAAGGCGAGCGCCGCAATGAGAAGCCTCAGCATGGTTCACTGCCGCGCGAGCATGGGCCCAAGCGGCTCACCGCCGAAGATGTGAACGTGGAGGTGGCCCACCTCTTGCCCCGCCAGCCGGCCGATATTGGCGAGCACGCGATAGCCCCGCGGGACCAGCCCCATGTCGCGTGAAACGTGTCCAACTGCACGGACGAACCCAGCCAGCTCCTCCACCGAAGCCCGCGCCGAAAAATCGTCCCAGGACACGTAGGCGCCCTTGGGAATGACCAGGATGTGCACCGGCGCCTGCGGGTTCACGTCGTGGAAGGCGAGCGCATGCTCGTCTTCATAAACCTTGCTGAACGGCATCTCGCCACGCAGGATCCGGGCGAAGACGTTGTTCGGGTCGTAGGGCTTGGTCGCGTCGATCGGCATGAAAGGGTCTCCCGCCGTCGCGCTACAGAGGCGGGCGGAAGGGCGCAACGCGCTTGACCGGTTACTGGCGGGCGCTACCAGTTGGGGTGATGAGCGAGAACGCGCCCGACAGCCTGATTCCCTACGACGAGATCGTGCAGGAGGCCTTGCGCGCGGTCGTCGGGCGGGTGCTGGGCGAAGTCGAGGCCACGGGGCAGCTGCCGGGCGATCACCATTTCTACATCACGTTCAAGACCGGCGCCGCGGGTGTCGACATTCCCCGGCACCTGTCCGAGCGTTTTCCGGATGAGATGACCATCGTGATCCAGAACCGCTTCTGGGACCTGAAGGTGCAGAAGACCGGTTTCGAGGTGGGACTTAGCTTCAATCAGATGCCGGCCAAGCTCGTCATCCCGTTCGCGGCCATCACCGGTTTCGTGGATCCGGCCGTCAATTTCGCGCTGCAGTTCCAGGCCCAGATCGACGAAGCCGGCCCGCAGGCGCACGAGGCCGCTGAGAACGACGCTCCCCTCGCCGAGCCTGTCGAGGATGGATCGAACGTCGTTTCGGTAGATTTCAGCCGCAAGAAGTGATCGTCACACGCAGGTAAGCCTGCTCAGGGCGAGCGGACCAGGGGGCAGGGCATGACATCGGACACCCGCATCGAGACCGACAGCTTCGGCCCGCTCGAGGTCCCCGCCGACGCCTACTGGGGAGCCCAGACGCAGCGTTCGATGGACAATTTCCCGTTCGGCCCGCGTGAGATCATGCCGGTCGAGATCGTGCATGCGCTGGGCTTCGTGAAGCAGGCGGCGGCGCGGGTGAACGCACGCATCGGCGGACTCGACGCGGAGCTCGCCGAAGCCATCCAGCAGGCCGCCGGCGAGGTCGCATCCGGCGGCCATGACGATCAGTTCCCGCTCGTGATCTGGCAGACCGGGTCAGGAACCCAGTCCAACATGAACGCCAACGAGGTGGTCGCGGCCCGCGCCAACGAGATCCTGACCGGCAATCGAGGCGGCAAGGATCCGGTCCACCCCAACGACCATGTCAACAAAGGCCAGTCGTCCAACGACAGCTTCCCGAGCGCGATGCACATAGCAGCCGCGCGCGCCGTCCAGCGCAGGCTGCTTCCGGCGCTCCGCCTCATCCACGGGCGGTTGGCGGCGCAGGCCGAGCAGTGGGCCGGGATCGTGAAGATCGGCCGCACCCACCTGCAGGATGCGACGCCGCTGACGCTTGGCCAGGAATTCTCCGGCTACGCCGCCCAGATCGCCGCGAATATCGACCGGGTCGAAGCCGTGCTGCCGCGCATCCTGCAGCTCGCCCAAGGCGGCACGGCCGTCGGCACCGGCCTCAACGCGCCGCCCGGCTTCGGCGAGGCTTTCGCTGCCGAAGTCGCCAACCTCACCCAGCTTCCGTTCGAAACCGCGCCCAACAAGTTCGAGGCGCTCGCCGCCCATGACAGCCTGGTCGAACTGTCTGGCGTGCTGAACGTGATCGCCGTCTCGCTCACCAAGATTGCCAACGACATCCGCCTGCTCGGCTCGGGACCACGCTGCGGCCTTGGCGAGCTCCGCCTGCCGGAGAACGAGCCTGGAAGCTCGATCATGCCCGGCAAGGTCAACCCGACCCAGGCCGAGATGCTGACGATGGTTACCGCGCAGGTGATGGGCAATCATGTCGCGGTGACGGTCGGCGGGCTTCAGGGCCACATGGAGCTGAACGTGTTCAAGCCGCTGATCGGCGCCAATGTGCTGCGTTCGATCGAGCTCCTGTCGATCGGCATGGAAAGCTTCACCGAGCGCGCGCTGGACGGCCTTGAGCCGGACGAGCGGCGCATCTCCGATCTCATGAACCGCTCGCTGATGCTCGTCACGGCGCTTGCGCCGGAGATCGGCTACGACAATGCGGCGAAGATCGCGAAATACGCGCACGAGCATGGGCTGACGCTGAAGGAAGCCGGGCTGGAGCTGAAGCTGGTCGACGAGGAAACGTTCGACCGGGCGGTCAAGCCGGAGAAGATGCTCGGCCGCTAGCCGGCTGCCGATCGCGGAACCGCCACCCGGAGTCTGGGTTCTGCGGATTCCGATACGCTTCCGGAACAGCAGCACTCATGCTTTTCGAATTCGCCAGTTCCGGAAGCCCGCTTGGCGATGCCTTGGTCGAAAGGCGCGGCCCGGGCCGCTGGAGCGTCGATTCCGAATATGGAATTTTGCGCGATGTGATGCTGAGCGGCCCCCACCACCTCGAGATGGTGCCGTGCAATGCTGTGACCCGTGCCAGTCTTGACCAAGGCCTGACCTGCTCGCCCGATCTAGCAGCCCTGCAGCACGAGGAACTGGTCCGCTCCCTGCAGCGCGCGGGAGTGCGCTGCCACCAGGTGCCGTCCCTCCCCCAATATCCGGATCTGTGCTTCACCCGCGACAGTTCGTTCATGACCCCATGGGGCTTGATCCTGTTGCGCCTTGCGCCCGCACACCGGCGCGGCGAATCAGCCCAGGTCCGAGCGGCGGCCGAGAGTTGGGGCGTCCCGATTGTCGGCGAGATCGAGCAGGGCACGGTGGAGGGCGGCGACGTCTGCCTGCTGCGGCCCGGCCTGGTCGCGATCGGCTGGTCCGGCGACCGCACCTGCCGGGTGGGGGCCGAGGCGCTGGCCGCCATCTTCGAGCGACGTGGCTGGCGCGCGCTACTGACCCGCTTCGACCCCAAGTTCCTCCACCTCGATACATTGTTCACCTTGATCGACCGGGATCGCGCGGTCGCCTGCGTCGAGGCGCTGGAGGACGGCTTCCTCGCCACGCTCGCCGATCTCGATATCGCCATCGTGCCGGCGAGTAGCCGGGAAGTTGATACGCTCGGCCCCAACTTGCTCGCCCTTGGCCAAGGACGCGTACTGTCGGCGAGCGACAACGTCCGCATCAACGGCGAGCTGGAACGACTCGGCTGCGAGGTCATCACCGTCGATATCGGCCAGTTCACGCGCTGTGGCGGCGGCGTCCATTGCCTCACCATGCCGCTGGCGCGGCTGCCTTCCTGATCCAGATCAGAAGGCAAGCCTCTGATGGAACCGCCGCTCCATCCATTCGGTTCAGCGTAGAACGATCTGTGGATGGAGACTGGAATGAAACATCTGTTGCTTCTCGCGGCGGCGTCCGCTTCGCTGGCCGGCTGCATGTCCACCGCCGATGGCGGCCAGACCAGCATGGGCCGCGGCATGGCTGCGGGCGACCTGACTCCGGAAGACCGGATGAATTATGTCAGGCTGGCCGGGGCCAGCGACCTGTTCGAGATCCAATCCTCTCAGCTGGCGCTGTCGAGGGGACAGCGGGCCGAAACGCGGCAATATGCGCAGATGCTCGTCACCCATCATACCCAGACCACCCAGGCTACCATGGCGGCCGCGCGCGCGGCCGGAATGAACCCACCGCCGCCGATGTTGCTGCCTATGCAGCAGCAGATGCTGGATCAGCTGAGGCGCGCGTCAGTCGCCAATTTCGATCGGGTCTATATGACGCAGCAGATTCCCGCGCACGAAATGGCGCTAACCTTGCACAACAACTACGCCGCCAATGGCGATACGCCGTCACTCCGGGCAACCGCCGCCACCGCTCTGCCGCTGGTTCGGCAGCACCTGGACGAGGCGCGCCGCATGCGCGGGATGATGTGACGGGGACGGGCGACATGAAGCCAGGCGACGAAGCGCTGCCCGGCACGCCCGGCACCGGCGAGAATCTGTGCCGCGCCTGCGAGGGCACCGGCGAGATCGAGGACCAGCCCTGCCCGACATGTGATGGGACCGGAAAGGTGATCGAGGGGATCAGCGGCGGGTAGCTGTTGCGCCTGCACCTGAGTCGGTCGCGCGCGAATGCCGCATCGCGGCAATTCCCATTCCGCAACCGCGTAACAGAATGTGACTCGGCGCTTTGCGCCGGGTTGGCGCGCGTTCCTAATCTGCATCAGCGACTATGGGCGGGGCTTCGGGAACTCGTTACGGGTCTTTGCCGTTATCTTCTTATTCCCTTTCCCAACTCCTAGAGGCTCCATTGATCACATTCTCCTCCGCCTCTTCGCTGGGGCCCGCTGCGCTTGCGGGAATCCCGGCGACGAATCAGACGCTGATCTGCTTTTCGCACCTGCGGTGGAATTTTGTTTTTCAACGACCTCAGCACCTGATGAGCCGCTTCGCCAAGGAGCGACGGGTGATCTATTGGGAGGAGCCGGAAGTCGCGCTCCCGGATTTCGAGCCTTCGCTCGGGGTGCGCGAATGCGCCGAAACCGGCGTGATCGTGGTGACGCCTTCGCTGCCGGAGCAGATGTCGGGCGCCGAGCGCGGCGCAGCGTTGAAGACGCTGCTTGACGGCTTCCTCGCCGGCGAAGCCAAGCCGCTCGTGCGTTGGTATTACACGCCGATGATGATGCCCTTCTCGCGCCACATCGACGCGATCGGCACCGTCTATGACTGCATGGACGAGCTCGCCAACTTCCGCTTCGCGCCAGCTGAGCTGCTAGACCTGGAGCGGGAATTGATGGCGGCTTCCGACATCGTGTTCACCGGCGGCTACAGCCTCTACGAAGCCAAGAAGGGCCGCCACCCGAACGTTCACCCGTTCCCGTCCAGCGTCGACCGCAAGCATTTCAGCCGCGCGCGCGCCGCCGTCGAAACGCCTTCGGATCAGGCGGCGATCAAGACGCCGCGTTTCGGCTTCTATGGCGTCATCGACGAACGCATGGACCTGGAGCTGATCGCGGCTCTCGCGGATGCTCACCCCGAATGGTCGGTCGTGATGGTCGGCCCGGTGGTCAAGATCAGCCCGGATGAGCTGCCGCAGCGACCGAACATCCATTATCTGGGCGGCAAGAAATATGAAGAGCTGCCGACTTACCTCGGCGGCTGGGACGTGGCGTTGATGCCGTTCGCGATCAACGAGTCGACCAAGTTCATCTCGCCGACGAAAACTCCGGAATACCTTGCGGGCGGCCGTCCGGTCGTGTCGACACCGATCAAGGACGTGAAGCGCCATTATGGCGACCTCGAAGCGGTGTTCATCGCCGGGGATCGAGCAACCTTCATAGCTTCGTGCGAAAAGGCGCTCGACTTGGCGCAGGGATCGGACGAGTGGCTTGCCGCGGTGGACGCCAAGCTCGCGAACCTCAGCTGGGATACCACTTATGCACGGATGGCAGGATTGATGACGGAAGCGATTACGACGCCGAAGGCGGGCCCCCGTCTTGTGACGAACGCGGGCAAGACCAAGTACGACTATCTGGTCGTCGGCGCCGGCTTTGCCGGTTCGGTCCTGGCCGAGCGTCTCGCTAGCCAACATGGCGCGCGCGTGCTGGTGATCGACAAGCGGCCGCACATCGCCGGCAACGCCTACGATCATCTCGATGCGGCGGGCGTGATGATCCACCAATATGGCCCGCACATCTTTCACGCCAATTCGGACGAGATCGTCGATTATCTGTCGCAGTACACACGCTGGCGGCCCTACGAGCACCGGGTGCTGGCCAGCGTGCGCGACAAGCTCGTGCCGATCCCCATCAACCGCACGACACTGAACGAACTGTTCGGCCTCGAGCTCGAGACGGACGAGGAAGCGGCCGAGTATCTCGCCTCACGCGCCGAGCCGGTCGAGGAGATCAGGACGTCTGAAGACGTGGTGATCAACGCGGTTGGGCGCGAACTCTACGAGCTCTTCTTCCAGGGCTACACCCGCAAGCAATGGGGCCTGGACCCGAGCCAGCTCGACAAGATGGTCACCGCGCGCATCCCGACGCGGACCAACACCGATGACCGTTACTTCGGCGACAAGCACCAGATCATGCCGGCCGACGGCTACACGGCCATGTTCGAGCGGATGCTGGATCACCCGAACATCGATGTGCTGCTCGGCACCGACTATAAGGACGTCAAGGACGAGATCGACGCTGGTCACACGGTTTATACCGGTCCGATCGACGAATATTTCGGCTTCCGCTTCGGCAAGCTGCCGTACCGCAGCCTGAAGTTCGAGCACAAGATCGTGGACCAGGAGTGGGTGCAGCCGGTCGCCGTGGTCAATTATCCTCACCCGGATGTGCCCTACACCCGGATCACGGAATACAAGCACCTGACGGGGCAGCAGCACCCGAAGTCGGCGCTCACCTATGAATATCCGAGCGCGGAAGGCGATCCCTATTACCCGATCCCGCGTCCGGAAAATCAGGAACTGTTCAAGAAGTACGAGGCGCTTGCCGATTCAACCTCCGGGGTGACGTTCGTCGGGCGGCTGGCGACCTATCGCTACTACAATATGGACCAGATCGTCGGCCAGGCGCTCGCCACCTTCCGCAAGCTCGACACCGCCAGGAAGGCGTCGGGCAAGGCGAAGAAGGGCAGCGCGGTCTGGACCGAAGCTGCTGAGTAGGATCGCAGTTAGATTAGGCGCTCCTTGGCGAAGGAGCGCCGGCCTAGCGCTGCGACAGCTCTTTCACGAAACCGCGGATAGCATCCAGGGCTGCGGGTTGTGCAAGGGCGGTGCCATGCCCGCCGGGGACGACCACCATCCGGGTGGGCGTTCCCCGCCCCTTCAGCTGATCCGAGAAATCCCGCATGTTGCGCACTCGCACGATCTCGTCGTCCCGCGAGGCGAGCAGCAGGACGGGTGTGCGTGAAGCGGTGGCATAGCCGAGGTAATCGAAACGGCCGAGCGCCGGATCGATCCTGAGCTTGACGAAGGGCTTGGCCAGCGCGGGCACGAAATTGCGCCCGACCGCGGCAATGTCGGCGGCGCTGCCTTCGATTATCAGCCCCTGGAAGCCACCGCCTCTGACCATCGCCGCAGCCTGGCTGCCGCCGAAGGAGAGGCCGTAGGCAAAGAGCGGGCCGGTGCCGATCCATTCCAACCTGCGAAGCTCCGAAAGCATCGCGGGCCCGGTCGCGATAGAGGCCTCGATGGTCGCCGGAATCGTGGTGCCGCCCCGTCCGGGATAGTCATAGAAGACCAGGTCAGCCCCCGTTGCGCCGGCCAGCGCCGCCGCCGGCCGGCTCTGCGCCGACACGAAGCTGCCATTCCCGCCATGGTAGATGATCACCGCGTCACTGGCCGGATTGTCGAGCCGGACCGCATGCACCTGGCCCAGGCCGGGCAGATTGAGCATGGCTTCTTCGAGACGATAGCCTGGTGGCGCCGCAAGGCTGCCGGGCGGCGGGTCGGCGAGCTGTGGAAAGAAGCTGGATTGGTCGATTACGGCCGTGCAGCCGCCGAGTGTGGCAGCGGCAGCAAGGATCATACTTCTCATCACGCTCACTGCCGTTCCCCTCCGCGACCGGGCGAATTCTGGTGGGTGACGGTGAACTGTGGGTGAACCTACCTGCAGGTTCAGTTCGGCTTCGTTTCGGAATCGTTCGGCGCAAAGCAGGCGCGACCCGATTCACGTCCGAGCGGCCTTGTGAGTAAGCTGCCTTCGTGGAGGGGTGGGCATGCTGAAAATTCTGGTGGTAGAAGACGATAGGCTCTTTGCGGACACGCTCAAACATCTGATCGAACTCAATCCGCGCTACACGGTGACGGCGATCGCCGACGACGGCGATGCGGCGCTGGCCGCGGTCGAGGAACGGCGGCCCGATCTGGCGCTGGTCGACCTTCGCCTGGCGCGCGGATCGACGGGCTTCTCCGTCGCGGCGAAGCTTGGCGAGCTTGGCATCCCGTGCCTGTTCACGACGGGCAGTGCGCCTTCCTTTCCGCTCCCCGACCTTGCGCTCGGCTGCCTTGCCAAGCCGTTCAGCGAGGAGGATCTGGTTCGCACGCTGAAAGCGGCCGAAGACATGCTGAGGGGCCGCGAGTGCCTGCGCCCGAGCCGGCCGAGCAACCTGCGGATCTACAGCGAGGAAAGGGCGGACGGGCCGGACGAGAGCGCAGCCGGTCTGCCGCAAACGGGAGTCGGCACGGTCAAGCGCAAGCTCGAAACCTGGTGGGGCACCCGCCAGCAGCGCGGGCTTGAAGCAGCCGAGTGATTGCGCCTAATCGGCCGCGATTTCGGTGACCCCGGACTGGGCCCGTTCGCCGGTTTCGTGCAGAAAATCCTCAATCGCATGCTCGACCGGGCGCAGCATCAGGCCGCGCTTGCTGGACAGGGTGGTGTCGCCCCGCTCCCCCGCGATCGGCAGGATCAGGCCGGTGTCGTAACCTGCCCCGGCAGCGACTTCGCGCGCGAACTCGTACCAGCTGAGCTTGCCCTGGTTAGCCAGGTGCCAGATTCCGGTTTCGCCATCGATTAGGAGGTCGAGCGTGGCGTGGCATAGATCGGGGACATAGGTCGGGGATACCGAAGCGTCCCGGCTGGCGCGGACGGGCTCGCCCCGCGCCAGCGCGTCGAGCGTCTGCCGGGCGAAGTTGAACCGGTCCCAGGGGCCGAAGAAAGCGCTGGTGCGGATCACGAGCGCCTCGTCGGCGATGCCGAGCACATCCTGCTCGGCCCTGGCTTTGCTGAGCCCATAGACGCCGGTCGGGTGAACCGGATCATCCTCGTTATAGGCCCGGCCGAGCTGCCCGTCGAAGACGAGGTCCGATGAGAAAGTGACCAGCGGGATACCCGCTTCGGCGCAAACCGCGGCGAGTTTCGCGGGGCCTTCCGTGTTCCACTTGAAGCAAGCTTCCTGCTCCCGTTCGGCATCGTCGACCCGCACGAAGCCAGCGGTGTTGATGATCGCCCACGGCCGGTAACGTTCGATCGCGGCGCGGATCGAGGTCTCCTCGGCGATGTCCAGCTCTTCCCGGGTGGTCAGGCAATATGGGAGCGCACGGGCGTCGGCCACGCGGGCGAAAGCCTTCCCGAGCGTTCCCGTGGCTCCGGTGATCAGCAGCTTGCGGCCGCCTTCCGGCAACGCCTTACAGCGGCCGTTCCAGGGATAGAGCCGCATCGGGCGGCGCCACCAGCCCGGCGCGTCGAGCACCGGATGATCGAAATTCTCGCCACGGGCATAAGCCCTAGCGGCTTTGGCGATCACGGTCGGACGGGGCGTGCCGCCGCGCACGTCATAGGCGCCGGTGTCGTAGAAGCCGTTCTTTTGCGTCAGCAGGAACCGCCAGTCGACATTGCCGAACATCGACCAGACAGTGACCGCGCGAAGGTCCATGCCCTCCTCCCGGAGCTGGCCGGCCGTCTTCCAGACCTCGGCGAACCAGCGTAGCTGCTCGTCACGGTGGCATCCGTGATGCACCTCGGTGATCGCCATCGGAATGCCGTAGCGCTCCCAGGCTTCCCGCAAACGCGGGGCGAAGCCCGTGTCGCCCTCGAGCCGCTTCACACGGACGGCTTCGGCATCGACGTAACGGTCGCGCCCGTTTCCGCCGACTTCGTGCCCCGGGTAAAGGTCGAGCCGGTGGTCGAGAAAACGTTCGCTGGTGAGATAATGGTTGATGCCGAGCAGGTCGGGAGTGGCCTCCCCGCTCGCCAGCCGCTCGAGGTCGCCCATGCTCACCCCGGCGCCGAAGAGCATATCGTACCAGCGGTGCTTGGGAGTCACTCGCCCGCAAAGCAGGTCCAGGCTGAGCCAGCGTCGCTCATTCTCATGGGCGGCTTGGTGGCGGAGCGGTGCGGTGGAGAAGGTCTTGCCGAGGTCCTCGGTCTGGACCAGGCGCGCGTTCGAGATCGCCTTGCGGATCGCGCGCATCGCCTCCAGTGTGCCGAGACATTCGTTGGCGAGCGCCTTCAGGAAGGTCGGGTAGTCGCGGCCATGCGGGTACCAGTGGCCGTAAAGGCCGGAGAAGCGCGCCGTGGTCAGCGGCTCGTTGACGGGTGTCCAGTCTTCGATCCAGGGATAGCGGGCGGCCACCCGTGCGGCATAGTCGGCCAGCTTGGCCGGAAAATCGGGGTCGAGCAGCTCGGTGTAGCGCGGACCTGAGCCATGATGAAGAAGCCCGCCAATGACCCGGATACCCCGCTCCCGCAACATGGCGAGCCGCTCGTCGGTCCATGAGAAATCAAGCTGGTCGGGCCTCTCCGGCGCGATGCTCTCCCACAGAATGGGATACCTTACGGTGGTGACGCCAAGATCGGCGATGATGTCGATATCGTCCCTGCGGTAGGAGTGGCCGGTCTCCTCGCTCTGGTCGCGATATTCGTCGCCGACGCGAACAACCGTACATTCGACCCCGCCCCAAAGCTCCAGGCGGGAATCTGCGCTTTTGACTGCTCGACTCGTCATAAACCGCCATGCGATTGTTTAAGATGAGTAACGAACGGGCATTTCGGGCGGCCGGTTCCCGGCTTCACTGCGTCAGTAAACACAGGTGAATCAGAATCTTGGGCGCCATGCCGTAACGGCGCGTCTTGCGTGTTTGCGGCAAGCACGCTTAAGCGCCGGGCTCCAGCCGCGCCCGGAGTTCGTTCATGATCAAAGGCTTTGTCGCCCTCGCCGCCGTCCTTCTCTCCTCCACCGCGTTCGCACAGGACAAGAAGGACGAGAAGAAGTGGGACGTGGCCGCGCCTCCGGGGCTGAAGATGCGGCAGGTGCCGATCAACGTGTCCGAAGGCACCTGGATGAACCTGGACGTGAGCCCCGACGGGCGGACGATCGCGTTCGATCTGCTCGGCGACATCTACACGATGCCGATCGGCGGCGGGCGAGCGACACGGATTTCGGCCGGCATGCCCTATGAGACGCAGCCGCGTTTCTCTCCGGACGGACGGCAGATCGCCTTCACTTCGGACCGTGCGGGCGGCGAGAATATCTGGTTGATGAACATCGACGGCTCCAACCGCCGCCAGCTCACCAAGGAAAGCTTCACCCTCCTCAACAACCCGACCTGGAGCCCTGACGGGCGCTTCGTCGCCGCGCGCAAGCATTTTACGACGCAGCGTTCCGCGGGCACGGGCGAGGTTTGGATGTACCATGTCGCCGGCGGCAACGGCGTCGCTTTGGTTGAGCGCCCCAATCCGCAATTCCAGAAGGAACTGGGGGAACCGACGTTCACGCCGACCGGCGACGGCATCTATTTCAGCCGCGACATCACGCCGGGTAACACCTTCCAATATGCGCAGAATTCCAACGACGCGCTGTTCGCGATCGAGCGCTACGACCTCAAGACCGGCGAGCGCACCACGGTCGCGGGCGGGCCGGGCGGCGCGGTTCGCCCGGCGCCGTCACCGGACGGGCGCTGGCTCGCCTACGTCAAGCGTGAGCGCGCCAAGTCCAAGCTCTACATCAAGGACCTGCGCTCGGGCGAGGAGCGCAAGATCTACGACGCGCTCGACCAGGACATGCAGGAGACCTGGGCCGTGCACGGCGTCTATCCGAACATGGACTGGACGCCCGACAGCCGCTCGATCCTGTTCTGGGCCGGCGGCAAGATCCACCGCATCGGCCCGGACGGCTCCGGTCATGCCGAAATCCCGTTCCAGGTCGCCGACAGCCGCGACGTGATCGATCCGCCGCGGCCGCAGGTCAACGTCTTCGCCGAGACCTTCACTACCAAGATGCCGCGCTTCGCCAGCATGTCCCCGGACGGCCGGCGCGTGGTGTTCGAAAGCCTGGGCCGGCTCTACGTCAGGGACGCTGCCGGCAACGCCGCGCCCCGCCTGCTGACCGCGCAGGACAGCGACTTCCAGCTCTTCCCGTCCTGGTCGCGCGACGGCAGCCGCATTGCGTTCGTAAGCTGGAACGACCAGCGGCTCGGCGAAATCCGCACCGTCGGCGCGGACGGATCGGGCCTGCGCACCGTCACCTCCCAGCCGGGCCATTATCGCCGCCCGCGCTTCTCGCCGGACGGCCAGACGATCGTCTACGAAGCTGGGCGGGCCGGTGATCTGACTTCGGAGGCATGGTCGCAGGACAAGGGCGTCTACCGCGTGCCCGCCAATGGCGGCGCGTCCACCCGCCTGACCGCGAATGGCGGCAACCCGCAATTCGGCGCGGCCGGCGACCGCGTCTACCTCGAGCAGAGCGCCGATCAGAAGCTCAAGCTCGTCAGCGTCGACATGAACGGCAAGGATCCGCGCACCCATGCGCAGGGCGATCTCGTCGTCGAATATCAAGTCGCGCCGACCGGCGACCACATCGCCTTTCGCGAGAATTACAACGTCTTCGTCGTGCCCTTCTTCCAGGGCGCCAAGACCCTCGATGTCGGAGCCAAAGCCAACGCGCTGCCGCTCACCAAAGCGACCGGTATTGGCGGCCAATACCTGCACTGGAGCGGCAGCAACGTCGCCTGGAGCATGGGGCCGACGCTCTATACCGCCGCAAGCAACGCGCTGATCCGGTCCGACGGCGGTAAATATGCCGCGCCGACGAGCGGCATCCCGATCGCCGTCACCGCCCGCGCGGACGTGCCGCAGGGCCAGGTCGCCCTGGTCGGCGCCAAGGTGGTGACCATGGCCGACGAGGCGGGCGGAATTATCGAAGATGGCGTGGTGCTGATCGAAGGCAATCGCATCCGCGCCGTCGGCCGCCGCGGCCAAGTCGCCATTCCGGCCGGCGCGCGCCAGGTCGATGTCGCCGGCAAGTTCATCATCCCCGGCCTGATCGATGCGCACGCGCACGGCAGCCAGGGTGAGGACGAGATCGTCCCCCAGCAGAATTGGGAAGCGATGGCGCATCTCGCCTTTGGCGTGACCACCGTCCACGACCCGTCGAGCACGTCGAGCGAGATCTTCCCAGCCGGCGAAATGCAGCGCGCCGGCCTCATTCTAGCCCCGCGCATCTTCTCGACTGGCGAGATCGTCTACGGTGCGCGCTCACCCGGGCGCTACGCCGTGATCGACAGCCTGGACGACGCGCTCGCTCATGTCCGCCGCCTCAAGGCGCAGGGCGCGCATTCGATCAAGAACTACAACCAGCCCCGCCGCGACCAGCGCCAGCAGGTCGTCGCCGCAGCGCTTCGCGAGGATATTGCGGTGGTGGCCGAGGGCGGTTCGCTGTTCGAGATGGACATGGCGCTGATCGCAGACGGCAACACCACGCTGGAGCACAATCTGCCCCAGGCGCGGCTGTACGAGGACGTGCTCGACTTCTTCGGCGCAACCAAGGTCGGCTACACGCCCACGATCGGGGTCACCTATGGCGGCCTTGCCGGCGAGCCCTACTGGATCGGGCAGAGCGAGGTGTTCCGCCACCCGCTCCTCACCCGCCACGTACCCGCCGACGTACTCAACCCGGAACTGGTCCGGGTCACCAAGGCGCCCGAGGAGGATTATGTCGACAAGGTGAGCGCGGCCACCGCCAAGCTCATCTCGCAGCGCGGCGTGCCGGTCTCGATCGGCGGCCATGGCCAGCAGCAGGGCCTGGCCGCGCATTGGGACATGTGGTCGTTCGTGCGCGGCGGCTGGACGCCGATCGATGCGCTGAAAGCCGGCACCGTCACGCCGGCGCGCGCGCTCGGCTTCCGCGACATCGGTTCGCTCGAGCCCGGCAAGATGGCGGACCTCGTCATCCTCGACGCCGATCCGACCCAGGACATCCAGAATAGCGACAACATCTCCAAGGTGATGCTGAACGGCCGCCTCTACGACGCCGCCACGCTGAACGAGGAGGTGACCGGCACCCGGCAACGGCAGCCTTATTACTGGGAGCGCGAGGGCGGAGCGGCGGGGGCACCCGTAACTGCTAACCCCTAATTGTCGACCCGGACTTGATCCGGGGCAGGGCTTTTCTTTCAGCTCAAAAAAAATCAGCCCTGGCCCGGATCAAGTCCGGGCCGACGACTTTCCGCTGTCCAAACTCATCCCGCTGTAGCGATTCGGTAACCGACTTCGTGTCACGGTCCCGCCTGTTTCGACGGGACTGAAGGCATGCGGCTGAACAGGGGTGGATTGGGACTGGCGGGCAGCATGGTGCCGCGCTCGCAGCCGCGCCAGGCGGAGCAGCGCGCCGAGCCACGCCATGGCGGCCTCGTCGATCGCGCGATTCTGGTCTTCCGCGGCCAGGATCACCTCGTTCGGGTGCTCAACATCTCCTCGCGCGGAACCATGATCGAGAGCGAGATCCTGCCTCGCATCGGAGAAAGCGTCACCATGCAGTTCGAGAGTTGCGCTCGGCTCCTCGCGGTCGTGCGTTGGGTCCGGGATGGCCAGATCGGCCTCAATTTCAATCACGATGTCGTTCTCGGCTGATGCGCCGCATAGCGACTGTCAGCATCGACGCCGGTCCGGGACCTGACGCCCGCCGGGAGCCGCGCGCCCCCGTCTCCGCCGAGATACCGCTGCGTGAGCTCGGCCAGGGCGCCACTCAAGCCAGGCTCGTCAACCTGTCCAGCCGCGGCTTCATGGCCGAAACCAAGGCGCTGATCAGCCCCGGCGTGCGCGTGTGGCTGACCCTTCCCGACCAGTTGCGCGTCAATGCGCTGGTGGTCTGGGCGCGCGACGGCCGCGTCGGCGGCGAGTTCGCCGAACCGGTCGATCCTCTGCGCGTCTTCCAGGCCGTCGGGATCGGCGCTCGCTAGACCGCTCCGTCAGGCCTCGACGGCGTTCAGCGCCTGCGTGACGCTTGGCAGGATTCCGCTGACCATGCGCTTGATCCCCTGGAAGTTCGGATGCACGCCGTCCGGCAGGTTGAGCGCACGCACGCCTGCCACGTTGGCGAGGAAGAAGGGGTAGAGCGCCGCTCCATATTTGCGGGCCACGTCCGGGAAGATCGAGTTGAACTCGGCGCCGAAACGCGGGCCGAGATTGGGCGGCGCGAGCATGCCCGCGACCAGCACCGGGATTTCGCGCCTTTTGAACTCGGCCAGGATGGCGTCCATGTCCGCCCGGGTCTGGGCCGGCGGAAGCCCTCGCAGCATGTCATTGCCGCCCAGCGCCACGATCGCGAGGTCCGGCTTCTTCTTGAGGCCGTCCAGCGTCCATTTCAGCCGCGCCCGGCCCTGCCCGACCGTGTTGCCGGACACGCCCGCGTCGGTGACATGGGCGCGCACGCCGTTGCGCCGGAGCGCGTCCTCCAGCTGGGGCGCAAAGCCCTGCCCCCGCGGCAGGCCATAGCCGGCGGTCAGACTGTCGCCGAACGCCAGGACATGGAACTCCTTGGCGAGGGCCGGAGACGCGGCGCCGAAAGTCACGAGCGCCACCAGATAGACAAACAGCCGGCGCGCCCCATATGCGACCCGTAACGACATCGGATTTCCTTCTCCCGCATGCTTCACTCTCATATTGTCATCGACGCGGCCGATGTCACCTTGGCGCTCGGCACCGGCCCGGCCCGCGTCGACATTCTCCGCAAGGTCGACCTAAAAGTCGCGAAAGGCGAAAGCGTTGCGCTGCTCGGACCCTCGGGATCCGGTAAATCTTCTTTGATGGCAGTGCTTTCCGGGCTGGAGCGGGCAAGCGGGGGCGCGATCCGGGTGGCCGGGGCCGATTTCACCGCGCTGAACGAGGACGGCCTTGCTCGCGCCCGGCGCGGCCGGATCGGCATCGTCCTCCAAGCTTTCCACCTGCTGCCGACCATGACCGCACTCGAGAACGTGGCGGTGCCGCTCGAGTTGGCCGGCGAGCCCGATGCCTTCCGGATCGCCGCGGCAGAGCTGGAGGCAGTCGGGCTCGGCCACCGCTTGACCCATTATCCCGCCCAGCTGTCCGGCGGCGAGCAGCAGCGCGTCGCCATCGCCCGCGCAACCGCGCCGCGCCCGGAACTTATCTTCGCCGACGAGCCGACCGGCAATCTCGACACCGTCACCGGTGCGGCGGTCCTCGACCTCCTGTTCGACCGCCAGCGCGACACCGGCGCGACCCTGCTTGTCATTACTCACGACGCCAGCCTCGCCGCTCGTTGCGGGCGCGTGATCGAGATGGGCGATGGACGCATCGTGCGGGATTCGGGGAAGTGATTCCTCCCCGGGACGGGGAGGGGGACCGCCGCCGAAGGCGGGGGTGGAGGGGGCTCCTTGACCTCAACGCAGGCCTCGGGACCCCCGCCACCAGCCTCCGGGTGGTCCCCCTCCCCGTCCCGGGGAGGATCTGAGTCGTGCCCCTCCCCCTCCGCCTCGCTCTGCGCGACCTGCGCGGCGGCCTTTCCGGCCTGCGCCTTCTCGCCGTCTGCCTGTTCCTCGGCGTGCTCGCGCTTGCCGGCGTCGGCTCGCTGTCGGCAGCGATCGTGTCCGGACTTGCCGAGCGCGGCCAGTCGATCCTGGGCGGCGACATCCAGCTCAGCGTCTCCCAGCGCCAAGCCGACCCGCAGGAGCTAGCCGCCATCGCCCGCGTTGGGCAACTCAGCCAACTCACCCGAATGCGCGCCATGGCCGCGCGGCTGGACGGCGCCGAAAGCATCCTGGTCGAGCTCAAGGGCGTGGACGAGGCCTACCCGCTCTACGGCACATTCCGGCTCCAGCCGGGTGCGCTGCGCGGTCGGCCCCGCGGTCCTGAAGTGGCGATCGCGCCTGAGCTGGCCGAGCGCCTGGGCCTACGCGTCGGCGATCAGCTCCGCATCGGTAACGCGGCCCTGAAGATCGTCGGCTTCATCGCCGAGGAGCCGGACCGCGTCGGGCAGGGCTTCACGCTCGGCTCCACTGCCCTGGTCGATGACGCCGGGCTCGCCGCCACGGGCCTCGTCCAGCCCGGCAGCCTTTATACCAGCGCTTACCGCCTCCGGCTGGCGCCCGGCCAGGATGTCGCCGCGACAGCCAAAAGCCTGAACGAGCGCTTCAAGAATGCCGGCTTCCAGGTGCAGGACCGTTCGAACGGCGCTCCCGGCGTCCGCCGCTTCATCGAGCGGCTCGGCCAATTCCTGACCCTGGTGGGACTCACCGCCCTGATCGTCGCCGGCATCGGCGTCGGCAACGGTGTTACCTCCTACCTGGACAGCAAGCGCGGGATCATCGCCACGCTGAAGATGCTTGGCGCCACGTCCACGACGATCTTCCAGAGCTACCTGCTCCAGATCGGCATCGTCGCTCTCGGCGCGATCGCGGCGGGTCTCGCGATGGGGGCGCTGGTCCCCTGGATCGTCACCCTGGTGGCGGGCAGCGCCCTGCCGGTGCCGCCAAGCCTGTCCGTTTATCCGGTGCCGCTGGCGGCGAGCGCGACGTACGGCCTGCTGATCGCTTTCCTGTTCGCCATCCTGCCCCTCGCCCGCGCCCGCACCGTGCCCGCCGCGAGCCTGTTCCGCGGGAGCCTTGAGCCGCCGCGTCGGCCGGCCTGGACCCTGCTGCTCGCGGTGACCGTCGCTGGCGGCCTCATCGCCGCGCTCGCCATCTTCACCGCGCGCGAGCCACCCTTCGCTGCCACCTTCATCGCGGCGGTGCTGGGACTAGTGCTGATGCTGACCCTGCTCGGCTGGCTGATCCGGCTGATCGCGGCGCGGTTGCCACGGCCGCGCAACCCGCTGTTCCGGCTCGCGCTCGCCAATCTCCATCGGCCCGCGGCGCAGACCGGACGGCTGGTGGTTGCGCTCGGCCTTGGCCTCACCCTGTTCACCACGCTGGCGGTGATCGAGACCAACTTGTCCGGCCAGATCCGGACCAATATCCCCGCCAAGGCGCCGAGCTTCTTCATGCTCGACATACCGGTCGAGGAGATCGGCCGCTTTCGCGCGATGGCGAAGGGCGCGGCTCCGGGAGGGGACCTTGTCACCATTCCCTCCCTGCGCGGCTCGGTGGTCGCGATCGGCGATCGCCGCGTGGCCGAGATGAAGGAGATACCGGAGGGCGGCTGGTTCCTGCGCGGGGATCGGGGGCTGACCTATGCCGCCGAACTCCCCGAGGGCAGCCGCATCGTCGAAGGAAGCTGGTGGCCGGCTGATTACCAAGGGCCGCCGCTCGTCTCGCTCGATGTCGAGGCGGCGCGCGCGGTCGGGCTCAAGGTCGGCGACAGCATCACGGTTTCGATCCTCGGGCGCGACATCGAGGCGCGGATCGCTTCGCTCCGCGAGATCAACTGGGATACGATGGGGTTCAATTTCGTGATCGTGTTCGCACCGGGCGCACTCGAATCCGCGCCGCACAGCTTCATGGCCACCATCTCCATGCCCGAGGCGCAGGAACGCGCCTTCTCGCGCGCGGTCTCGAACGCATTCCCCAGCGTCTCGGCGATACGCGTCAAGGAGGTCGTCGAGACTGTCGCCGGCATGCTCGGCCAATTGTCGGTCGCGGTGCGGTCGGCGGCGTCGGTGGCGATCCTCGCCGGCATCGCGGTGCTGATCGGCGCGCTCGCCGCCAGCCGGCGCGCCCGCATATACGACAGCGTCATGCTGAAGCTGCTCGGCGCGACGCGCGGGCGCATCCTGCTCGCCCAGGCCCTCGAATTCGCGCTGCTCGCCGCGATCTTGGCGGGCGTCGCCTTCGCGCTCGGCGCCGGGGCCGGCTGGTATGTCGTCGTGAAGGTGCTGGAGCTTGACTGGGCGCCGGACTGGGGCGTTGTCGCCGCAACGCTCGCGTTCGGCGCGCTCGTCACGCTCGTTCTCGGCCTGCTGGGCTCGCTCCCGGCCCTTGCCGCCAGACCAGCCCGGGCGCTTCGCTCCCTTTAACGCATCCGCTCTTCCGGGCCCGGAACAGAGAAGCCGGATGACGGTTTCGTGACGAGTCGCCGCTGTTTGTCAGCGGCTTGTAAGGGGATGAGTTCATGCGCGAAGACGCTCGCACGATTTTGTTGGTCGAAGACGAGCCTCTGGTGCTGCGCTCCACGGCCGACCTGCTCAGTCATGAGGGCTATCGCGTGCTGGAGGCCGCAAGTTTCGACGAAGCGCTCGAATGTCTGGGTACCTGCCCCGATTTGGCGGCGATGGTCACCGACATCGGCATCTCCGGAGAGCAGGACGGGATCGCACTCACCCACGCGGTTCGGGAGCGCTGCCCGCAGGTCCGCATCGTCCTCGTCTCCGGCCGGACCCGGCCCAGCAGCGATCAATATCCGGCGGACGCGATCTTCTTCACCAAGCCGTATGCGCCGTCGGCCCTACTCACGGTAGTCCGCCAGAGCATCGACGGGGAACTGGAGCCCCGCGCTTCCGCCATGAGGATGGACGGCGTCGGCGTCCTCTGATCCGAATGCCGCTTGAAAGCGGCGACATCAGTCCTAATTCGCTACCGATCTAGCGAAAGGGCTCCCAATGATCGATCTCTACACCGCCGCGACGCCAAACGGCTGGAAGGCCTCGATCACGCTCGAAGAGCTGGAACTCCCCTACAAGCTCCACCCGATCGACCTATCCTCCGGCGAGCAGAAGAAACAGCCGTTCATCGACATCAACCCGAATGGCCGAATCCCGGCGATCGTCGACCGCGAAGCGGACGATTTCGCCGTCTTCGAATCCGGCGCGATCATGATGTACCTGGCGGAGAAGACGGGGCGCCTGATGCCGGCCGACGCCAAGGGGCGCAGCCGCGTGGTCCAATGGCTGATGTTCCAGATGGGCGGGGTCGGCCCGATGATGGGCCAGGCCAACGTCTTCACCCGCTACTTCCCTGAGCATCTGCCGAGCGTGATCGACCGCTACCGCCGCGAAGGCCGGCGCCTGTTCGAGGTGCTCGACCGCCACTTGGCGGCCAACGAATATCTGGCCGGAGACTATTCAATCGCGGACATCGCCAACTGGTCGTGGGTGCATACCCATGAATGGCCCGGCATCGACATAGCGGGCCTGCCCAATCTGCAGCGGTGGATGAAGGCAGTCGGTGTGCGCCCGGCAGTCCAGAAGGGCCGGCAGGTGCCTCCCCGCAACGTCGAGCCCGACGAGACGGTGAAGATGGCGAGGAAGATGCTGGCCTGAAGCTCATACTCGCACCTATTTCCGGCCTTCGCCGGAACGGTGAGAGCGCCTATAGGCACCGCCGAAGGAGACTCACTCATGAACGAGATGACCCGCATCAGTGCACAGCCGGCCTACTCCGAAGGCGTGCAGGCGCTGCTTGGGCGCGAGCCGGCGCTTTTCATCAACGGCGAGTGGGTGCGCTCGAGCCATGACGCCCGCATCCCGATCCACGATCCGTCCACGGGCCGCGAAATCTCGTCCATGGTCGATGCCTCGATCCAGGACGTCGACCGCGCGGTTGCGGCGGCCCGGACGGCATTCGACGACGGTCGCTGGTCGGGTCTGTCACCCTATCAACGCGAGCGGATCATCAGCAAACTCGCCGACCTCGTCGAAGCGCACATCCCGGAGCTCGCCGAGCTCGAGTCGATCGACAACGGCAAGCCGCGCTCGGCTTCGCAGGGCTATGACCTGCCGAAATGCGTTCAGACCCTGCGCTACATGGCCGGCTGGGCGACCAAGCTGTCGGGCGAGCATATCGAGCCCTCGGGGATGCCGACCGGCGCGATCCACGCTTATGTCCGGCGCGAGCCGATCGGCGTCGCCGCGCAGATCGTGCCGTGGAACTTCCCGCTGATGATGGCGGTGCAGAAGATCGCGCCTGCCCTCGCCGCCGGCTGCACCCTTGTGCTGAAGCCGGCCGAGCAGACGTCGCTGACCGCGCTGCGTTTCGCCGATCTGGTGGCGGAAGCCGGCGTGCCCGCAGGTGTCGTCAATATCGTCACCGGCAT
Organism: Allosphingosinicella sp.; assembly: GCF_036387615.1. GTDB lineage: Bacteria > Pseudomonadota > Alphaproteobacteria > Sphingomonadales > Sphingomonadaceae > Allosphingosinicella. Next base: position 73,631 of record NZ_DASVTH010000056.1, read on the forward strand.
GGGCGAGACCGCTGGCGATCGCCTGGTCCGCCATCCGGACGTCGACAAGGTCGCCTTCACCGGCTCGACCGAGGTCGGCAAGATCATCAACCGCGCGGCGACCGATACCCTAAAGCGCGTGACGCTCGAACTCGGCGGCAAGTCGCCGGTGATCGTGCTGCCGGACGTCGACATCAAGAAGACGGCGGCGGGCGCGGCGCGCTCGATCTTCGCCAATTCGGGCCAGGTCTGCATCGCCGGCTCGCGTCTGTTCGCGCACCGTGACGTGTTCGACCAGTTGCTCGAGGCGGTAGCCGCCAATGCGGCCGGCTGGAAGGTCGGCCCTAGCCTCGCGCCCGACACCATGATGGGCCCGCTGGTTTCGACCGAGCAGCGCGACCGGGTGATGGGCTTCATCGAGGGCAGCCGCAAGGACGGCGCCTCGATCATGGCCGGCGGCGACGCTCCGGGTGGGGAAGGTTATTTCGTCAATCCCACCATCCTGGTCGACGTGAAGCCCGAAATGTCTTGCGTGAAGGAGGAGATTTTCGGCCCGGTGCTGACCGCCCAGCGCTTCGATGACCTCGACGCCGTCGCCAAGGCTGCCAACGACACCAGCTACGGCCTTGCCGCCTCGGTCTGGACCCGGGACGTCTCGGCCATGCACAAGCTCGCCGCCAAGATCAAAGCGGGCATGGTGTGGGGCAATACCCCGTCCGCGGCCGATACGTCGCTCCCGTTCGGCGGCTACAAGCAGTCCGGGTTCGGCCGCGAGAGCGGGCGCTACGGCATCGAGGCCTATACCGAACTCAAGACGGTCGCGATCGCACTGTAGAGCGCAGGTCCGTCGCCTCAGACGAGACTTCCGTCGACCGTGCCTTGCGGCGTTGGAGGATCAGGTCGGTAAGACGAGCGATCAGTTTCGCCCGGAAAGGGACAAGAACTGAAGGGTAGCGCATCGGGCCTTATCCTTGTCGCGGCTTTGCGCTATGACATGAGGCTAGGTGAATAGAAGGTGGGGAAGTTTATGCGCCGTTTAGCATTGATGTCGCTGTTTCTTGCGTCAGTTCCGGCCGCGGCCGTCGCCCAGAGCGGCGCGACTCGCAGCGCCGAAGACTATGTTTGCGCGCTGACCGACGATTGCGAGACCACGGCCGACACTCCGGCGGAGGCCGCCCCGACCACCGGCGTCAAGCCCCGCACCAGCGCCACCCGCGGCTTCAGCCTCAGCCGCCCCGGCGCCAAGCCGACGGCCAAAGCCGCTGCCCCGGCGCCCAGCCGCAGCACCGCTTCCTCGCCGGCGCGCACCGCAGGCAAGCCGCAGCCGGTCAAGACCGCTTCCGCAAACCGGCCCAAGCCTGCAACCACAAAGGCGGTGGCCCGTCGGGTCGACCTGCGGCTCAGCTTCGAACTCGGCTCTGCGGAACTGACCGCCCAAGCCAGGGAAGAAGCCAAGGTGTTCGCCCAGGCGCTGCAGATGCCGTCGCTCCAATCCAAGCGGTTCGTGATCGAGGGCCACACCGATGCACAGGGCAGCCGCGCATCCAATCTCGACCTCTCGCAGCGTCGCGCCCGCGCCGTCGCCGACTTCCTGTCCAGCCTGGGCGTTTCCCGTGATCGCTTCGAAGTTCGCGGCTACGGTCCCGATCGCCCGTTGCCCGGCCGGTCTGCCGCCTCTCAGGACAACCGGCGCGTCGAAGCGGTGCTGGTTTCGTAGCCGCTCGTTACCCCAGCGAAGGCTGGCGTCCACGCTGACTCAGATTGGATGCCAGGCTCCGCTGGCATAACCAATTTCAGCGCGCCTCAGGACAGCGCGAGTAATCGGGCTCGCGCCGTCGCTGCGATGCGCGGCGATCCTCCTTGCCGATGCATTCCTCGCGCTTGCGGAGGGCGCGGCCGCGCTTCTCGTCGGCTTCGGACTGGCTCGTGGTCAGAACATCCACCGTCTTGGACGCGGCCTTGACCGGAAGCGTGACGATATCGACGGCCGTGCTGATGCAGCCGCCGAGGGGCAGGGCGAAGATCGCGAGGACCAGGATACGCATACGACTCAACCCTAACCCGTTTCGCTCACCCTGAGGAGCCGCTGAGCGAAGTCGAAGCGGCGTCTGAAGGACGGGTGTACGGTCCTTCGAGACGGACCTTCCCCCGGATCAAGTCCGGGGTCAGTCCCTCCTCGGGATGAGCGGTTTCGGCTTGATTGGCTTACCCCGCCTTCAACGCTGGTACGTCGAGGTTGAGCTGATCGGCCGGGATCACCTCGACATCAGGCCGCAGCGCGCGCAGCTTGTCGATGAACTTGGACGAATCGCCCACGATCACCAGCGTCGCCCGGTCGGCCGCGCTGAGCCGGGCCGCGGCCTTGCTTGCCGCAGCCGGAGACACGGTTTCAATATTCTGCAGGTATCGCACCGCTTCGGAGGGTGAGAGGCCCTGCTGGATGAGCCCGGCCAGCGTCGCGCCGAAGCCCGCGCTGGTTTCCGACTGCAACGTGTAGAGGCCCGACACGAACGCCTTGCGCTTCTCGATCTCCTCGGCGGTCAGCGGCTGCTTGCCCAACCGGTCGAGCTCATCGAGGAAGATCTTGGCGACATCAGCCGCGCTCTCGTTCTTGGTCTGGGCCGAAGCGGTCAGCAAAGCCTGGTCGGCGCGGGCCGGCAGGCTGCTGTTGGCGCCGTAGCTCAGCGCCCGCTTGGTGCGCACCTCCTCGAACAGGCGTCCGTTGGAGCCCGAACCCAGGATCGCGTTGGCGACGACCAGATTATAGTAATCGGGATCCGCTCGGTTGATACCGCGCACCGCCGCGATGACCGCCGCCTGGCCGGCACCCGGCAAGTCGATCACCACCGTCCGGACCTTCTGGGCCTCGCCGGCCCGCGCTGTCGGGGCGACCGGCGCCGGCCCCTGCCCGCGCCAGCCGGCGAACAGCCGCTGCGCCATGGCTGCGGTCGCCTGCGGGTCGATACCGCCCGAAACGACCAGGGCCGCATTGGCCGGGTGCCACCAGGTCCGATACTGGCCCGCCAGATCCTCGCGGGTGAGGCCCTTGAGCGAGGTGACGGTGCCGCCGGCGAGCGCCCCGTATGGCGCGGTGCCATAGGCGACGGGCTGCACCACCATTGAGGCGAGCGCGCCCGGATCGCGCATCGCGACGCCCAGCGAGTCAATCGCGCGGGTCCGTTGCCGCTCGACCTCATCGGCCGGGAAGCTCGCATTCTGGACGATGTCGGCGAGCACGCGGCCGGCAGCCTCCAGGTTGGTGGCGGGAGCGGAGACCGAGACCGTGATCCCGTCCGGCCCCGCGCCGCTGTTGATCGAGGCGCCGAGCGATTCGAGTTCGATCGCGATTCGCTGCGCGGTCCGGGTCGTCGTGCCGCGGGTGGCGAGGTCGGCCGCGAGCGTGGCGAGCCCGGCCTTTCCGCGCGGATCGGTCGAAGCGCCGCCGCGCATCACCATCGTCATGGTCGCGATCGGCACGTTTCCGGTCTTGGCGGTCACCAGCGTGAGGCCGTTGGCCAACTTGCTTTCGGCGATTGTGGGCGGGGTGACCGGGACCGCTGCTCCGGGCGCCGGCGGTTGTTGCCGCTGTCCTTCGGGCGCGAGCGCATTGGCCGGCCGGGTGGCGGGCGGGACCGACTTGAACACGGGCAGCGGCGTGGGATTCGCCCAGCTGTCACCGGTCTGCCCGGCCGGACGCTCCTTCTCGTTGACGTAGCGGATCGCAACCCGCGCGTTGGGCGCGAGGTACTTCCGCGCGACACGCTGAACGTCGGCTGCGGTCACCCGCTGGATCGCGGCGAGCTCCTTGTCAGGTGCGCGCGGATCCCCGGTGCGGACGAGCGCTTCGCCAAGCGCGAAGGCACGGCCCTGGAAGGTCTCGCGCTCGCGAAGCGCGTCGGCGATCAGCTCGTTTTTCGCTTCCGTGAGCTCGGCAGCGGTAACCTGCTGCGCCCGCATTCGCTCGATTTCATTGGCGAGCACCGTCTCCGCGTCGGGCATCGCGCGGCCGCCCGCCATGATGACATTGGTGCCGAGGAAACCGCTTTCTTCGGTATCGATGAGATTCGAAGAGGCGCTCGTTGCGATCCCCTTCTGAACGAGCGCCTGATAAAGTCGGCTGTTATTTCCGTCGCTGAGGATGCCGCTCAGGACCCGCAGCGCGGGAATGTCGGCGTGGCTCGAACCCGGCGTCTGCCAAAGTGAGCCGACCACCGGCAGCGGGACGTTGGGGGCATAGGCAGTAACCAACCGCTCCTTGGTGCGCGGCGCGTCCCGCTCCGTGATCGCGAGCGACGTTTTCCTGGCGCGGGCCGGGATCGAGCCGAAATATGTGTCGACCCATGCTGCAAGCTTCGCCTCATCGAAGTTGCCGGCGATGATCAGGCTTGCCGTATCCGGGCCGTAGAAAGCTTCGTGAAAGGCGCGGGCGTCTTCGAGTTTCGCGGCGTCGAGGTCCGCAATGCTGCCGATCGTCGGCCTGCGGTGCGGCATCTTGTCCCAGGCGTTCTCGACGCTGACGAAGGAAAAGAGCCGCCCGTACGGCGGCGCGAGCACGCGCTGGCGCAGCTCTTCCTTGACGATGTTGCGCTCTTTCTCGAACACCTCCGCGTCGACCACGGGCCGCGCCATGCGCTCGGCATGGGTCCAGAGCATCGTCTCGAGGTAGCGGCCCGGCACCGTTTCGTAATAGTTGGTGCGGTCCCAGCTGGTGGAGGCATTCCGGACACCGCCGACATCCTCGGTCAGCTTGTTGATCATGTTGTAGGGCATGTTGACGGTCTTGCGCGACAGGATGTGCTCGAACATGTGCGCGAAGCCGGAGCGGCCCGCCGGGTCGTGCTTGGCGCCGACTTCATACCAGACGGAGACGGACACGTTCGGCGTGGTCTTGTCCCGCAGCGTGTAGACCGTCAGCCCGTTCTTGAGCTTGCGCATCTTGTAGGCCAGCGGGGGCACGCTGAGCCGTGGCGCCTGCGCGCCCGCGCCCTGGGCCGCTGCAGCAGGCGCGGCGCCCGCAATCAATCCGATCGTCGCCGCCGCGAGCAATAAGCCAAGTTTCGTCCTCATCCCTCATCCCCTCGAATTTTCTGCTTGATCGCAGATGCATACGGCTATCCCGCCGGGCGCGGTAGCGCGAAGTGAACAGGGCGGAATGTCGTTTGCAGATGGGAGACGGTCGTTCGTCGAGGCCGTTCCGATCGCCGGTGCAGGATTCATTCTCCAGGCTGCTGTTCCGGTGACCTCTCGGCTGCTATCATGATGCCTCACCGAGTCCCGGGGGGGAATCAATGGATCCGTTCGATCGAGATTATTATCTCGCGCGCATCGCTGCCGAGGAAAATGCGGCGGACAGCGCCTCTCACCCGCTTGCGGCGCTCAGCCACCGGAGGCTGGCGGAGGAATATGCCAGTCTCATCGAGGCAACCGACTCGCTCTCCGGCTGCTTTTCCGACGCTGATCCGGTCGCCCGCTAACCTGCTTTAGGGAGGTTCGTATACTCCCGTTAACACTCGTGAATGCGGGGAGAGCAGTTCCAAGGCATTGAGGCGGTTCTTGGCCTTTGGCGACTGAACGGGACCGATCATGGAAGAACTGATCAACTATCATCTGGGCCGAGCCAAGGCGGAGCTGGATCTGGCCAAGCGCGCGTCTTCCGCCCAGGCGGCCCGCTCCCATTCCGACCTGTCGTCCCTCCACTTGGAGCAACTGCGCGGACTCGGCTGCCCGGTAGAAGCGGCGGGAGCCTCGATGGCGGCGTAAGCTCCCTCAGGCTTCTTCCAACAAGTCCCCACTTGATCTCGGCGCTCCGCTTCCGGATGATCGCCCAAAGATCGAGGGAGTGGGCAAATGAATCGAGCGGCAATCCTGGCAGGCATGGCGATGCTGGTCGCGTCCGCCGACGCATCCGCCTGGCAGAGGAAAGCCGCCTCTCCTTCCGGCCAATGGCGGCTTGCTCCGGTGGCGAAGGCGACGGAGCCATCCGATGTGCTGAAAGCGTCCCGGCCTGCCGAATGGCGGGACATCGCGGCTGACGACCTGCTGGTCATGGACCTCGCCGACAACAGCCGCGTGCTGATCGAGCTGGCGCCCGATTTTGCGCCCGTGCATGTCGCCAACATCCGCGCCCTTGCCCAGGGCGGCTGGTGGCAGGGCGCGTCCATTTATCGCGTGCAGGACAATTATGTCGCGCAATGGGGGCTGAACGAGAGCGACAAGCCGCTGCCCGCGCGCGTCGTCAAGCGGCCCCCGGCCGAATATCATCGCCCGCTCGCCGGGCTGAAGCTGCGCCCGCTTGGTTATCCTGACAGCTATGCGCCGGTCGCGGGCCACGCTGGCGGCTGGCCGGTCGGGTACGATCCCCGCTCCGGGCGTGCCTGGCTCGCCCATTGCTACGGTGCGGTCGGGGTTGGCCGCGATCTTGCCCCGGATACCGGCACCGGCGGTGAACTCTACGCCGTGATTGGCCACGCGCCTCGCCATCTCGACCGCAACATCGCCGTCGTCGGCCGCGTCGTCGAAGGCATGGAGGCGCTGACCGCGCGCCGGCGCGGCACCGAAGCGCTCGGCTTCATCAAGGACCCCAAGGACCACGTCCCGATCGCCCGGATCCGCCTCGCCTCCGAGCTGCCGGCGAGTGAGCGCCCGGCGATGCAGGTGATGCGCACCGATACGCCGCGCTTCGGCGCTTACGTCCTCGGCCGCGCCAATCGCGGCGGCACCTTCTTCCAGGTTCCCGCGGGTGGGGTCGACCTGTGCAACGTCAACGTGCCGGTGCGGCGTAAGCCCTAGCTCCTCCCCGTCCTGGGGAGGGATCACATGGCATGGAAACGCCGGCCCCTCGCGTAACGGAAATCAGGAGCCGGCGCTGAGCGGGCGGTGTCGGCCGTATCGGCGCACTCGCCCGAGTGGCAGCGGTCAGGCCGCGAAGGCATGCTCCGGCGAGTCGAACACCGGGCCGCGGATAATGCGGACGCTCTGGCCGCCTGCGACCATGCTGGAGCTCTCCAGCGGCAGCGCGGTGGCGCAAAAAGCGCATTCCGCCATCATCCGGCCGATATACCAATGGGTGTGCCCGCAGCCCGGGCAATGATTGGTCTGATGGTCGCGGTACACGATGTGATAACCACGCTGGCCCGCCTTCGGAATGATACATCCACCGCGCGCTTCCAGAACACTCGTTGCCATAAAGGCTCCTCTTACTCGATACTTGCGGTCCTTAACGAGCAATCTGCGGGATCGGTTGCATGGCCGGGAGATGAACGGAATGGTTAACCGCCGCGCCGGCGTCGGACGATTTCGGAGGCGAGCAACTTGTCGATCTTGCGTCCGTCCAGGTCGACGATCTCCCACTGCCAGCCGCCGAACGTGAAGCGCTCGCCCACCTCCGGCAGATGCTTGAGGACGGACAGGGCAAGGCCGGCGACGGTCGCGTAGTCGCGGTCCTCCGGCAGGCTGATGCCGAGCTGGTCGATCAGCGCGTCGGCGGGCAGCGAGCCGGACACCCACCAGCTGCCGTCCTCGCGCTCGACCAGCGGCGGATCGGTATCGACATCCTGGTCCGATGCGAACGATCCCGCCAGCGCGGCGAGCAGGTCGGCGGGGGTCACCAGCCCGTCGAAATGACCATATTCGTCGTGCACGAAAGCCATCGGCACATCCGCCGAACGAAGCGCGGCGAGCGTGTCCATCGCATCCATCTGGTCGGCCACGATGGGCGCGTCGCGCATCAGCGCGCGCAAGTCGATCGACCGCCCCTCCGCCAGCGCCGCGGCGATGTCGCGCGCCTGGACGACGCCCAGCAACTGGTCGACCGACCCTTGCGCGACAGGCAGCCTCGTGTGCGGCGTCTCGACCAGCTGGCGGCGGATCGCATCCTGATCGGAATCGACGTCGATCCAGTCCACGTCCGTGCGCGGCGTCATCACTTCGCGAGTCGGCCGGTCGGCCAGGCGCACAACGCCCGAGATGATCGCCCGCTCGCTTTCCTCGATCACGCCGGCGCTGGTCGCTTCGGCCACCACCATGTGCAGCTCCTCGGCGGTCACCCGGTCCGACTTCTCCCGATCGAGCCGGAGAAGTCGGAAGATCAGCGCGCTTGTGCGGTCCAGCAGCCAGACCAGGGGCGCGGTCGCCTTGGCCAGCCACAGCATCGGCACCGCCATCGCCGCCGCGATCGGCTCGGGGGCGCGTAAGGCGAATTGCTTGGGCACCAGCTCGCCCACGATCAGCGACGCGTAGGTCGTGACCATGATCACCAGGACGAACCCCAATGTTTGGGCAAGGCCGGGCTCGACGCCGAGCGCAGCGATCCGGCTCCCGACCGGCCCGCCGAGGCTCGCGCCCGAATAGGCGCCGGCCAGGATGCCGATTAGCGAGATGCCGATCTGCACCGTGGACAGGAAGCGTCCGGGATCGGCGGCAAGATCGAGCGCCGTCTGCGCCCCGCGCTTGCCCCCCTTCGCCATCGCCTTCAGCCGCGGCCGGCGCGCCGACACGATGGCGAGCTCCGACATCGCGAACAGGCCGTTCAGCCCGATCAGCAAGGCGATCAGCGCCACGTCGAACCAGGGAAAGGCGGTGCTTGGGGGAGCGGCGGGGGACATGTGTGCGCGGCCTGCCAGTGTAGCCGCTAAACTTTCGCAGCCACAACACAATCCTCAGATGCCGTTCAACCGGCAGGTGGAACAAGGCCCGGCAAGGGCGGTTGGGCCGCCCGTTCACTTGCACCCGAAGGAATGAGTATGATCAAGTCCAAGCGTATCACCGGCGCGGCGCTCGCCGCGGCCCTCCTCGCCACAACCGCCTGCGTCACCAATCCGGAAACCGGCGAGCGCGAGTTCCAGACGCGCACCGCCATCGGCGCCGCGGTCGGCGTGGTTGCCGGCTATTTCGGCGGCGACCTGATCGGCGGCCGTCGCGACCGGACCGAGAAAGCGGTCGGCGCGGGCGTCGGCGCGATCGCGGGCGCCGCGATCGGCCAGTATATGGATCGCCAGGAGCGCGAGCTTCGCCGCAAGACCGAAGGCACCGGCATCGTCATCGAGCGGCAAGGCGACGAGCTCTTGTTGAGCATGCCCGCCGGGATCACCTTCCCGATCAACAGTGCGGACATCCAGCCGCAATTCTACGGCACGCTCGATGAAGTCGCGCAGACTTTGGCGGCTTATCCGTCCACTCTGATCGACGTGTATGGCCATACCGATCCCAGCGGCGGCGACCGCATCAACGTTCCCTTGTCGCAGAACCGCGCCCAGTCGGTCGCCGGCTATCTCGCGCGTCAGGGCGTCAACCCCGTCCGGATCGCAACCCAGGGCTTCGCCTCGTCCCGCCCGATCGCGGACAACGGCACCGAAGTCGGCCGCGCGCAGAACCGCCGTGTCGAGATTCGCGTCGTTCCCAACACCGATCAGGGCTGATCGGGACCGGGCGGCCGAGCAAGGGGCGTCGGGGAAACCCGGCGCCCTTCCGCGCGTCTGGAAGCGGGTGAGATGCGCAGGAACGCAGCCGACCTAGAGCCCGTCCGGATGCGTCTGCGGGCGCTGCTCGGGGTGGCCGCGCTGCACGCTCTGCTCGGTTACCTGCTCCTAACTGGGCTCGGCGTCGAAACCGTCCGCCAGCTTGGCAGCGGGCTTAAGGTGTTTGACATCCCCGAGGAGCTTCCGCTCCCCTCACCCGAGCCGGTGGCCGCGAAAGTGCGGATCGTGGAACCTGAAGGCGCCGCTTCGCCGCCCAGCCTTGAGGCTCGCCCAAGCCCGATCGTAGCACCGCCCCCGGAGATCCGTCTCCCCGTCCAACCGAAACTCGTCACCGTCCCTGAGCCGAAGCCCGGAGACCCCGGCAGCGCGCCCGACGCGGGCGCCTCCAGCGTCACCGGTCCGGGCACCGGTGCGGGCGGCATCAGGGTCGGAAGCGGCGCGGGCGGGCAGGGGAGCGGCACCGGCGGGGGCGGAACATCGCGCGCCGTCCGGATCAGCGGCGTTCTCGACGGCGCGCAGGATTATCCGCGCGCTTCGCGCAAGGCCGGCATCGAAGGTTCGGTCTCGGTGCGCTTCACCGTCGCGACCGACGGTCGCGTCGATTTCTGCCGCGTGCTGCGCTCCACCGCCAATGCCGAGATCGAGGCGACCACCTGCCGCTTGATCCAGCGCCGCTTCATTTACCGCCCCGCCCGCGACGCAACCGGCCGGCCTGTCGAGGAGGTGGTCACCCGCACCTTTCACTGGTCGCTGCCGAGGCGAGATGCCGCGCCGGACGGCAGTCAGGACAACTAACAGCACAGTCGGCGGCATCTCCTCCTCGTCGGCCCGGACTTGATCCGGGCCAGGGCTGACTTCGGACTGCGGCCAGACAAGAAGCCCGGCCCCGGATCAAGTCCGGGGCGACGAGAAGATGGGGCCTGAGCACTTTATCTTACGTTCTCGTCAGCGTCGCTCGCCGAAGAAGGCGCGCAGCAGCCGCGCCGATTCCTTCTCACCGATCCCGCCAAACACTTCGGGCGCATGATGGCAGGTCGCTTGCCCGAAAAGCCGCGGCCCGTGCAGCACCGCCCCGCCCTTGGGATCGGCTGCCGCGAAGTAAAGCCGCCGGATCCGCGACAGGGCGATCGCGCCGGCGCACATCGCGCACGGCTCCAGCGTCACCCAAAGGTCGCACTCGTCGAGCCGCGACGTGCCGAGCGCCAGGCCGGCTTCGCGCAGCGCCTCCATCTCCGCATGCGCGGTAGGATCGCAGCGGCTGCGCATCCGGTTAGCGGCGGCGGCGATCACCTCGCCGTCCCGCACCACCACCGCTCCCACCGGCACTTCGCCCGCCGCGGCCGCCTCCCCCGCCCGAAGCAGGGCGAGGCGCATCGGTTCGGGCAAAGGAAAGGCCATGCGGCCCGTTAGCGCCGCATGGCCTCGATTGTAATCTCGAGCGGCGCCGGAGCGCTTATTCCTCGCCGTCGTCCTTAACGCCGACCGCGGGGACATCGACGGTCTGCTTCTCGGTTTCGATCTTCGGGACATCGATCTCGGTCTTGGTCGTGCCGACCACGACTTCCTTGGAGTCCATGTCTACCTCTGGGAGCGAGCCGCCCTTGGCGGTCACGTCGACGTCAGGCATCGAGCCTTCCTTCACGTCCGCCTTCCAGAAACCGGTGGCGAACAACACGATGGCGATCAGAACGACGATCGCCAGGATGGCGAGAAGCTTACGTGACATATAGATCCTCCTTGAACCAGCCGAGGCGGCTTCGGTAAGATCAACGCAGGTTAGGGGATTCGGTTGCAGGGCCGCAACGATCACTGGAGTTGACTGAACGGGCCTGCCGCTTTATTTGCCCCCGCTTTCCGGGGTGAACTGCGCCCCGCAATCAAAACGAGAGATCGACATGTCGCGCATTTGCGAGCTGACCGGCAAGACCCGGCAGGTGGGCCACAACGTGTCCCACGCCAACAACAAGACCAAGCGCACCTTCCTGCCCAATCTGCAGAACGTGACCTTGATCTCCGACTCGCTCGGCCGCAGCGTCTCGCTGCGCGTTTCGACGGCGGGCCTGCGATCGGTGGAGCATGTCGGCGGGCTCGACAATTGGCTCACCAAGTCCGGCGAAGACAAGCTCAGCGACAAGGCCCGCAAGCTGAAGCGCGAGATCGCCAAGAAGCAGACCGAAGCGGCCTAATCTTCGGCCGGCACCAGCGC
>NZ_DASVTH010000057.1:0-60184 GCF_036387615.1 Allosphingosinicella sp.
CATCGAGCCGGTGCTTACGCACCCCTCTCTCCAACCTCTCTCCCGCAAGGGGAGAGAGGCTTAAGTGCTCGAAACGCTGATCACCGAACCGTGGGCCGATTACGGGCTCGTCGACTCCGGCCACGGCCGCAAGCTCGAACGCTACGGCTCGCACCGCTTCATCCGCCCCGAGGCGCAGGCGCTCTGGCCCCCGGCGCTCGACGATTGGGAAGCCGACGGCGAGTTCATCCCCGGCTCCGACGAGGAAGGCGGCGGCCGCTGGCAGTTCAACCGCCCGGTGCCGCGTGACGGCTGGGACCTGGCGTGGAACGAGGTCCGCTTCCGCGCGCAATGCACCCCCTTTCGCCACCTCGCCTTTTTCCCCGACATGGCGGCGCAATGGGCCTGGATGCGTGAGCGGCTCGGGGACGGCACGGAAGCGCTCAACCTGTTCGGCTATACCGGCGTCGGCACGCTCGCCATGGCGGCCGCCGGTGCCAGGCTCACCCACGTCGATGCCTCGAAAAAGTCGGTCGAGGCCGGCAAGGTCAACGCCGCCTTCTCCGGCATGACCGACCGCCCGATCCGCTGGATAGTCGACGACGCCGCCAAATTCGTCGCCCGCGAGGTCCGCCGCGGTCGGCGCTATGACGGCATCATCCTCGATCCGCCCAAATTCGGCCGTGGCCCCGCCGGCGAAGTCTGGAAGCTCGAAGAAGGCCTGCCCGCCCTTGTCGCCGATTGCGCCAGGCTGCTGGACGCGGACAGCCGCTTTCTGGTCCTCACCGTCTATGCGGTCCGCATGTCGGCCCTGGCGATCGGCGAACTGCTGAGCCAGGCGCTGGCTCCGCTCGGTGGCCGCGTCGAGTGCGGCGACATGGCGGTGCGGGAAGAAGCGCGAGGCCTCCTCCTCCCCACGGCGATCTTTGCCCGCTGGAGCCGGAGCTAGTCCCGTCGCGCGCGGATCGCCGCGCCGGCCGCGAACGGCGCCGCCGCAACCAGCAGCAGCGATATCGCGGCGAGCAGCTTAATCGCGCCCGTCTCGGCCCCTCGCTCGATCAGCCCCGCCCCGAAGATCAGGATCGGCACCGCCAGCGGCAGCATAAGCAAGCCCGCCAGCGCCCCGGTGCCCCGCAGACCGGCGGTCAGCGCGCTCACCATCAGCGTCAATGCGGCCAGCCCCGGCGTCCCGACCAGCAGCCCCAGCTCCAGCCGCGAGAAGACATCCGCAGGCAGCTTCATCAGCGCGGCGGCGGGAATCGCAGCCAGCATCAAGGGCGGCCCGAAGCTCAGCCAATGGCCGGCAAGCTTCGCCACCGCGATGCTCTCCTCGCCGATCCCGCGGACCCCGAGCTGGTCGAGCACGCCGCTCGCCCGGTCCGGCTCGACCAGCCGATCGACCGGCAGCAAGGCGGCCAGCAAAGCCGCCATCCACAGCGCCCCGCCGCCGGTCCGGGCCAGCAAAGGTGCATCCGGCCCGACCGCGAACGGGAACAAGGTCGCGACCAGCAGGAAGAAGATCAGCGGAAGCAGCGCATTGCCGCCGGTCGCCGCCAGCCGGAGTTCGCGTAAGGTGAGCGCGATCATGCCGATCCAAGCGTCAGCTGCTCGGCATCCTCAAGCCCGATCGGCTGGTGCGTCGCCGCGAGCACGGCCCCGCCCCGCCCGCGATGGGTTGCCATCGCCGCGGCCAGCCGCTCCTGCCCTTCGGCATCCAGCCCGTTGGCGGGCTCGTCCAGCAGCCACAAGGGTGCTCCGCTCGCGATCACCCGCGCCAGCGTCGCCCGTTTCCTCTGGCCCGTCGAGAGCATCCGCACCGGCACGTCGGCGAGGCGGGTGAGGCCCATCGGCTCCATCCCGTCCTCCGCCCGCGCCCCATCCAGCCGCGCCCAGAAGCCGAGCGCCTGCGCGACCGTCAGCCGTACGTCCAACGCCGCCGCTTCGTCGGCAAGCGCAAGCGGCGCTTTGCGTTGCACGAGCCCCGCGCTTGCCCGCAGAAGTCCCGCGGCCACCCGCATCAGGCTCGACTTGCCGACCCCGTTCGGACCCCGGATCACCGCCGCGCCACCCGGTGCCAGGCCGAGGCTCACGCCTTCGAACAACAGCCGCCCGCCCCGGACCAGCGCCACCCCCTCCAACAAAAGCAAGGCCTCAGGCCTCACCCGGCGGCATCCTCGATCGCGTGCATGTCCTCGTCCGAAAGCCCGAAATGATGGCCGACCTCGTGCACCAGCACATGGGTGACGAGCTCCTCCAGGCTAACCCCGCTCTCCGTCCATTCGTCGAGCAGCGGCCGGCGGTAGAGGTGGATCACGGCCGGCAGTTCGCCCGACGCCATTGAGCTCTGCTCGCCCACTGGTCGACCGGTATAGAGGCCGGAAAGCTCGAACGGATCCTCGATCCCGAACTGCTCCAGCACCTCCTCCTCGGCGAACTCGTCGACCCGGAGCACAACCCCGTCCAAATGCCGGCGGAACAGCTCGGGCAGCCCGGCGATCGCGACTTCCGCAAGCCGCTCGATCGTCGCCGCGTCCGGCGCAAAGGTTTGACCTTCCGTCACTACCCGCGCGACATAGCAGAAAGCGCGCCGCGCGCCACCAGAGGAGATGAACCATGGCAGCCAGGCTGACGGACGCGCAGCGCGAGAGCGCTCTCGCCGCACTTTCCGGCTGGTCCTATGACGCCGACCGCGACGCGATCCGCCGCAGCTTCCGCTTCGCCGGCTTCATCGAGGCCTTCGCCTTCATGACCGCCGTCGCACTCGAGGCTGAACGCGCCGACCATCATCCCGAATGGAGCAATGTCTGGAACCGGGTCGACATGCTCCTCACGACCCACAGCGCGGGCGGCCTCACGGCCAAGGACATCGCCCTGGCGCACCGAGCCGACGCGCTTGCCCTGCGCTTCGCCGCCGACTAGAGGGCGCTCTTTCCAGAGCATGCGGAGCGGTGGCCGAGTGGTCGAAGGCGCTCGCCTGGAAAGTGAGTATACGCCAAAAGCGTATCGAGGGTTCGAATCCCTCCCGCTCCGCCACATTGCTGTTTCCAGCAATCCCATACGGCCCCGCCAGACCTTGAATTCGCATGGAAAACGGCGCTTTATAGTCCAGCGTCGTCCCAGTTGATCCGTTACAATCGCAACGTACTCGGGGGCACTCTGGGGACACTGACCTCTCATACAGGGGGCATCCATGCTGACGGACCTCAAAGCACGAAAGCTCAGGCCACCGCCAAGGATTACAAGCTGGCAGACTCTGCCGGGCTTTACCTTTTTGTCACGAAGACCGGCTTCAAGTCGTGGCGAATGAAATACCGTTTTGGGGGAAAGGAGAGGCGGCTCGTCTTTGGCCCCTATCCAGAGATTTCGCTGATTGAGGCACGGAAACGCCGCGATGAGGCGCGACGCGAACTACGAGCTGACCGAGATCCCACTGTCGAAGCGATGAAGAGACGCGTCTCGGCCGTTGCTGAGCGGGACGCCACTTTCGAGGTCATCGGCCGACGGTGGCATGCGCAGCAGCAGGTCCGGTGGGCGCCGGTTCACGCCGCAGATGTGCTGCGCTCGCTTGAGCGTGACGCGTTTCCCAGCCTCGGATCACTCCCAATCGCGCAAATTGATGCTCAACTCGTGCTCGCCACCTTGCGCAAGGTCGAAGCGAGGGGTTCCCTTGAGACAGCGCGCAGGACGCGTCAGCGAATGTCCGCAGTGTTTGTGCACGCGATCTCGGAAGGAATCTGCTCGATGCCAGGCTTTGCGATATTGGTTGAGCGCAGCCCGGAGGTTGGCTGCGTTGTCGCGCGCTTCCTTCGCGATATGCGCTCTGACTTCGCCGGCGATGAAGTCGGAGAAGACCACGGCGACACCCGAGCCCTTGAACTGGTCCAGGCGCTGAAGCGCTCGGTAGCTCAGGTTGCAGCCAAACTTGTCGAATATGCTCGTATCGGAGCGTGATGACGCCGATTTCATTGGCGGCGATGGCCGCGGCGAGCTGCTGTTCTGTCCAGACCGGCATCTCAGATCCCCGCCAGTTCGGGCGGCAGGCCTTCAAAGGCATAGGGTTTCAAGAAGGCGCCGTTCCAGAGAATTTCGCGCTCGCCGGCGTTCAGCTGGGCGTCGTCGCAGACAGGATCCCAGTGCGCGCGGATCGCGTCGGCCAGGTCCCGGACGATTGCCTGCGCGTCGGCCGCAGAGAGCAGGAAGCGGGATGCGGCGTCGAGGCAATGCCGCAATTGGCTGGCATTGACCTGGCCGAGAATGAGCATCGCCTGTCCCGCTTCGCCGCCCGTGCGAAGTTGCGGACAAATGTCATAGGCCGGCGTCAAGGCGAGCTTTTGCCCGTCCCAGAAGGCGGCATGATTGCGCGCATGATCGTCGGTATTCCCGCACAGGATGTTGAAGACCAGCCGGGCGAACAACTCGCGCAACGTCTCGGTCGGCTCGGTGAAACGGTGGCGGACGATCTCGGCCAAATCCTCATAGCTGGCATAGCGTGCCATCATCTCGTCGAGCTCGAGCATAGTCAGCGCCGAGACGATGGCGCGCCGGTGCCACACGCCCTTGTCGTGCCGACGGTCGAAGCGTTCGACCATGAAGACGTCCTTGCCCATGGCACGCTCGAGCCGGACAGGCGCGACGTTCAGGCCGGCCAGCGTGGCCAGGCGCATCGCGACATATTCCGCCTTCACGACATTGTGCAGATCGTTGCTCGCCGAGAATTTGGCGATGAACTTGGTGCCGCCGGAATCGATCAGGACCTTGGGGCGCGCGCCACCAAGCGACGTCCCGTGCTGGAGCGCCTGGTCCAGCTCGGGCGTGAGCGGCAGTCGCTTCTCGACACGCTCGGCCGATTCCATCAACTCGCTGAGCGATGCCGCCTGGCGCTGGCGCGGCACATAGTCTGTCGGCGACAGCTGGAAATCGAGCGCGCCGATCCGGTCCGAGCCCGATTCGAGCAGATAAGTCAGCTCATCGAGTTCGGTCCCATCGATCTTGTCGGCCTTCTTGCCGAGCGTACGATTGATGATGACGCGACGGCCCCAGGCATCGGGTGAGGCATCGCGGATCGCACTCGGCATCGAGAGCCCCGAGACCAGCGGCAGGATGCCGGGCTCAAGCGGCAGCTCGGGATGATAGATGGCGATCCGATCACTGCGGTCGAGATAGGATCGACCATAGTTGAACACGATCCTCTTTCCGGCCCGGCTCAGCCGGCCGGCCACCACCGGCTCCTCGGCGTCGGGAAGCCAGATCCAGACATAGGCCTCGTCGTGGCGAACCTCAGAAATCATCTTTGACCGCCGCGGTGCGGCGCGTGCGCACGGCTCCTGGGAGCAGCGTCAGCTTGTCGGTCTGATGCGCCAGATGCGTCGCCAGCCGGCTCCGCTCGGCTTCGAACAACGGGACGCCGACGATCGCGGCGACTTCGAATACGGCACCGATCGAGCTGCCCGGATCACCGGCTTCGATGCGGCGGAGCAAGGCCCTCGAGATGTCGGCGCGTTCCGCGGTCTCGTCCATGCGCAATCCCTGCTCGATGCGGGCGACCCGGATGCTGTTGCCCAGCAACGCAATCGCGTCCTGGGCATAGCGCGACGCGGCACGGTTGACGGGCTTTGGCATAAGGTGGTCCATAAACGTAGCATGACGCGACTTCGCGGGCCATTTATGGACCGTTCTGGATTGTGTCAAGATATCCCGAGGCTGTCATGGATCATAAATGGCCCATGAGCTGACTTGGCGGATCATTTATGGCCCGCAAAGCGACACCAACCAGCTCGTATTGCTTGCCAAATCGCGACGGTCCCGACAGGTTTCGCTTCATGGTCACGATGTTCGTCGCGATCACCGACCGGAGCTGGTTTTACCTTCTATCAGCCGCGCAGCCGGATGAGGTGAACTTCTGGCAGCCCAGCGGCGGCAAGGCCTTCCGCGCGCTCATGCCGGGCGAGCTGTTCCTGTTCAAGCTGCATAGCCCCAACGACTATATTGTCGGCGGCGGCGTGTTCAGCCACGCGTCCAATGTGCCGTATCGATGGCCTGGGATGCGTTCGGCGCCAAGAACGGCATCGTCAGCCTCGCCGACATGCGTCACCGCATCGCACATTATCGTCGCGACAAGGATCTGATGGATCCGCGCCAGGACCCGGTCATCGGTTGCCGCATTCTCACCCAGCCTTTCTTCCTGCCGCGCGATCAATGGATTCCCGTGCCGGCGAGCTTTTCCAGAAACATCGTCGCTGGCAAGCGCTTCAGCACCGAGGAAGCGGACGGCGCGGCGTTATGGGACGCCGTTGCCGACCGGATCGCGGCGGTCGCGCCGCCGGCTCTCCACAGCGAACGGCTCGGCGCACCCCGGCTGGTCCGGCCACGCCTCGGGCAAGGCGCCTTTCGCCTGGCGGTCACCGACGCCTATGAACGGCGTTGCGCGGTCTCGGGCGAACGAACCCTCCCGATCCTCGATGCGGCCCATATCCATACCTTCGCCAATGGCGGCGCACACGAGCCCACCAACGGGCTGTTGCTCCGCACCGATATCCACCGGCTGTTCGATCTCGGCTATGTCACCGTCTCCGAGGATCTGCGCTTCGAGGTCAGCCACCGGTTGAAGGCCGACTTCGACAACGGCAAACATTATTATGATCTCCATGGCGTCCCGATCCGCGCACCGCAGCGCGGCTATGCCCCGCCCGCCGCCGCCGCGCTGTCCTGGCATCGCGAATATCGATATCTTGGCTGAAGTGCGGAAGCGCGCCTGCCGCGCGTCAGCGAACTGGCACAAGATGCGCCAAATGGTCCATTCTGGATGATCCTGTGGCGTGGCCATGCAACGCAGATCGGGTTAGATGGAACATCATAGCAACATTCCGACGGGGTCGGATCGGACAGGATAACGAGCAAGCGCGTGAAGAAATGGTGCGGCGATCAATTCGAGAAGATGCAGGAAGCGCGCGCCGGTGCCGAAGCGAAGCGGCTGGCGCTCATGGCACGGTTGAAAGGCGCCGCCCAGCAGCAGGCCGAACTTCATGCCGCCGAAGCTGCCAAGGCCGAGCGGTTCTCCGATATCGACATCACAGCCGCGCTGGCATTCGCGGCGACCATCCCGCTGCACCGGTTCGACACGAGCTTTGGGGGCACTGCCAATCTCAACCGGCCCACCCTCGACCTGCTTGGCCATTTTCTTGGCACATTGGTCAACCGGCGCTCCGCCGCCGTCCTCGCGCCTTGACGGCGCCGCCGCCGCTGTTGGCCCGCGTAATGGCGTCGTGGATGCGGCTTGCGACCTTCTCGGTGATCACCTGGTAGAGGAGCTGGGCCTCCTTGGTGCCACCGGTGCAGCGCAGATGATTGTCCATCCACGTTCGCACAATGAACTTGATCTGCGGAAAGAGGTGGAGTTTGGGCCGGCCGTCCTCATCTGTGAAGTAGCGCTCAATGACGTAGTTCGACAGCTTGAAGATAATGGTGGAGCGCCGTTCGCCGTCCAGATGGTTCAGAGTGAAGTCGGCCGTCTCGCCGATGATCCCCGAGTTAACTGTCTCCGTCGCGCTGACCTCCGAGGGATTGAGTTCGAAGCCGGAGTTGGCCTCAAAGCGCGCGGTGACCCGCTCTTGCGGCAGGTTAACACGGTACCCGTCGACACGCGGGAAGCGGATTTCGAGATGGTCGCGATCGGGGCTCACAGCGCGCACCGTGACGAGGTTGTCGGGCTTGGCCGGGGGCGCTTTCACCGCCTGCGCGGTGAAGTCGAAGGGAATGCCGAAGACATCGGCATATTCGACCTTGAACTTGCCGTCCGGCTGGACCGCGTAGGACTGGCGCCTAAGAGCGCGGCCGATCACCTGTTCGCACAGGAGCTGCGTGCCGAAGGCGCGGACCCCCAGCACGTGGGTGACGGTGTTCGCGTCCCAGCCTTCGGTGAGCATCGAGACCGAGACGACGCAGCGTATATGCTCGCCGAGCTGCCCCTTGCGGCGACGGTGTTCATCACCTCGCGCAGGATCGCCTCATCCGCGACGCCATCGGCTGCGCGATGGTTGCCCGTGCGTTGGACCAACTCATCCTTGAACCGCTCGATCTCCGCGGCTGCCGCCCGCTTGAACTCGTCGCTGATCGCTTCCCCTGACTCAAGCTGACTGCTGTCGATCAACAGGGTCCGCATCGGGGTAACGTCCGGTCGATCCGGGTCAGCGTTGCGGAACAAGGGGTACTTGCCGGCAACAAGGCGCGTCGAACCGTCGCCCAGCACCTGCTCGTATCCGGAAATGTAGTCGTGGACGAGCTTTGAAGTGGCCGTGTTGTTGCAAACCACTATAAACACAGGATCGACGCCGACCTCATGCTCGCGCCAGAGCCGCTGCGTCTCTTCATAATGGCCGTAAAGCGCGTCGAGCGCCGACAGCAGGATCGGGGGCAGCAGCTGCGGATTAAGGGCACCCGCGCCGGACCGCCCCTTCTTCGGCAGCTGCGTGGATCCCTTCTTGATCTCCTCCCACAGGTCGCGGAACTTGGGGCTGTCGCCGCCGGGCACGTTGTCGATGATCGGTACGCGCGGCAGCTTCACGATCCCGCACTCGATCGCGTCCATCAGACTGAAGTCGCTCATCACCCAGCCGAACAGCGAGCCCTCGCGGTAGCCGGAGCCCTTCAGAAAGAAGGGGGTGGCGGAGAGGTCGTAGACCTGCCGGATGCCGAGTACGCGCTTGACCGCCTCCAGCCCCGAGATCCACAGCCGAGCAGCCGCGTTGTTGCTTTTCGCCTCGTCCAAGTCGTCGCCCTTAAGCGCCTTGCGTTCCTCGTCGGACAGCGGCCGCTCGCGGTAGCAATGATGCGCTTCGTCGTTGAGCACGACGACGTTCTTCATGCCCATCAACGACCCAGCCACGCGCCGCACCAGCGCGCCATCGGTCTCCGGCTTTGCTTTCGTCGCGAGCGCCGCCTCCTGCACCTTGTTGAGAGGGACTTGGTCCTTGCGCTTGAAGGCGTGATAATTGGTGATCACGATCTTGGCCTGGCCCAGCTCTCCGAGCATGTCCTCGGGCACAATCTCGCGTGAACGGTAGTAGCTGTCGGGATCGTTGGGCTGGAGGACGCGCAGCCGGTCCTTGATGGTAATGCCCGGCGCAACGATCAAAAATCCCTTGCTGAAGCGCTTGGCTTCCGGATGGCGGACAGCGTTGACGGTCTGCCACGCGATCAGCATTGCCATCACCGTAGTCTTGCCGGCACCGGTGGCGAGCTTGAGCGCGAGGCGTATCAGCTCAGGGTTGGACGCCTGATTGGCAGCCTCGAGGTGGGCCCAGAATCGGCGGCCCTGCGCGGACGAACGCGGCGCAACTTCCGTTAGCCAAATTACCGTCTCAACCGCCTCGACTTGGCAGAAGAAGGGCCGCTGATTGGCGAATTCGTGGCTGCGCCAATGCCGGAGCAGCCGCGCCGTCGTCGGTGTGACGCTCCACTGGCTCTCAGGGAGCCCCCGCCAACTCTCAACGGCCGAACGGATGCCGTTGATGATCTCAGTAGGATTGTACTCCTGGTCGACGCCTAGCGGATCACCGGTTGCATACAGCTCCGCCTGTCCCTTGGCTTTAGTCTTCTTCGGCTTAGGGATTGGTGAAATCAGCGCGCTCTTGCGCCTATGCGACAGAATCTGATTAGTGGGCTGACCCGCCTCGTCCAACTCCCAGTGCTGGTCAGGAGCGGCATAGGGCGAGTTAAGTATCGGCGTTTCGAAAAAATGCTGCGTCACGGCCACGTCCAACTCGCTATGCAACAGCACATGTATGAGCTGCGAACCATAGCGCTCCCAATTGACGGCGCCTTCGGACCATCAGGCGACCACGTTCGAAGCTCGGGCCCACTCGGTCAAGGTATTTATAAGTGAAACAGGCTCTTGAGCCTGGAGGCAGGTATCCCAGCTGGCTCGGGGCTGCTCCAATTACCCAAAACCTTCCCCCAGGCTTTGAGTACCTATTCTCACTTTGAATCGGACCAAATGCTCTGCCAAATTGGCAGGTAGTCACCTTCCCAGTGACGATCTGTTTTAGTGATATACGAATATAATCCACTTCATCGAAAATGACAGCGACATTGGTTTCAGAAGCTGTTCTTTTCACATGCGACGACATCCACCTGCCAGCCGGAGGCTCGTCCCCGGGAGACACCCGCTTTCCCTGAGACTCCGTAGATTGCCTTCTTGGGATCTGCTCTTGCCTGAACGCTGTGAGCAAGATCCGGGCTAAAGCTGCCGACCTTCCAAATCAGCCCTTCACTGGGCCAAAGCCTTGTAGCGCGGGTCCAACGCCACTGCGCGATCCCGATCCGCTTCGGCCGGGCCCACCTCGCCCCGCTCGCGAAGCAGCAGACTGCGATGATGATATCCGCGTGCGGCGTTGGGAGCATAGCGCACTGATCGGTTCAGGTCGGCGAGCGCGCGTCCGGAATCTCCTTGGCGCCGATGGGCCAGGCCACGGTTCAGATAGGCGATCGAGAGTTGCGGCGCGGTTTGGATCGCTTGATCGAAAGCCTTGATAGCGCCTGCATAATCGCCTCGCCAGGCCAGCAGGAGACCGTCGGCATGATAGGCGGCCGCGCGCCCGGCCAAGCCTGGAGCGGCGGGATCGGCCAGCCGCTTGCACGCGTTCAGGCTGCGATTGGGATCGTCCAGCGTGCACGCATTCCAGTCACCTGGGCCGGCCTGCTTCCCGACCGCCGACCTTGATGCCGGGGCGGCTATTCTCGATCCCGTGACCACGATTTTCTCGCCCGACGCTTGTGCCATGGCTGTGACTGCCTCGGGCGCCGCACGCGTCGATTGGCTGCGCATCTGGGCGACCGCCGCCGGTGGTGACGACGGAGCGGGCGCGGCTTGGGCGAATTGCGCTGCGCTCTCTGCCTGGTTGATTCGCGCTGATGCGGAGGGGGCGGGAGCGGCGATGCCCATAGTTGGTGAGGACGATGCGCTGTCCGCCGCCGGGCTGGTCTTAGCCCGAGATGACGGGCGGTCGACGCCCTGGTCCGCAAGAACGGTAGGCAGCGACGATGCCTCGGGCGCAGGCGCCGGCGCAACATCGGCGGCAGTCGCCGAGGGCGCGGATGGCTGAACCGCGCCCGGTTCGGAGATGTCGGCCGTGGCTGGGCCGCCGACCTCCTGTGCCGCGGGGGACCACGGATCTCCAGGCTCCAGCCACATCGGCAGGCCGACAGCCGCCACGAGAGCTACGGTTGCGAGGGCAGCGACATGGGGGCGGCGAATTCGCGCGCCCCACCGCGCCGGCCTATCGACACGCGGTTCAGCCATGTCGAGCTTCAGATCGCCGACAGAGTCGAACCGCGCTAACGCGGTCTCGATCGCCGTCTCGCGGTGTGCGGGTCGAGGCGGCGGCGGTTCGGGCAGCATCGCCGACAGGTCCGGGTCGAGGCCCATCACCGCGCTCCGTCAGCTCGCCCGAGGCCACCGCCAAGGTTCACAAGGCGAGCTGGGCGAGAACCTGCGGGAATAGCGGGGCTGGAGGACATCTGTCGGCCTTATACGCTCAATCCTGAGCCGGTCGAATGCGTGTTCATTCGCGAGATTGCCTTGCGGCGGCGCGATGGCAGTCGGGCGCGGCGATAGAGAACGCCGCGCCCGGCCGGATTTCAGCCTAACGCTCCAGCGCAGCCATTGCCCCCGCCGACTTCGCCGCGCGGACCAGCTGGACAAATTCCGAGCGGTAACCGAAATCGTCGCTGCCCCGAGTGGGGATGACGATCCTCAGCACGTCGTCATAGGTCATCGAGCCGGTGTAGCGACCGCCGCGGAGCAATTCGGCGAAGGCGGCCACACCGGCGGCAAAACGCGCATCCTGCGGGGCTTCCTCGAACCGCCGGACTTCCTGCCGTCTGTCGATCGGAGTGGAGAGCAGGCGGCTCGTGTCCGATTTCGGCAGCTTGTAGCGGATCTTGACGAAGCCATATTCGGAGCCGTTCGCGCTGCCCGCTCGAGCGGCTGAAGGCGCCGGCCTGGCGTAGCGCAGATCGCCGATCGCACGCGGGCCGCCGACCGGCACGACTTCGTAGAGCGCAGTCACCGTCTGCCCCGAGCCGACGTCTCCTGCATCGACTCTGTCATTCTCGAAATCCTCGCGATTGAGCATGCGCGTCTCATAGCCGATCAGCCGATATTCGGCGACGGTGGCCGGGTTGAACTCGACCTGGATCTTCACGTCCTTTGCGATCGGGAAGAGCGTCGAGGTCGCCTCGTCGACGAGGGTTTTGCGCGCCTCGGCGACCGTGTCGATATAAGCGGCGGCACCATTGCCGTTCTGGGCAAGCGTCTGCATCAGGGCGTCGTTGTAGTTGCCCATGCCGAAGCCGAGCACCGAAAGGAACACGCCCTTGCCGCGCTCGCGCTCGACAAAACCTTTCAGTTCCTCCTGGTTCGTGATGCCGACATTGAAGTCGCCATCCGTCGCCAGGATCACGCGGTTGACGCCGCGGGGGTCGAAGCTGCTTTGGGCGAGCGCATAGGCCTGACGAATGCCTTCCGCTCCGGCGGTGCTTCCGCCCGCGCCGAGTTGGTCGATCACCGCCAGGATCCTGTCTCTCTGGCTGGCCGGCGTCGGCAGCAGCGCCGTGCCCGCGCTGCCGGCGTACGTCACGATCGACACGCGGTCGTTGCCGTTAAGCTGGTCCAGCAGCAGACGGAGCGACTGCTTCACCAGCGGCAGTCTGTTGGGCGCGTTCATTGACCCAGACGTGTCGATCAGAAAGACGAGGTTGGCGCGGGGCCGGGCCGCACGGGTGATCTCATAGCCGCGGATGCCGATCCGGACGAGCTTGCGTCCCGCGGTCCAGGGACTGGGAAACACCGCGACATTGGTGCTGAACGGCTGGTCGGCGGACCGTGGGAGGGCATAATCATAGGGGAAGTAGTTGATCATCTCCTCGGTCCGCACCGCCGCCGGCTGCGGCAACACATTCTGGCCCAACGAAGCGCGCACGAACGAATAGGTCGCGGTGTCGACATCGATCGAGAAGGTCGAGACCGGCTCTCCTTCGACGACCTTGAACGGGTTTTCGGTCGTTGCGGTGAACTTGTCGCGCCCGACATCCCGGTAAGGCGGCCGGTACAAGTGGATGCCCATTTCGGGCGCGAGCATCGGCGATACCCCTCGGCTGGTCGCCGACATTCCCATGGCCTGTGATTGCGCAACGGGCGGCGGCGCGGACGGGAGCGCCGCATAGGCGGCAACGTCGGCATTGGCCTCGTCCTGCGTCTGGCTACGGGTCTCTATCCGTGAGCCGGTGACAACGACATCGGATGCTGCCGTGGCAGTGTCATCGGCGCCGGATCCGGCACAGGACGACAATAGGATGGCGGCCAGGCCAAGTGCGGCTGAAGATCGGAGGCGCGACATAAAATGTTTCCCTGACAACAGCGGTGCACGATCGCCCGCATGTCACTGGGACGCGGCTCATCGGGGAATCCTTGGGAGCCGGGGGAGATTATTTGAAGTTATTCCGCGGTCAGCATTCGGCGTGCCTCATGCATGCGCCATGATATCGTGGACTCCGCCACACCCAGGATTTCCGCCGCCTCGGCATGGGTGAGCTGCTGACCGGCGACCAGCACCACGGCTTCGCGGTAAACTGGTTTAAGCTTGGAGATCGCGCTTTTCAGCCAAAGCGCGTTGTGAAGATCGTCGTCGCCCGAAGCGCGCGTTATCCCGGTGAGCTCCGCCACCCGATCGGTGAAGCCGAGGAACGATCTCCGCCTTCGCCGCAGGTCCCGGCAGGCGTTGACCACGATCCCGCACAGCCAGGTGGTGAATTTGGCCTCTCCCCGGAAACTGCCAATCTTCTCGACCAGTATGCAGCAGACGTCCTGCGCAATGTCCTCCGCATCGGCGCGCGATCCGGTCAGCTGCCATGCCAGCCCGTGGATACGGCCGTAGTGCCGCCGCAGCAGCTCGGCGAACGCATCGCGATCTCCACCGGCGGCCAAGAAAACCAGCCGCGCATCTGGATCGTCGCTGAATTCAGCCACTAGCAGGAATGATCATGGCCGATTGATGTACGCGGGCGATTAGGCGAGCGAAATCGCGCGTGTTCACCCGCCACTCCTTCGCCGCATCCCTCACGATCAGATATGTGCATCATTCATGCTGAGGATGCCATTGCCGACCTGCTCTGCGGATCAAGCGCGGAGAACTCGTCCAGATTTCTGATCCGAAGCAGCTTGTGCGCAGGCAGCGACTCTGGACCGGGAGCAGGTGGCATCCAGCCAAGCCTGGCAGCAGACCCAAGGGTCGGCTCATCGCGGTGGAAATCAGGCCTTCATCGCCGCTCCGGCTAGCCCTCGCCCGCGGAGGCTTGTTAGTTGCGCGCTGCACCGCTGGTGCAGGGCGCGTCTTCCCTCGTCCAATCGTACTCGAAGGTGGCAGGCACGGCTTGCCCATTACCGACTGACATCCTCTCTCCTGCGGGATCGTAGGATATCCAGCCCATGCTGTTGTCAAACGCCGCGATCCGCTCGTTGTCGCGCTTGGCGGTAGCCGCATCAATTTCCCGCTGCTCGACGCGGGAGCCTCGCACCATCCGGATCGCGCCATCGCGCAGTTCAAAGGCCCGATAATAGTTCCGCCCGAACATCCGCGTGTCGAAGCTGGCTTTTGACGACCACTGCTTGGCTTGGGTGGAAGTGGGCAGCCGAACAGTCGTTGCATGGCATGAGAACTCAGGCTTCGTGTAGAACGGCAGCGTCTGATCCTGATCGGCTGTTCGAAGGCGCTTCTCCGGCGGGTTGAACCCGCCGCCGGGCAGTGCGAGCGACTTCTCCCCGTTACCGTCGTCATCCCAATCGACGATTCCGGTCCCGCTGATCGTCAGGACGCTCGCCGCCGCCTTTTCATCATACCGCCATTTAACGTCGTCAATCGCCTGCCAGGTGTTGCCGACGAGCTCCTGCCGGAACGCAGCAAGCATCTGAGCGGGGGCCACTGACGAGAATTGCAGTTGGGCCTGCAGCCCTTTGACACCGCGCGCGATTGTCGTACCCGTGATTCGGGCGGGTTTATCGAAGCCTGCCCGCGCGTCGATCTCATGTAGGATTATCTCATCGGCGGTTCGCGCCGGCTTCCATTCGATCTGCTCAAGCGGATGTCCTTGGGCAGTGAGCGGCAGGAACCATTCGAATGGGATGATCGGAGTCAATGTCGGAGACGCGACCGGCGGCAGTGTCCCGTCCAGCCAGTACCAACGCCCGCTGACTCGCGCACGGACGACCACGTGATCAAACAGACCCGGGCTCGGCAGCCTCTCATTGAGGACGGCGTCAGCTCCGCTCGAGTTGACCAGCACTGGCTCTGCCTCGATGCCCAGTTCGCTAAGAAGCGCCATCAGGAGTGCGGTCTTGCCCTTGCAGTCGCCATATCGGCGCTGCCAAGTTTCTTCTGCGGTTGCGGGTGTCAGATTGCCGCCATTCAGACCGACGTAGATGTATCGGACATCCTGTTGCACGAGCTTGAGCGCAGCACGGGCCCGATCAAGCGGGGTCGCATGGGCTGCCGCGATACGCGCCGCCTCACGCCTAATCGGCGACCCGTTCGGAAGCTGTACCGCTTTCTTGTAGAGGGGAGCGAAATGCCGCGAGACGGCGCGCCAATCGGCAAAGTCACTATATTCAACGGTTCGCAGCCGCTCATAGCGAGCGGGCGCGTCCTTTGGCGAAGTTAGCGGTTCCGGATTGTCGAACCGGAAGTCGACCCCGCTCTCCCGGTAAAGCGCCGCTCCCTTCATCTTTGGGCTGATCTTCAGGCCGGGCTTCTGGTTCTTGTCCCAGCTCAGGCCCAGGTGATAGCGGCCGGGCCCTGGGCTCGGGGCGAGTAGCAGCACTCCGGCATCGTTAGTTGCCAGCGACGGATCGCTCGCAAGTGTCGTCATCTCGACCTCGAGTTCGTCACCGACCCGCAGATCGGGAACCCGCAACACAGCGGTCAATAGGCCATCAAGCCGCGCCGCTTCGAGCTGCTCTTCCCGGCGAAGGATCTCGAACGACGTGGTCTGAAGGACGTCGATCGTCTCGCCGCCGCGATAGACCTTTACCGAGTGCACTGTCGGAGCACCGGCAGCAGGATTCCATGCGAGTGACACATTGCCCGCTTGCAACGCGTTCGCGTGCAGGATCCTGATCCGGTAGCCGAAATACTGTTCTTGTCCCTGAGCGGTGAGGTGAATCAAGAAGTCCTGGCGCCGTACGAAGATGGCGCCGCCAGCATCATCCGGGACGGCGAGCGGTTCGGATGGAGTAACCCATGCCGGCGCGCGGCCGCGAGTGATCCGGTCGTTCTGCGCGTGGGCCTCACTGGCCAGGAACAGCGAAGCAGCCACCAGTGTTAGCGAAAGGCGCACTACCAATCCCCCCAACTCGCGCACCTGAAAGCGCGCGCGCCCCACGACTCAGGGGCTAAATCATCTCAAGGCAACGTAACCTGTTGAATCAATGGTATCTAGCAGTCGTCCCTCGCAAAAGGGGTCACGCGCGTAACAAGGTTCAACGGCGATCGTCCGGCTTGGTTTGAAGCGGCTAGGCGGTTTGTCATGCAACGACGCTTTCTGCCGGTTCTGGTGAGCTTTGAGATGAGCAGAACCAACATTACTTCGCTACCGCTTCCACGAGCTGAGCTGCTGCTGCGGCGATAGATTCGCGGACGCGCGCCAAGGCGAGTTCTAGCGGGTCCGCTTCGCCCATCAACGCAAACGTGCCGTTGAGCGCGAAGGTGCAGTGGCCATGAACGGTGGCGATCAGCGATCGGGCAAGCCGCGGAGCGCTCTCTCGGACGGCCTCCGGAAGCGCGGCCGCGACTTCGGCGGTCACGATCTCGGTGAGTTCCGAGCGTTGCTCTTCGAATTCCTCAGGCATGACGGCGTCGGGAGGGAGGCGATGATCGTAGATCGCCATCCACAGGTTCGGATTTTCGCGGGCAAAGCTGAAATAGCCTTCCACAAGCACCTGAATGCGGTCTGCCTGCTTAGCTTCTAGGCGGGCGCGCAGATGTGCCGCCCAAAGGCCAAATGTGCGCGTGTTGATTGCCAGGATCAGGCGGTCGTGGGTTCCGAACACGTTGTAGATCGTGCCGATCGAGTAGCCGATCCGCTTCGCCACCTCCCGCGCAGAGAAGCGCGCGAAACCTACCTCCGCAATTTGGCGGTGCCCCTCAACAACGATAATCCGCTCGAGTTCAGCGCGGCTGTGGTCGGATCGTCTACCCATTCAACCGCGCTACAGAAAAAACTGAACAGCGTCTAATATTTTAATTGAACGGTGATCAATTCACTGCTATGCGGACGGAATTGATCCGGAGAAGCCGCATGCTCGAAGTGCTCGTATTCGCCGCCGTGTTCATCGCCATCGCTCAACTCTGGTCGCGGATGGCGCAACTCGAACAGCGCTTGAACGAGGTCCAGGCTGCCGCTTCGGTGCCCGGCTTCGCGATGCCTGAAGCCCCGATGCAAAGGGTGGCCGCTGGCCTCGACACTGGGCGTCCAGCGGAGGCTCATCCCGTGCGGCTGGATTTCGAGCCCGAAGCGCCGCACCCTGAAGTAGCGGCGGCGCCTGAGCCCGCTCCCCAATCCGTGGTGCCCGAGGTCCCTCACTGGATACCGGATCCAGCGCCTGCGCAGCAGACGGACCTCAATGACCCCGAACCGCAAGAGCGCGCGTCAAGTTTCGAGGAACTGTTCGGTCGCAAGTTGCCGATCTGGGCCGGCGGCGTGACCCTCGCGGTCGCGGGCGTTCTCATCGTCCGCTACTCGATCGAAGCAGGCCTGCTCTCGCCGCTCATCCGCTTCCTTTCCGGACTGATGTTCGGAGCCGCACTCATCGGAGCTGCCGAGACGGCGCTTCGCATGGAAGTCCGGGTTCGTGATCCCCGCGTGCGCCAGTCACTGGCGGGGGCGGGCATTGCGAGCCTGTACGCAAGCATCCTGGTCGCGGTGAACGTCTACGCACTGATCGGGCCGCTCCCCGCATTCATTGGAATGGCTGCGGTGACAGCCCTCGCGATGGCGCTGTCGCTGCGCTTCGGCGCACCAAGCGCCATGCTGGGCCTGGTCGGCGGCCTCGCCGCCCCCGCTCTAGTCGGAACCGGCGAGCCGAACGTGCCTTTGCTCACCCTTTACCTCGCTCTTGCCGTTGGCGGCCTGTCCGCCCTTTCGAGAGCGCAGCGCTGGACGTGGCTTGGCATCAGCGCACTCGTGGGTGGCCTGGGATGGGGCGCGGTCCTGCTGCTCGGCGGTGCGCTGGATACCGCGTCCACATTGTCCATCGGTTTCTATGTCATCGCTGTCGGCATCGCCTTCCCGCTTGTTGCCCTGCCGAGCGGCGGCGCCGCCATTATACGCGTGATAGGCAGTGTCGCGGCCGCGGCGCAGATGGCGGCCCTTGTTGCCACGGGCGGCTTCGCGCTGCTGCACTGGAGCCTCTTTGGCCTGATCTCGATTGCCATCCTTTGGCTGTCACGCCGCGAGGAAGGCTTCAGGCACCTGCCGGCCGTCGGACTCGGCATCGCGCTGCTTTTGTTGGGAGCCTGGACCAATCCGGCTCCCGCGCACTTCGCCATGATCCTGGTGGCGACCGGTGCGATCTACGGCGGCCCCCTCTTGCTCCGGTTGTGGCGCCCTACCGGCGGGTTGCCAGAAGCGATCCAGATCGCCGGGCTGGCGATGGCAGCGACGCTGCTCCCTTCCTTGCACTTCTACCGCGCCGACGGCAGCGTCGATCTGGCTTTGGGCTTGGTCGCGCTCTCCGCGGCTGGCCTCCCGGCAATTGCGGCGCTGCTGGGTTGGACGAAGCCCGAGCGGCGCAGCGACGCTCGCTTTGCCCTGCTCTCCACCGCAACGGGCCTGCTCATCACCATTGCCAGCGCATTTGTCGCCCCAAGCTGGCTACTGCCATTGCTCGTCGGAGGAGTGGCCGTCATGCTGCTTCTTCTCAGCCTCAGGGCAGAGGACGAGCGGGTCGAGTGGAGCGGCTGGGTTTTTGCCGCCGCTTCCGTGCCGCTGCTAGCCGCCGCACCCTTGTACGGAGCCGAAGTGCACCGCCTCTTCGGATTGCCCGAGCAGGTGCCCCTTGTTCATGCTTTTCTGCGCTGGGCAGGTCTTGCCTGTGTCGCCGCAGCCTTCGCATGGAATGCTCGCTTGGATGGCGCGCGCGCGGCGGCGCAATCAGCAGCGGCACTGGTGGCGTACGGCGCTATGGCGCAGATCGCGCCCTTGTCTGTTCTGCCACTCGTACCGGGTGCCGGGCTTCTGGCCCTTGCCGCCGCCAGTCGCAGGCTCGCTCCAGGCACGCTGCTGCCGGCCATGGCGGCTCTACTGGGCGTAAGTGCCGCCTGGGCGGGCCTCCCCATGCTGCATTGGAGCGAATCTGCCATTCCTGCTCTCGGCGGCGATCCGGTGCTTGTTGGTGAACTCCCGATCGTCCGCGATGTGCTTCTTCGCCTGCTCCTGCCTAGCGCACTGATCGGCGGCGCCCTCTGGATGGGCACAAGTCAGATCTGCATCCGAGCCCGCAAGATCGCCTTCGGGTTTGCGGCCTTGCTCGGGGCAATTGGCCTGCACATCCTGTTCAAGCAGCTGTTCAGTATCGGGTTTGATGACCAGTTCATCCGCCTTGGCTTTGCAGAACGCACGGTCTGGGAGGCCTTGCTGGTGGTGGCAGGCGTCGCCGCCTGGAAACTGGGCTCCCGACCGGCGGCGCTCGCGCTTTGCGCTGCCGGACTCGCGCATTTCGGAGTGTTCACTGTGCTCCTGCACAACCCGCTCTGGGCCAATCAGGCTGTCGGCACGGTGCCGATCTTCAACCTGCTGCTGCCGGGCTACGGGCTGGCGCTCGCTCTGCTGTGGGCCGGTCGGAGGTTTGAACCGGAGCTGTCCTCCCGGTTCGAACGGCCAAGGGCGCTGCTGCAGATGCTGCTCATCCTGCTGCTCGCTTTCTCTTCTCTCCGGCATTGGGCGGAAGGGACGGTCCTTAGTGGATGGGAGCTCTCAGCGGGAGAGAATATCGCTCGCTCGATCCTTGCCGTGCTCCTCGCGATCGGCTTCCTCCTCTGGGGCATCAGGTCGGGGGCGCGCGACTGGCGGATTGCCTCGCTGGTGCTGATGCTCGCCGCGGTGGCCAAGGTGTTCCTGCTCGACGCCTCAGGCCTGGAGGGGCTGATGCGCATCGCCTCCTTCGTGGCGCTCGGCCTCAGCCTGATCGGGATCGGCTGGCTCTACAGCCGATCGCTGGGCGGCGTGCGCCCTTCAAGCAGCTTGCGATGACTGCCGGCTACGCTCACACCTGTCTCCAGGGGAATCCAAATGTCCGCACCTGATCTGTCGCTACTCGGCAAGCGTCGTTTCGCGCCTTTGTTCGTCGTGCAGTTCCTCGGCGCGTTCAACGACAATCTGTTGAAGTTCGCTCTCCTGTTCCTCGCGAACTTCGGCCTCTACGCCGCCGAACCCGCCAAGGCGGAGATGCTCGCGACGGTCGCGACGGGGCTCTTCATTCTGCCCTACTTCCTCTTCTCGGCGCTAGCCGGGCAACTCGCCGACGCCTGGGACAAAGCCAAGCTGGTGCGGGCTGTGAAGCTTGCCGAGATCGCGATCATGGCGCTCGCGCTCACCGGCTTCTGGATGCAATCGGTACCGCTGCTGCTGGCCAGCCTATTTCTGATGGGGGTCCACTCCACCATCTTCGGGCCGGTCAAATATTCGATCCTGCCGCAGCACCTCGGTGAGCGAGAAATCATGGGCGGCACCGGCCTCATCGAAGCTGGAACGTTCCTCGCGATCCTGGGCGGTCAGCTGCTTGGCGGTGTCATTCCGCCGTGGGAGGCGGGATTGGTCGCCACGGGCCTCGCCGTGGTTGGCTTCGTAGTGAGCCTTGCCGTACCGTCAGCACCGGCGACGGCGCCGGGGCTGAAGATCGACCCCAACATCTTCCGCAGCACCTGGCAGATCCTGAAATCGGCGCGGCACGGGCGCGGCGTGTGGTTGTCGATCCTCGGCATCAGCTGGTTTTTCGCGGTCGGCGCGGTCCTGCTCGCCGAATTCGCTCCGCTGGTCAGCGGCGTGCTCGGCGCGCGGCAGGAGGTCGCCACCCTGTTCCTGCTGGTCTTCTCGGTCAGCGTTGCCCTGGGCTCGGTGGTCGTCAACAAGCTCCTCGCGGGCGAGGTTTCGGCCCGCTACGTGCCCGTCGCGGCGCTCGGGCTTGCCGCCTTCATGATCGACCTCTGGCGCTCGACGAGCGGCTTCGAGATTGCAACCGCGGGCGCAAGCATCGCTCAGTTCCTCGCCAGCGCGGGCAGCTGGCGCATTCTCGTCGACCTCGCCGGCATCGCCTTTGCGGGCGGCGTATTCATAGTGCCACTCTATGCGATCCTGCAGACGCACAGCCCTGCCGAGGAGCGCTCGCGCACCATCGCGGCGAACAACATCGTCAACGCGGTCGTAACGGTGGCGATGGTCGCGGTCCTGACCGTGCTACTCGGCGCGGGCGTGAGCATCCCGGCGATCATCGCGATCCTGGGCTTTGCAACCCTGGGGGTGGCGCTGGTCTCGTGCTGGCTGCTTCCCGAAACGGTGATCAAGAGCCTGACCCGCGCCACCTTGCGGCTGCTCTACCGGGTCGAGGTGACGGGCGAAGAGAACATGCCGCAGCCGGGCGAGCGGGCGGTTGTCGTGGTGAACCACGTCTCCTTCCTCGATGGGCTGCTGCTCGCCGCCTTCCTGCCTGGCAAGCCGACCTTCGCCGTGCACACGCGCATCGCCAAGGCATGGTGGGTGCGGCCCTTCCTGGGCCTGTTCGATGCTTTCCCGGTCGACCCAACCAACCCGATGTCTGCCAAGGCGATGGTCCGGGCGGTCAAGAAAGGGCGCACCCTCGTGATTTTCCCGGAAGGACGGATCACCGTCACCGGCGCATTGATGAAAGTGTTCGACGGGCCGGGCATGGTGGCCGACAAATCGGATGCGCCGATCGTTCCGGTGCGCATCGACGGCGCGCAATATTCGCCCTTCTCCCGGCTTCGCGGCAAGGTGCGGCTTCGCAACTTCCCGAAGATCCGGCTGACTATCCTGCCCCCGCGGCGTTTCGGGATCGACGGCACTATGAGCGCGCGCCAGCGCCGCGCGATCGCCGGCCGCCGCCTCTATGACGAGATGAGCGAGATGATCTTCGCCACCTCGAACACTGATCGCACCCTGTTCGAAGCCCTGCTCGACGCGCGCAAAATTGATGGCGGCAAGGCGCCGATCGTGGAGGACATCAAGCGCGAACCTATGAGCTATAACCGGCTCGTCACCGGCAGCATTGCGCTTGCGCGGCCGCTGGCGCGGATAACGGCCAAAGGCGAGGCGGTGGGCGTGCTGCTCCCCAATGTCGCCGGAGTGGCGGTGACTTTCTTCGCGCTCCAAGCGTCTGGGCGCGTGCCCGCCATGCTCAACTACACGGCGGGGCTCACCAACCTCAAAGCGGCCTGCATTGCGGCGGAGGTGCGCACGATCGTGACGGCTCGTGCTTTCATTGATCAGGCCAAGCTCGGCGAGGTGGTAGCGGGCCTTGAGGGGAACGGCATTGAGATCCGGTACCTCGAGGATATCGGCTCCGCGATCCGGACGGGAGCAAAGCTTCGCGCGCTCGTTGCGTCCAGCTTCGCCCGCCGAGTCCACCGGCGAAAGCAGGTCGGCCCCGATGCGGCGGCCGTGATCCTGTTCACCAGCGGATCAGAGGGACTGCCCAAAGGCGTGGTGCTCAGCCACCGCAATCTGCTTTCGAATTGCCAACAGCTCGCCGCACGCATCGACTTCAATGCTTCGGACGTGGTGCTGAACGCCCTCCCCGTCTTCCACAGCTTCGGCCTCACGGGCGGGGCGCTGCTGCCGATCCTCAATGGTGTGCGGACCCTCCTCTACCCCAGCCCACTGCATTACCGCATCGTCCCCGCGCTGGCATACGACGCCAACGCGACGATCCTGTTCGGCACCGACACCTTCCTGTCGGGCTATGCGCGGATGGCGCACGGCTACGACTTCTATTCGCTGCGCTACATCTTCGCCGGCGCCGAGCGCGTGCGCGACGAGACCCGCAAGGTTTATTCGGAGAAGTTCGGCCTCCGTATTCTTGAAGGTTATGGCGCGACCGAAGCCGGACCGGTGATTGCGGTCAATACGCCGATGCATTTCCGCGCCGGCACGGTCGGCCGACTGCTTCCTGGCATCGCCGCTCGTCTGGACCCTGTCCCTGGCATTGAGGAGGGCGGCAGGCTGTCCATCTCCGGGCCCAACATCATGACCGGATACTTCAAGGCGGATGCGCCGGGAGTGCTGCAGCCCCCCGAGGGCGGGTGGCACGACAGCGGCGACATCGTCACCATCGACGTGGATGGCTTCATCACGATCCGCGGCCGCGCCAAGCGCTTCGCCAAGATCGGCGGCGAGATGGTGTCGCTGCCCGCGGTCGAAGGTTATGCGGCCGCGCTCTGGCCAGATGCCGATCATGCGGTCGTCACCAGGCCCGATCCGCGCAAGGGCGAGCAGCTCGTGCTGTTCACGACCCGCAAGGATGCGGATGCGAAGGCGCTCCAATCCTGGGCTCGTGCGAACGGTGTTACCGAGCTGATGGTCCCCCGGGACATCCGATTGTTGGAAGCTCTGCCTGTTCTCGGCACGGGGAAGCCCGACTATGTCAGGATGACGGCCGCAGCAGCGACGGCATTGAAGAGTTACGAACTCTCCGACGCCAGTGAGTAGCTCGTACTCCGACCCCCACCCGCATCCCGTTCGAGCACGCCGCGCTGGACCAAGTCGTTGAGGTCACGCAAAGCTGTGTCGGGGGAGGATTTCGTCAGAGCCGACCATTTTTTGTTGGTCAGTTTGCCTTCGAAGCCATCGAGCAACCGGTTCAATACCTTTGTGCGCGGCAGCCGCAATGGTCGCGCTTGCCCTGCTCACGGCCTGGCTCCTGGTGCTCGGGCGCCCGCTGGTCTGCCCATGCGGCGTTGTCCGGCTATGGGCGCCGGCCCAGGATTCGCAGCAGCTGGCCGACTGGTATTCGCTGCTGCACGTGACGTTCGGACTGGGCCTGTTCACCCTTGTCCGCCGCTTCCAGCCGCGCTGGCCGCTTGCGCTGGTGACGCTGGTGGCGGTGATCGGCAGCGTGGCGGGGGAGGCGGTCGAGAACCTGCCGGCCCTGATCGCGTTGTTCAACCCGCCGGGCGAAAGCCGAAGCTATGCGGGCGATACGGTCCTGAACGCCATTGCCGGCACCCTATCCGTGGTTGCCGGCTGCCTGATCGCAGCTCGCACCTCGACGCGCGCGGCACTGCTCATGGCCATCCTGATCGAGATCATTGTCTGGGCGGCGATCGGCGATGGGCTGATTGTCGGCAGCGCGAGGCTGCTGCTCGCACCCTAGCGCGAGCCAATTCGGTGGGTTCGAACAAAGGATCGCGAGATCGGCGATGGTGCTGCCGGTGAGGATTGAACTCAAGACCTCAGCCTTAAAAAGGTTATGAAGCCAGTTCGGAAGCGAGCAATAACGCCAGCAAAGACAACGGCCTCGCACATTGCTGCTATGCTAGCTTAACGTTTGAGTAGCACCGGGTAGCACCGAGTCTGATAAATCGTGCATCAGAGCGCGCCTTGCCTGAGCAAGTAAGGTGCTATGCGTGTCCGGTTCCCAGTTTGTGACACGTGATTGCCATCAAAGAACAAGGGCGTCCCGCGCTCTTGTACATCGCACCTGTCCGACCGGCAGAAGGGCCTGGACATGTCAATCAGTCGGGCGCCGCTCCGCACGATCATGCCGGCCAAACGGGGATCAACCCGAGGTTGCCGGTGGGGCGGGGGCGGCGTGTGGCCTCGATGGCTGGCCAGAGCAGTTACCCAAGGCACATTGTAGCCCGGTACCGGCAGGTTAGCGAGCACCACCACTTCTTTGCCTCCCTGCTTGAGTTCGTGAGCTGTGCGGCCAACAGCTGCGAGCAGCTCGCCCGGCGCTCGATCGAGGTAGTTCTGCCAATAAGCAGACAGTATCACAGTCTTTATACCGGGGTCGCGGAGCAGCCGAGAGCGCACCGCGTCATTGCGCTCGCGGCAGCGTAGCTGGTCCGGCGGCGAGATCGTCGGGCTCGGAGCACCAACGCCGGGCGGGCAGCCGTTGAATGCGAATAACAAGCCGCTGCGCCGCCGCGCCATGCCGGCGAGGTCAATAGCCCCGCCGAGAGCAGCGCTGTGCGAGTCGCCCCATACCGCGAAATCCGCCGCGCCGCCCGCCCCGAGCGGGCAAGCACTGTCGTTACCGGCGTCGATAATGCAGGTGTGCACTTGAGGCGGGACATCTTCCCGCCCGCGCAATAGACCCAACGCGCGAGGTTCGAATCGCGCGGGGACGCCGGTGGTGGCGCCTGCGGCGGCTGCGCCGACCAGCACCGCCAGGCTCGTCGCTATGCGGAATATACTGTTGCGGGAAAGGCGCGCGCGATTGCGGAACGGCGCCTCCACATAGCGCCAGGTTGCCCAGGCGAGGACGACCGATAGTATTATCCCAGCCAACGCCGCTCCCACCGAAAGCTCCGGGCTGGCACCGAGTTGGCGGCTGAACACGAAAATCGGCCAGTGCCAAAGATATAGGGAATAGGAGATAAGCCCGATCCCGACTGGCAGCCGGCTGCCTAAGAGGTCAGTGACGCGTCCGCCACCCTGTTTACCCGCTGCGATGATCATCGCGGCACCGAGGCACGGGGGCAAAGCGCTCAGCCCAGGGAAGACAGTCTGTGGCCCGTAGAGCAACACCGGCCCTAAGATCAGCGTAAGCCCTGCCAGAGCAGCAGCGTCACGGAAGCCTTCGCGCCTCAGCGGCGGCATCGCGCCGAGCGATAGCATGGCGCCCACCATCAACTCCCAGGCTCGGGTCGGCAGTAGATAGAACGCGGCGGACGGCATACGGTGCACGAGCAACTCAGCCATAACGAGGGACAGTGCGAACACCGCAACCACAAAGGGCAGGACGCGGCGCCGCAGCTTGACGAGTGCTGCTATGCCGAGCGGGAAGAAAAGATAGAACTGCTCCTCAACAGCAAGGGACCAGGTGTGGAGCAACGGATCAAGGTCCCCACCGCCAGCGAAGTAGCCGGTCTGCGTCCAGAACCACATATTGGAAGTAAAGGCGATCGCGCTGATCGCCGACCAGCCAAGCGCTTCCAGCTGGTATGGTAGAAACAAGATCAGGCCGCCGCCAAGGCTGGCGGAGATTACCAACATCAGCGCCGGCATGATCCGCCTCACCCGCCGCTCGTAGAAATTGAGGATCGAGAAGCTACCCCGGTCAATATCTTGGCGAATAATCCCGGTGATCAGGTAACCGGAGATCACGAAAAACACGTCCACACCGACAAAACCGCCCGCAAACTGCGGAAAGCCGGCATGGAACAGCACTACCGGCACGACCGCTAGAGCCCGCAAACCATCGACTTCTGGCTGATACTTCATGAGCCCCTCAGTAACCTAACGGCATTGTGCGCAGCACGAACAACAGGAATGGGCTGAGCCCCGCGCGATCACGTTGATGGCTTCTAACCAGGCGCTCAGTGCCACAGAAAAAAACAATCATATGCCACGTTGGCAGGGGCAGCCCAGGTGAGAGCGTTATGACACCAAAGCGTCCGGGTGGGACCGAGGTGCTACCCAGGTCGTCGCCCCGAGGAAAAGCCAAGTAAGCCTATGAAGATGCTGGTGCTGCCGGTGAGGATTGAACTCACGACCTCAGCCTTACCAAGGATGCGCTCTACCACTGAGCTACGGCAGCATCGCCTGTCGCGGTTCCCATCGAAGCTGGTACTTCGTGGGGGCCCTCGGAGGACGGGCGGCGCTATGGCTGCTGGCGGGCGGCCCGTCAAGGTAAGTTGCGAGGAGAGGCGCACGCGGCTAGCCCTGCAAGGATGACGAAGGACGAGGAAAAGGCGAACCGGCTGGCGGAAGCGCTTCGTCAGAACCTGCGCCGAAGAAAGGCTCAGGCTTGGCAGCTGCGCTCAGCGAAACCAGCCGAAGACGACCGCCATGCAGACCAGCACGATGACGAGGAGGGCAATCGATCTTAGGCGCTGCCGGTTCATTCTAAGTCTCCAACGGCCGGCATTGTAGCTCGAGCCACGCCGCCACCTCCGATTCCAGCTGTGGGCCGATCAACTGCAGCACCCGTTCGTGATAGTTGTCCAGCCATCGGCGCTCATCTGCAGCCATCATTGAGACCTCGATCAGGCTCCGATCGATCGGGGCGAAGGTCAGGGTCTCGAAACCAAACATCTTCTTTTCCGCGCCCGCGATGTCGCGCTGTTCGACCATGACCAGGTTCTCGATGCGGATGCCGTATTCGCCCGCCTTGTAATAGCCGGGCTCGTTCGAGAGGAACATGCCGGCTCTGAGCGGCTCGTCCCAGCCGGAGCCTGGGTAATTGGCGGCGCCGATCCGCTGCGGGCCTTCGTGGACTGCGAGGAAGCTGCCGACGCCGTGGCCGGTGCCGTGGGCATAATCGAGGCCGGCTTCCCAAAGAGGCTGGCGGGCGAAGCTGTCGAGCTGACTGCCACGCGTGCCTTCCGGGAAGACGGCGCGCGCGATTGCGATATGGCCCTTCAGGACGCGGGTGAAGCGGTCGCGCATTTCGGCAGTCGGCTCACCCACCGCCACCGTTCTCGTGATGTCGGTCGTGCCGTCCGGATATTGTGCCCCGGAGTCGACCAGGTAGAGCGAGTTCGGTTCCAGCGGGCGGTTGGTTTCCTCCGTGACGCGGTAGTGAACGATCGCGCCGTTCGGCCCCGCCCCGGAAATCGTGTCGAAGCTGAGATCGCGAAGATCGCCGCCCGCCCGGCGAAACTCTTCCAGCTTCGCCGCCGCGCTGAGCTCGTCCAGCCTGCCCTTGGGAGCTTCCAACGAAAGCCAGTAAAGGAACCGCACCATCGCCGCACCGTCGCGCGCCTGGGCCGCGCGATGGCCCGCGACCTCGGCCTCGTTCTTGATCGCCTTTGCAAGCACGGCGGGATCGCGCCTTGTCAGCACCTTCGCACCCGCGCCATCGAGCGCCTCGAAGATTGCGGCAACGGCGCGCTCCGGATCGGCGACCACCGTCTTGCCCGACAGCGAGCCCAGATGCGGTTCGAACGCTTCGCGCCCATGGACGCGCACGCCGTTGCCGAAATGCTGGCGGACCTCATCGGTGAGCTTGTCGGGCGAGACGAACAGGTCCGCGGTGCCGTCATCATGAACCAGGGCGAACGACAGGGCGACCGGCGTATGATCGACGTCGGCGCCCCGGATGTTGAAGGTCCAGGCGATCGAGTCGAGAGCGGACAGCACGGCCGCGTCCGCGCCCTGCTCGCGCAGCCAATCCGCCATCTCCTGGCGCTTGGCAGCCGAACTCTTGCCGGCGTAAGTCTCCGGGTGGACGACCAGCCGCGCGGTGGAGGGCTGCGGCCGATCGGCCCAGATGCGATCGATCGGGTTACTGCCGATCGCGACAAGCTCGGCGCCGCGCTTGCCAAGCGCCTCGCGCGCCTTGCCGACCCAATCGCTGGTGTGCAGCCAGGCATCGTAGCCGATCCGACCGCCTTGCGGAGCGTGCTCCTCCAGCCAGCCGGCGATGCTGGTCTCCGGCACCGACTGGTAGCTCCAATGCTGTCCATCCACCTGCTCGCGCACCTGAAGCGTGTAGCGGCCGTCGGTGAAGATCGCGGCGTCTTGCGGTAGCACGACGGCGGCGCCGGCCGAGCCCTGGAACCCGGTCAACCAGGCGAGCCGCTGGGCGTAGCTGCCCACATATTCGCTCATATGCTCGTCTGTGAGCGGGACGACGAAGCCGTCGAGGCGGTCGGCCTTGAGCTGGTCCCTTAGAGCTTGCAGGCGATCGGCGTAGCTGGACATGGTCTCTCCTTCGCTCTCTCCCTTACCGCTCGGGCCGAGCTTGTCGAAGCCCTGTGCTTGCCTTTACGGAGAGTAGAAGAAGGGCAGCGCTTCGATGAGCTCAGCCTAAGCGGGAGTGGTTGCGGTGAGACTATACCTGTTGGCCGCGTTGCTCCTCGCCGCCCCAGCATCAGCCCAGAAAGCACAGATGACCCAGGCTTCCAAACTTGCCGCGCCTCCCAAGGCCGCGCAGCGCCCCTATAGTTATGAGCGGCACGGATATCGTGTCGAGGACCCGTATCACTGGCTGAAGGACCAGGGTTATCCCAAGGTCGATGACGCCGACGTGCTTGAGTATCTGAAGGTCGAAAACGCTTATTTCGAAGCCGCGATGAAGCCGCACGAAAGCCTGGTTGAGAGCCTGTTCCAGGAGATGAAGGGCCGGATCAAGGAGGACGAATCGAGCGTGCCCGCCAAGGACGGCGACTGGCTCTACTGGTGGGCGTTCAAGCCGGGCGCGCAGTACCGCACCTGGTACCGCAAGCCGGTCGGTGGCGGCGCCGAGCAGATCGTGCTCGACGAAGTCGCCGAAGCCGCGGGCAAGGAGTATTTCCGCCTCGGCGCGATGGAGGTGAGCCCGGACGGCAAGCTCGCCGCCATCCTGGTCGACGACAATGGCTCGGAGCGCTTCAAGCTTCGCATCCGCGATCTTGCGACCGGCAAGGATCTCGAGACGGTGACCGAAGTCGGTATCGGCAACCCGGTCTGGTCGGCGGACGGCAAGGCGGTCGTGTTCACCGAGGTGAACGAGAATTGGCGCAGCTACCGTGCCCGTCTGCACCGGCTCGGCACGCCTGTCGCGCAGGACAAGACCTTGTACGAGGAGAAGCAGGATCCGGGCTTTTCGGTCGGCGTCGCGCTCACGCAGGACCGCGAGCTGATCCTGATCGCGACCAGCGACAATGCGACGAGCGAAGTGCGGTTCGTACCGGCTTCCAACCCCGAAGCGCCTCCCGTCCTGATCTCGCCGCGCAAGACGAACCGCGAATA
Source organism: Allosphingosinicella sp. (assembly GCF_036387615.1). Classification (GTDB taxonomy): domain Bacteria; phylum Pseudomonadota; class Alphaproteobacteria; order Sphingomonadales; family Sphingomonadaceae; genus Allosphingosinicella. The sequence continues at coordinate 29,941 of NZ_DASVTH010000057.1, forward strand.
TGGAGTCGATGCAAGCCACGGAAAGCTGTGGATCCGGACCAACGACGATCATGTGAACTTTCGCGTCGCCGAAGCCTCTCGCGACAAGCCGGACATGTGGAAGACGGTGATCCCAGGATCGGACCGCGTCTACGTGCGCGGGATCAGCGCGTTCAAGGATCACCTCGCCATAACCGAACGGCTCGACGGGCTCGATCAGATCCGGCTCCGCTCCTATGACGGCAAGGAGGAGCGCGTGCGGCTGCCGGAGGCGAGCTACACCGTCTCGCTCGGCAGCAATCCGGAATATGACCAGGCCGCCTATCGCCTTTCCTACAGCTCGATGGTGACGCCCTCGACCGTGTACGATTATCATCCGGACACCGACCGGCTGGAGACGCTCAAGGTCCAGGAGATCCCGTCGGGCTACGACGCGAGCCAGTACGCGACCGAGCGGCTGATGCTGCCGACGCGCGACGGCAAGAAGGTGCCGGTCTCGATCGTCTACAAGAAGGGCTTTCCGAAGGACGGGACGGGCAAGCTGTTCCTCTATGCCTATGGCGCTTACGGTTATGCGATCCCGCCGAGCTTCGGCGCGTCGCGGATGAGCCTGCTCGACCGCGGCTACGCCTTCGCGATCGCGCATATCCGCGGCGGCGACGACCTCGGCTATCAATGGTTCCTGGACGGCAAGCTGACCAAGCGGACCAACACGTTCAACGATTTCGTCGACGCGGCCAAGGGCTTGATCGACGCGCGCTTCACGAGCGCCGGCAGGATCGCGATCAACGGCGGATCAGCGGGCGGCGAGTTGGTCGGCGTGGTCGTGAATACGAACCCGGAATTGTGGGGCGCGGCGGTGGCGGACGTGCCGTTCGTCGACGTGCTCAATACGATGCAGGACGAAAGCCTGCCGCTCACTCCCGGCGAGTGGCCCGAATGGGGCAATCCGATCAAGGACAAGGCCGCGTTCGAGCTGATCCGCTCCTATTCGCCCTACGATCAGGTCAAGGCGCAGAAATACCCGCCGATGCTGATCACCGGCGGGCTCAACGATCCGCGCGTCACCTATTGGGAGCCGGCCAAATGGGCGGCCAAGCTGCGCGCGACCAAGACGGACGACAATCTGCTGCTGCTCAAGATCAACATGGGCGCAGGGCATGGCGGCAAATCGGGCCGGTACGAATCGCTGCGCGAGGATGCCGAGGCTTATGCGTTCGTCCTCACGCAACTGGAGCAGGCCGGCCGTTGATGCGCAAGCTCGCGTGCGCCGCTCTGATCGGGGCCGTCATGCTGGCGGCTCCGGCCGGTGCGCACGCTGAGGAGAAAGGGCCGACTCACGCGCGGGTCGCGGTTGAGCGAAGCGGCGGCCGGTGGACGGCCGATTTCAGCTTCGACAGAGACGCGCCGGTTTGGGCGTTTGTCGCGTCCGGCCTGACACGCGTCGGCGATCGATCGTGGCGAGCAGCCTCCTGGACGGTGGAGACACCCGGCGTCCGTCTGGAGCGCCGCGGCTTTTATGATGTGCTGGTGGCGGAGCGTGGGACGGTGCCGCGCCGCGTCCGCATTCGCTTCTCGCCTTTCGGTGAGGATCTGCTCAGCAACTACGATCCGGCCCTGATCTTCACCGACGGCGGCGTCGCTTTGTTCAGCGACCAGTTCGATTTGTTCCCCGTAGCGTCGGTCAAGGCAGCCGAAGAGCTGCCGCTCGACCTTGGGCAGGCAAGGATCGAGACCGGCTTCACCCGCGCCACTTTTCGTGACCGCGCCGGACGGATCCTGCACGAAGGGCGGCGGAAGCCGGAGGTCACGCTCACCAACGGCCGCTCCTACGTTCTGTTCGGAGGAGGCGCACCGGTCGAAACCATCGACATCGCGACGGTAGTCGATCCGCAGCTTCCGGAATGGTTGAAGACCGAATTGGTGAGCGCCAGCACCCGCCTGCTCGGCTTTTATTCCGCTCGACTCGGCCCCCGGCTCGGACCCAAGCCGACGGTCATGGTGAGCTGGGCCGGGCCGACCAAGGGCCTGCGCAGTATGGGCGGCAGCGTCCTCACTGGACTTGTGGTCATGACCTTCGAAGGCGACGCAGTGACGCGGGCCGACCCGGCAGTCAGCAATGCCGGGCGTGGCTTCATCGCGCACGAGGCTGCGCATTTCTGGCTGGGCGAGACGGTGCGCGCGCCAGGGCCGCACCAGGCCTGGGTCATGGAGGGCGGAGCCGACCTGCTCGCGCTTCGAGCCACGGCCGCGCTTGACCCCGCCTATGACGCCCGCGGGCGCTTGCAGAACCTGCTCGACGATTGCGTCAAGTACGTCGCGGGCAAGCCGCTTCGGACTGCTATCGAGCGCAACGAGGGCCAAGCCTATTATGGGTGCGGCGCCATGTTCGGCCTGGTCGCGGAGCGATATGCCGGTCACGCGGGGGGTGACTTTTTCAGCTTCTGGCGGGAACTGATCGCTGCCAATCGCGGCAAGGTGGTGGACCAGGAGATCTGGCTTGCCGCGCTTAGCCGCTTGGCCGGGAACAACCGGGCAGAAGCAGCGATCCGAGCCTTTCTCGAGTCAAGCCACCCCGACCCGATGGCGGCGCTCGCCGCGCTCTTTACCGACGCAGGCGTACCACACAGGCGGGACGCAAGCGGCAAGGTCCTGCTTCTATGATCGTCTTCGAGCGCCGGATCACCGCGGGGCCGGACGACATCGACGAACTCGGGCACGTCAACAATGCGGTCTGGGTGCGCTGGATTCAGGAGATCGCCGTTGCGCACTGGCATGAGGTGGCAGCGCCTGAGCACCACGCGGCTTATCTCTGGGTGATCGTCCGGCACGAAATCGACTATCTGCGCAGCCTCGGCCCCGGTGAAAGCGTGACAGGCCGAACCTGGGTGGCCGAAGCCCCGCGCGGCGCGCGCATGGACCGACACATGGAGTTTGTCGGCGAGGATGGCCGGCCGCGGGTGCGCGCCAAGACTACTTGGGCGGTCATGGACCGGCGGAGCGGGCGTCCGTTGCGTGTGCCACCGGAGGTGATCGCGCCGTTTCTGGAGCAAGGCCAATTGCCCAGTTCGGACAAGGCGTAGGCTTTATCAGAATACCTACCCGCGGAACTCACGAACGGCAGCGATGATCTTCGGGTAGGCCCTGGCGCTCACGGCAAAGCCCATGTGGGTGCAGTCCAATTCGCGTTCGGCGTCAGCCTCTCCCTGCTGCCCGCGGGCGCCCGCGGGCGCGACGATGCCGTCGCGCCGGGACCAGAGGGCGAGGGTGGGGACCGGCGGCTTCCCGGACGGGTCGGTGTCGATCGGCGGCGCGTTGACCGGGTGGCCGGCGACGGCTTCGTAGAGACGCCAGACATTGTTGTTGCGGCGACGATCACCGGAGAAGGGGGAACCGAGCGTCACCACGCGATCAACCAGGTCGGGGCGGTGTTTGGCGACTTCGCGGGCGTAGATGCCGCCGAGGCTCCAGCCGACCAGGATCACCGGGCCGCCGCGTCCGTGTCGCGCGATGCGCTCGGCGAGGCAGTCCAGTGTCTGTTCGGTAACGCCGCGATTGAGGCCCATGCCCCAGCCGGTCACGCGGTAGCCGGCTCCTGCGAGCGCGCGTTGCAGGCCAAGCGTGGTGCGGTCGGTGGCGAGGAAACCTGGGATAACCATCAGGGGCGCGCCATCGGCCGGCCCGCGTTCGCCGAGCCGCCCGAACGCTCGATAGGCCCGCGCGACCAGCGACCCGGCTTCCGTCAGGCGCCGCCAGCCGGGCGGGGCCTGCTCGTCCGGATCAGAGATACTCGCCGCCCATGAGGGGCTGGATCGCGGCTGGAAGCCGGACGCGGCCGTCCGCCTGCTGATGATTTTCGAGCAGTGGCACCAGGATACGCGGCGAGGCGAGCGCTGTGTTATTGAGCGTGTGAACAAAACGCACCTTACGGTTCTCGTCGCGCCATCTCAGGTTCGCGCGCCGCGCCTGCCAATCGTGCAGCGTCGAGCAGCTGTGCGTTTCGCGATATTTGCCCAGCGTCGGCACCCAGCTTTCGATATCGTTCATGCGATATTTGCCGAGCCCCATGTCGCCGGTCGAGGTTTCGATCACCTGATAAGGGATTTCCAGTGCCTGCAGCATGCCCTCGGCATTGGCGAGCAAGCGCTCGTGCCAGCGGGCGGACTCCGCCTCGTCATCGGCGCAGATCACATATTGTTCGAGCTTTAGGAACTGGTGAACGCGTAGCAGCCCGCGCACATCTCGCCCGGCGCTGCCCGCCTCGCGCCGGAAGCAAGGCGAGTAGCCGGCGTACAGGATCGGCAGCTGCGCAGCTTCGAGAATCTCGCCCGAATGCAGGCTGGTCAGCGCGATCTCGCCGGTGCCCGCAAGGTAGAGCTGGTCCTTGGGCACCTCATAGGCTTCCTCCTCGTGGCCGGGGAAATGACCGGTGGCGACAAAGGCTTGCGGCCGGGCCAGCGCCGGTACCGTCATGAGCGTGAAGCCGCTCTCCGCCAGCCGCTGCTGCGCCCAGAACATCAGGCCCTGCTCGAGCAGGGCCAGCCGCCCCTTCAACGCATATTGGCGCGTGCCTGCGACCTGCGTGATGCGCGACAGGTCCGCCCAATCGTTCTTCTCGATAAGGGCGACATGATCGAGCGGCTCGAAGTCGAAGCGGGGCGGTGTGCCTTCGCTACGGACGACAAGATTGGCGTTCTCGTCCGGGCCGACCGGAGCGCCGTCCCAAGGGACGTTCGGCGTTCTCAATAGCATTTGTTGCAGGAGCGCGTCCTTAAGAGCCAATTCGTTGTCCACCGCTGCGGCTCGTGCACCCATCTCCTTAGCCTTGGCGCCTAGCGCGGGTCGCTCGGCGGGTGGTGCAGTCTTGAAGCCTGCGCTGATTTCATTGCGCTGGCGCCGAAGCTCGTCGACCTCGCTCTTCATCGCCCGCACCTCACCATCGAGCGCGAGCAAAGCGTCCAGATCGAGGCGCACATTTTTGGCGGCGATCGCCTGTTCGACAACCTGCCGGTTGTCGCGGATGAATTGGAGGCTGAGCATGGCGTCCCGGTGAATGGCGGAAGCGCGTGCCTATAGCGGGTGGGCGGACCGCTATCCAGTCGCGGCAACCTACGCTGCCTGCACGCTGGCGGGTGAAGTTCACTGCGGTCATGATCGCCCGCAAAGGTCCAATCGGACCGCGCGGGCGATCTTCTGTGGAGGCGGAACTATTCTGGCGGAGACGGAGGGATTCGAACCCTCGATACAGTTTCCCGTATGACGCTTTAGCAAAGCGTTGGTTTCAGCCACTCACCCACGTCTCCGAGCGCCGAGAGCGGGGCTATAGCGGCGCTTTCCGGCGGGTTCAACCGATCAGGAGCAAGCATTCCGGCGCAATTCGGACTCATCTCGTCGCGAGGATCGTTGCGGGAGCGCGCCGAAGCGGATTAGCCTCCGAATCCTTAGTGTGTGGGGGTTTGCGTCATGTTCAATCACTTCTTGTTGAAGCTGGCCGCCGTGGCCGGCTTGTTCGCGGCTGCGGCGGCGCCGGCGCAGGTCGATGCCGACGATCCGCGACAGGCTGCGCCGATCGAGGCGGCCGCCGAAGCGCAGCCCGTCCCCGAATATCAGCCCGTCGATCCCGGATCCCAGGAAAGCACACGGCAAGCGGAGCCCGCCGAGCCCTATTATAGCGGACAAGCGGCCCCAGAGACGCCGGCGACACCGCAGACCAAGCTCGCGCCGGTCCAGGACACGGTCGATCGCGAAGACCTGTTCAGCGCCGCCGAGGGCGTGTTCGGCAAGGGCGCGGAGGGCCTCGCCGGGCTGATCGAAAAGATCCTCAAGGACCAGGGCGAGCCGGTCGCCTACATCGCCGGGCGCGAGGCCGGCGGGGCGTTCGTCGCTGGCGTGCGCTACGGGTCAGGCACGATGCGCCACCAGGTCGAGGGCGACAAGGCGGTGTTCTGGACCGGCCCGACGCTCGGCTTCGATTTCGGGGCGGACGCGAACAAGGTGTTCGTGCTGGTGTACAATCTTCACGACAGCCAGGAGCTGTTCAAGCGCTACCCGGCCGCCGAAGGCCACGCTTATGCGCTGGGCGGCTTCACCGCTTCATACCTGCGTCGCGGCGACGTGGTGCTGATCCCGGTGCGGCTCGGCGTCGGCCTGAGGCTCGGCGCGAACGTCGGCTACATGCGCTTCAGCGAAAAGAACCGCTGGTTGCCGTTCTAAGCTGTCAGTCACCCGGCGGTGCTGAGGTGACGCTTCATTCCGCCGGCACCATCTCCGCCGCGGCCATCCTTGCGATCTTCTCGCGCCAGACGAGCGGGGCCATGTGGTGGACGCTGCGGCCGTCCGCGCTGACTGCGACCGTCACCGGCATGTCCTCCACGCCGAACTCGTAGATCGCCTCCATGCCGAGATCCTCGAAGCCGACCACCCGTGCCTGCTTGATCGCACGGGCGACCAGGTAGGCCGCGCCGCCGACCGCCATCAGATAGGCGGCCCCGTGCTTCCTGATCGCCTCGATCGCGACCGGCCCGCGCTCGGCCTTGCCGACCATGGCGATGAGGCCGGTTTCGGCCAGCATCATCTCGGTGAATTTGTCCATGCGGGTCGCCGTGGTCGGGCCGGCGGGGCCCACCACTTCGTCGCGCACCGGATCGACCGGCCCGACATAGTAGATGACACGCCCGGCGAAGCTCACCGGCAGCGGCTCGCCTCGACTCAGCATGTCCTGGATGCGCTTGTGGGCGGCGTCGCGGCCGGTCAGCATGCGGCCGTTGAGGAGCAGGCGATCGCCGGGCTGCCAGGTCGCCACCTCGGCCGGGCTCAGCGTGTCGAGATCGACGCGTTTCGATTCCTTCGACGGAGTCCAGTGAACCTCCGGCCAGTCGGAGAGCTTGGGGGTTTCGAGATAGGCGGGGCCCGAGCCGTCGAGCACGAAATGGGCGTGGCGGGTGGCCGCACAGTTCGGGATCATCGCCACCGGTTTGGACGCGGCGTGGGTCGGCCAGGCCTCGATCTTGACGTCGAGCACGGTGGTGAGGCCGCCCAACCCTTGAGCGCCGATGCCGAGCGCGTTGACCTTGTCGTGCAGCTCGATCCGGAGCCGCTCGGTATCGTCAGCCGGGCCACGCGCCTTCAGTTCGGCCATGTCGATTGGGTCCATCAGGGATTTCTTGGCAAGCTTCATCGCCTGCTCCGCGGTGCCGCCGATGCCGATCCCGAGCATGCCGGGCGGGCACCAGCCGGCACCCATCTTGGGCACCATCTCCAGCACCCAATCGACCAGCGAGTCGGACGGGTTCAGCATCGCGAACTTGGTCTTGTTCTCGCTGCCGCCGCCCTTTGCCGCGACCGTGATGTGGACATGGTGACCCGGCACCATCTCGACGTGCAGGACGGACGGCGTATTGTCCTTTGTGTTCTTGCGCGAGAAAGCCGGGTCGGCGACGATCGAGGCGCGCAGCCGATTTTCCGGGTGGAGGTAGGCCCGCCGGACCCCCTCGTCGATCACCTCCTGCAGGCTGCTGTCGCTGTCGAGCAGGCATTGCTGGCCCCATTCGACGAACACGGTGACGATCCCGGTATCCTGGCAGATCGGCCGGTGGCCCTCGGCGCACATGCGGCTGTTGGTCAGGATCTGCGCGATCGCGTCCTTGGCCGCGGGGGATTCCTCCTTCTCATAGGCGACGCCCAGCGCCCGGATATAATCCATCGGATGATAGTAGCTGATATACTGGAGCGCGTCGGCGACGCTCTCGACGATATCGGCTTCGCGGATGATGACGGTCATGGCTCCCCTCCCCAGGCTGACCGAACTGCTTTACGCCTGTTCCGGTGGCAGGTGAAGCAGAGCCGGAGCATGTGGACGTCCTGATCGTCGGCGCGGGCCTTTCGGGCATCGGCGCGGCGTGGCACCTCAAGCATCGCTGCCCCGGCAAGAGCTTGCTCATCCTGGAGAGCCGGGAAGCGATCGGCGGGACCTGGGACCTGTTCCGCTATCCCGGCATCCGCTCCGATTCGGACATGTACACGCTCGGGTATGTGTTCCGGCCCTGGACTCACGGCAAGGCGATCGCGGACGGTCCCGTGATCCTGGACTATATCCGCGACACCTCGCGCGAGGGCGGAATCGATCCGCACATCCGCTTGTCGCACCGGGTCGCAAGCGCATCCTGGTGCTCGGCAGAGGCGCGCTGGACGGTGGAGGGGGAGCGGAGCGACACGGGCGCGAAGGTGCGCTTTACCTGTAGCTGGCTGCACATCTGCTCGGGCTATTACGATTATGCCGAAGGGCACCGGCCTGAGTTCCCGGATGCGGCCGATTTTGCGGGGCGGATCGTCCACCCGCAATTCTGGCCGGATGGGCTGGACCATGCCGGCAAACGCATCGTCGTGATCGGCAGTGGCGCGACGGCGGTGACGCTCGTGCCCGCGCTCGCCAAGACCGCCGCACAGGTCACCATGCTCCAGCGCTCGCCGACCTACATCGTGTCCTTGCCCTCAACCGACCCGATCGCAACCGCGCTCCGCCGTCTCCTCCCGGCAAAGCTCGCCTCGCGGCTGGTCCGCGCCAAGAATGTAGCCCTGCAGATGATCTTCTACCAACTCGCCCGCCGGCGCCCGGGCAGGACGCGCGACAAGATCATCGACCTCATCCGTCAGGAGCTCGGCCCCGATCGCGACGTCGAGAGGCATTTCGCGCCCAGCTACAGGCCTTGGGACCAGCGCCTCTGCCTCGTGCCCGATTCGGACCTGTTCGCCGCGATCCGCGACGGCCGCGCCAGCGTGGTCACGGACGAGATCGAACGCTTCACGCCGTCTGGGATAAAGCTGCTCTCGGGCGCGGAACTCCCGGCAGACCTAATTGTCACGGCGACCGGGCTCAAGGTCAAACTGCTCGGCGACATCGCGGTTTCGATAGACGGCTCACCCACCGATTTCGCGACCAAGCTCAGCTACAAGGGGATGATGTTCAGCGACGTGCCGAACCTGTCCTATGCCTTTGGCTACACCAATGCCTCCTGGACGCTGAAGGCCGACCTCACAGCTGCTTATCTCTGCCGGCTCCTGCGCCACATGGATCGTCGCGGCGCGCGCAGTGCCGTTCCCCGCTGGGGCCCCGGAGTGGAGGAGACTCCCTTCGTAGACTTCACCTCGGGCTACATCCAGCGGGCCGCCCATCTGCTCCCGAAGCAGGGCTCGAAGCGGCCGTGGCGGCTGCACCAGAATTACCTTCTCGACCTCCTCACGCTGCGCTTCGGCAAGGTTGACGACGAGGAGATGGAACTGAGCTGACGAAGTAACTCCAATGGAAGGCTCAAGCGACAGTCCTTTGAGGCGCTGCCCAGTTGCGCTTGCTCTGTGCCGTGCGCCTACGGACTGCCCCCGCTCGTCCGCCCCGAGACCAGGCTGTCGACGACGCCTGGATCGGCGAGGGTGGAGGTATCCCCCAAGCTCCCGGTGTCGTTCTCGGCGATCTTGCGCAGGATGCGGCGCATGATCTTGCCGGAGCGGGTCTTGGGCAGTCCCGGCGCGAAGTGGATCACGTCCGGCGTTGCGATCGGCCCGATCTCGCGCCGGACCCAGCTGACCAGGTCCCGGCGCAATTCCTCGCTGCCCTGCTCGTTCGCGTTGAGGATCACATAGGCGTAGATGCCCTGGCCCTTGATGTCGTGCGGCATGCCGACCACCGCCGCTTCCGCGACCTTGGGGTGGGCGACAAGCGCGCTTTCGACCTCGGCCGTGCCCATACGATGCCCGGACACATTGATCACATCGTCGACGCGCCCCGTGATCCAATAATAGCCGTCCTCGTCGCGCCGGCAGCCGTCGCCGGTGAAGTAATTGCCCGGATAGGTGCTGAAATAAGTCTGGAAGAAGCGGGCGTGATCGCCCCACACCGTCCGCATCTGGCCGGGCCAGCTGTCGGTGATGACGAGATTGCCGTCCGCCGTGCCTTCGAGGCGCTTGCCCTCGGCATCGACCAGTTCGGGGCGCACGCCGAAGAACGGCTTGGTGGCCGAACCGGGTTTCAGCGGCGTTGCGCCAGGAAACGGCGCGATCATCGCCCCGCCGGTTTCGGTCTGCCACCAGGTATCGACCACGGGGCAGCGGGAGTCGCCGACCACGCGATGATACCATTCCCAAGCTTCCGGGTTGATCGGCTCGCCGACCGAGCCGAGGATGCGGAGCGACGAACGGCTCGCCTGGCTTACATAAGCGTCGCCCTCCCGCATCAGCGCGCGGATGGCAGTCGGCGCGGTATAGAAGATGTTGACCTGGTGCTTGTCGCACACCTGCCAGAAGCGGCCGAAATCGGGATGGTTGGGAACGCCCTCGAACATGAGGCTGGTCGCCCCGTTCGCGAGCGGACCATAGACGACGTAAGAGTGGCCGGTGACCCAGCCGACGTCGGCGGTGCACCAGAAGACCTCGCCCGGGCGGTAGTCGAACAGATACTGATGCGTGATCGACGCCCAGACGAGATATCCCCCCGTGGTGTGGAGCACGCCCTTGGGCTTGCCCGTCGACCCGGAGGTGTAGAGGATGAAGAGCGGGTCTTCCGCGTTCATCGGTTCGGGCGCGCAGTCCTCCGATTGCGCTGCAAGCGCCTCGCCATAGTCGAGGTCGCGCCCGTCCTGCAGGCCCGGACCGTCTCCTGTGCGGCGGACAACCAGCACCTTCTCCACCCCGGGACAGCTTTCCAGGGCCTTGTCCACATTGGCCTTGAGCGGCACCGTCTTGCCGCCGCGCCCGCCCTCGTCCGCCGTGATCACGATCCGGCTGTCGCAATCCTGGATGCGCCCGGCGAGGCTGTCGGGTGAGAAGCCGCCGAACACGATCGAGTGGATTGCGCCGATCCGGGCGCAGGCGAGCATCGCGGCCGCGGCTTCGGGAATCATCGGCATGTAGAGCGTGACCCGATCGCTCTTGCGGACGCCGAGACCCTTCAGGGCATTGGCGAGCCGGCAGACTTCGGCGTGCAGCGCGCGATAGCTGACGTGGCGGCTCTCCGCCGGATCGTCGCCTTCCCAGATGATCGCGATCTGGTCGCCGCGGTCGGCGAGGTGCCGGTCGAGGCAATTGGCCGAGACGTTGAGCACCCCGTCCGCGAACCAGCGAATTCGGAAATCCTCTTCGTCGAAGCTTGTATCCTTGACGATGGTGAAAGGCTGGATCCAGTCGAGCCTGCGCGCCTCGCCGGCCCAGAAGTTTTCCGGATCCTCGATGGAGCGCCGGTACATGGCCTCATAATCGGCGGCCTTGATGAGGGCGCCTTGCGCGAACTCGTCCGGAACGGGATAGGTTCTACCCACATCGCTCTCCTGAGGGCTGTGCCCTGTGACGATCCTGCTGCGCTTGCGTCACCAGAACGTCCAACTGATCTTCAGCTCCGAACCTCTTCTGCCTTCCGCGTCAAGGGTCCAAGACCTCGGCTTCGATATCGCCGCAGCCTGCTGTCGAAGGCGCAGAAGCGCAAGCGCTATCGCCCCAACCTGCGCGCCCAGCGTGGACCTGAAATCGTAGTTCGGCTCTGATCAGTGTTGCCGGCCCAGTAGAAGCAAAGCGCCGCCATGTGCCGTGGCGGCGCTGGCAATGGAGTTGACGGTTCTGGCCGCTGCCTGGGTGCGCTAGTTCTTTTGTCATTTTTCCAACATGCAGAGAGCCGATCCGGCCGATCTGCGAGGCCTTTTTTGGGCGGCGACGCGCGAGCTTCGGTCGTTCAGGATTGCTCAGGCTCTTCCCGGAAGCGGACCTCCTAAGAAGCTCATCCGGTAAACTCTTCTGATTTAGATACGGGTCGGCGGCGAAGTCACTCGGGGAGGATCGGCTCGCGCAAGAACTCCACAAAGAACGTCACTGCACCGGTGAGCTCGACCTCGTGGAGAATAGTGGGTTCCACGACCCCTTGATCGAGCGGCGTGAGAACCCACTCTCGACGCTGCCGCCGCGCGTCCACGACCCGGTAGATCAGTGTCCCTTCGACGACACGGATGCGGCCCCAGGTGTCCGCCTTCGTCGAATGCGCGCGCAGCAGGGCTGCGGGCACGGTGTCTGAACGGAACTGGGGCGTTCGCTTGTAGACACTCATTTCCGGCGGGATTCTACGTGCCGGTTCCGGCAGAGCTCGAGCCGGCTCCGGATCGACCTTCAGCATGCGGCCGCTCTGGGGGCGCTAGTGAACCCTGCCCCGGGATCCCGGTTGAACTGAATGCCAAGGGCCAGGCTTTCGGCGATCCTGGCCGCCTTTGCCTGCAGCAGGGCGGCGCTTTCGGGATCGAGGAGGCGATCTGTCGTCTGCCTCCAGATAGCGAGCCACCGTTCGAATGCGCGGGTGTCGATCGCGTCGGCATGCTTGATATGCGCTGGCAGCGGCCTGCCCTTGTAACGACCGCTCGTGAGCATCACCGAGGACCAGAATGCCTGCAGCTTGTCGAGATGCTCAGGCCAGTCGGATATTGCTGCGTCGAAGGTCGGGCCGATTAGCGGATCGGCCCGGACGCTGGCGTAGAACTGCTCGACCAGATCGCGCAGCGCTTCCTCGGTGATGCCCTGATATTCTGCTTGGTCAATCATAAGGCCCTCAGGCGGCTTGTGGAAATGAGCGAACGCCGGCGTTCACGGCCGCGGTCAGCGCATCGCACAGAAGGGGCTTCTCTACGATGGCCACCCCCGCTTCGACTGCTGCGTTGCGTACGGTGCGACTGGGAGCGCTGGTGATCAGGACTGCCGGCAGAGCGATACCTCGAGCCCGCAGCGCTCTCAATGCGGCGAGCCCGTCCATGCCGGGCAGGCGGTAGTCGAGCACCAGACAGCCAACCGGCGGAAAGTCGGGCTTCGCCACGAGATTCTCTCCGCAGTCGAAGGTCTCGATCAGAAACCCCTCCAGCTCCAGCGAGAAGGCAAGCGACGCGCGTATGGCTGGATCGTCGTCGACGAGCAGGATTTTGGGGCGAGAGGGCATGTCCATATCCCGGCGGGAGGCGGCGGAGCACCGCCGCCTCGTGTCGTCAGGCGGCCTGCTTCCAGGTCGGCTGCAGCTCGACATGGGGAGGGCACGGGGCGACTTGGCCGACCGGAAGTCCCGCCAGTTCGTTGGCGTAGCCGTGGTTCACGTCGCGATGGTGCGCTTCGTCGGCGCGAACCACCAGCACCACATCCCGCAGGGTGGCGTCGGCCGGAAGGCTCCAATAACGCTTTGCGATCGCGGGCGCCGGCACGTTCTCGGACCGTCCTTCGTCGATCTCCGCGAGATAGTGGGTGTAGCTGATCACCGCCTCTTCCTCGAAGTAGCCGACCACGCGATGTGCGGTCTTGGAGCTGATCAGGTAAAGGGCGAAGAAGAACAGATAGAAGACCCATTGCACCCCGATGATCACCGCCCGCTCGAACAGAGTGGGCTTGGAGATCTCGATGAAGGTCATGAGGTGCATGCGCTCGTTTTCGGCCTCGTCCATCAGCGTCTTGATCCATCCCTTGTCGTCGCACATGCGGCGCAGGCAGGCGAGGTGGTTGATGGTGGCGCCGACCATGCCTGGGACGGCGGCGACGGTTTCCAGAACCACCGCCCGGTGGCCGTAGCGCTCGGCAAAGAAAGTGTCGGCGGTCCAGCGCAGCATCTTGGTGAAGCCGAACGCGATGCGGTCCGATAGGCCCTTGGGACGATGGTGAACGGTGAGGTCGATACGAGGGGCGGTCATCCGAGTTCTCCTTGTTGCGGCGCCGGTTTCTCACCCTGCCGCTGTACATTCGATCTAGCCGCACGAGTCCGCTGCCGGAATTCGGGTCTTTATCCTAAGTAGAATCCCGGAGGTCGCAGACCCGCCGGTGAGCCGCTATCTGAGACCCCGATGGTACTTGCCCGGCACGGAGCGAAGATCGGCGAAAGGTTTGCGCGCGCGGGGCGGCTGGTGGCGTGCGCCCTGGCGATCGCGGTCGTGATTGCCGGGGCGGCACTGCGCTGGGGCCTTGATCCTTATCTGGGGCAGCGGGCGACCTTTATCTTCTTCGTGCCTGCAGTCGTCTTTGCGGCCGCACTCGCCGGATTGTGGCCGGGCCTGTTTGCCACTCTCGCCGGCGCAGCGGCCGGGCTTGCGATCGATCGCGTCGCCGGCGGACTGGAAGCCGGCAATATGATTGCGGCGGGCGCCTTCCTGCTGGTCGGCGCCGCCGTTGCGACGGGCGGCGAATGGTTTCAGCGGGCGCGCTCGGCACAGGAAAGGACCACCCAGGATCTCGCCCGGCGCGAGGCGCATTTGCGCTCAATCCTGGAAACCGTCCCTGACGCGATGGTCGTGATCGACGAGGCTGGATCGATCCGCAATTTCAGCCAGGCCGCCGAACGGCTGTTCGGCTGGACTGCACAGGAGATTGCGGGCCGGAACGTCAGCCTACTCATGCCAGCGCCCTACCGGGAGGCGCATGACGGCTACATGCATCGTTATTACCGGACTGGCGAGCGGCGCATCATCGGCGTGGGTCGCGTCGTAGTTGGTGAGCGGAAGGATGGTTCGACCTTCCCGATGGAACTCGCGGTGGGCGAGATGCGGATCGACGAGGGCCGCTTCTTCACGGGGTTCGTGCGGGACCTTACTGAGCGCCAGCAGACCGAAACCCGACTGCAGGAGCTTCAGACCGAGTTGGTGCACGTGTCCCGGCTGACGGCGCTCGGCGAGATGGCCTCGTCGCTCGCGCACGAACTCAACCAGCCTCTCTCGGCGATCGCCAACTTCCTCAAGGGCAGCAAGATGCTGCTCGAGCGGGAAGACGTGCCGCACGAGCGGGTCGCGCATGCCGTCGACAGGGCGGCGGACGAGGCGCTGCGGGCGGGCCAGATCATTCGACGGTTGCGGGATTTCGTCGCCCGCGGCGACACCGAACGCACGGTGGAGAGCCTGCCCAAGCTGATCGAGGAGGCAAGCGCGCTGGGCCTCGTGGGAGCCAAGGAGCATGGCGTCCGCGTGCGCTTCGACTTCGACCGGGAGGTCGATCTCGTGCTCGCCGACAAGGTCCAGGTTCAGCAGGTGGTGCTCAATCTTATCCGCAACTCGATCGATGCAATGGCCGACAGTGGTGCCACGCGTGAGCTAACGGTAACCCTCGCGCCGGCCGAGCCGCAGATGGCGGTTGTTTCGGTCGCCGACACGGGCCCGGGCATAAGCCAGGACATTTCGGGTCAGCTGTTTCAGCCTTTCGTTACGAGCAAGCGCACCGGCATGGGTGTCGGCCTCTCCATCTCGCGGACCATCGTCGAGGCTCATGGCGGGCGCATCTGGGCCGAGGAAAATCCGGGCGGCGGCACCGTTTTCCGGTTCACGTTGAAGAGGATCGAAGGAGAGGATCTGCTCGATGGCGACTGAGCCGGTGGTACATGTGATCGACGACGACGACTCCGCTCGGGAGGCGCTCGCGTTCCTGGTCGAGTGCGCGGGGATGCAGGTTCGCTCCTACCCCTCCGCGCGTTACTTCTTGGAGTCGATCGCAACCATGAACCATGGCTGCATCGTCACGGACGTTCGTATGCCCGAGATGAGTGGGGTCGACCTGGTTGGCCGCCTGAAGGAGCTCGGCGTCAAGGACCCCGTAATAGTGATCACCGGCCATGCCGACGTGCCAATGGCGATCCAGGCGATGAAGGCTGGCGTGGCCGACTTCCTCGAAAAGCCGTTCAGCGATCATGCCATCCTGGATGCGATCCGCGCGGCACTGGCGCGCCAGGCGGGGGAAGAGGAGGCCGATGCGGAACGCGAGGGGGTCAAGGCCCGGATCGCAACGCTCTCACAGCGGGAGACGGAAGTGATGAACGGGCTGGTCGAAGGGCACCCGAACAAGGTGATCGCGAACGACCTCGGCATCAGCGCCAGGACAGTGGAGGTCTACCGCGCCAATGTGATGACAAAGATGAAAGCGGCGAGCCTGTCGGAACTGGTGCGCATGGCCACCATCGCCAGGCTCGCCGGTTAGCACGCGCCTCGAGGCGGCGCGTTCCTCCTAAAGGTAGATTGCGGCGATTACTCCCATTGCGAGCGCGCCGAAGGTCAGCAGCACCGGCACCACCAGCATCTGCACGAGTGCGGCCGTGCCCGTGCTGCGTCCCGTGAAGGTATCCATCCCTTGCCGCAGGAAGAGACCGAGCGATGGTCGCGGACCGGCTTTCGGCTCCTGACGGAAGAAGAGGTACGGCACCGTGAAGTATGCAACCAGGAACAAGCCGCAGATCGCGATCATGAAGGCGGATTGCGCGGAGTTTACCGTCGCCAGGGCGAAAGACCCGAGGAGCGCGGCGTACGACGTGACGATCAGCCCGCCGACGGCGGCCGGAACATCCGCCGCAGCCGGCGTCGGCGTGAACGGGCTTCCGGCAGGGGCCTCGTCAATGTCGAGAACCGGCAGAGGTGCGATCTGGCCGCTGGCCGGCCAGACTGCGGCGATGTCGACTTTGGTGAAGCTGTCCTTGGCTGCAAGCTGTTCATGACGCATGTCGGTTCTCCCCTCGCTCGATGCTTCGAATGCGAAGAGGAGTTACAGGGGGCGGCATGGGCCTAAAATTCGGATATTATCCCTAAGTAGATATCCGGAGGTCGATTACCATTGTCCTGTCTCCTGCTCCGTTTGGTTCGGATTTCGGCGATTCAGTCGCGTCGATCACCCTGATCTGAGCCTCGATCCTCAGGCAGGTGGTCGGAACGCATATGTCCCTGTCAGCGGCCCAACTGAGATAGGCAGACATTTCGACGCCGCGATGCGTCGTCCGGGATGGGCCCAAGGGGGTCAGCAGCAGCTAGTCAGCCACTTGTCCCAAGGTGGTGGGAACCAGCCGGTCCGCTTTCTGTCACCAGGTTGGGGGGTTCCGGCCATTCGTTCACGGATAACGAATGACAGCTAGACGCCACTGTCGGACCGTCAGAAGCTTCGATGAGCGCTTAAAGAGCGGACCGCCAGCTCCTGTGGATGAATGTCGGTTTTCAGCCGATGGCGGAGATCGGGATGCCCGATCAGTCGGGCTGATCACCAAACAATCGCCGCGATGCGCGGTTCAAGCGGGTGCTGCATGCTTCAAAGGCAGCGGCCACACGGATGAGTTCTGCGAGCGTCCACTGATCACCATGCCTGAGTAGAACATGGGCGCCATCGGCGGCCGTGCCCGGCTTGGCGTGAACCAGGTTGTTCCGGGTGCCAACCAGAAAGCGAAAGTCGGCTGCGGCTTGTTCAAGCTCGAGCTGCTCTTTGGAAGGCTTGAGCCCCTTCACGAGGTGGAGGAGCGTGTCGGCAACGCGGCCGGCCGTACGATCCTCGAGGCTGTCTACACTTCCAGGCTCGATGCGCTCGCAGCACCAAACGGCGTTCCATTCCAGGCTTGCAAAGGAGAAAACAGCCAGTCCGATCGCACTGGTATAATCCGGGTGGACCGGCACTCCCCGGTGACCATCGTTCACGTCGATTTCCGGTGCTGGTCGACGGTCGCGTTTGCCATCCGGATCAGAAGGTCCCGCGCTCTGATGCAGGGCCGGACGCGCCGCGCTGCACCTCAACCTCCTCCGGCTCTAGCTGATCGATATTGCTGACCTCGTTGCGGGCGCCTTGGTGGGAGTAGACCAACTCGTCGAGCTTGGCATGCATCGCCTGAGTGTCCCTGTGAGTTGCTCGTTGTATGAATAGGGTCATGACCCAAGTAGCGATCGTGGCAAGGCCGTGCAGGTCGAGCGTCTCTCGTTCAAGCACAAACCAAAGCGCTACGTAGCCGCCGACGACGAGGAAAGCCGCAGGGTGAGCGGCGAGCACGCCGACATGGGTGAGGCGCTCCGCACGCTTGCTATGGTCGACATCTTCAGCAAACCCTTCTGGAGTGCGATGTCCCGAGCCCTGTTCTCCTGGCCGCAGGCGCAACCGCGCTGCGCGCCCGCCGAGTTCGCCGGCCGCCCGCATCGCGTGATAAACAGACCTGGTGCTCACTGTCCAACTCAAGGCGAAGCGGCATGAAAAGCGACCAAGACTCTCCGGCAGCGTGCAGGAATCATGCGGTGCAGGACCGCGTACGGGCTGAAGCGATGGACACGGAGAATGGCCGTCTCCGCCTCGAGCGCAGCGCTTCCGCGTGGGAGACTCGGGCCGACGAGCTGGACGCCGTTGCTGAGACGAGAAGCACCTCCCGCGCAGAAGCCATCGAGGAGTGGAACGCGGACGAAACGGACGAGGACGAGACTTAAGAAGATCGTCCGGGATACTGTGCCGGCAGGCACCTGCTCTAAGAGGCCTCCTTCTTATTCGGCTGGTCCATCGCCTCTTCGTGATTCTTGTCGCCCCCTGTGCTGCGGATCAGCCCCTCGACCCCGCTGAGCCGGGTCATCACTCATGCTTGAACAGCCCAAATTCGAAAGGATCGAGGCGCCCCGGCGCGCGAGCCGGGGCACTCCTCCTTCACTGATTGCTGAGGGTGAGCCGGATTAGCGACCCATCGGGAATACCCGCACCACGGTGTCGGTGCGCGCGTCGATCTGGTAGATCTGCCGACCGTCCGAGCGATAATAGGCGCCATTGCCATCGCGATATTGGCCGCGATATTCGCTCGGTACGCCGTAGAGGTTCTCGGACGCCCGCTGGCCGACCCGGAGCCCACGGCCGCCCATCAGAGCATCCACCACGCCGGCAAGGCCGCCGCGCTGCACGGGTTGACGATAATCGTCGCCCTGCCGGTCGTCATCCCAGCGGCCGTCGCGGGCGTAATCGCGATCGTCATAGCCGTCATTGTTGCCGTCGACGCGGTCGTTCCGGTCATACTGGCCATATCGGCCGTCGCGCCCGTAATCGGCGCTACGGCTGTATTGGCCGTTACGGTCGTAGCCGTCTTCGCTGTTGTCACGGTCCCATCGCTGGTTGCCGCCGTCCGCCACCCGTAGCTGCTGGCGCAAGGTGCGTAAGCGTTGCTGGAGGTCGGCTCGCTCACGACCGCTAATTCCGTTCACGCTATACTGCCGCTCCAGTTGGCTCAGCTGTTGGAGCTGCTGGCGAAGCGGTCCCGCTTCCTGCCGGCTGATCGTTCCGCTCTGGACGCCTGCTTGCAAGCGCATCCGCAGCTGCCCGACGCGGGCGGCGATATTGCCGTTCGCATCAGCGCCGGCCTCGTAACCGGTGCCGGAATATTGCGCGGCGGCCGGTGCGGAGGCGGCCAGCGCTGAAATCACGGCCACGCTCAAAGTGATCTTCTTCATCGTCTGCTCCTTTGACGCACTGCGTCTTCGGGAAGTAAGCGCGTCGCGACCTTTGATATTCCTGAACGGCGATCAGGGCCAAGGTTCATTTAACCGTTTTGGAAAACTTCGGTGCTTCGATTACCGGTCGCGTATCCTGGCAATCGTCCTCTGGTTACGAGGCCACCTATCGCGAGCATATCGCTTCCTGTACGCCTAGCGAAACGCACGGAGGCGATGTCATCGGAACTCTGCTTACGGATATTGATCGTCGGGCCATCGAGGCCTGCCGCCAAACTCGTCACGACGCGGTGCGCCTGTTGGCGAGCATCAATGAGGGTGGCGATACCTACTTCGACCGCTCGGATGTTGCAGCGGATGTGGACGTGACAAAGGAGCACGCCAGCTTCTTCCAGTCTGTGATCGATCGCATGGACATAGCGCTTGCGGCATTCGAGGCCCGCACTCTCGAGACTCTACCGACCTAAGCACAGGCTGCGCTGCGCAGTCGAGGAGGAGCAGAAGATGAAGATCCTGGTCGCCACCGCAGCCGTTGCGCTGCTCACTCTTTCAGCTTGTGGAGCTCCTCAGGGCGACGATGACGATGAGTCCCGCACTGAGCAAGGCGACAGAAACGATGACGAAGATGACTGAATCCAGCGGTGCCTGCCGCCTGGTGTGAGGCTGGACGTTCGCGCCAGGGCAGGCGCCGCCAATCCAAGTGGAGCTAACATGACACACAATCCTGAAACGGAGATCGCCGAAATCTCAGCAAAGGAGGATGCGCTGCGGGAGGAACTGCAGCAGTCCACGGAGATCAATTCCAAAGCTCAGCGGGTTCTCCAGCGTCGCAAGGCTCATCTGCGGACCAAACCAGAATAGTTTTGTTTGCTGGCGAGAAAGGCGAATCGGCATCGTTCCTGTTGAAGCAGCAGTGGAAAGGCCGTTTCCAAAGCGATGAACGAGCGCTGTCGCACTCGTTAAGGCCCGGAACACGCAAAGTCTCCCATAGCAGTCTCGCTCGCTCCGGCCGGCGCTGAGTTGGCGCTGTATGCCAAGCACCGGCCCCGGCGAGCCCCTTCCGTAGCGTATCGAGGGCGGGGCAGTGGTTTTCGTAATCACTGCCCCGATCCTCAAGGCTCACGAGCCAGACGGCCGCTACTCAGCCCCGTTTCACCAGCATCTCAGCACAATTGGGTCGCTAGTTCGCTCCATCCGTGCAAACAGGGCTCATCACCTGATCCTTTCGCAAGCGTCCCGTGACTGAGAGACACTGCTGGTGCTCTCGCTTGGAGAAGGTGATCACCGATGGAACGTTCAAACTGGCTCGGCCGCAAGAGGCTGTCCTTGGCCGTGGCAGAGAAGGCAAAGAGCTCAGAAGCCCAGCCGATCGATGGACATCGCGCCGGCCTTCACGGCAAACTTCGCATCAACCCACCGATAAGCGACTGGCACGATGGCGCCTACTATGCCGCTCTCGAGCAAGGGGCCGTATATCTCGCCGGCCAAGCGACAGATCCCGCCGAAAGCGCTGGCCACCTGAAAGCCGCCGCAGTGTATCGGGACCGTGCGCTCGAGGCTTCCAGCCCCCCTTCACCGGGCACGATACATTGAGCAACGCTGCTGCGAGAGGGCCGGCGGCTCTGTTCCACAAGTTCTTCGGGCGGCATACGGCCGACCTGCGCGCCAGCCACTGGGAGTTCGGCCAGTTCGTCAGCACATGCACGAGCTGTGCTTGCGCGATGAGGAAGCCGCCGGGGCAGGGCTGGCAGGTAGCCTAAGCCGGCCGTCTCCGCTCGGGATCGGCTGTAATTTATCCGCTCCCACTCGGCCGTTGTCGCGACAGCGAACAATTCTGAGCTGATTAACGAGCAGGATCGCCCATGTGCCGGGCCGACACGATCCGGGGCAGGCACCCTTTGCAGGTTCCCGGCCGCTACGAATCGGTCCTAATCAGCGGAATGAGTTCAGCCAATACGTGCCTCAGGGCCCGCCCCCTCTCGTGGTTCGCTCCTGCGTTGGCGCTATGTGTCGCCTGGGGAGCTTCCGCGATAGCGGCCAGCCAATCCTCTCCTGCGCGATTTGAGTCCCTCCGGACGCAGGATTTGCGAGTGGCGAGCGTGGCGTACAGACTCTCGCTCGCCAACGCGGCCAGGTGCGCGGATATCCTCGCCCCGCAGCACGGTCTCATCCTGCACAGTCTGGAGCAATATGGAGCGGCCGATCGCCAGGAAGCGGCTCGCCATTTTGGCCTCGGCGCGAATGTGAACGTGATGGCGGTGGTGGAAGGCAGCCCGGCGGCAAGGGCCGGCCTCGCGGCCGACGACCGCCTGATCGCCATCAACGGACAGGCCCTGGCGGCGAACGCGGCAGCCCCGCTGAGCCCGAGCCGCGCCCCTGTCGAGCGCGCCGAGCGGATGATCGCTCAGGCATTGGAGAACGGTGAGATCGTCCTTCGCGTCCGCAGCTCGCGCGGCGAACATGACGTGCGATTCCTCGCCGATCGCGGCTGTCCAGCGAATGTGGAACTTCTCCCGGCTGATGTCGTGAATGCCTGGGCAGACGGGGAGCGAGTGGTGGTCAGTGTGGGCATTCTTCGGCGGTGCAGGGACGATGACGACCTCGCTTTGGTGATCGCCCATGAGCTCGCGCATAATCTTCTTCATCATGGGCGGCGGCTGGCTTCCGCTCCCGATCGGCAAGGCAGGCTTTTCCTCCCCTCGGGCGCTGCGGCCCGAGGGACGCAGAAAGCTGAGGAAGAAGCCGACCGGCTTGCCGTGAGGCTGGCCAGGGCGGCAGGTTATGATCTCACCGGCGCCGGCGAATTTCTCACCGATGTAGCCGGGGCCAGCCCGTCCGCGCCCGGAGCACGAACTCACCCGACCTTGCGCCGAAGGTTGGCGCTGCTGAAGCGCGAGATCGCCGCAGGCCGAGATTGAACCTCCGCCCGGAGGGCTGATTCAACGAATGGCGAAAACTGCTCCGAGCGGCTTTGTTTCGGGCAGTATGTAGACGATGCCGACTGTCCCGGTGAAAGCCGGAACAACTATGGCATCGTAGAATTTCGCCGGCACGTTGATGCACCCGTATGAAATTCGGTTGTCGAGCGGCGATGGCGATGCAAGCCGCTGGTGCCGGCGCTCCTTGGGATTTCCGGCGATCACGCGGTGAAGGGAGAGCGCCGCGTCATAATCGATCCAGAGGATATCCTGCTCGAAATCATGCCCCAGCGCTGCCTCGAAGCGCCCGG
The DNA here is from genome assembly GCF_036387615.1 of Allosphingosinicella sp. GTDB lineage: Bacteria > Pseudomonadota > Alphaproteobacteria > Sphingomonadales > Sphingomonadaceae > Allosphingosinicella. The sequence continues at coordinate 52,348 of NZ_DASVTH010000057.1, forward strand.
CCGGCGTGGTCCGATCCTCGGGGCTAATCGTCGCCAGCTTGCGCTGCCCGATCCCGGGGGCACTGTCGTCGCCGCGACCCAAGCCGAGCAGCGAGGCTGTGGCACCTTGCAGCTTTCCTTGGCGATCGAACACGAAGACTTTCGCGTTCAGCTTGTCGATCACCATGAACGGCAGGGCACGATTGTCGGCGGAGGTGGCGATCCAGTGCAGCAGCTCCCGCACGACCGGAGATGCGGCTTCGCCATCGAAGTCTGCAGCCCATTGAGCTGCGGGGGCGTGTGCCCGAGGCGGAGCTCCAGCCGCGACGGCTGGAGACGAGCCCAGGCCGGCAGCGGCCAGGACGAGGAGAAACACTCCTGTCCTGAGCGCGGCCGGCACTTGGCGTTTAATGACGAGCCTGCTTGCGCGGATAAACCGGGACCACCGGGCTGGGCGCCGGCTGAACCGGCTGCGCTACGGGAAGAAAAGCATTCTTCCCAACCTCGCTGCTTGCCCGCTCGATCGGGCGGTCGAGCTCCTCGATCGCGGCCAATTGAAGGGTCGGCATCCGAACTCCGCCACCGATCACCGCAAGCTGCGGGGCAAGGGGCGCGGCGACCGGCGCTGCGGGTGCTTGCATCAGGGGCACCAGCACCGTAGCGACGGGCGGCGCGGCGGCCGGGGGCGCGGCGGGCGGGATGACGGGCGGGGTTACTACCGGGGCAGGCACGACCACCGGCGCGGGCGTCACCACGGGCGGCACTACGGCCGGCGGTGGGGCGACGACCACGGGCGGAGGCGCCGCGACGGGTGGAGGCGGGACGACCACCGGCGGCGGCGTCACAACCTCCGGAGGGGGCGGCGCGACGACCACTGGCGGGGGCGCCACAATCACGGGAGGCGGCGCGACAAAAGGCGGGGCCACCACGGGCGGGGGCGCTACGACGGGCGGTGGCGTCACGACAGGAGGCGGTTCTGCAACCGGAGGCGGGGGGGGTGGCGCGATCACCGGCGGGGGCACAACCACCGGCGGTTCAACCACAACCGGCGGCGCCACCACAACCGGCGGCGCCACAACGACTGGCGGCGCGACCACCGGCGGCGGCACGACTACAGGCGGCGGCGCAACGACCGGCGGCGGCGCGACGACGGGAGGAGGAGGAGGAGGCGCCGCGGCTGGCGTGATCGTTCCCGTGGTGTTGAAGCCGGCGGCGCAGCAGAAACTCGCCAGCGCATATCGATCGGCGTTCGGCCCGGCGAGGCTGTAGCCAGAGTAGCTGATCCCGATGCCCGACCCGGCGGCGCTGCTGTCGAAGGCAGCGGTCGCGCCCGCGCCTGCCACCAGCGTGACGCCGGTGGGGACGCCCGAAACCGCATTGGTATTGAAGCCCGCCAGGGTAGTGCTGGTCGTGCCGTCGAAGACCTTGTCTCCCTTCGGGAACAACAGCATGCGTTGGGTGAGCGAGGCGCCCTCGGTCAGAACGAACTTGGTGCCGAAATCCGTGGGCGCGGAATAGGATACCGGATTGTAGTTGATCGTAACCGGCGCCACCGTGACCGTGATAGGAGGCGCGAGGGGAGCGAAGATGATCGTTCCCCCGCCGACGCCTGGTCCCGTCCCGTCAGCACCGGCGATCAGAGTCAGACCCACCGGGAGACCAAGGCTCTGAGCCGGTATGGTCGTGCCCCGGGTGAGCGTGACCTTGGCATCGATGTGGACGTCGTGACCCGCGCACAGGGCGATGTTGCCGTCGGTGGTCGTGATCGCGTGAAAGACGTTCACATTCTGGCCGGCGTTGAGCAGCACGCTGCCGTTGGTGGTCGTGATCGGCGCATTGACGTTCACGTCGCGGCCGCAGCACGCCACGACATTGCCGTTGGTGGCGGTGATCGCGGCGTTGATGTTGACGTCCCGAACCGCGTTCAGCGTCAGGGTCGTCGGCGCGCCGGATGCCGTCCAGGCAACCGCATCATTGACGTGGATGTCGCCGGCGCCGCCCGTATTGTCTCCTGCAGAGGCGAGGGTGCTGATGACCACGCTGCTGGTCACGAGCTGAGCGGAAAGCGTGGCGCCCGAGATGTTGCCGCCGGTCGCAGCGACGGTGAAGTCCTGCGGATCGATCAGCCAGGTGCCGGTCTGACCGAGCGGCGCGGCCGTGGTGACCTTGACGCCGTCGATGATGTTCACGGTGGCGGACGACGTTTCGATAAAGCCGCCGTCGCCGCCCTGGACGGCACTGGCGTCGAGCACGCCGCTCACGTTCATCGTGCCGCTCTGCATGTCGCCCAGCAACATGATCGTGCCGTTGCGGTTTTCGAGCGTGCGAGCCTCGATGATGCCGCTGTTGTTGACGACGGTCCGGAGCAGCGCGCCGGCTGCCTGTGCGGTCATCAGGACGCGGCCGCCGTCGGCGCGGAGGAGGCCGCCATTTTCGACCAAGGCGCTGACGGCGCCCTTGTCGATCGCGACGTTGAGCAGCCCGTCACCGGCCACGTCGAGCGTGATCGCTTCGCCCGCTGCAAGCGCGACGGTGCCGAAATTGGCCTGGATCACGCCCTGGTTGCTGACGCTCGCCCCAAGCAAAGCGACATAGCCGCCGTCGGCGTTGATCGAGCCTTGGTTGAGCACCGCGCCCCCGCTTCCGGAGAAGGCGTAGCGGCCGGCCATGAAGTCGGCGTCGGAGATGCCGAGCGTCGAGGCGACCAGGCCGCCCACGTTCACGTTTGCGCCTTTCCCGAACAGGATGCCGTTCGGGTTGATCAGGAACACCTTGCCGTTGGCGGTGAGGCCTCCAAGGATGACCGAGGGATCGGCGCCAAGCACGCGGTTCAGGGCGACCGACTTGCTGTTGGGCTGAACGAACGTGACGTTGTTGTCGGCGCCGATCGAGAAGGTCTGCCAATTCAGGGCGACATTCTGGCTCGTCTGATTAATCGTGAGGCCGTTCGAGCCCGCAGACACCGTGGCGCTGCCGGACGATACGGAGCCGCCGGTCGGGAGGTTCTGCGCCTGTGCGGCCGCAGAGGCCGCCATTCCAAGAACGGCCAGGCTCGCCAGCCGACCGATGGCCGTGGAAGCGGACAAGGCTCTCCTCCAACGGGGGCCGCTGGCTGGGGGAGGCGTTCCGGTTTCATACTTGCTGTTCATGATGGCGTCCTTCTTCATCGGAAGCGGCGTGAGCCGCGATTTTGCTGATCGGGCCATCAGAACAGCTTGGAGATTTGGAACCAGGCGCGGCCGGGCTTGTCGGGCCCCGAGGTCGTTTCCGCATCGCCCAGCTTGTGGGCGTAGCTACCCCGGAGGACCAGATCGTGCGGGCCGAACCAGGTGAGGCCCGCGCCGAAGCCGCTGCGACTGGCGTGGTTCGACCCAGCGAACCAGGGGTCCTCGGAATAGTCGACTTCACCTGCGTCGACGAAGCCGATCAGCTGGAGCTGGCCGGGCAGCGCCGCCGCCCATGGGGCCAGCATCAGCCGCGCTTCGATCGTTCCGATATAACCCTGATCGCCGTAAGCCTCGCCCTCTGGATAGGCGCGCACGCCATAAGCGCCGCCCAGCTGCAGTTTCTCGGAACTGTCGAGATTGTCGAAGGCGAGTTGCCCACGCAGCGAAGCGTAAAGCGAGAGTGGCCCGCTCAACGTTTGCAGGCGAGCAACGCTGCCCTGGAGCTTGCCGAAGCCCCCATCGCTGCGCGCAGTGAGCGCGTCAGCCGCGCGTTCCGCCGGGTTCTGGATGTCGAGATTGCCGACCGACACGCCGCCGGAGAAGGTATTCCAGCCGCCGCCACCGAGATCGTCGCGGGAGTCGCCGCTGAAGCCAAGGGTCGCGACTTCGACCTGCTTGTCCGACTCGGCCGAAACCAGGCCGATCCTGTCCTCGAGCAGTTTCACATCGACGCCGGCGAGCGCATAGAAGTTGGCGCCGCGCGATCTCACCAGCGGATAGCTGCCAAAAACGCTGAAGATGTCGGCGCTGCCGTCCGCGTCGAGGCTCTCGAATTCGCGTCCGAGCTCGTAGCGCAAGTGGGTGTAAGCCAACCCTACGGCTCCGTCGCCGACGAGAGCCTGATACGAGGCGCGGCCGTACGCCAGACCACCTTCTGAAACGAGCAGGCGAAGGCTGAGAAGATCGCCCAGCCCGGTTGGGTTGTTGAGGTTGACCGAGCCCCCGGCGCGGTAATTGCCGGTGTAGCGATTGCCCGCATTGTCCGCCTCGACGCTGCCGGTGACGCGGCGGCCCGGAGCAATGTCGACGATGAGGTCGGACGTGCCCAGCAGCGCGCCGGGCGCGAGCGTCGATTTCACGACTACTCCCGGAATGTCGGACAGCAGCAGGAGACGCCGTTCGAGCGGCGCGTTCGCGACCGGGGACCCGGTGTCGAGCCCGCTCAGAATGTCGGTCGTCACTCGGTCGGAGAGTTTGGCCCTGTTGCGCACATTGAGCTTGCCGTAATTGCCTTCGACAACGGCAACGGTCACCGCTCCATCCTTGATGTCCTGCGCCGGCAGATATGCCTGGGCGAGAAAATAGCCCCGGCTGTTGTAGTAATCGGAGATCCTTGCAGCGGACTTGCGTAATTCGAACAGAGTAAGCTCGGTGCCGGGAACCACATTGGCGGCAGCGATCAACTCGCGTTCGCTGAAGAGGGTGTTGCCCGTGATGCGCAGCGAAGCCACCCGGACCGTGGCGCCGCCCTCAATGGGTTCCGAGGGAGAGGTCGACCGCTCTACCGTGATCCCGGGCTCGGCCTTCCGAGGAAGGGGCTGGGGCGGAATTTGCTGTAACTGGGTACCCGCACTTGGCGCCTGCTGTGCTAGCGCAGCCTGACTCAATGTCAGCAACGCAGCTGTCGTCACGCTCACCTTGAACATAGCTAACCTCGTTCGCCGCCGCGTCTTTAGGCGTGACGTCCCCCGCGCAGCGGCGAGGGTACACACGTAGCTAAGCTTCCCATGGGGTGATCGATGGGTTCGATCAGACCCCCGGGGCAGTGAGCCGCTTCAGGTCGAAGCTCGGATCAGCGCTGCAATGGTTAATAATCCTGCAGAAGCTTAAATAAGATTAACGTGCGGCGCGTAGTTCATCGTCTTGGCTGGCATATTCGGCGGCACCGGGCCGTCCCGGTCAGTTCTAAGTGCCCAAGGGTCGAGCGGCGGCTCGCGCACGCGATCATCAAGCGGGCGACACATCGCCTTCGACGAGTGGTGGGCGCCTGCCACGAACAACAAGACCGTCGCACGCTCCTCCGCGCGCCAGTTTTGCACGTAGAACCGAGGGTAGTTGCTGATGGACCAGTTCTGCACTTCTCGGACTTGAAGGCCCGCTTGAACCTACCGCTTAGCCGTTGCCAATCTCCGTCGCGGGTGTGAAAACCAACCTTGTGCAGAAGCCAGGTTGACCCATATGCGGACGCTCAGAGCCGACCGCCCGCCAGCCAGAAGCGGACATACGTTCACATTGAACCGCCGGTGCTAGGTCGGGGCATCCGCTTGGCCCGCGGCTTGGGTAGAGGCAGCTCGGATGCGGTGCGGCGAAACAGTTCCGCCAGCCACTCCCGATCCTCTAACTGCTCTGCGTCGATCACGAGGCAGGGCTTGGCACCTGGATAAGGCGGTGCCTCGCTAGCATCTGGAGCGTGCGCGCGACCGCCGTTGGTGGGCTTTACAAAGAGCTGGTCGTCGCACACGAGCGCTACGAGTTTGCTTTCAAGATACAAGCCATACTCACCAAACATAGGGCGAGCGGTAACCTTGTTTGGCGCCCCGCCAGCCTGATCGACGATGAAGGCGACGGTGCTTGGAACTGACGACATGCTGCCGATACTGCGCGCTTGCTACATGGATTGGAAGCCTGCCAACACCTGTCGAGCGCCAACCGCCGATGACCCGGACGGTTATCCAGACTGTCTTAGCCGCTGCTCGAAAGCGGACGTTCGTTATATATTTTAGGTTCGGCTTGGAGCCGCCGAGAGCACGCGGTCCGCTTAGGGGCGCGAAGGTGGACGATCACCTTCGTCGTCTCAGTCGGAAGCTAACCTGTATCCGACTGTGGGCTCGTTGATGATCAGCTTCGGGCGTGATGGAACCCGCTCCAGCTTCTGACGGAGCCCCCGGACCGCCACCCGCAGATAGTCCATCTGCGCCTCCTGAGCCGGTCCCCAGACCGTGCGCAGCAGGTGAGCGTGGGTGAGCACGCGGCCGTGATGCTTGGCCAACTCCGCCAAAACCGCAAACTCCTTGGGCGGGAGATGCACCTCGGCGCCGTCTCGGCGCACAGTGCGCCGGAAGAGGTCGATCGCCACGCCCTGTGCCTCGATCGGGCGGCGGTCACCATCGAGGCCGAGATCGGCGAGGTTGGCGATGTAGCGCTGCAGCTTGCCCGCCTGCGACGCCATGGCCGAGACGAGTTCCCGGTCGCCCGCGCCACTGCGGCGGAGCCCATCGACGCTCTCGAGGAGGCCGGTGGCGCTCGGCATCAGGTCCTGCGCGATGGTCGCCAGCAAGGCGGACCGGATGCGGTCGCGCGCGCGGGTGGCGGCAAACTCGCGTGCCGCCGCTTCGACGCGTGCCCGGGCGAGCGCCAGCGCGACCTGATCAAGCAGGTTTTGTAAGAGTGGAAGTTGATCCGCACTGACCGGTGGGGCGCCGTCGTCGCGGGCGAGGCCGATCGCGGCGACCACCGCGTCCTCTGAGAGGACGGGGTGGAACTGCCATTCGGCAGTGTTCGCGCGGTACGAGGCGCGCCCGGCTGGCTCGCCGCTCTCAAATGTGAGCGTCGCGGCCGCAACGTCGCTCGGGCCGAGCGTCACCGCAGCCGGCGTGGAGGCGATCACCTCCGGTTCGGGGGCAGCTTTCAACAGCAACGCATTGCATTTGAGAAGCGCGGCCAGCTGCTCGCTCGCGACAACGGCGATTTCCTCCTCCGATCGGCACGAGAGCAGTCGGCGCGCGAGCCCCGCGATGGTGGCATTCCGCGCGGCGTGAGCCGTGGCGATCTGCGCCTGCTTGCGGACCGAAGCAGCGAGTTGGCTGGCGACCACAGCGACCAGAAACAGCACGATCACGGTCAACAGATCGGTTGGGCTCGACACCCGGAGGGAGCCACTCGGTGCCGTAAAGAAGTAGTTGTAGGCCAGGGCCGACGCGAGCGCGCTGAACAGGGCTGGGCGCAAACCGGCATGGAGAGCCGCCCCGAGCACGGCCGGAAGGTAGAGCAGATCGACGGCGGAGTTGCCCCAGCGCGGCGCGACTAAAAGGCCGGCAAGGGTCGAGAGCGCCACCAACAGAGCCGCTTCCGGATAGCAGCCGGTCGACGGTGAGCGGGTGCGGGCCGATGAAGCTTTCCTTCAGGGCGTAGAGCGGCGACGTGCCGATATCGCCGTAGACGACGCCGATCGCGCCCAGCATCAAGGCCGGCAACGAATGCTTGTGGGTCTGGTCGGGCGTGGATGCCGCGGCCGCGGTGTTTGCGATGGTAGCCATGGGGCATGCCACTGCGACGGGACCGCATAAAGATTCCATGTGGATCGGCAGCGACGGCCTAGGCGAAGCGTTATGAACCACCTCGACGGAGGGGTACCGCCCGCGCATTTAGAGGCCATGTTCCGTCAGGCTGCCCGATCGTCCCGAGCTTCCGCATCGCGCGGCAACATCTTCGGCGTCCTCAGCCTTGTGTTTTGGTCACTCATGCTGGTGGTCACCGCCAAGTACGTGTTCATCGCCATGCGCGCCGACAACAAGGGCGAGGGCGGGTCCTTCTCGCTGCTCGCACTGATCTCGCGCACCCTGGGCGAGAAGAGGTGGACGGCGGGCCTGGTGATGCTGGGCGTGCTCGCCGCCGCGCTCTTCTACGGCGAT